>CAYQBG010000005.1:0-221630 GCA_964415675.1 uncultured Hyphomonadaceae bacterium
GTGGGATCCGGATCATCTCCGACGAAATCTATCATGGGCTGACCTATACGAAGGCGACAGAGACCTTGCTTGCCTCGACGCAGGAAGCGTTCGTGGTCAACAGTTTCTCCAAATATTTCTGCATGCCCGGCTGGCGGATCGGCTGGATGCTCGCCCCGGCGGAGATGGCCGCGCAGGCCAATGCCTATATCGGCAATTTCTTCCTGACATCGCCCAGTCTCAGCCAGAAAGCGGCGCTGGCGGCGCTCGATTCACGTGAAGAACTGGACCGGCATATCGACACTTATGCAGGCAACCGTGAGCGTCTTCTGGACGCCCTGCCACGGATCGGCCTTGGCGAGATCGCCCCGCCTGACGGGGCTTTCTACATCTATGCCAATGTCGGAGCCTTTACCGATGACAGTTTTGAACTCTGCAAGCAGATACTGACGGAGACCGGTGTCGTCATCGCACCGGGCCGGGACTTCGACCCCGTCAACGGGCACAAATATGTCCGTTTCAGCTTCGCAGTGGACGCAAGAACGATTGAAGCCGCCCTCGAGCGGCTTCAACTCTGGTTCAGCGGGAGATAACTAAAAATCAACCTTTGGCACGATCGAAAGCGCTTCGCGTGCTTCGATGCCGACATCGAAGAAGTTGCGTGGTTCGAAATTGAACATGCCGGCCACGATTGAACCCGGGAACTGTTCGCGGGCGGTATTGTAATCCTGGACAGCGGAATTGTAGAAACGCCGGGCGGCAGCCAGCTTGTCTTCGATCAGGGACAATTCTTCCTGCAGAGCCTGGAAATTCTGGTTGGCCTTGAGGTCCGGATAGGCCTCTGCAAGAGCGAACAGCTTGCCCAGCGCGCCCGAGAGCAGGCTTTCGGCTTTCTCCATGCTTGCAGGGTCGCTCGCGGCCTGCGCTGCGCTGCGCGCTTCGATCACCTGCTGGAAAGTATCCTGCTCATGGCTGGCATAGCCCTTGACCGTTTCGACGAGGTTCGGGATCAGGTTCTGACGCTGTTTCAGCTGCACGTCTATATCGGCGAAAGCCTGATTGCAGCGCTGACGCTTGCCAACAAGGCCGTTATAAATGCCGATAACGGCCAGCGCGACCACCGCGATGATACCGAGGATGATGAATAGTCCGGTCACGAGCTTGCCTCCCCTGATGACCATGTGAATTCGTGCCTAGCGGGATGCGCACGCATTGCCAAGCTCACCCGTTCAGTCGCCCGGAGCGTGGAAAGCCCTTTGGTACAGCCTTGCCGGCCTGTGCGCGCTTGCCTATCCAGTCTTCCCAGTCGGCAAATCCGCGCATGCGCCCGCTCGGCTCAACCACCATCAGCCCGTCTTCGCTGTCGAAAATCATCGCATCAAGCAATTTGTCTTCGCCGCGGAAATTCTGGAGTTTGACGCCCTTGCCACGGGTCATTTCCGGAAGCTCCTCGCGCTCGAAGACCAGGAGTTTGCGATTCGTCCCGACCACAGCCACGCGATCGCCCAGTGCGCGTTCACACACGACCAGTTTTGCTCCATCAGGCACGCTCACGACGGACTTTCCGGCCTTGCGCGTGGAGACAAGCTCGCTCTCCTCGACCACGAAGCCGTAGCCCGCATCTGAACAGACAAGTCTTTTGCGGGCCTCATCGAATTTGAACATGGCCACGATATCGACATTGTCTTCCAGCTCGATCGAAAGGCGGATCGGCTCACCATGGCCGCGCCCGCCTGGCAACTTGTCGGCAAGGAGCGTGAAGGCTCGCCCATCGGAGGCCATCAGGATCAGCTTGTCGGTACTCCACAGCTCGACTGAGGCGAACAGGCTGTCGCCTTCCTTGAACTTGGCCGCCTCCAGATCGAGGCCATGGCCCTTCATTGCCCGGATCCAGCCCTTGACCGACAGGAGCGCGGTATAGGGCTCGCGCGGCGTTGAAGCTTCCAGCGCCGCATCCAGATCGATATCGGGCGCATCGCCAAAGCCAGCACGGCGGCGGCCGAGATCGCTCGATGGGTGGAACACCTCGCGCGCGGCGCGCAGTTCCTCACCGACCTTGTCCCACTGAAGCGTGTCCGAAGCGAGCAGCGCGTTGATCTTGTCACGCTCCAGCGACAGGTTCTCATGCTCTCGCTTGAGCTCCATCTCCTCCAGCTTGCGCAGGGCACGCAGGCGGAGATTGAGGATCGCTTCAGCCTGGATATCGGAAATGGCGAAGCGTTCCATCATCACCGTTTTCGGCTCGTCCTCTTCGCGGATGATGCGGATCACTTCGTCGATATTGAGATAGGCAACGAGATACCCGTCGAGGACGTGCAGGCGCTTTTCGATCTTGTCGAGACGGAAACGCGCGCGCCGAATCGCCACTTCGCGGCGATGATCGAGATAGGCGCGCAGCACCTCGCGCAGGCCCATCACCTGCGGAACGCCATCATTGAGGACGTTCATATTGAGCGAGAAGCGCGATTCCAGGTCGCAGAGCTTGAACAGGCTCTCCATCATCACATCCGGCTCGACGGTCTTGGCCCGCGGTTCCAGGATGAGCCGGATATCCTCGGCGCTTTCATCGCGAACATCTGCAAGCAAGGGCGCCTTTTTTTGCTCGATCAGTTCAGCCAGCTTCTCGATCAGCCGGCCTTTCTGGACCTGATAGGGAATTTCCGTGACCACGATCTGCCAGGTCCCGCGGCCCATATCCTCGACATGCCAGCGCGAACGCATCCGGAAACTGCCGCGCCCGGTCTCATAGGCCTCGCGGATGGCCGAAGGGCTCTCGACGATCACGCCTCCGGTGGGGAAATCTGGACCGGGCATCACGTCAAGCAGTTCCGTGATCGGCGCTTGCGGATTGGCAATGAGCAGGAGCGCCGCATCGATCACTTCGGCTGCATTGTGCGGCGGGATTGATGTCGCCATGCCAACGGCAATACCCGAAGCGCCATTGGCGAGCATATTGGGATAGCCCGCCGGCAGAACGACCGGTTCCTCGTCAAGCTCATCATAGGTCGGGCGGAAATCGACCGCATCCTCATCGAGGCCTTCGAGCAGCAGCCTGGCCGCCACGGTCATGCGGCTTTCCGTATAGCGCATGGCCGCGGGGTTATCGCCATCGATATTGCCAAAATTGCCCTGGCCATCGACAAGCGGGTAACGAACGGAAAAATCCTGAGCGAGCCTGACCAGCGTGTCATAGATCGCGCTGTCACCATGGGGGTGATAATTACCCATCACCTCGCCGACGATCTTGGCACATTTGCGATACGCGCCGTCGGGATTGAGCTTCAGCTCGCGCATTGCGTAGAGAATGCGCCGCTGGACGGGCTTGAGCCCGTCGCGCACATCCGGCAGGGCTCGCGCGGTGATCGTGGACAGGGCATAAGCGAGATAGCGCTTTGAGAGCGCCTCGCTCATCGGCTCATTGATGATGCGGCCGGATCCATCATCTGTGAGGTCGGTCATTCGAACTCCTTGGCGGCAGGTGTGCCGCCGGTTTGGCAGCGACTCAGGACGATATCAGGTTAACAGAAACGCCCGCATGGTTAAGGAAGGACAAACCGGTAATGCGCAAATGGCTTTTTCCGTTCGCCTTCCTTTTTATGATGATCGCCCTGGCCTGGCTGTTCGACCGGTTCACACCGATCCAGCATAACCCGACCAGACCGCTGAGCCTTAACGATCCGGTGGGCATGGCGACGCATTTCAAACTGTCTGCCTTCGAGGATATGCCGGAGGCCTGTTTCGAAACGCTGGCTGAGGGTGCCGTGGCCTTCCAGCGGATCAAGGACGGCAAGCCGGGAGAGCCCTGCGCCGCGCGTAACGCATTGTTCCTGCGCCGGTCCGTGACGCCCTACAGCGCGCCAATCCGCACCAGCTGCCCGCTCGCGGCGGCGCTGAATGTCTGGGAACGCCACATCCTGCAACCCCTCGCCATGAAACATCTTGGCACCGAAGTCTCCCGGATCGAGACTTATGGCACGTTCTCATGCCGGCGCATGTATGGCCGCAAATCCGGCGACTATTCCGAACATGCCCGTTCGAATGCCATCGATATTTCCGGCTTCCGCCTCAGCGATGGACGCATTGTTTCCGTGGAAGAAGACTGGCGGGCGCGCAATGCCGAAGGCCGTTTCCTTGGATCGGTGTTCGATGGGGCCTGTGATGTCTTCTCGGTCAGCCTCGGCCCGGATTATAACGCCGCCCACAGCGACCATTTCCATTTCGACATGGGGCCGGGATCAGTCTGTCGGTAAGTGCCTTCAACCCATGCGTGCCAGCCGACCAAGGAAACGCGCGCGCGCATCGGGCACAGGCTTGTTCAGCCCGTAGAAAATCCGGCTGTCCAGGAAATGACCGGTCAGCCTGAGCGCCGCCTGGATATCCCCAGGGCCGGCCGGCGCGCGCGGATCGGTCAGGAAGGCCGGCAGGTCCAGAAGGCGTTCAACATAGTCTGGTACCTGCGAGCCCCGAACGGCGCGACCGGTGCGCGGCGAGACATGGGTCAGCCCGTCATTACCGCCAGACACTGCGCAGCTTTCAAGGTCGAGCCCGAAGCCGAGCGCCGAGAGCAATCCAAGCTCCCATCGCGCATAGAGCGCCGGCCAGACCTCATCTTCTTCCATCGCCTCCAGCAACATCACACTGGCTTCGTAAATCGCCGAGCCGCCGCTATCGCCTTCATCAAGGACACCGCGCAGGATTGCCGCCATGGAGGCAAGCCCGGACAGGGCAAGCGGACGATCCAGCAGGCGTGCGGCGCGCTCGCGCGTGGCTTCGGCGGTCTCGAAATGGCCGAGTTGGTGTTCCAGGCGTCCTGTCCAGCTGACGCGAACACTGTTTCCCGGTTCGTATTGCGCGCGCTTGCGACGTCCAGCACCGCCGTAAACAAGCCCGGCCCTTCGCCCGCGCGCAGATGTCAATATGTCGAGGATCAGCCCGCTTTCGCCGAACCGGCGTCCGCCGAGGACGATGGCATCATCGCTCCATTGCATCTCCCCGCCTTTCAGGCATCGAATTCGAGTCCGATTCCGGTATAATTTTCACGTCGTTCCTGCCATTTGGGATCGACTTTGACGAACAGGAACAGATGGACCTTGCGGCCGAGTATGTCGGCGAGATCCTCTCGCGCCTTCTGGCCAATCTCGCGGATGGCCGTCCCACCCTTGCCGAGCACCATGGCCTTGTGGCCGTCGCGTCGCACAATAACGACCTGCTGGACCTTCACCGAGCCATCGCGGCGCTCTTCCCAATTCTCCGTCTCGACTGTCAGTTCATAAGGCAGCTCCTGATGCAGGCGCAGCATCAGCTTCTCGCGGGTGATCTCCGCCGCCAGCAGGCGCAGCGGCAGGTCAGCCGTCTGTTCAGGCGGATAGAGCGCCGGGCCTTCGGGCATTCGCGCCGCGAGCGATTCCATGAGGGCCTCGATCCCCTCGCCATTGACGGCCGAGATCGGAAAGACCTCGTCATAGACACGTTCGCGATTCAGCGCGGAGATGACCGGCAGCACCTTGTCATGGGAGAACAGATCCACCTTGTTGAGCACGAGGAAGGCCCGGCGGTTGCGTTCCTTCAGCCGCTCGACGACGCGGTGGTCGTCTTCAATCGAGCGTTTCTGAGCCGGTGTCGCGTTGCCTTCAGCCTCGGCAACCCAGCTCGCTGCATCGACCAGATGGACGCGGACATCCGCGTCCTCGGCGCCTGTCCAGGCCGCCTGCACCATGGCCCGGTCCAGCCTTTTCTTCGCCTGGAAGATACCGGGCGTATCGATCAGGACAAGCTGCGCGTCGCCATGATGGGCCACGCCCCGGATCGGGAACCGCGTCGTCTGCACCTTGTGGGTCACGATCGCGACCTTCGCCCCGACCAGCCGGTTGACCAGCGTCGACTTGCCCGCATTCGGTGCGCCGATAATCGCAACCATGCCGGCGTGTGTGATGTCTTCAGCCTCAGGGCTCATTAATGGGGTCTACCTGTTCAAGGAGTTTGAAAGCGGCGGCACGCTCAGCGTCCTGCTTTGACCGGTCCGAACCGGTTTCACGCAAGTCCCTGCCCACACGCACCTCCACCGTGAAACGCGGATCATGGTCCGGACCACTCTGGTCAATCGTGCAATAGTCCGGCAGGTCGTACCCGTTGGATTGCGCCCATTCCTGTAGCAGCGTCTTGGGATCCTTGACCCGGGCATGACGCTCCTGAAATTGAGGGCCAAAGGCCAGCTCAATGAAGGCACGCGCAGTTTTCAGGCCGCCATCGAGATAGAGCGCGGCAATGACCGCCTCACAGACATCTCCAAGGGTCGATTCGCGCTCGCGACCGCCATTGGAGATCTCATGGCTCGACATGATCACATGCCGGCCGAGATCCATGTGCTCAGCAGCTTCCGCGCAGGCGCGCTTGTTGACAAGCCGGTTCAGCCGGGGCGCCAGATCACCCTCGCGTTCCGTCCGCCGGCGGTCAAAAAGCCGCTCGGCAATCACGAGCCCGAGTACCCGGTCGCCGAGGAATTCCAGCCGCTGATTGGATTTCAGGGCGCCATTTCGTCCGCTCAGGGCGCTGGGATGGGTCATGGCGCGGGTCAGCAGGTCGCGATCATCGAAGCGATGACCGATTCTCGCTTCCAGAGCCTCTATCGCCTCCTTTGAAAGCTGCGGCACGGACTGTTTCGCTGCTGCCCTCTGGCGGGTGCGTTTGGGGCGGGCCTGCTTCATGCCGGCACCGCGACCGGGTGGGCCTCTATGATAACGAGCGCCTGCGCCCAGGGATAATCATCAGTCAGTGTCAGGCGAATCGAGGGCTCGCAGCCCTGCGGAACAAGTTCGCCTAACCGTATCGCCGCCCCGCCGATCAGTTCCAGCGTCGGCGCCCCGCCTGGCAGGTTGACCACGCCCATATGACGCCAGTGGACCCCGCGCCGTGGCACACCGGTCCCAAGTGCCTTGGCACAGGCCTCCTTGGCCGCGAAACGTTTGGCATAGGTTTCAGCCCTCCGCCGCCGGCGCTCGGCCTTGGCGATTTCGAGATCTGTAAACACCCGGCGTGTGAACCGCTCACCGAAGCGTTCAAGTGTGCCTTCGATTCGCTCAATATTGCACATGTCCTGACCGAGCCCGATGATCATGCCCGCGCCTCATTCATCGAAGCGCGCATCTTTGTAATGGCCGGCCCCAGACCGGTGAAGACGGCCTCTCCGATCAGGAAATGCCCGATATTAAGCTCCATCACCTCGCGAATGGCGGCGACAGGCGCAACATTATCGAAACTCAGCCCATGACCGGCATGAGGCTCAATGCCAAGCCCAGCCGCATAAGCGGCGGCCTCGCGCAGGCGCTGCAATTCGCTCTCGCCAGCCTCCCCATCGCCCGACAGGAAGAGATCGGCATAACGGCCGGTGTGCAGTTCCACGACCGGCGCACCGAGAGACTTCGCGGCCGCGATCTGCTCATGATCGGGCTCGATGAACAGCGAAACGCGCGCGCCGGCTTCTCGCAGACGCCGCACCGGTTCGGCCAGCCGGTTGTGACCGCCAGCTGCGTCGAGACCGCCTTCAGTGGTACGTTCTTCGCGGCGTTCGGGCACAAGGCAGGCCGCATCGGGCGCGAACCGCTCGGCAATGGAAATCATCTCATCGGTCGCGGCCATCTCGAAATTCAGCGGAAGGCCACCGGCCGCCTCGCGAATGCGGACAAGATCTTCATCACGTATATGCCGGCGATCCTCGCGCAGATGGAAGGTGATGCCGTCTCCGCCCGCCTCCAGGACGAGCGCCGCAGCACGGGCCGGGTCGGGATGCTCACCGCCGCGTGCGTTCCGGATCGTGGCGACATGGTCGATATTGACGCCAAGGCGAAGGGGACGGGGCTCAGGCAAGACCGCGGCTCCCAGGCTTGATCGCCTCTATGGCTGCCAGTTCTGGCGGGATATCGTCGGGCGCATAATCAGGGAAATTCACGGCCGCCAGAGACACAAGCTGAGTGCCGACATTAGCACGCCCGCCCGAGCGGTCGATAATACAGCCCCCCCCGGCGATTTCGCCAGGAAGCTGCTCCAGCGCTTCCACAGTCTCGCGAAAGCTCAGCCCGGTGGTCACGATATCCTCGACAATCACCACGCGCTCGCCCGGCTCGATGTCGAAGCCCCGGCGGAACTGCAGCCGGCCCTCGACCCGCTCGGCAAAGATCGCACGCGCGCCGAGATGGCGCGCTGTTTCATAGCCCGGGATGATTCCGCCGACAGCCGGCCCCGCAACCACGTCCACCTCGCCAAGCTCGGCAAGGATCCGGTCGGCCAGCGCGCGGCATAGCACCTCTGAGAGCTCGGGCTGGGAGAACACCAGCGCTTTCTGCAGAAAGACCGGACTGCGCCGCCCCGATGACAGGACGAAGTGCCCCTCAAGCAGGGCCCCGGCCTCGCGGAATATGTCGAGCACCTCGCCCGTCTCCATGGCTAGACCTCCTGTTCGCGCACAGCCTTGTCTACGACGGCAAGGGCGCGCAATGCGGCAAGGATTTGGGTGAGTCGGCGCACATCTTCCACCTCGATATCAAGCAGAAGGTCAATAAAGTCCGTCGTACGCTTTTCGGTTTCGATCGCGACTATATTGCCATTCGACTGCGCGACGGCTGTGCACAGCATCGCCAGCACGCCTTTCTGGTTCGCCCCAGTCACCCGGATCCGCCCAACAGCTACAGCCCCAGTTTCGGCCAGGGCTGTCCAGCGAAGATCGACCCAGGCATCTGGCTTGTCGTCATAATCAGCCAGCTTTGCGCAAGAGATCGCATGCACAACCAGCCCGACATCACGCTCCTGTATGCCAATGATCCGGTCGCCTGGCAGAGGTCGGCAGCATTCGGCCAGATGCAGGGTGACACCCGGTGTGAGATCGGCCCCAGATATCAGCATCTGCGCGTGTTCGTCATCGGCCGGCGTGCGCGACGGATCGGCCGAGGTTTCGACTTTATGGCCGGGGAAGACCGTTTCGATCAGCTCGCGAATGCTGATCGTGCCGCGTCCGGCGGCTTCGGCCATCGCCTCTGCGCTTTCATAACCTGCGCCTGCCGCGACTGTGTCGAGACGCACTGTGACAGGATCGATACCCGCCCTGCGCAGGGTCTGGCGGATCAGCCCCTGCCCCAGCCGGCGAAATTCGGTCCGCTCGCGGTGTCGCACCAGCCGACGCAGGGAGGCGCGCGCGCGCCCCGTCATTGTCATCGCTTCCCAGCCCGTCGGTGCCGCCGGCTCGCTCCCGCGCAGGATTTCGACCACATCGCCATTATCGAGTTCGGTGCGCAGGGACCGGGTCTCGCCGTTGACACGCACCCCGACACAGGTGTCGCCAATCGCCGTGTGCACGGCATAAGCAAAATCGAGCGGCATGGCACCGCGCGGCAGCACGATAAGCCGCCCCTTCGGCGTGAAGGTGAAGACGTGCTCGCGATACATTTCGAGCTTGGCATGTTCGAGGAATTCATCCGGCTCGGCCTCATGGGCAATGAGTTCGGAAAAGGCCCGCAGACTTGTTTCCGGGTCGAGGCCGGCCGCGCGGGCCGATTCCGGGTCGAAACCGTAAACGCTGTTTTTGTAACCCCAATGGGCCGCAACGCCATGTTCGGCGGTTTCATCCATCTCTTCGGTGCGAATCTGAAGCTCGACACGACGATTGCCCGAGGCGCGCACCGTCGTGTGAAGAGAACGGTAGCCATTGGGCTTGGGGACCGAGATGAAGTCACGAAAACGGTCGGGCAGACAGGCCCATATCGTGTGAACCAGACCGAGTACCTGGTAGCATTCGCTGACATCCGCGACGATAATGCGGAACGCGAAAATGTCCGCCACATCGCGAAAGGAAATCGATTTGCGCTCAAGCTTGCGCCAGATCGAATAAGGCGATTTTCGACGCCCCTTGATCCTGCACTTGATTCCACCAGCATCCATCAGGGCGATCAAGTCCTCGCGGATACGCTCCAGATCAATTCGATTTTCCTTTGACAGCTCTTCCAGTCGGTACTGGATCGCCCGGCGCGCCTCGGAATTGATCTGCTCGAAAGAGATATCTTCCAGCTCGGATGCGACATGGTACAGGCCGACACGGCGGGCGAGCGGGGCGTAGATTTCCATCGTCTCACGCGCGATCCGCTCGCGTTTTTCCGGCTTCGAGAGATGATGGATTGTTCGCATATTGTGCAGGCGGTCAGCGAGTTTGACCAGCAGCACACGGATATCATTGATCGTGGCGAGGATGAATTTCTGGAAATTCTCCGCTTGTTTTGTCTCCTCGGAGCGATATTCCAGCCGTGTCAGCTTGGTCACGCCATCGACCAGATCCGCAACATCCGCGCCGAACTCTTCACGCACCTGCGCAAGTGTGACGGAGGTGTCCTCCACGGTGTCATGAAGCAGACCAGCAATGATCGTCACCTCATCAAGGTGAACCTGCGTCAGCAATTCGGCCACTGCCACGGGGTGGGAGTAATAAGGGTCCCCGGACGCACGCAACTGTTCGCCATGATACTCGCGGGCGAAATCGAACGCCCGTCCGAGACGTTCTCCATCGGCGCGCGGATGATAGGTCAGGACGCGACCGACCAGTTGCTCCCGGGTCAACGTGCCTGTCTCAAGTTCGAGGGAGCGGGCCCCATGCAGGCCCGTGATCGAATCGGCTGTTGCCGGCAGGCCGGCCATCGCCCCTACAACCGGTCCTCGCGCCCGGACTCCAGCTCAGCCTGGTAGGCGCGCATCACGTCTTCTTCGCTGGCGGCCGGCGCCGATTCCATGGCAATCCGATCCTCTTCGCGCTCGGTCTCTTCACCGACATCAATATCCTGCAGGCTGGAAATCAGCGCTTCCTTGACCACTTTCAGGTCCACACGGCTTTCAGCGATCTCACGAAGTGCAACGACCGGGTCCTTGTCATTGTCCCGATCGACCGTCATCGGCGATCCCTCACGAATCATCCGCGCGCGGTGCGCGGCCATCAGGACCAGCTCAAAACGGTTCGGGACAATTTCAATACAGTCTTCAACAGTGACGCGGGCCATGGGCAGTCATTCTCCTCGTAAGCCGAACACCATACGATTGCTGCGCCTGCGTGACAACAGTCGAATTGAAGTCGCAATATTGCGCCAGGCACGACGCTGGATTAACGCTTTTAGCCGCACGCTTTCGATTCGCCAGGCGGGTGAAGCAGACCAGTATACTGGATACACATATGGCATTTTATAAAGACGAACGTATCGCACTGTTCATCGACGGCGCAAATCTCTATTCCGCCGCGAAAGCGCTCGGACTCGAAATCGACTTTCGAAAGCTGCTTGAGGAATTCCAGACCAAGGGTCGCCTCTTGCGAGCGAATTATTATACGGCGCTGCTGGAGAATGATGACTATTCGCCGATCCGGCCATTGGTCGACTGGCTGGCCTATAATGGCTTCAACGTCATCAAGAAAGCGGCGAAGGAATTCACAGACCGCGATGGCCGTCGCCGGGTGCGCGGCAACATGGATATCGAGCTGACAGTGGATATGCTCGCCCTGGCCGATCATGTTGACCATGTCGTGCTCTTCTCTGGGGATGGTGACTTTCGTCGTCTCGTTGAAGCGGTAAAGGCGCGGGGAGTGCGCGTATCGGTGGTCTCGACGGTACAGTCGCAGCCGCCGATGATCGCAGACGATCTGCGCCGCGAAGCTGATGTGTTTATCGATCTCGACGATATGGCCGACCTCATCGCCCGACCGAAGCGCGACGATGCCGAAAACTGAGACGGGTGCAGAACCGGCGCCGGACTGTACTCTCTGTCCGCGGCTGGTCGAATTCCGCAAGGTCACCCGACGGGACAATCCGGACTGGTTCAATGGCGCGGTTCCCTCTTTTGGGCCAGAGGATGCACGCCTTCTGATCGTGGGCCTCGCGCCAGGGCTCACCGGAGCCAACCGCACCGGTCGTCCGTTCACGGGTGACTGGGCCGGCGACCTTCTCTATGCGACGCTGGAGGCGTTCGGCTTCTCCAATGGGCGCTATGACCGGCGCCCAGATGACGGGCTAGAGCTGATCGATGCGATGATCACCAATGCTGTGCGCTGCGTGCCTCCGCAGAACAAGCCCGTCGGTGCGGAGGTCAATATGTGCCGGGACTTTCTCGCGGCGCGTATCGCCGCCCTGCCCCGCCTTGAAGCGATCGTGACATTGGGAAAGATTGCGCACGATTCAACTGTGCGCGCGCTCGGCCTGAAGCTGAAGGACCATATTTTCGCGCACGCTGCACGGTTCAACCTCACTACGCCGCGCCCGCTGACACTGATTTCCAGCTATCACTGCTCGCGATACAACACCAATACGGGCCGCCTGACCCCTGAGATGTTCCAGACGGTCTTCGCCCTGGCGCGCGAGAGGCTTGGAGGCGTGACACCCTGAAGGGCGCTGGTCGAGGGCGCGAGCAAGGGGACTAACGCCGGCGGCTTGAAGACGCCCCCCCTAACTCTCCCGCAAAAGCCGCGCCTTCTGACGATCCCAGTCGCGTTTGGCTTCGACGTCGCGTTTGTCATGGGATTTGCGCCCTGTTGCGATGCCGATCAGGAGTTTGGCGATGCCGCGATCATTGAAATACAGCTTCAGCGGCACGACGGTCCGTCCCGCTCGCTCAACCGCCTGCGACAGGCGGGCCAGCTCTCGTCTTGAGACCAGCAGCTTGCGCTTGCGTTTGGGCTCATGATTGAACCGATTGGCTGCGGGGTAAATCGGGATGTCACCATTGATCAGCCACAGCTCGCCTTCCTCGACCGAGGCATAAGCTTCGGCGATATTGGCCCGCCCCTCGCGCAGGGATTTGACCTCTGACCCCTGTAGAACGATGCCAGCCTCCAACGTGTCCTCAACGCTGTAGTCGCGGCGGGCACGCCGGTTCTCGGCCACCAGCCCGTCGCCGCGGCCTTTGGTCTGGTTTTTCTTCGCCATGGCTTGTCCTGTCAGATACCTGCGCGCACCAGCGCGGCATCAATCACCTTGATGGCCTCATCATCTGGGCCAACCAGAGGCAGGCGCAAGTCCGGTGTGCACAAGCCGAGCGTGGAAAGCGCGTATTTCGTGGGGCCGGGGCTGGGGCTTTCGAAAAGCGCCTTATGCAGGTCGAACAGTTCCGCATCAATCTCGCGGGCCGTGTCGAAATCGCCTGAAAGAGCTGCGCGGTACATGGCGGCAGTCTTGTCGGGCACCACATTCGCGGTCACGGAAATACAGCCCGTTCCGCCGGCGGCGCAGAAGGCCAGCGCGGTCGGGTCATCGCCGGACAGAAGGGTGAATTCCGCGTCACCGATCAGATCGAGATGCTGGTACACCCTTTCCATATCGCCTGTGGCATCCTTGATGCCGACAATGTTCGGCAATTGTGCCAGCCGGCCGACCGTCTCCGGCAGGATGTCCGAGGCAGTACGTGTGGGCACATTGTAGATAAAGACAGGCAGTTGGACCGCGTCATTGATCGCGCGATAGTGAGCCTCCAGGCCACGCTGGTCCGGACGGTTGTAATAGGGACACACGACGAGCGCTGCATCGGCCCCGACAGACTTGGCGTGTTCAACCAGCGAAGTCGCTTCTGCGGTCGAATTTGAACCAGCCCCGGCGATGATCGGGATACGACCGGCCGCCACCTCGACACAATAGGCGACCGTGTCGCGATGTTCCTTATGAGTCAGTGTCGATGTCTCACCGGTCGTGCCAACCGGAACGATGGCGCCAGCTCCCGCCTCGATCTGACGCTCGACCAGGGCCGCAAAGGCCTTGCGGTCCACCTGTCCATCGCGAAAGGGTGTGATCAGCGCTGGGATGGAACCGTGAAACATCGTATTCTCGCCGTGATTCTGAAGTTGATTTCATACGCCTCGCGTGGGGCTCGCCCCTGCAGGCAGTTTATTGAGTTACAAGCCACCTACAGCACAGGTCGCACAAGAGAAATGCCCAGAACGCTTATTTTCGCAACACTCGCCCTGTTTACGCTGCCTGCCGCTGCAGAAGCCCGCACACCATCGGCGCCCAGCCTCAAGCCTGAACGGCCCTATGCCTCCTCTGTAGTGTCCACGCAGGATGCCGGTATTCTCGACCAGGCAATGAGGGCCGCCGAACGCGGTGACTGGAGCGAGGCCGAGCGCCTTCAGCGTGCGGCGCGCTCGCCGATTGTCCGCGAGCTGATTACCTGGCGCCGTGCCAGTTCGGGCCCCCCAGGAATGGGCTTTGACGAGATTTCCTCCGCCCTCAAGCGGCTTGAGCACTGGCCATCAACCTACAGGATGCGCTCGCGCGCAGAGGAGATTATAGAGCTCGGCGCGCTCAATGCCCGCCAGCGCATAGACTGGCTGGAACAATCCGGCCCGGTTTCGGGTGAGGGTCACGTCGCACTCGCGCGCGCCTATTCCGCTGTCGGCGAGCCCGAAAAAGCCATGCAGGCGATCCGGACAGCATGGCACAGCTACACCCTCGACCGGAGCACTACCGACGAGGTGCTGGTGCGCTATGGCAATGTGCTGAGCCAGTTCGATCACCAGCGTCGCGCCGATTTCCTCCTTTGGACGGGCCAGCGCTCGGCAGCGCAACGGCTAAAACCACGCCTGAATGACGGCTGGCGGCGGCTGGTGGATGCACGCGTCGCCCTTGCGGTGCGGGCGCGGGGCGTTGATGACGCGGTGCGCGCGGTTCCTGGCGATCTGCAGGAAGATGCAGGGCTTCTCTATGAACGCGCCAAATGGCGCCGTCGACGCGGCTGGCAGGATCAGGCCACTCCACTGCTGGTCGGAATTGACGGCGCCGGGATCCCCAAGGCGGGCCGTCACCGTCTGTGGGACGAGCGCCATATCGCCATGCGCAGCGCCCTGAAAGATCGCGACTTCGTGTCGGCCTACGCCCTGTCGGCTCCGCACGGCCTCGATTCAGGCGTTGATTTTGCGCAAGCCGAATGGGCCGCCGGCTGGATCGCTCTTCGCCACCGGAATGACCCGGCGCGGGCAGCAGAACATTTTCGCAGGCTCGGTAAGGGTGTCGGCACGCCGATCAGCCAGTCGCGCGCCGATTACTGGCTGGGCCGCGCAGGCGATGCCCTGTCCGACCGCGCGCTTGCAGAGGCCGCATATCAGGCCGCAGCGAAGTACCAGTACACTTTTTATGGCCAGCTTGCCGCTCAGGAGATCGACCAGGCGATTATCGCCTTTGAGACGCCAGGCGAACCGACACAGGCCGAGATCGACGCATTCGAGGCACGCGACCTCGTAAAGGCGTTGCGACTTCTCGCCGAGGCCGGCGAGGCCGGGCTGTTCCGGAAATTCGCCTATCATCTCGATGACCAGCTAGAATCGCCTGCGGACTTCACGCTCCTGAAGAAACTCGCTGATTCCTATCAGTATCACGACATCGGCGTGCGCGGCGCGAAGGCCGGGCTTGCGAAAGGGATTGTGTCCCCGGACGCCGCTTACCCTTTAGTTGACTATCCGCTTCTCAGAGAGCCGAACGTGGAACGCTCGCTGATGCTGGCCCTTTCGCGCCAGGAAAGCGAAATGAACCCGCGCGCTATCTCGCACGCAAATGCGCGCGGACTCATGCAATTCATCCCCTCGACCGCCCGGCGCGAAGCCCGGTTGCGCGGCCTGCCCTATCGCACCTCATGGCTGACCGACGATCCGGGGTACAATATGACGCTCGGCGGCGCCCATCTCGACACACTGCTTGGCCAATTCAATGGCAGCTACATTATGGCTGCTGCGGCTTACAATGCCGGTGCATCCCGGCCGCGTCGCTGGGTCGAAGAGTATGGCGATCCACGCAAGGGCGAGATCGACCCCATTGACTGGATCGAGTTTATCCCATTCTCGGAGACGCGAAACTATGTCCAGCGCGTGCTTGAGAATACGCAGGTCTATCGTCACCGCCTGTCGGGCGAGGCCGAGCGCATCCGACTGAAAGAGGACCTCGAGCGGGGTCGCATGCGCTGAGCCGTTCAAGCCAAGCTTCAGAGTGAGTCAACTACGAAAAGGTCGTAATCGTCCAGATCGAAATCCCGAAAGACCTGCTGGCGCTCAAGGGCCTGCTCAAGGGCTTCGCGCAGGTTTACATCGATCGCAAGCTCAATGGCTGCAACAATCATGACACGTCGCTGGGCCGCGCGTTCGGCCTGGCAGACTGTTGCTGTCTCGCAATCCTCCGGTGCGCGGGCCTCGCCCAGATTGATTCCGTACAGAATGGGTACCGGGCCTGCCGGGCAATTGGCGCGCACATTTGCAAGCTGTCCAGAAACGCGCTCGCCGCGCCGCGCCGACAGGACATGATTGATCGAGGTCGGCCCTTCATGTGAGGCCGCGCCGAGGCTGAACACAGCCTTGCCCGCGCAAAAGCGCTGGAAAAATTCCGGTGTCGTCATGATGGGTTCGAGCTCAGCCGGCTCGCCATCGTCTTCGACATCCCGGGCCGATCCTGTCCGCCAGTTATATCTGTCATGCAGGACATAGAGTCTGAACTCTGCCGCCCGGCCTACGCTGTCGTGTCCCTTGAATGGAGCGCTTTCACCCCATGTGCCGCCATCCAGCGGCGTGAGGCTTCGGCTGCACGCGCTTTCTCCCAGAACCAGACGATCCCAGGCGGCAGCGCGCGCATAACTCGGATCATCGGGCAGGTGGTGGGCGTCCTCATCATCGGTACAGATCATATTACCTGTGCCCCACTCGATGCCATAAGTGGCTTCCGGCCCTGCGGACTGCGCCAGCGCGCCCGGAACGAGCGCCAGGCAGGCTAATATGCAGAAGGGTGTGCTGAAAGACATCCAATCACCTGTTTTCGTCCCCAGCCTGCAAAGCGAATTCGCATGCAAGCGGAATCAATTCAAGCTCATGATATCTACAAAGAGTTTTGCATCGACGTTACCGCCCGTCAGCAGAATGGCCACATTCCGTCCATGCATCGTTTCCGGCAAGCCACGCAGCGCGCGGGCAAGCGCCACCGAGCCACCAGGTTCAACGACGAGTTTCAGGTGACGGAAGGCGAACCGCATCGCCGTACGGACCTCTTCGTCGCTTACGGAAAATCCGCCGGCCAGACGTTCCCGGGCCAGCGCAAAGGGAATTTCGCCCGGCGCAGGGGTCAGGATCGCATCACAGAATGACCGCACGCCGGTGCTGTTTGGCATGATCTTCCCAGCCTCCAGCGACCGCGCCCAATCATCATGCCCCTCGGGCTCAACCGTCCAGAATTTCGGGCGATGGACTTCATCGTCGAAGGCCAGGGCCATGCCCGTGATAAGACCGCCTCCGCCTGCACAACACAGGACATGATCGAACGTTACGCCGCGCTCATCCGACTGGCGGAGCAATTCGGTTCCCGCAGTGCCCTGTCCGGCAATGATCCAGGGGTCATCATAGCTGGGTACCAAGACAGCCTTGCGCGAAGCGGCGAGCTCGGCCGCAATCTCCTCACGGCTTTCAGCGCTCCTGTCATAAAGCCGTATGTCTGCGCCGTCGGATCTCACACCGTCGCATTTTACTGCCGGGGCATCCGACGGCATGACAATCAGGGCCGGCAGTCCGAAATGACGCGCCGCGCGCGCGACACCCTGGGCGTGGTTGCCCGATGAGAACGCCACGACGCCGCCGGGATATTCCGCCTGGTCAATCCGCGATAACCCGTTCATCGCCCCGCGAACCTTGAAGCTGCCCGTGGTCTGGAGGCATTCGGCCTTTACCCAGACCCTTGCGCCGGCGGCCGAGTCGAGCGCCTCATGCCGGATAAGCGGTGTTTCGACGACCAGAGGCCGCCCGCGCGTCCCGGCCGCCTCGACATCCCGCTTTGACGGCAAGTGCGCCACCAAGACGTTCAGCGCCCCTGACGCGTTTCGCAGGCCGTCGCACCACCAACCGGCACGACCATGTTCCAGCCATTCTCGCGGCTGAGACGGACCGACCCGCCATCAATCTGCGATCCGCCTGGCGTTTCGCGTCCGCGGCGAAGCGACAATTTCGCCTTAAGGCCCTGGGCGGGTGCCACGAAGGTCTGTTCGGAATATTGCTGGTCGAAGACTTCCCCACTCGTCTGCGTGCGCGCGAGCGTAACGAAGTTGCCATCCAGTTTCATCAGCGCAGTTGCCTTCGCCGCATTGGAAAAGAACACAAATCGCGGCGTCGGGCGGGCCGTGAACAGGAACAGTCCGCATTCTCCCGGATTGAGCTGCTGGGCCGGAAGCTCACCAATATCGAAGCCTTCGGGAAATTCCGGGTCACTGTTGCCCGCTGCTTCGTCAATGGACACAGGGCGAGGCTCCGGAGATGTGCTTGCACAGGCGGTGACCAAAACCGCGCAGGCCAGTGCGAGCAGCCATTGGCGCGAGCGTTCAATCCGTTTCAATTCTGCAACTCCCCTTCTCCCGCCTCGCGCGGATCATTGGTGCGCAAGTAGACGAAGGCGCCGTCGCTGGCCACAAAATCCAGCGCGCGCAGCGCCTGGGCCAGTCCGCGATCACTGGTTTGCACGCGCGCGTCGGCTGCGTAAACAGCCCGTGTGGCATCGAAACGGGCATTCGCGCGGATCTCGTCGTCATCTCCTGCGCCACTCATGACAACTGTCAGGGCTTCTCCATCGCAGCCAAGGGTTCCGCGCATTTCCGGTCCGGTCCAGTCCCATCGCCGGCCCACTGATTGCAGGAGGTCCGTGCGCATCCCTCCCTGGGCAGACCTGCATCCCCCGTCGGGACCGATGCTTATCTGGCCTATGCTCAGCGCGAGTGTTGCCGGGGATTGGCGCAGGCGCGGATCAAGACGATTGATTTCCTGAAGATTCACATCTGCAACAAGATTGTTCAGGATCACCCCTCGATCGAGCCCCGTCTGCGCCATGCCGCGCGCGCGCAGGGCAGCGCCCTCGATCTCGAAGTCATAAGCCAGACGCCCTGTCAGGAGGGATGCCGGCCTTATCCTGAATTCGGCGGCCCCCACTGGTTGCCCGGCAACGGATAGTCGGCTGATCTCACCAGACCAGACCGTGCCCGACATACGCATATAGTCAACGCCGCCGGCTTTGAGCCCCACCTGCCGGGCAACAAAGCTGGCCGGCAAGCCGGCCACCAGAACCGCCAGAAATACGAGAACGAACAGGAAGATCAGCAACCAGCGCGGCATGTCCTACTCCGCCCTCATAAGATAGAGATTGGCATTGACCGCCTCAGTTCCAGGATTCCGACGAACAGCGGCGCGTTCGACGCGCACCCCATGCTCACGCTCAAGCTCGCCCAGCCATGCATAGAGCAGTTCCGGCGGAACATCATCAAACCAGACATTCAGCCCGCTCGCGTCTGCCGGTGCGAGCCTTGATATCGTCAGTCCATAAAGATCTGATGTATTGGTCAGGACCGACTGGAGCGGCTGGCTTCGAGACGGCGCGGCCGCCTCCCCCGATAGGGTCCGGGCGGCATCAGAAACATAGGCATATTCCGACAGCGCTGCGGAAAATGCGCGTTTCTGGTCCGCCCTGAAACCCGCGCTTGGAATGAGCACAAACTGATACAGGACCACAGCGAGGCTCAGAAAGACTGCCACCGCGATGAGCCATCGCTCGCGGGGTTCCCGGTCCAGCCACCACTGTTTCAACGATCCCATCATGACCGTTTCACCACAATATCGCCGGCACGCCGGTCGCCCTGCTGGCGCGATCCGCCCTCTTCGACCAGCCCGCCGGCCGATTCGATGACACCGCGGAACCGGCTGAGATCGTCATAGCTGCGGAACAACACGCTGACATTCAATTCGCCGCTCTGGCCATCATAGCGCAGCGCCGACACCTCCAATGATGGGACCGCCTCTCCAGCTTCGGCGATATAAGCCGAGAGGACAAGAAAATCCGGTGCGCCACCGCCGGTTTCCCTCATCTCGGCACGCAGCTGGGCGCGTGGATTGACGACGCGACCAATCTCGGGAAACGCCGCCTGAAAGACACGCTCGGTTTGTGCACGTATCGTCTCGGTCGCACCTCGCAGACGGATCCCCTCAACCAGATTAAGCGCAACAATCGACAAAACGGCCGCGGCGACGAGCAGGCCAGCGGGCTGCCACCTATCACCGGCGCCCTTCGAACCGGTTTCCCGGCGCGGGGCAAGCCGGCCCTGCAGCAATCCTCCTTTGAGACCGACTGCATTGGCCGCCATCCGGTCTCGCCATTCTTCCGGCGAGAGTTCCTCGCTGACCAGATCCCTCGCATCGTCCGCAGCGCGCATTTCGATCAGCGCGTCGATTATCTGCGGGCCAAGCACCCGGTCGATGCCAGCGCCCCAGTCGCCGTCGCGGATCAACAGCCGGTCAGGAAACTCTGCCAGCGCAATCCGGCCAGGCGTGCAAGGAATCGCAAGAAAATCCGGGAATACAGCCGAAGCGCGTAACCCTGCGTCACCGAGCGCTGTGATCCACGCTTCAAGCAGCTGCGCATCGACAACATAGACCGTGCGCCCACCGCCTGCTTCGCTGCGCCTGGCAGGCGAGACTGCGACATGCACCTCGTCAAGATCGCAGGCGACCTGATCCTCGATCGCGAAAGGCGCGGCGGCCAGGAGCTGGCGCTCGGAGCGGGCCGCGAGTTGCGTGTCATGCGCCGTCACAGACTCGCCCGGCAGAATGAGCACGCATCTCTCAGTCCCGCTTTCGGCCAGGTCCCACAACTGCGCCAGACCTGACGCATCAATGGCGCCATTTTCGCGTACGAGCCGCCATTCTACCGGCGCGTCGGGTGACTGACCCGCGAAAATGACAAGGGTAGCACTCATACTCTAGGATCCGTACCTGCGCGCTTCGGTCCTAACCCGTCCGTCCTGCGAGATCACCAGCCTTGATGACATTTTCACCCGGGTCTGCCGGTAATCGACCTCTATCGTCGCCATGTAGACAGATGAGGCGAGAGAAAACAGGCCGGCCGCTTCTTCGCCGGGGATCCTTCCACGGAACAATGGATCGGCAAAGAAGGTTTCAAGCGTCGAATATCCGCCCATCGGGCGTTCGGCGATCAGTTGGGCGGCCTCGAACAGGTCGAAATCCTTTCCGAGATAGGCCTGAAGCAGGGGCGCTTCAGATGCGTTCAGTGTGTTGATGTTCAGGGGCTGCGTGGCATCCTGCCCATGGACACAGGCAAGCGGGCGCAGGGCCGTAACCAGGTCCGGCGTGAACCCGCGCACCAGATTAAGTTCAGACAGATCAGCCATCAATTCACCTGGCGTGCGATACGGCGCCTCCAGCGCACCGTAGAAATCGTCTTCGGCGCCACCGAACCCCGGGCGCTGATCAGCGTCGATCCAGTCCGTCAGTGCCGCGCTGAGCGCATCGGCTTCCGCCTGCGGGACCTCCATGGACCGGAGCAGCCTGGAGAAACGGTTTTCCGCATCTTTCGAGCCGTTCGTCTCGCCTGGCGCACCGGCTTGGGCCAGCGCGTTAAGATTGAAACAGTTCGCGCCATCGCGAACGCGAATCGCGATCCGTCCGCCCTCAATCGGGAAGACGACCGGCTCGCGCGTCCATTCATCGAGCACTGGGAAACTGTCATCACCCGACTTTCGGATTTCCCGTATTGACGCCTTCGCCAGTGTTTCCGCACCAAGGGCGTACTGTCGGGCCTGTTCGCGATCCGAGAGGTTGATCGAGGTGCGAACGGAGAAACGCACGGTCTCAAGCAGCGCAAGCGCGGCAACGGCCATGAGAGAGACGATCAGCAGGGCCGACAGCAGCGCCGCTCCGCGCTCATGGGGACTGCCTCGATCAAAGTACATGTTCAGCCACCCGCCACAGTCAGAAACACCGTCTCGATCTCACCGAAACGGGCGTGGACAAACCGAAATGACACCGCTGCCGGGGCTGGAACGGGACCTGCATTGCCCGCGGCCATCACCTCATACACATCGCTCCAGGTGTCACGGACCCGAAACCGTACGTCGAGCCTGTAGAGCCCCTCAAGAAGGACCCGCGAATGGGTCATCGGGTCCGGCGCGGCATCGACAAACGCGCGGCTTTCTCGCAACAATGCCCCGTCGGCGTAGCGATAGGTGACGTATTGCAGCCGTGAGCGCGTGCCGGATACGCCGGGCCATTCATGGCCGGTCCGCACGAAACTCATCAACTGGCCGCCTGACAGATCGGTCCCGCCCTCGAACGCGGAAACCGCTCGGGTGCCATATGGGTCCCGTGCGCGCCGGTTCACGATCTGGGCGAGATCCTGGCGGATGATGGCGCGGGCAAGTTCGAGATCCTCAACGTCTTCAACGACTGATTCAATGGTCTTGCGCGCCTCGAGCGTGTTGGACAGCATCGCGATGCCCATCGCCGACAGGATGGCCATGATGAAGGTGGCCACCATGACCTCTACCAAAGTGAATCCGGCCTCGCGTGTCATGGCTGCACCGGCCTGAATGTCGTCAGGCGGGCTTCGCCGGCGCGCCCGTCTGCAGCCTGTGCGACAATGGTCAGCTCGAGCACCAGCGGGTTCGGCGTCCGTGCAACCTCGCGTTCAACCTCCCATTCCCGCCCGGCAAAGTCGATCACCTCGGCGCTGCGTCCGGTCTCAAGCCGCGCCCGCTCCAGGACCGTCTCGGCTAGCGCATTGTCAGCAACAATTGCAGCCATCGCCCGACCCTCGACGATCCGGGCCGCACGCGCGCCTTCAGACGTGGCCCGAACGAGACCGATTGCGGCGATGCTGAAGATCGCCAGCGCAGCCAGTACTTCGACAAGTGTGAAACCACCCTCCCGACCAGTCATCGCCGTCTCCTGTCACCTGAAGCGCCGTGCCATTCCACATCTCCATCGCCATGAACCGTGATAGCGTATTCGGTATTTGCAGACCGCACCCGGATTTGTGCCGGTGTTGCCTCCCCGACCGGCGAGAACACGACCCTGCGCACGAAACGGGCATCGATCTGACCGGGACCCTCGTCCTCATCGCGCGCAGGTTCATCCGGACGCAGTCCGCCTTCGGGATATTCGACATCAATATGAATGACGGTGCCATCGCGTTCCGGTGCGTCGGTAGCACGCCCGAACGCCTCCCACTGGCCGGCAATGTACCGCTCCAGACGGAACGCACCGCGCGGCCCTGCAGACCATGCAAGAGTCTGCCCGCCGATGATGCTTTCCCGCGTCGCCTGATGCAACGCGCGGCTGACGGCCCGGGCATGGGTTTCAGCCGGCGGTGCAGGACGCGGCAGGTTGACAACGACTACACCCGCCATCAGGCCGATGATGAAGACCACGACCAGCAATTCGACCAGGGTAAAACCGGCATCTTTCGTGGTGACGGCCGAGCGGGCCACAGCCTACTCCCAGTTACCGATATCCGCGTCCAGCTCCTCACCGCCCGGCTGGCCATCCGCGCCAAGCGAATAGATGTCTATTGCGCCATGTTCGCCGGGATTTTCATACTGGTAAGGATTGCCCCAGGGATCGCTGGGCAGGCGCTTGATAAAACCATCCCCCGGATAACGGGCGGCACTTGCCAGGTTTTCAGGCGCAGCGACAAGCGCCTCCAGTCCCTGTTCGGTGCTCGGATAGTCGAACATCTGAAGCCGATACCGGTCAAGACTGCTTTCGAGGAGTGCGATATCGGCTTTCGCCTTCTGCACACGGCTCTGATCGACATTGCCGATCACACTGACGAGCACCACCGTCGCCAGGAGCCCCATGATGAACACTGTGACCATGAGTTCGGTAAGGGTGAAGCCGGCCTCAGGCGAGGTGGCCGGATGGTCGTAACGCTCGGTTTCGGACATGTCTTGATCCCACGGTTTCACTGGAATGCTGCGCCTGTGTTGAGTTGCAGGATGGGCAGCATGATTGCAAGAATGATGAGCATCACAAGTCCACCCATCACAACGGTGATCATCGGCTCCAAAACGCCGAGCGCCATGGCGGTCGTGCTTTCGAAATCGTCTTCGAGATAGTCTGCGCCCTTGTTGAACATGGTCGCCAGATCCCCGCTCGCTTCACCACTCGCGGCCATGTGCACCACCAGCGGCGGGAAAGCTCCACTACGCGCCATGGCACCGCTCAGGCTGCCCCCCTCATGCACCGCAACAATCACCTGATCGACAGCATCGCGCAGGACAAGGTTCGGCGTCGTCTCCCTCGCCGCCTTGAGACTGTCAAGGACCGGAGCGCCGGAAGCCGACAGGGTTGCGAATGTGCGGGCAAAACGCGCGGCCCCGACGCTTCGGAGCACTTTGCCTATGACCGGCAGACCAAGCACTGCCCGGTCCACCCGCCGGCGAACCGCCGGCTGCTGGTTCAGGCGCTGAAAGACCAGACCGGCCACCACCAGGAGCCCGGCCAGAACGAGCCCCCAGTTCTGCAGGAAATCCGACAGGCCGATCATGGCGGTTGTGAGCGGCGGCAGGCTCTGGTTCATCGTGTCAAATTGCTCGACCACGCGGGGCACCACGAATATAAGCAGCGCGATTATCACCGCCAGCGCGACAATCGCGAGGATAGCCGGGTAGATCAGCGCGCCGATCGTCTTGCGCCGCATGGCCTGGCTTTTCTCCAGATGGACGGCCAGACGTTCCAGGACCGCCCCGAGAGCACCAGCCTCCTCGCCCGCCGCAACGACTGAGCGGAACAGGGAGGGAAAGGATTTCTGCTCGCCCCTCATCGCATCCGACAGGGACCGCCCCTCAACAACGCCGGCCCGCACACTCGCCATCACGCTTTTGCTTGCCGCACTCTCGGCTGAACCGCCAACGGCGGCCACGGCCTGTTCCACCGGTGTGCCGGACGCAATCAGCATGGCGAGCTGGCGTGTCAGCAACACGAGCTCTGCCGGTTTCAGCTTTCTGCGGCTCGCCGCCCTGGAGGCCTTTCCCGAAGCCTCGCGTGTCGGCGAGAGTTTGACCGGCACCAGCGCCTGGCGCCGCAGCTCCCTGCGCGCAGCCTTCTGACTGTCGGCAGAGATTACGCCCTTGCGTGTGCGACCGTCACCATCGATGGCCTGGTATTCAAACGCCGCCATTCGAATCTCCGCCCTGACGGACCACGCGCAGCACTTCTTCAGAGCTTGTCACGCCCTCTGCCACAAGGCGCGCGCCGGCATGGTGAAGCGTGTCTGCGCCCTTGAACGCATACGCCTCGATATCCTGCTCGCGCGCATCATCATGCACCATGCGGCGTAGCTGATTGTCCATGACAATCAGCTCATAGAGGCCGACCCGTCCTTCATAGCCTAGCTGGGAGCAGGCCTCGCACCCGTTCGGGCGGTAGAACACGGTGTCTTCAACTGCTGAAAGGCCCAGCAGTGAAAATTCCCTGGGATCGGGCGTATAGGGCGTGCGGCAATGTCGGCAAAGCCGCCTCACCAGTCGCTGCGCCACGATGGCCGACAATGTAGAAGAAAGAAGGAAGGGTTCCACGCCCATATCGCGCAGCCGGGTAACCGCTGCCGCCGCCGAATTGGTATGCACCGTGGACAGGACGAGATGGCCCGTCAGCGAGGCCTGGACCGCGATTTGTGTGGTCTCGCCATCTCGAATCTCGCCGACCATCACAATATCCGGATCCTGTCGCAGGATCGCCCGCAGGCCCGTCGCGAATGTCATCCCGACCTTGGCATTCACCTGGGTCTGCCCGACACCATCCAGTCCGTACTCGATAGGATCTTCGACGGTAAGAATATTCCGCGTCTGGTCATTCAGCAGCGTCAGCGCCGCATAGAGCGTTGTCGTCTTGCCCGAACCGGTTGGGCCGGTCACAAGGATAATCCCGTTAGGCTGTCGCAGCACCTGTTTGAACCGTTCGAGCATATCGGCCGGCATGCCGAGATCATCAAGGTCGAGACGCGCCTGCTCCTTGTCCAGAAGGCGCATGACAACCCGTTCCCCGAATCGGGACGGAAGCGTCGACACGCGTACATCTATCGCGCGTCCGCCCAGACTGAGCGAGATACGCCCATCCTGAGGGACACGTTTTTCAGCGATATCAAGCCGGGCCATAACCTTGATCCGCGAGACCAGCAGCGGGGCCACCTTTCGCGAAGGCGACAACACTTCACGCATCACACCATCAACCCGTAACCGCACAGCCAGACGGTCCTCATAGGGTTCGACATGAATGTCCGACGCCCGGGTTCGCACCGCCTCGGCGATCAGACCATTGATCAGCCGGATGACAGGAGCATCATCCGATGTGTCGAGCAGGTCGGCCGTCTCGTCGAGACCAGCGGCCAATGTGTCGAGATCACCCTGCTCCTCCAGCTGTGAGTCGATCCCGGCCGTATCTATGCCTTCCGCCGAATAGGCCTCTGAAAGCAACCGTTCGAACTGCCCCGCATCGACCCGTTCGACCTTCAGGCCACATCCGCCGATGCGGCGCGCCTCCAGCAGCACGAGCGGGCTGGCACCGGACCGCATCGCAATAACAGCGCCGGCCTCGCCGTCGATCAGGGCCACGCCCTGTTCCTTTGCGAAAGCGTAACTCAGGCGCGGTGAAGCCATGTCACTCAACTCCGGTCACTTCCTTTCTGGCCCTGCCTGACGGCCACCGGTCAGGACCCCGGGTTTTCCAGATCCTTCAGCAACTGTTCCAGGCTTGAATAACCATCTGGTGTCGCATCACGCTGGGCATCGATGATGTAATTATAGCGATTTGATGTCGCGGCGCGCGCGCTGGCAGCGTCGCGCATGACGGTCGGGCGCAGGAACACCATCAGGTTGGTCCGGGTTGACGATACGTCATCATAGCGGAAGGCGCGACCAAGAACCGGAATATCACCAAGGACAGGCACCTTGGACATGCGTACCTGTTCATCCTCCTGGATCAGGCCGCCGAGCACAATGATATCGCCGTCATCGGCCAGGACAGTCGTCGTCAGTTCGCGCTTATTGGTGATCAGATCAGCGGAGGAGGATGTCACGGGACCAAAGACCGACGACACTTCCTGACGGATGAAAAGCTTGATCGCATTGCCTTCACCAATTTGCGGGCGCACTTCCAGCTGGACCCCGACATCTTCGCGATCGACCGTCCGGAACGGATTGGAATTGTTCGTGCCCAGCGCCTCACCCGTCGTGATCGGAATCTCCTGGCCGCTGAGGAAGGAAGCGGTCTCATTGTCGAGTGCGAGCACGGAGGGCGTCGACAGGATCGAGCTGTCCGTATCCTCCTGGACTGCATTGATGATCGCGCCAAACACGCCGCCATCATCCGTTGTTCCGCCAAATCCAAGCAGACCGCCATTGGTACCGAGAAGAGAACTCACAGCAAGATCGCGCAGTGCATTCGTGTTCCCGCCGCTTTCGCCGTCATTGAAGTTGTTCTCCGCCACAAGCGCCCCGGCCAGCGAGAGGACATTCGGGGTGGCGCGCGAGAAGTTCGTCGTTGCGAAGGGCACGGTATTGTCTTCGCTGCCACCGAGGACGAATTGCAGGCCAAGCTCACGCGTTGCCGTATCAGACAATTCGACCACAATCGCCTCGACCAGAACCTGTGAGCGCCGAACATCAAGCTCATCCACCACTCCTTCGAGCTGGCGCAGGATCCGCGGCTCCGCATTTATGATGATAGCATTTGTCGGCTCATGAACGACCACGGCCGGCGCAGACACCCCGCCTCCGGCCGGCGACATCGTATCACTCATCCGCGCGCCGAGCCCCTGAAGGATCGGCGCAATATCGGTCGCCTGGGCATAGTCGAGCGGGATCACCTTGAGCGACTCCTCGCTGACACGGCTATCTGAATCGAGCCGCTCGACAATCTCGACCATCCTTGCAACGTCCGAGGACTCGCCGCGCAGAAGCAGCGCATTTCCTGAATCGACAGGCACGGCACCGATATCGAAATTGAAGGCACGGCTATTACCGGCGGTCAGCGCATTGACCGTCTGCGCCATTTCCTGAGCGGACGTATTCCTTAGTGACAGAGTGGCAATCGTCGAGCGGTCTTCGTCGATCTGGGCGAGGATCTGGCGCACGCGGGAAATATTCGCCGCATAGTCGACCACGATCAACGAGTTGGTCCGTGCGCTCGTCGTCACCTGCCCCTGAGGGTTGGTGACCGGTTTGATCATCTGTGCAGCTTCAACCGAGTCGATGCTGCTGAGCTTGAAGACTGCTGTCTCGACCAGGTCACCGCCGCCATCAGCGCGCGACAGCGCCGCTTCCGCAGTGGCCGACTGTTCAGGAACGATCTTGTAGACTCCGTTGGCACCCGGCACAGCGGCAAAGCCGTGGACCCGCAGCGTGCTGAGGAACACCTGAAAAACCTCATCGGTGGACAGCGGTGTCTGGGACGACACCGTCACCTTGCCTCGCACACTTGGATGGACGACGAAGGTATAGCCCGTGATGGTGGAAACATCATCGATCAGGGCCGAGATTTCCACATCCTTGAGATTGATAATGTGCTGGTTATTGATGGATTGAGCCTGTCCCGCCGCGCCGCTGGTGCTGTATGTCTGGGCCCATCCTGCGCTTGCGCCCAGTACGCTACCCATGACAAGTGCCGCAATTCCTTTCGTCTTGCGGGCCGTATTGTATTCATTCATGGCTCAATCACCCTCCGGCGCGCTGCGCTCATCGCGCAGCTGAAGCGTTAATAGACGAGGCTTCCCCTGCCTCACAAGGCGGACATCGATTTGTGTCTGCGTCTCAAGATCGGCGAACACTTTCTCGAAATCGGAGACGGTATCGAGACGGATCCCACCAACCTCCTGAATGACGTCCCCACTCTTCAGGCCAGCGCCCGCAAAGAGCTCAGCCCGCCGGGTCGGGAAGACCGAGAAACCGCCATCAACGCCCCCCGTGCGGTCATCGAACCGGATCGACTGGGCGAGTTCCTCCATTTCGGTTCGTGAGATTGTAGCGCGCGCACGTGCGGGCTCCTGATCCGAAGGGATGACCATTTCCCCCACTGGCTTCTTGTCCGGCGTCGGCGTTTCGGGAGGCGTGGCATCAGGACGTTGACCATCGCGTAGCGTCACGATCCCTTCACTTGCCGACCCGCCCGGCCGCGCGCTTGCTAGACGTTCCTGCTGGCCGTCGCGTTCAAGGATCACCGCCTCAGGCAAGATCCGGCGAACCAGCACGCCCCCTGCCGCATCAATCGTGTCGCCGACCCGGTAACTCTTCTGAGCGGCCTCTCCGACCGATATGTAGGCGACACCGCCGCTATCGGCGCGCATCAGAACCCCGTGAAGAACAAGATCGAGCGAGGTTTCAGGCGCATCAATTACCGCCGAATCTGACTCACGGCCGGCATTTATCGTGCGGGGAAATGGCGTGAGGCGCTCCAGCAAGCCGAAATCCGAGGAAACACTTTCGGCGGCACGGATCGAACCCACACCAGTCATGGGAATGTCATGCCCCGGCTCAGCGAGAATTACCCAGACCATGCGGGCAAGCGACCAGGCGAGAATGACAATCGCGACGAGAATCACGCAAAGCAAGGACAGTGACGCCAGCCGCGTTGTATCAACTCCCCTCACTTCCATGTCTCAACACCATTCCCTTTGGCACGGGACCATTATCGGCCCTCCCGGCCTTGCCGTCATGCCAGTCACTCTACCGCGTAGCGCGTGGCGAAACGCCTGCGCCAACTAGGCCCGGGCAATCCGCAAAGTGCAAGGGGGCCGCCTGCGCCCGGCGCAGACCGCCCCCTTACTGATTCAGACGAAGCGCATCAGAAACGCCGCTTCAGCGACACCGAGAAGGATGTGCCAAGGTCGTAAGTGTCCGCATCGACCTGGCCGCCATTACCTTCCTGGTAAGCACGGTATTCGTCGCCAAGAATGTTCTGCAATTTCATACCGAGTTGATAGTCGCCGCCGAAGGCATCGAAATCACGCTTGTAAACAATGTCGACGGTCACCGGCGGCTCCTCGATCACGGCAGGCGCGTCCGCGATAAACGACTCAACCGAACGGATCCGCTCACTCTGGAAATTGACGAGGAGGTTCAGATTCGAACCCGTCACATCATCGGTGTATCCAATCTGGAAATTGGCCAGATGCTCGGACTGTCCTTGCAACTGTCGGTCCTTGTCGAAAGTAATTTCACGATCTGCACCAACACGAACACCCGTATCGGGGGAAAGGCCAGACAAGAACCCAATGAGGTTGTTACCATCCCGCGTGATTTCAAGCAGGGCTGTATCCTCAAGAGAGCCGACAATATTGGCGAGCTGAGTCGCACCCGCCTGGTCAAGAATAATAACCTCGTCATCAAATTCGATGCTGGAGTCCGAATAAGTGTAGTTCGTTGTGATCCGGAACTCCTTATTCGCGAACCATTCTCCATCGAACCAGTTCTGAACCGGAAGCACCTGTTGATATTCCAGCTCGACACCCTGAACCTCGGCCGCGTCAATGTTCACGAACGAGACAAGAAGACTTTCGCCCGACCCAACATTGAAAGCTTCAATCGGGCTCGTGATGTCCTTGTAAAACAGACCGGCCGTAAGGAACTGATCGCGACCGAAATACCATTCCAGGCGCGCGTCATAGTTCGTCAGCTCGGTCGTTTCGAGGAAGGGGTTACCAATGAGCTGCTCATTCGTGACCGTATTCGTGAACCGGCTCGGACCAATTTCACGGAATTGCGGGCGGTTCACCGTCTCCGAATAACCCATCCGAAGCTGGAGATCTTCAGCAAAGTTCCAGGTCAGGGTCGCCGCAGGATAGAACTGATCATCTTCAAGCGGCGGCGTGATGATACCCGGCGTGTTACGCGCGGCACGTGTTTCGACCACCTGAATAAAGTCTTCATAGCGACCGCCAAGGGCGATTCGCATGAACGGCGTCAGCTCTGCATCGACACCGATATACCCGGCATCGACCTCTTGTGTCGCGACGTAGAAGGCCGGCGACTGGTTGCTGCGGACCGCCTGAAGCGCTTCATCATCGGCGGCAAACTGCGCCTGATATGCGAAATCGACTCGCTGGAACGGCGCGTCGAAATCCTGCGCAACGAGAAAGTCATTCTGCGACTCGCGGTCCTTCTCCGAATAGGCATATCCCGCCTTGAGATTGATCTCGCGATCACCGAGATAGAAGGGAAGCAGGAAATCGATCCCGAAATCCGTCGTATCGTCCTCGATCTCGGAAATCTCTATGCCCGAGCCACGGCGAAGACGGAAGTCGGCGGTTTCGGAGCTGCGATCATACTCCGTGACCAGCGAATAAGGCGCATCCCGGCTGGCTTCCGAATAGCTGCCGCGCCAATTGACTTCAAGGTCCATGAAATCGGGGAAAATGTGCTCACCCTGGACCTGGGTCGTCCAGAGCTGCCGTTCGATCCAGTCAAGGTTCTCCTTGCGCACACTCGGTGGGCTGTCAGGATCGCTGCCGAGCTCACGCTCATCATTCGTGAAGCCCTCGGTAACTTCAGCCTCCTTGTCGGTCGACCGCGTGCCAAAGGCGAGGAATTTCACCTCGTGATTGTCGAGGATATCGAACCCGAGTGACGCCAGTCCGTTGACATTTACCGTATTTGTCGTGGATCGGCGATTGAACCGCGCTAGCGTGAAGATGTCGCCAACCGGCTCGCCCGCTGTAAGCGCTGCCTCGCTGACGCTTTGAACACCATCCCTCGTGCTCCACTCATTGCTGTAGGAGAGCGAGCCCAGCAGGCCAACCGAGATCGCATCGCTGTAATCGATCCGATGGCCGCCAGCCAGGTCGATGCCAAAATCTGGTCCCACATAGCCTTCCTGAACGACCAGGAGGCTGGAATTGTCAGTCAGTGCCCGTGATAGCGCGCTGCGATCGGCGAGCGGAAGACCCGAATAAGTCCCATCCGCCAGCGCCGTCGCAAGCTCTCCTGACAGGTCACGGACACCATCATCATAGCCCAGATAATCGGTATCGCCGCCATCATAGAGAAATCCGTCCTGCGAGGTCGTCTCGCTGTCACCGCCAGTGGACACTCCGACTTCGAAGAACGGCGCATCTGGAACAGCCTTCGTGCGGATGTCCAGTATACCACCACCGAATTCGGCAGACATTTCAGGCGAAAATGTCTTCTGGACCAGCGTCGAGGACAGGACCGATGTCGGGAACAGGTCGAGGGGCGCCACCTTACGCAGCGGCTCAGGGCTTGGGAGCACCGAACCGTTGAGCATAGAATTCGTATAGCGCTCATTCAGGCCGCGCACGAAAATGAACTTCCCGCCGGAATCGAGCGACACACCGGTCACCCGGCGCAGGGCAGAGGCCACATCGCTGTCGCCGCGTACTGAAAAGTCTTCTGCATCAACGAGGCTTGCCACCTCTGATGTCTCGCGCTTCTCGTCGGGAATGAATGCCCCACGAACGATAACAGGACCGAGCACCCGGTCCTCTTCTTCTGCAGCTCCGCTGGCTGCGTCTGTATCCTGTGCCCATGCCGCAGGCGGCTGTGTCAGCGCCGTCGATGCCAAAAGCAGCATGGCACCATATGAAAGACGAAAGAACATGGTCTACCCCGAAATCTTTTCGTGTCCTTGAAGACCTTGCCGTCGCGGCGAAAGGTCGGGAGAAGAGAAACGACCCCCCGGACAGCACCGGGGGGTCGCCTTCGCGAAGTGGCTTAGTTGGCCGAGGTCACATTGCCCGACGCATCAACCGTCCAGCCGAGATACCATGTGTCATCGGCATTCTCGACCGCACCGAGATAGGTGGTGGCATCGAAGAAGTCGCCAAGGCTCGAAGTATCAGACGCGTCCGCATTCGCCTCAGCCAGGCCCGGCACGACACCCAGACCGTCAGCGCGCGTATAGAAGGAGAAGCCGCTGAGATTGGAGGTCGTCTCGGTCAGGTTGGTGATGGCCGCCCGCACCTCTGCGACATTGGCGTCGTCATCGTCGATATTCTCGGCAGTGTCGAGCAGGAGGCCGCTGATTGTCAGCTCAGCATTATCCGGAGCACGCGGACCGTCCAGCAGGAGGTTGTTCGAGGCATCGTCGATATCGAGACCCTTGGAGGTCGAAACGATGAGGCCGTTGAAGAAATCACCGCCCATACCTTCGCGGAAACGTGCACCAGGTGTCACCGGAGCGGACTGGGCATCCTTGGCACCGAGGATCGTGAAATTCGCGATCTGCGGTGTCGAACGCGGGGTCGTGTCCGGCGCGGTCACGGAGCGGTTATCGCCCTCGAAACCATAGTCGCTGTCGGGGTGATGCTCGAGCAGGGCGTACTGAATCTTGCCCTTCCAGCCATCGGTCCAGTCGATGCTGTCATCGCGCGCACCGGTCATCACCACATTCTTGGCATTCGCGGTGCCACCGAAGAACTCGATGCCATCATCGCCATTATTGTGGACCTGGATGAAGTTGATGTCGGTCGCGTCGCCCACACCCTGGAAAGCGATTCCGTTCGACTGGTCTTCCTCGTTGAAGAAGATGCCAGCAAACTCGACGCGCACATATTCCAGCGCTCCGCTGTCATCATTGGCGTCACCGCCGCCGAACAGACCGGAGCCGGCCTCGCCGTCAAATTCACAGTCGGACGTGCCAGGCGTCGCCCCGCCATCGTTACACCTGTTGATCGGTGCCTTGCCGTTCAGGACCATGCCCAGCCACTGCGAAGTATCAGAGGCGTAGTCATTCTGGCCGCGAATGGCCGGACCAGACGTGAACACAATCGGCTCGGCCGCCGTGCCAACCGCTTCAATCCTGGAGCCACGCGCGACATAGAGGCCGTCCACAGAAGCGTCACCATAAACGGTCACACCCGGCTCGATTGTGAGCGTCGCAGTGTCGGCACCATTGCCGGCAGCGGTCGGGCCATCGTCTTCACCAACAAACACCGTGCCGTCGAGACGGTAGATGATGTCATTGGCGCTGCCGAGCGTCAGGTCACGCGTAACGGTGCCGGAGATCGCACAGACAAGCTTGCCGGCCAGCTGACCATCCTGAGTGATGGTGTAGTCGCCCGGCGCACCGCTTTCGGGGCAGCTCACTTCAACAACGCCATCGTCAGCGAACACACTGCCCGGCTTTGTCCAGCCGGCAGCCCAGTTATCGGCCTCGGTCTCGCTCGGCGAGAAAGCGCCGATGAAGCCGAGATTGGTCAGTTCACCAATGCCGTTGACGTCGAAGACCGGCACGGCGCCCACTTCCGGGCCCGGCACGAAATCTGCGTTGGCGAGCGTCGAAGGGGTCAGGACGTCCTGCGTTGCGGCAAGGATCTGATCGCCCGTGATATTGCCCGCAGCAGGGATCGCCGCTGTTTCGTCGATAATGTGCGATGCGATCGTCGTCTCGGCACCATCTACCGCGCTCGGGCCGTTGACCAACAGAGCCGCAGTCGCCTCATCACCAAACTTCAGCGCTTCGTCGAAATTGACGAAAATGCCATTGGCGAGAAGCGCAGCCGTGCCTTCACGAAGGCGGACGCCATCGGTCGTGCCGTCACCACCAACAAAGGTGAAATTGGAGATTTTCGGGAATGAGCGCGGCTGAGTGTCCGGCGCCGTCACCGAACGGTTATCAGCTTCGATCGCATAGTCGGCATCGTCGGCTGACTGAATTACCAGAACGCGCTGCAGCGAACCGGTCCAGCCATCCGTCCAGTCAACGCTGTCATCGGCCGCGCCGGTCAGAACGACATTCGTGGCTGAAACAGTGCCGCCGAAGAATTCGACGCCATCATCGCCATTGTTGTGGACCTGGATGTTCGAGACCTGCGTGCCCGAACCCACACCCTGGAAGGCGATCCCGTTGGACTGGTCTTCCTCGTTGAAAAACACACCGGCATGCTCGACACGGACATAGTTCAGGGTGCCGGAATTGTCGGCCGCGTCACCACCGCCATAAACGCCGGAACCGGCCTCGCCATCATCTTCACAATCGGCAGAGCCTGGAGTGGCCGCATCGGTATTGCAATTATTGATCGGGGCAAAACCGTTAATCACGAGGCCGAGCCATTCAGCACGCGCGCCCGCATCGGCCGCGAGCAGCCCCTGCTCCCGCAGAAGTTCGTTGAATGAAGTGAACACGACCGGATTGGCTTCTGTGCCGGCCGCATTGATCTGCGAACCACGGTTCACATAGACGCCACCTGCGGCGCCCCGACCATAGATCGTCGCGCCGGGCTCGAACGTCGCCGTCACGCCTGTTCCTGTCGCGCCATCCTGGCCTGCATCATTCCCGATGAAGACAGTCGTATCCACATAATAGCCGACGCCGGCCTGGAACGTGATATCTTCAGTGATCGGGCCTGTCACGGCCACCACCTCGACGGTCTGACCACCGTCTGTGGTGATTTCCGTGATCGCCAGATTGGCGCTCGAAGCGTCGAAATTGTCCGGGACAAGATCAACATCAGCGCCAGTTGGCGCCGGCGGCGGGGTCGGCGCAGGTGCCGGGGCCGGGGCCGGGGCGCCCGGCGAGGAAATATCAGTGTCGGAGCATGCGACGAGTGCGACGCTGGCGGCGCCGAGCAGAAGCAGGCGGCGGAAGTTTTTAGCCGATTTCATGAGAATTGGGCCCCTCGTTTGACCATTGAAACTCTGGTCCGCACCGGACATTCCGATTGCGGCACATTGCGGCTATTGCACAGCCATGTGACGCCAATATTACAATCCTGTTGTCTTTGATCGGGACACCGTGCGGCCAGAAGCAACAGCCCGGCCTGCAAACCAGCTCATTCTGAAACAGTGACATGGCCCGCAAAGCTGATTTCGTTCATGAAAATGCGGATCATTTGCCCAAAAGCCACAACGCCCAGAAACCTCCGGCGATGAACGGCCCGAAAGCCACCGGAAGCGAGCTCCGGCTGACCTTATGCAGATGACTGCGCGCAAGGATAAAGACTAGACCGGCGCCCGACGCCAGAAGCGCCACGAATGGCAGGGCCGTCCAGCCGAGCCAGGCGCCAGCGGCGGCAAACAGTTTGGCATCGCCAAGACCTAGCCCCTCGCGCCCCCGTCTCTGGCGATAGGCCCACGAAATACCGACAAACACAGCATAGCCGCTCATGGCGCCAATGAGGGCCGATTCGGGCGAAGGGGCGCCCGATTCGAAGGCCCAGCCCAGACCGGCTGCAACCAGCGGCCAGGTGATCATGTCCGGCAGTTGCAACCGCTCGATGTCGATAAGCGCCGCCCAGACGAGTGCGAGCGCCAGCGGCATGGAGACCAGGTCACGCCCCGCCTTGCCGAATCCCCACTGCATGGCGAGTGCCGCAAGCACCAGTACAGGCAGGAGGACCAAGCCATGAACTCGCGTGAGGCGGAGTTTCCCGAACTGCCTCTGAAGGTGGCCGGCGACAGTGCGCTTATCTTGGGATGGCATCGACATTGATGGCAATCGAAATGCGCTCGCGGGTTCCGTGATACGGGCGCACCCCATGGCGCAGCCAGGCCGGGAACATGATAAGGTCTCCGCGTGCGGTCTTGATTTCGGGCTGGACAGGCTGGGGCTGACCATCCTCTCCAACGAAACGGAACCGCGTATTGTGCATCATCGCAATGGGGAAGCGCGGGTCTTCGAAATAGAAATGCCCCCCGCACTCGCTGACATCATCACCAGCCTCCCCGTCTCCGCCCATGTCCAGATAGAGCACTGCCGACCAGAGATTGCCCGGATGAATGTGCATGTGATTCGATGCGCCGGGGCCGGAGATATTGACCCACATCTGAGCCCACCAGTCGAAATCGTCATGGGTAGCATTGGCGAAGGCTGACAGGCGCCGGGCAAGGGCAATCGCCTTGTCGGCGAGCGCCTGCGCCGGCGGGCCGCCCCACTCAACCATTTGGGTATCGGAATGCCAGCCGCCGACATTGGACCGTTTCATGCCGCCGGGATCTTCCGCCATGCGCTGGCGCGAAACTTCCTCCAGCGCGCGCATCAATTCCTCGCCGCCGGTCAGTTTCGCCGTAACAATTGGTGTTTCGAACAGGGCGCCCTTCTGGGCCTTTACCCTCACATCGTCAAAGGACATTGCAAGGCCTCTCTTCATGCCACAAACAGCTGACGGACTAGCCTGAAACAGGCAATTCCGCCAAGCCCGCACCGCTGCATGACGGGTCGTAGCCGTTACAGCTATGTCGCGATGGCCTGCCTGGCCCGCCGATCAGAAGATGGTGGCGGCCAGCTGGTACATGGCGAACCAGAAAGCAAGGCAGATAACGATGATCGTGGCGAGAACCTGCCGCGGCGAAATCGCGATCATCCCGTCTTTCATGATACGATCTTCCAGACGTGCCTGCAATTCGCGCGCTGGCGATGGCGCGGGGACCATATCATCCAGGAAGGGCGCGCCGGTCTCTCTCACTTCCTCAACGCTCAGAACCGGATCGCGAGGTGCTGGAGCGGGCTCAAAGCCGACTTCGAATTCATCCTGCTTGCGCTGCGCGGCCATGATCGCCTCCTGACTATTTCTGCCGCAAAGATGGCATGGCAAGCGTAAGGAAATCCTGAACGGATGAACGCGAATTCACCTGGCCATATATCGTTTCACACAGCGTCGTCTTCCGGCACGAAAACACCGAGCGACCCGCAAAACGCACCAGCCAGATAAATTGTCGGGAAGAGGCCAAACGCCAAAACGATAATTCCCGCCCAACCCGCATGCGGCGCATACACGGAAAGCGCCAGGGCCATGATGGCCGGAATCGAAAAGACGAGGATCAATGCTCCGAGGATCTTCACCCCATGGCCGGTTGTCCAAGAGAAGGCTTCCAGGGCAATCACGCGCCTTCTGATGATGACCCCAGGCACGAAGGGCAGTGCCCGAGCCACCGCATAAAACCAGACGGCGAGGCCGAAAAGGAACACGCCCTGGCAGATCAGCCAGCCCGGTGTCTCCCGGTAGGTCGCCATCGCCTGTTCGAACCCGCCCGCCGCCTGACTGGCCTGGTCAAAATCGAACCCGGAGCCGACCATGACGCCGATAACCACCATTGTCGTTGTCAGAAGCGTCAGAAGCAGCAGAAAGCCGAGGACCAGCAGCAAGAGAACCGCCGAGGCCAGCAATCGCAGATGCGGTCGCCAGCCGCGCCAGGATCCCGCCTCATACCGATGCGCCGCGAACTGGCGCGCAACCAGAATCTGAACACAGCCAATAGCTGCCAGACTCCCCGCAATGACAGCCCAGAGGAATGGCAGTTCAAGCGCGAGGGCCAGGACCATCGCCGATATCAAGCTGCCCATGGTAAGCATGCTCGCGTGCTGGCGGGCACGCTGCCACACGTCAGCCACCAGCGCTGTCAGTCGAATTTCCGTATCCCCTGTCATTGCTGCGCAATTAGCGCTGCGCCCTGCAGACGGCAAGGAACCCTTGACCAGCCGGCTGATGCGCCGCATCTCGCTACAGTATGACCAAATCCCCAATTCATATCATCGGCGGCGGCATGGCCGGCTCGGAGGCGGCCTGGCAGGCGGCTGAGATGGGCGTGCCGGTCATTCTCCACGAAATGCGCGGCGCGCGTGGCACCGAGGCACACAGAACAGACCATCTTGCCGAACTCGTCTGCTCCAATTCCTTCCGCTCCGACGACCACGAAACCAATGCCGTGGGAGTCATTCACGAAGAGATGCGCCGGGCCGGCGGGCTGATCATCCCGATGGCAGATCGCCACCAGGTCCCGGCGGGCAGCGCGCTTGCCGTCGATCGCGACGGATTCTCCGCAGCCGTCACAGCCGCACTTGAAGCCCATCCGAATATCACGATCGAGCGCGAGGAGGTCACAGGCCTTCCGCCTGAAGACTGGGACAGCGTGATCATTGCCACGGGGCCACTGACCTCCCCTGCCCTGGCAGAGGCCATCCGCGCTCAGACGGGCGAGGCTGATCTTGCCTTTTTCGACGCCATCGCGCCAATCGTTTATTTCGACTCCATCAACATGGATATCGCCTGGCGCCAGTCGCGCTATGACAAGCCGGGACCGGGCGGAGAAACAGCCGCCTATATCAACTGCCCGCTCGACGAGGCCCAGTATAACGCCTTCATCAACGCCCTGATCGACGGCGAGAAGACGGAATTTCGAGACTGGGAAAAGGACACGCCGTATTTCGAGGGCTGTCTTCCGATCGAGGTGATGGCCGAGCGCGGTCGCGAGACGCTCCGGTTTGGTCCCCTCAAGCCCGTCGGCCTGACCAATCCGCGCGCACCGGACCGCAAACCCCATGCCATCGTCCAGCTTCGACAGGACAATGCCATTGGATCGCTCTGGAACATGGTCGGTTTCCAGACCAAGCTGAAATATGGTGTCCAGTCGGAAATCTTCCGGATGATCCCGGGGCTTGAGGATGCACGTTTTGCCCGCCTTGGCGGCATCCACCGCAACACTTTCCTCAACAGCCCGCGCCTGATCGATCAGCAGCTCAGGCTGAAATCCATACCTCGCCTGCGCTTTGCCGGCCAGATTACAGGCGTGGAGGGCTATGTCGAAAGCGCGGCCATGGGACTTGTGGCCGGCCGGCTGGCAGCAGCCGAAAAGCTCGGTCTCGACATTGCTCCGCCGCCAACCACCACGGCGCACGGTGCATTGGTGAACCATATCACCGGCGGACATCTTGCCGGGGATGGCAGCTTCCAGCCGATGAATGTCAATTTCGGCCTTTTCCCTGAACTGGCAGACGCTCCGCGTCACGATCCGGAGACCGGACGGCGCCTGAAAGGCAAGGAACGCGGGCGCGCGCGCAAACAGGCCATGGCGCGCCGCGCACTGGCTGATTTTACGCCCTGGGCCGAGGCGTTCGCGCTCAGCCCCGCAGCGCAATAGTCCAGCCATGTCCTGGCGGCCGGCGCTCTCCGTCCTGGATCCCAGCCCGGTCTTTGACGGGCGCACCCCCGCCGATGCGCTGCGTGAGACCCGGGCGCTCGCCATGGCTGCGGAAGAGGCGGGATACCGGTCCTTCTGGGTTCAGGAGCATCACAACACACCGAGCTTCGCCAGCACCGCGCCGGAAATCCTGATCGCGGACCTGGCCACACGCACATCGAAGCTGAAAATCGGGTCTGGCGGCGTGATGCTGCCAAATTACTCACCGCTGAAAGTGGCCGAGCAATTCGCCACACTCAGCGCGCTTTATCCGGGCCGGATCGAGCTTGGCCTGGGCCGGGCAACCGGAGCAGACCCACGCACCTCGGCGGCCCTGCTCGGTCCTGGCGGTCAGGCTTTCCCGCAGATGCTGCGTATGCTTCTCGACTGGTTGCAGGATGCCAGCGGTGAAGTGCCTCTGCCTGATAACCATCGCGCCCGCGGCATTCATGCCCAGCCCGCCGGAGCAAGGCCGGATGTCTGGCTCCTGGCCTCTTCCGCTGAGTCAGCGGCCTTTGCCGGCGCAATGGGGCTGAAACTCGCCTTTGCCGACTTCCTCAATCCAGGCGGCGGGCCGCAGGCGCTGGCGGCCTATCGCGACGCTTTCGAACCGTCACTGATCGCGCCGAAGCCCTATGCCGCCATCGCGCTGGTCGCGCTGGCCGCCAGCAGTCGGGACGAAGCCGAAAGTCTCGGCGCGCCTGCCGCTGCGTGGAATATCAAACGCGCGCAGGGAAAATTTGCCCCCTTCCCGAGCGCGAGCGAAACCGAGGCCATTCTGGACGAGGCCGGACCGGCCGCCGTCGACTATGCCCGCTCGCGCAGCCTGTCGGGTAAGGGGGAGGATATTGCCGTCAAATTGAGGGCACTGGCGAGGGCAGCCAGGGCAGATGAATTCTACCTGCTGACCATTGCGCCATCAGTGGACACAAGGATCGCCTCCCTTCGCCTGATCGCGGATGCATGGCGGAAATTGGCATGGTAACCCTGTCACAGGGAGGGCCATGCCATGCTGCAAGATGCCAAACTGATCGGCTTCATCGCCACCGCCAACCCGGAGGCGGCGTGCGCCTTCTACCGGGATATTCTGGGGTTGAAACTTCTCGACGAGTCCGAGCACGGGCTGGCCTTCATGAGCGGCGACCAGATGTTGCGCATCCAGAAAGTCGGCAAGTTCACCCCTCATCCGTTCACAGCCGCGGGCTGGGCTGTGGGAGATATTTCGGCCACGCTTGCCGCACTCCAGAACTCGGGTGTTGATCCGGTCATGTATGACGGGCTCGAACAGGACGAACAGGGGATCTGGTCGCCCGCGCCCGGCGTGAAGATCGCCTGGTTCCGCGACCCCGATGGCAACACGCTGTCGCTGACAGAATTTCCCAGCGGCTGACGATGAGACCCAAAGAAGCTCGGCCAGCGAGGCTGTTTGGCTCTCTGCCAATTGTCTTCAGCAGAGCCGGGGCACGTAATGCCCCTTCAAACCGGCGACGAAGCTCGCTATATGGTTAGTGTTCGCAAGGACTATGGCGATAAACGCGCGTGTAATAAGCGGTTCGGACCCGGGGGCGGTACCCGGCGGCTCCACCAATCATTCTCCGGTCGTTGGACGGATGGTATGGGGCCGAAACAGGATCGACGGACGTGTAAAGACGATGCCTTCGCCCGGCTGAGCTCCGTCAGAAGCTCATATCAACATAGTTGCCAACGACAACTTTGCTGAAGGTGAACTGCTCGCGGCGTAAGCCGTGCGTAGCACACCGCTTCTAACTCCTGGGGCTTCAGCGCCTCAGGCGGGGCCCGGAGGCGCCTGGCAACAGAAGCCTCCACCCTTTCCTCTCATTGTGAACCGTGTCTCGCTGCGCCGCATCAGTCGACCAGCGTCATCTCACCGACAAGCGCCGTTGCCCCATCGACTTTTTCCATCACCCAGAGCATGTAGCGCGTATCGACATGAATGGTGCGCGTCGCCCGCAGATCGAAATCCCAGTCGGAATTGACACTCTCCAGAGTCCCATCAAACAGCAGGCCAACAAGTTCCCCTCGCGAATTCAAGGTCGGCGAGCCTGAATTGCCGCCGGTAGAATCGAGATCGCTGAGAAAATTCACGGGCACCGAGCCGATATCTTCTAGCGCATAATCGCCGTAATCCGCCGCTGCGATCAGGTCGAGCTGACGCTGGGGCGCATTGAAGGGCGGTGTGCCAGTATTCTTTTCGGCAATCTGCTCAAGCGTGGTGAACGCCTCATATTCAATGCCCGGCGCCGGTGAGCCGCCATAAACATTGCCATAAGTCACGCGAAGCGTGGAATTGGCATCGGGATACGCTTCCATTCCTTCTGAACGCTGCCAATCGATGACGGCCTGCATATAGTGCGGGCGCACCCGCATCATGCGGCCTGCGAGTTCGTCCAGGGTCCGCTCGCGCTCAAGATCATGCTCATGGATCGCGACGGCAAGGCGCATGAACGGATCATCGCTCTTGCGTAGCTCTTCGGCACTCGCATTCATCAGTGCCAGACGTGTTTCGAGGTCGTCCAGTTCGGTCTCTGTATAGAGGTCATCGAGTGTGCGATCGACGCTGGCGCGGTCGAATTCCTTGCCAAGGCCGAGCGAATCGTCAAAAACGGTAACGCGTGCGGCGAGCGGCTGATTGACATAATTCTCCAGGAAAAAAAGCCATTCGGCCCGGTCAACAGCCGGGTCGAAGCGCCGTTCAATCGCCTGAAGCGACTGGCGAATGAAAGTGAGGTCACGCTCCTGGTAGCCCGGCTTGCGTTCCTCGTCGGGCTTTTCGCGTTCAACGGCGAGCCGGTATAGGCGCCGCGCAGCAACGAGCAATTGCGGCCGACGGGCCTGATCGTACCAGAATCCCTGGCGGTCCATTGCGGCCACCTGCTCGCTCAGCAGATCGAGCGCTGTGAGTGCTTCGAGATATCCTTCTTTATTGGGCTGGGACTCGACCCACTCACGCAAGCCGGCCTCTCTTTCTTGCCGGCGCTCAACAAGGCCGACACGTTCAGCGCCCTCGATCTGACCCTTGCGGTTCTTCAGATAATTGTTGAGCGCCGCCAAACGCGATTCGTATTTCAACCGCGCATCAGAGCCAGCTGGTGCCGACGCCTCAATCGTGTCAATCCATTCACCGGCAAGGCGGACCCATTCGGGATAGATATAGCCGAACACATTGCGTATTTCGGGCAGCGGCGCATAGCGCTGTGTCGATCCGGGATAACCAATCGCCATGACGAACCGCCCTTCCGTCAGGCCGGCTTTCGACACTTTCAACACATGCTCAGGTTCGAAAGGCACATTGCGCGTCGAATAATCTGCCGGGCTCCCATCAGGCGCGACATAGGCGCGGTAGAAAGCGAAATCTCCCGTGTGACGAGGCCACATCCAGTTATCGACATCTCCGCCATATTTGCCGATCGCCTCGGCCGGCGCATAAACCAGCCTGACATCGCGGATCTCCAGCCGGTCGACCAGGCGGTATTCCAGTCCACCATGGAATGCGGCCACCTGGCAGCGATGGCCCGGCCGGGTTTCGCATTCGGCCACCAGTGCCTTACGACGTGTTTCGACCGTGTCATAGACATCGCGGCCGCGCGGCAGGACGTCGAGCCCCTCGCGCATCTGTGCGGTGACATCGCGCACATCGACCGTGACAAAGATCCGCGTCCCGGGCGCAGCGGGCATTTCCCCCGACAATCCTTCAGCCAGGAATCCCTGCTCAAGATAGTTGCTTTCAGACGTGGAATTGTACTGAACCGAACCGCGCACACAGTGATGATTGGTCACAACCAGTCCAAAGCGCGACACGAAGGAGCCCGAGCACCCCCCAAGCGAAACCACAGCGCCCATCGGAAAGCCGGTCAGGTCGGTCAGTGTCTCAGGATCAAGTCGCAGGCCGGACCGGGTCAGTTCTTCGGAAATTTCAGGCAGCTGTTCAGGTGTCCACATGCCTTCGTCGGCCGATGCCATGGATAGGCCGAGCATTGTCAGACCGGTCGCCAGAACTGTTCTTAACATCGTTCTTCCTCACCGCGCGATTACAGCTGCCGTCCCCGCCCCGATAAATTATTCGGTTTGGTAATGTTCGCAATGCTTGGCCCACAGCTTTTGCTGCAGATTCAACTGTCCAGGATCACAATCCGGTCTTCCAGCGCCGCGAGGGCCATTTCGGGCGTGTCTACGTGGACCAGGCTCGCGCGGAATTCCTCCGGTGTAAACCTGCCGTCAATAATGTGATCCATCAGTTCGAAAAACGGATCCCAGAACCCGTCCTCGTCGAGAAAGGCCATCGGCTTGGCATGCAGGCCGAGCCGGGCCCAGGACAACATTTCTACCGCTTCTTCAAGCGTGCCGATCCCGCCCGGCAGAACAATGAAAGCATCGCTCTCCTCAAACATCATCTGTTTGCGCGTGTGCATGTCATCAACAATACGGTGCTCGACATCCTCGAACACATGCTCCTTGTGAAGAAGAAATCGCGGCATGATGCCGAGTACCTCACCCCCATCACCGTGAGCCGCGCGCGCACAAGCGCCCATCAGGCCGACGCCGCCGCCGCCATAGACCAGTTTGAGATCCTTTTGCGCAAGTGTGCGGCCAAGCTCGGTCGCCAGGCGGATATAGGCCGGCTTCACCGAATTTGATGAACCGCAATAAACGCACACGGATTTGATGTTCGCCATTCCAGGCTCCGCAGATTCTTTCATCGTCCATGCATAAGCGCTGAGAGCCTGCCCGGCCAGCGCCGATAGTCGGACATGGTGGCGAAATCAGGAAAACCGCGCCATATGAGGAAGAATGTCACCTCTTCCCGGACACGCAGCCAGCACGGACCCCGACCGCATCGACAGTGCCGATGGCGGACTTTGGGCGTCGATCCTTCGAATTCTCAAGCTTCTGGCGCGAACAGAGCTTAAGAAGTGGCGCTTCAGAATGGGGCTTGCCGTCCTGCTCACGGCTGGCGCCAAGGGATTCGAGGTCGCAGCGCCGGTGCTGCTCGGCAATGCGATCAACCGGCTGGAGGCCGGTGGCTTGCCCGTTGCGCCAGACGCCCTCTGGCTCGCCATTGGCGGTCTTGCCATGTTCGCTCTCGGCCGTTTTGCAGCCGCTGCGCTGCCGCAGGGACGGGACGCCTTGTTCTCCCCTGTCAGCCAGGATGCCCAGCGCCTGGCCTGTGTCGATGCGTTCGGCCATGCCCAGCGTCTCTCACTGAATTTCCACCAGACGCGGCGGACAGGCGCGCTCAACCGTGTGATCGAACGTGGGGCGAGCGCGATTGACTATCTGATCCGGTTCCTCGCCTTCAATATCGGACCCACCTTTATCGGCCTGTTGCTTGCCGCCGCCGTCCTCTGGGTAAGCTATGACTGGACGCTGGCCCTGGTCGCAGTAGCCACCGTTGCCGTCTATGTCGTATTCACCGTGGCTGTGACCGAATGGCGGGTGCGCCAGCGCCGGGAGATGAACACGGCCGACACGAATCTGCGCGCCGTCTCCGTCGACAGCCTGACCAATTTTGAAACCGTGAAAGCCTTTGCCGCCGAACAGCGCGAAACCGACCGCTATGACAATGCCCTGAAACGCTACAACCAGAAACTGGTCGCAGTGATGCGCTCGCTCAACCTGCTCAACGCCGGTCAGGAGCTGATCATGAATCTCGGCCTCTTCGCAATGCTGGCGATGGCCGCCTGGAAAGTGTCTGGCGGGGCGCTCAGGATCGGTGACCTGACAGCGGCGATGCTGCTCCTTTTCAACCTCTATCGCCCGCTCAATATTCTCGGCTTCGCCTGGCGTGAGATCAAGCAGGGCGCGGTTGATCTCGAAAAACTCTATGGCTTGCAGGCCATGGTTCCCGAAGTGGAAGACAGGCCAGGTGCACGCGTGCTTGCCGATGCTGAGGGACATGTGCGCTTCGAAGGCGTCAGCTTTGCCCATAGCGGTCGTGCGGTTGGCGTCTCCGATATCCGCTTCGATGTCCCGGCGGGCCGCAAGGTCGCTTTTGTCGGGACGTCCGGGGCCGGCAAGTCAACACTGCTGAAATTGCTGTTCCGTTTCTACGAAGTACAGGCCGGACGGGTCCTTCTTGACGGACATGATATTCGCGACCTGACTCAGGAGAGCCTGCGCCGACAGCTTGGCCTCGTTCCCCAGGACGTGGTCCTGTTCAATGACACGATCCGTTCCAATGTCGCCTATGGCCGACCGGGCGCGAGCGAGGAGGAAATTCTCACCGCCCTTTCACGCGCACAGCTCGGGGAGTTCGCCGCGTCTCTGCCAGAGGGGCTGGACACCCGCGTCGGCGAGCGCGGCCTGAAACTCTCAGGTGGTGAAAAACAAAGGGTCGGTATCGCACGGGTCATCCTGAGCGACCCGGCCGTGCTTGTCCTCGACGAGGCCACATCCGCCCTCGACAGTGCCACAGAGTCGGCCGTTCAGTCGGCGCTCAACGAAGCCTCGCGCGGACGCACGACATTGATGGTCGCGCACCGCCTGTCCACTGTGCAGGGTGCCGATGAGATCATCGTTCTCAGCGAAGGGAGGATTGTCGAGCGTGGAGATCACAGCGCCCTCCTTGCCAAGGGGGGCGAATATACGGCCATGTGGGCGCGCCAGGCCGCGCAGGTGAATGTCGCCGCGGCAGCAGAATGACAAATGGGGCTTTGAAGAGATGACAGGACAAACCGAGGATCTTGAACGCAAGCGCTTTCCATGGGCGCAAACCGGCTTCGACATGGAGGGCATTGTCGGCGCCGTGGCCGCCTGGCTGGTCGGCATTCTGCTCGGACTGATCTGGGATCCGCTTTTCTGGATAGGAGCCGCAGCGTCTGTGCTCGTTCTGCTCGCGACCAGGCGGGCCAATCGCAGTGTTCAGGCAGAAGAAAATACGATCCTGGCACCTGTCGATGGCGTGCTGGTCTCCATTGAGGAAGCGACACCACCCTCAGAGCTGCGCCTTCCGGGCGGGGCCTTCAACCGGCTGCGAATCTCATCCTCTCCGGCCAGCGTGAACAGTCTGCATGCCCCGTTTGCCGGAGAGATCGAAACGCTGATACGCGAGGCCGGAGAACCCTCTGTCCCTGCGGCAATGACAGCGGACGCGAACGGACTGGCGGCGGCTTACATTACATTTGTCAATGGTGATGAGCGCGTCGGCATCCGCCTCGCCAGTGGCGGGCTCGGCCCGCGTCTCGATATCGACACCGAAGCGGGCGACCCGGTCCGCCTGGGACGCAAGTTCGGGCGGCGCAGGCTTGGTGGCTGGTGCGATGTCTATATCCCCGCCGAAAGACCTCTGGCTGTCTGGACCGGCATGACTCTGGTCGGCGCGGAAACGCGGCTCGTTCGCGCTTTGGAACCGGGCCAGCCGGAGGCCGCACCACCGCCATATACCGCCGAAAATTTTGATCACCCCACCACTGACCCGGCTGAAGACGCGGCGATTACGGCGCCCGAAAGTCCGGCGAGTGCCGAAGAGCCCGCAAAGCAATCCACGTCCTCGGACGAAAAGGACGATGCGGCAGAAATGTTCGCGCGTCTTCGCAGCAAGGTGGAGGAAGCATCTCGGCGCGAAAGCGATAGCTGATCTGGCGCGCAGGGGCGTTCAGCTGTACCTCGCCTCAATACTCGAAGACCGCCGCACCATTTTCATTGCCAATGATAATCGTGCGGGCAATGCCAATGAACAGGCCGTGCTCGACCACGCCGGGCACAGATGAGAGACGCGCCGCAACAGCTTCGGCGTCGGGAATGCGCCCGCAGTGGCAGTCGAGGATATGGTTGCCGCCGTCTGTGAACAACGGATCGCGCCCTTCGCCTGTACGCAGTTCGACCCTGGCCTTGTCGATACCCGAGGCCCTCAGCGCTTCAAAGACGCGGCGGGCTGTCAGTGTAAACCCGAATGGGGTTACCTCGACCGGTAATGGGAAGGCACCAAGGTGAGGGACCTGTTTCGACGGGTCGGCAATGACCACCATATGGTCGCTGGCATCAGCGATGATCTTTTCCCGCAGGAGCGCTGCACCGCCTCCTTTGATAAGTGTGCCGTGTTCATCGATCTCATCAGCGCCGTCGACGGTGACGTGGATCCGCTCGACTTCATCCACCGGCATCAATGGCACACCGTGGCTCTCGGCCAGCCGGCGGGTCTGTTCACTGGTGGGCACGCCCCGCACGACGAGACCGTCGGCAATTTCGTCTGCAAGCATTTCGACAAAATATTTCGCGGTTGAACCGGTGCCGAGCCCAAGCGTCATCCCATCCTCGACAAGCTCCATGGCTGCGGCGGCGGCATTCTGCTTTTCTCGCTCATTTCCCATCAGGCGATCCTTTCCGTCCCTGCATCAGCTTGCGATAGGATACCGCCCAGCCCTCCCGATTGACCTGCTGGCCACGTGCGAGCGCGAGCGCATCGTCAGGCACCGGCTTGGTGACCACGCTGCCAGAGCCGACAAAGGCGCCCACACCTATCTTCACGGGGGCGACCAGTGATGAATTCGACCCGATGAAGGCGCCGTCTCCAATCTCTGTTTTCAGCTTGCGATAACCGTCATAATTGCAGAAAATTGTACCTGCACCGATATTCGCATCGGCGCCAACCTCACCATCGCCAAGATAAGCAAGGTGATTTGCCTTGGCCCTTGCCCCCATCCGGGTTTTCTTGACCTCGACGAAATTACCGACCCGTGCCTCTTCCCCGATCTCGGTGCCGGGTCTGAGACGCGCATAGGGGCCGATAATCGCTCCAGAGCCCACGCTGGCTCCTTCAAGATGACTGAATGCGCGGATCTGGGCGCCGCTTTCAATAATGACACCGGGACCAATAACGACATTAGGCTCGATCACGACGTCATTCGCGATCTGGGTATCCCAGGACAGGAAAACCGTTTCGGGCGCGAGTAGCGTGACACCACCGACCAGCAGTTCGGTGCGCCGACGCTCCTGAAAGGCCGCCTCCGCACGCGCCAGCTCCACCCGTGAATTGACGCCAAGTACATCAGCTTCGTCACATTCCACCGCAAGACAGCTATGTCCGTCCGCGCGAGCCAGCGCGACAATATCTGTAAGGTAATATTCCCCCTTGGCATTGTCGTTCGTCACGCGCGAAAGCAGCGAGAACATATCGGCGGCTGGCGCCGCCATCACCCCGGAATTGCACAATCTGATCGCTAATTGCTCCGGCGTTGCCTCCCGCGCCTCGACGATGGCCTCAATCTCCCCATGACCATGCGTGATCAGTCGGCCATAGGCTCCCGGATCGGCGGCCTCGAAACCCAGCACGCCAACACCGGCGCCATCTTCAAGACGGGCAAACAGCTCCTCGACAGCCGAAACCGGTATTAGCGGCGTGTCACCATAAAGGACAACAAGGGCGCCCGGGAAACCCTTCAGATTGGCCTTGGCCGCCTGTACGGCATGACCGGTTCCAAGGGCAGTTTCCTGAATGGCCACGGCGCCGGGGCCGAGCCTGTCAGCGACATGCGCCTGCAACGCGGTCTGTGTCGGCGAGCAGACCACAACAATCTGCCCGCAGCCACACGCCTCAGCCAGGGCAATCGACCAGTCGACCATGGCCCGACCGCCGACCCTGTGCATGACCTTGGGAAGACTGGACTTCATCCGTGTGCCCTGACCCGCAGCCAGGACAATCGCAGCGCGCTCCGACATGCCAACGCTCCTCGCATCTTTTGACCGCTGGCAGTAGATCAATTGGTCCGGCAAGGCTAGAGCCAAGCCGGAGCAAGAGGATCAGGCGGCATGAACCAAACAGGCCCAACACGACACTTCGATAACTGGACGCTGGTTTTCGACCTTGACGGTACCCTGGTTGACAGTGCGCCCGACCTCCTGCGCGCGCTCAATCACACTTTGGCCGGCATGGAGGTTGCGCCGGTCCAGCTTGGCGATATCCGCACGATGATCGGACATGGTGCGAAGGCGATGATTCGCAGCGCGCTGTCACGTGCGGAGCGCGATTGCAGTGAAGTCGAAATCAGCGCGCTGTGGTCCGTCTTCATCGCCTATTATCAGGAGAATATCGCGGTGGACTCCCGACCTTTCGAAGGCGCCGAAGCGGCGCTGACCGAGCTTTCCGCAGCCGGCGCGAGGCTCGCTATATGCACGAACAAGACGCAGGCGCTGTCAGAACAGGTTCTCGACGCGCTAGGCCTTTCGCACCATTTCTGCGCCATTGTCGGCGCTGACTCGGTCCCCAGAAAGAAGCCCGATGGTGATCATATCCTTCGCACGCTTCTAGCGGCGGATGGTGATCTCTCGCGTGCCATCATGATCGGCGACAGCCTGACAGACGAAAGGGCAGCCCGATCGGCCGGACTGCCCTTTGTGTTTGTTCCATTTGGCTATGAGGCCGAGCCGGCTGAAGCCATTTCTGCCGACGCGGTGGTCTCCTGCTATTCGGAACTGGTGTCCGTCTTATCGGCCATTACGGCCTAAGCGGCCTGGCCGATGCTGGGACGATACGCCTGGCGCTGGTCGGAACCGTCAGCGCACTTGCGGCGACACGGCATGCCGTTTACCATATTCGAGCGTACGTCTGTTCTCGCACTGCGCATCGCCGCCACGAAACCGGCGTCTATCAGGTCGATATCGACCTCATAGCCGCGCTCGGTCCAGTACTCGCAAATCTTCTCTTTCAGGCGACGGGCGCCTTCGGCGTCACACCAATCTCTCATATACTCTCTCCAGGCTCTTTCTTGTTGTTGAGAGCAGCGGCCATATCCGGGCCGATGCCAGCCTGTCCTTCTTCTCAACGAATGCGGGCTTTACCCGTCGTTATGTCGTGGAGATGACAATGCTTCAAAGCAAACGCAAGGTGGATTGAATATGACAAATTTGAGAGCCTGCAATTATGAATGGTTGTTCAAAATGAATGAGCGTTTAGAGATGCTCTCAAATACAGTTAAGCTGCACAAACTGGGTTGATTTTCAAACCTAAGCCGTCGGTTCGGCTTATTCTTGCCGCAATTGGCCAGCTTGCGAGTCAGGGCTCACATCGTTAACCACTGACCTCATGCGATACCGCATATCTGTGATGCATAAATTCATCTCTTTGGCGCAATTCCTGGGAACGCCCGGCCCCTGACCGGATGCCAATACGAGCTCAGCATGAAGTGTTTCGGCCCCGTTCTCTCATCCTGCCCGGGCCATGTATCGCCGCGCAAATACCTTGACGGCACAGAAGGCTCGGCATAGGCAATCGGGCTCCGCTTGAGGGGCGATTAGCTCAGCGGGAGAGCACTGCCTTCACACGGCAGGGGTCACTGGTTCGATCCCAGTATCGCCCACCATTACCGTTTCGCTGGATTCTGCATGACTCGTCGCGCAGAGACTGCCAGCAAGCTCCCGGTTAACCCGGGTCGCGTCGAACCTGCCAGCGAAGCGCACGGCCGGTCTGAACAGCATCTGTTCCGAATTTGCCGCGAGCCTTATCGCTGGCGCGTTCGGCGGCGGCACGTTTGGCAATTGCGGGATCGATCAGGTCGCCCCTATCGGGCGCTGATGGGCGCAGGTCAGACAACCCCACCCCGATGAGACGCCAGTATCGACCGGACCCAACCTCCCGGCTAAGCAGTGGTAACGCTGCGCGGAAGATTGTTCCGGCCAGCTGGGTAGCATCCGGCAGAGTCACCCGGCGCGTCAATGTGCGGAAATCGCGGGCTTTCAGTTTCAAGGTCACGACCGCCCCTTCCACGCCTGCAGCCTTGGCCCGCCAAGAGATCTTCTCACAGGCCTGCCACAACATGTCTTCCAGTTCCTCGCGTCCGCTCAGGTCTTCCGAAAAGGTCGTTTCCGACGACACCGACTTGCGCTCAAGGCCGGGCGTGACCGGCCTGCGGTCGATGCCGTGGGCGCGTTCATGGAGGAACAGACCTGTTTCACCATAGGCCTGGACAAGGGATTTGAGACCTGCGCGCTGAAGATCGGCGACACGCTCATAGCCATCGCGCCGGAGTCGCTGCGCCAGCTTCGGCCCGACACCGTGCAGATAGGCCACTGGATGGGGCGCCAGCCATGCCGGCGCCTCCCCGGCGGCGAGAACGCCATAACCGCGCGGCTTGTCCATCTCACTGGCCGTCTTGGCGAGAAACCGGTTCGATGACAGACCGATGGAGACGGTGATCCCGACATCCCGCTCAACGTCCCTGGCGAGCCGGGCAAGAAGGGCGGCCGGCGGCGCGCCATGCAGGAGGCTTGTGCCTGCCAGATCGAGAAAGGCCTCATCAATCGAAATCGGCTGGACGGCCGGAGTGAGTGCGAACATCTTGTCGCGAATCTGCCCGGCAGCGATCCGATAGCGCTCAAAGTCCGGCTTCACCACAACCGCCCGGGGACACATACTCAGCGCTTTGAACATCGGCATGGCCGACCGCACACCTGACAGGCGCGCGACATAACAGCAGGTCGCAACAACACCGCGCCGCCCGCCACCGACAATGACGGGTTGGCCTTTCAGCTCCGGCCGGTCGCGCTTTTCAATGGCCGCATAAAAAGCATCACAATCGAGATGCGCCACGGTCAGTTGACATAAGTCAGGATGATCGACGATGCGCAGCCCCTGGCACCGATGGCAAGAATCAAGGCGATCCTCGCTGATCTGGAAACAATCTCGGCAAAGCGTCGCCACGACTCAATGTTCGCCTCTCGTTCATAGAACTGCTAACATCCCGAGCATGCGGCGTAAACAAGGGTTAAGACTCTGGAGTCATGCAGGGGCGAGAAGTCGAATCGCCCAGATTCGCCGGCCGGGACAGGAACATGTCGAACACGCCCGCCAGATCCGTTCTTGTGGTTGAGGACAATGAACTCAACATGCGCCTGTTTTGCGACTTGCTCGAGGCTTTCGGTTATCGCACGTTCAAGTCACGGGACGGGGCCGAGGCATTCGAGCTCGCCCGGCGCGAAAAACCCGATCTGATCATTATGGATATTCAGCTTCCGGAAGTTTCCGGGCTCGATATCACGCGCTGGCTCAAGGATGATGAAGAACTCAAATCGATCCCCGTGCTTGCGGTCACCGCCTTTGCGATGCGCGCGGATGAGGAGCGTGTACGCGAGGCCGGGTGCGAGGGCTATTTGTCAAAGCCGATCCAGATTGCATCCTTCCAGCGCGCCGTCGAGGACCTGATCCCGGAAGGGCGTGCCGCATGAGTTCGCGCATCCTTGTAGCCGATGACATCGAAGCCAATCGCCGCCTCCTGCAGGCCAAGCTTGAAGCCAACTACAATGTGGTCCTGCTGGCCGAGGACGGTTTGAAGGCCATTGAACTGGCCGAGGCGGAACAGCCGGATATCATTCTGCTGGACGTCATGATGCCCGGAATTGACGGCTATGAAACCTGTCGCCGGCTCAAGGACAATCCACGCACGGCACATATTCCGGTCGTGATGGTGACCGCACTCTCCGATGTCGAAGACCGGGTGCGCGGTCTTGAATCCGGCGCCGAGGATTTCCTCACCAAGCCCGTCAGCGATTTTGCCCTTAATTCGCGGATTACCGCGCTTTCGCGCTATAATACAGTGGCTTCCGAACTCCGCCAGAGACAGGCCAGCGGGGTCGCTGCCGGCGCGCTCGACGAAAAAGAAACAATAGAGCTCGGCCTGCCAGCGCGGATCTTTATCGTCGATGAAAACCCTCGCAGCGCAAAGCGCAGCGCTGCGATCCTGCGCAGCGCCGGTCACCAGGTGGCGACCTTGCTGGAATCAGGTGACATGTCGGGAATCGGTAACCGTGGCGTGGACATCCTGTTGCTGTCTATTTCCGGTCAGAGCTTCGATGCGCTGAAGATTTGCGCGCATTTCAGGATGCGTGAGACCATGCGGGCCATTTCGATCATTCTGGCGTGTGAGCCGCATGACCACAAGCGTGCGGCCCACGGGTTGGAGCTTGGCGCAAGTGACGTCATATCAGTGCCATTGGAGCCGCAGGAGCTCATCGCCCGTGTCCGCACACAGGCACGGCGGGCACGGTATATTGAAATCATGCGCCAGCGGGTCGACAGGGGTCTGGAACTCTCGGTGATCGATCAGCTCACCGGGCTTTACAATCGTCGCTACATGATGAACCAGCTCAGCCAGTGTATGCAGCGCTCGCTCGTCGGCGCCATGCCCCTGTCTGTGATGGCGCTGGATATTGACCATTTCAAAAAGGTCAATGATCACTGGGGCCATGCCACAGGTGATGATGTGCTGCGTGAAGTCGCGCACCGTCTGAGAGCCAATGTTCGTCCGATGGATATTGTCTGCCGGCCCGGCGGCGAGGAATTCCTGGTCATACTACCCGAAACGCCGGGCGACATGGCGTGCGCGGCGGCCGAACGCGTGCGTATCGCCGTGGCCGATGCACCGTTTCACGTCTCGGGCGCCGATCTGAATATCACATTATCGGCGGGCGTTTCGACACTGCTGGGCGCTCAGGACACTCCGGCTGACCTGATGGGACGGGCTGACAAGGCGCTGTATGAGGCCAAGAGCAATGGGCGCAACCAGGTGGCCTCGCTGGCGGCCTGACAGCTCACGGGGCGAACGCCAATCCATCTGTTCGCGGGCTGGTTACAGGCCTATCGTGCCAGATGAAGTATGACCTCGTCGGCACGCCAGTTGATCCATGCCCGTCCGCCCTGACGGAAAGCGCCGACCTTCCCGTCTCCCACAGGCGCCATCGCCACCGTGCGAAGGCCAAGACGACGTGCAAGCGCTGTCATGTCACTTGCAGTACATGGGTGCAGTGCTTCCGCATCATACCAGGATGGCGGAGCGGGCATCCGTCCATGCCAGAGCAGGTGCCAGCGGCGCGACCAGCGCCCCAGATTTCGGAAACTGACCAGAACCTCCGGAGCAATCCGGCCGAGTTGCTCAAGCACATGGGCCGGGTCGCGCATCTGCTGAATGGTCTTTGAGAGTATTGCGACATCGAAACTGTCATCGGGAAAGAGATCCAGATCGCTATCGGCATCTCCCTGGATGACGCTCAGCCCTCGCGCAACTGCGCGTCCGGCCAGGTCGCTGGACAATTCCAGCCCGCGTCCGTCAACGCCCTGCTTTTCGCGAAGCAATTCCAGAAGCGCTCCGTCGCCGCACCCGACATCCAGCACACGAACACCGGCACTGACCCGACCGGCAATCGCAAGAAGATCGGCACGTATGGTCACGATGTCAGTCCCCGCCGGCGCGCCGAAGCCTCAAGAAAACCCGCCACCGCAGCCTCGAAGCCCAATTCTTCGAGCAGGAAGGCATCATGGCCCTTGTCGGTCTCAATTTCGATATGGCTGACATCAGCGCCTGCGGCCACGAGAGCCCGCGTGATTTCCTTGGCCTCGCTCGGTGGATAATGCCAGTCGGAGGAAAAAGAGAACATGCAAAAGCGAACGGTTGAGCCCCTGAACGCATCGGCGAGGCGCCCGCCATGGCCCGAAGCAAGGTCGAAATAGTCCATGGCGCGAGTGACATAAAGATAGGAATTGGCGTCGAACCGATCGACGAAACTCCGCCCCTGGTAACGCAGATAGCTCTCTATCTGGAAATCGGCATCGAAACTGAAACTGGCCGCAGCCCGGTCCTGCAGGCCCCGGTCGAATTTTCGCTTCAGGGCGCTTTCAGAGACATAGGTGATATGAGCAGCCATCCGGGCCACAGCCAGCCCGCGATCGGGACGCCGCCCCGCCGCAATATACTGGCCGTCGCACCAGTCAGGGTCAGCCATGATCGCCTGGCGGCCCACTTCGTAGAAAGCGATATTCTGGGCTGAATGACGCGCCGTCGTGGCGATTGGCAGGGCGGCAAAGACCTGGTCGGGCGCCTGCAATGCCCACTCCATCACCTGCATGCCGCCCATCGAGCCGCCCAGCACGCAGAACAGGCTTTCAATACCCAGCGCATCTATGAAAGCGCGCTGGGCCCGGACCATGTCAGCGATTGTGATCACCGGGAAATCGGTTCCCCAGGGACGGCCATCCGGTCTGGTGGATGCTGGTCCCGTGGTGCCCATACAACCGCCGAGGACATTGGTCGCGATGACGTGGTACCGGTCAGTGTCCACTGGCTTGCCAGGGCCGATCAGCCTCGGCCACCAAGCCTCCCGCCCGGTCAGCGGATTGGTGCCGGCCGGAAACTGGTCTCCGGTCAGGGCATGACAGACAAGTACGGCATTGGAACTGTCAGCATTGAGTTCGCCCCAGGTCTCAAACGCAATCTCCACGTGGCCGAGCACCGCCCCGCAATCCAGCTGGAGCGGGTCGGGGAGGGTTAGCCTGCGCAGGCTGTCGGGGCTTGGGCGGGTCGCATCCGGCATGGGGTTGTTTTATGTCCTCATGGCCGGATGTCCATGAGCCCAGCGCTCCACTTGACGAATTCCGGCTTCCAGCGCACCTCCAGCGCAGAAACTTCGAAAGACAACCGCCATGCCCGGCCCCCAGCCCCTGCCCAACATCCTCGAAATCACGCCCTACAAGGGCGGCGAAGCCCCGAAAGAAGGGTACAAACTGTCCTCCAACGAAAATCCGCTCGGATATTCACCAAGGGTGAGGGGCACACTGGAAGAGGCCAGCAAACGACTTGAGGTCTACCCGGATGGCGGATGTACGCTGCTGCGCGAGGCGATTGGCCGGGTGTATGGGATCGATCCGGCGCGAATCGTCTGCGGCGCAGGTTCGGATGAGATTTTCCAACTGCTTGGACGCGCCTATCTCTCACAGGGCGACAATATCGTGCAAAGTCGCCACGGTTTTCTTGTTTACAGCCTGGTGGCCCAACAAGCTGGCGCTGAGGTGATCAGCGCACCGGAAACGAGCTTGAGCGCGGATGTGGACGCAATACTGGCGGCCGTCACGGAGCGGACCCGGATTGTATTCCTCGCCAATCCCAACAATCCGACCGGCACCTATCTGCCCATTGAGGAGATCGCCCGGCTGCATGCTGGACTGCGCAAGAACGTGCTTCTGGTCCTCGACGGCGCCTATGCTGAATATGTCCAGCGCAATGACTATTCTTCCGGCCTCGAACTGGCCGCTGAGTCTCCGAATGTGTTGATGACCCGCACCTTCTCAAAAGTGCATGGTCTTGCCGCCCTTCGTCTTGGCTGGGCTTTCGGGCCGGCCTCGGTCATCGATGCCATTAACAGGGTGCGCGGGCCCTTCAATGTGTCCGCTCTCGCCCAGGCAGCCGGGATCGAAGCAATCGGCGATCACAGCTTTGTGGAAGCCTCTGTGGCACATAACGCAGCGGAGCTGGAGCGACTGGCGAACGGCCTGGCCGGTACTGGCCGGGAGATCATCCCCAGCGTCGGCAACTTCCAGCTGATCCGCTTTTCCGGGGGCACCAATGCCGCCCAGCACGCAGACGCCTATCTGCGCGAGCGCGGACTGTTCCTTCGCCGACTCGACGCCTATGGCCTGCCCGACTGCCTGCGCCTGTCCGTTGGCACGAAAGAGGCAAACGCCGCAGTGCTGGACGCCTTTGCCGAATACGTTGGTGGAGCACCGACTTGAGCCAGCCGGTCTTTCAGCGCGTTGCGATTATCGGTGCAGGACTGATCGGCGCCTCCATTGCCCGTGCCGCTCTGTCCGAAGCTGCGTGCGGCGAGATTGCGCTGTACGATGCAGATGCCGAAGTGCGTCAACGCGCCGACGCGATCGGCCTTGGCGAGACCTGTGACACGGCAGAAGCGGCCGCGACTGATGCTGACTGTGTCATCTTGTGCGTACCCGCCGGCGCAATGGGACAGGCAACCGCCGCTTGTGCCCCTGCCCTGAAACAAGGGGCCATCCTGACCGATGTCGGTTCAGTCAAGGCTTCCGCAATAATGCAGATGCAGGCCAACGCACCCACTCATGTGCATCTGGTGCCCGGACATCCCATCGCAGGCACCGAACAGTCTGGGCCCGAGGCCGGATTTGCGAGCCTGTTCCGTGAGCGCTGGCACATTTTGACGCCTCTGACCGGGCAGACAGGCCAGCCAGATTATGACTGTGCGGTCGAACGCCTCACCACCTTCTGGACGCAGCTGGGTGCGCGTGTGGAGGCGATGGATCCCGAACGCCATGACCGCGTGCTCGCTATCACATCCCACCTGCCCCACCTCATTGCCTTCAATATCGTCTCGACCGCGCATGACATGGAAAGCGTCGATGAGGGAGAGGTCGTGAAATATTCAGCCGGCGGCTTTCGTGACTTCACGCGGATTGCCGCCTCCGACCCGGTGATGTGGCGCGATGTTTTCCTCAATAACAAACAGGCTGTCCTGGAAGCGCTGGGCCGTTTCAGCGAGGATCTCGCGGCCCTTCAACGCGCGATAAGATGGGATGATGGCGACACCCTCATGCGGGAATTTTCTCGCGCACGCGGTATCCGCAAGGCCATTATCGAGGCTGGGCAGGACAGCGCAGAAACGAATTTCGGTCGCGACAGTTCATCCCGGGACGACAGCAAGAGCTGAGACCGACGCACCGAAAATCACGCGGAGGTGGCCCGGGTGCGGCGCGTTCCAGGTGCTGGAGGCGGTTCTGGAGGACCGGCGAAGCATTGCGCTTTCGACATCCAGTCGCCGGCAATTGGTCCGGTGACTCTCAGGGCCGTATCGGCGATGTTCCGCGTCTGCGTCACGACCTGGCAGAACTCCTCCGCAAGGCCGGAAATACGCTCTGTGTCGCTTGGCTCGCCATAGGTCCAGGTCTCGCCGGACGGCGCTGTCAGCTCCAGGAACGGAATGGGTTCGGGCGCAGTCTCGCCGCGCGTGGCATAGGTCCATTTATAAGTATTAACGCCAAGCACCACGATATTGCGGATCCGGTCGGCGTTTTTACGCACCACACCGAGATGATCGTAAACTTCCTGTCCGTGCGCCCATGTTTCCATCAGTCGCGCGGTTATCGAGGAACGTGCGCTAATGTCCGGGCCGGCCCATTTCAGTCGCCGTTTCGGATCGCACTCAGCAAAAAGATCAGCCGCCTGATCGTATCCCTCGCGCCAGGCCGCCAGGAGCGCGCCGCCCTTCAGCCCGTCCAGCGCTGTGTTCTCGAAGGCGCGCATGCCTCCGGCGCTCATGATGGCCTTGAGATTGGACGCAAGCGTCGTCTCGTCGGTGATCTGGTAGCCCGCCATCCGGTTCCAGAAATGCAGGTGCTGAAGGACGGCATTGATTGTCCAGTGTTTGAACTGCGTTGGCTCGTCAAACCGCTCAGGATCAACCGACTCCAGCAATTCGTAGAGTGCTTCGCTTTCTGCGCGAAAATCCTCTGCCTGCGGCATCGTCATCGCAAAATCCTCCTTTTTGCCAGCAGACGGCCTATTCATCTGCCGGCGTGATTTCGAGTATCACTTCATCTGCAGCAATCTGCTGGCCGGCCTCAGCGCTGATCGCATTCACGATCCCATCAATCTCGGCGATGATCTGATGCTGCATTTTCATCGCTTCCAGCACGGCCAGCCTGTCACCCGCCGCCACTGCGGCGCCCTCTTCCACAAGTATCTCGATCAGCCTGCCGTGCATCGGGGCACTGACCTGACCACCGGCACCGGTTGCCTCGGCCGAATTGAGGCGCTTGGACAGGTTCTCTATCCGCATTGTCCGCACTGGTGCCGAAAGCCAGAGACCACCGGCGCTCTCTTCCCGGTACTTCACGTCAAGCCTTGCACCGTCGATTCTCAGGCGCGCGCGAGGCGGTACGATCTCCTCCATGACGACGGTACATTCCTCGCCATCCGCCTCGACACGAAAACCACCGCAGACAGGACGGGCTGTCATGGCATTCGCATTCTCTGCGAACCGATAGAGCCCGGAACCGGCAAGGCCGCCCGTCGAGGACCAGCCCATCAGTTCCGGGCTGACATGCACGGCCGCCAGGCGTGCACGGATCGCTGCCAAATGCTGCTCGAGCGCGATCATCGGCGCAATGTCGTGAAATTCAGGGGCAGGCGGGCTGAACTGGCTGTCGGGATAATTGTCGGCTATGAACCCGGTATGCGCCTCGCCGGCGACAAAATCCGGCCTGCCAAGCGCATCGATCAGAAAATCGCGATTGCTGGCGGGTCCAAAAAAGGCTGTCTGAGCCAGCGCCGCCACCATCCGACGCCGGGCCTCCTCGCGCGTGGAACCGTGCGTGATAAGTTTGGCCACCATGGAGTCATAGAATGGCGAAACCTCTCCGCCAGTTTCGATCCCCGAGTCGACACGGACCCCCTCGCCCGATGCCGGATCGAATAGGTCAATCTGGCCCGTGCCCGGGAGGAAACCAGCGGCCGGGTCTTCGGCGCATAGCCGCACCTCGATCGCATGACCACGAAAGCGCACATCTTCCTGCGAGACTGGCAAACTTCGTCCCTCCGCCACCGCGATCTGCATGGCCACAAGGTCCAGCCCGGTGATTGCTTCGGTGACAGGGTGCTCTACCTGGAGGCGGGTGTTCATTTCGAGAAAATAGAACCCCCCATCCTCGCCCAACAGGAATTCCACTGTGCCGGCGCCGCAATAATCCACGGCTCGCGCGGCTTCGATCGCGGCAGCGCCCATTTCCTCGCGCAGCTTCGGGTTCATCGCAGGGCATGGGGCTTCCTCGATCACCTTCTGGTGGCGACGCTGAACCGAACAGTCACGCTCACCCAGATGGATGACGCGGCCATGCGCATCGGCAAAGACCTGAATTTCGACATGGCGTGGGCGTTCAACCGCTTTTTCGATGATAAGGTCTCCGGACCCGAAAGCGGCCACTGCCTCGGCCCGTGCGCGCTTGAGCGCATCACGCAAATCGCCGGCCTCCCCGACCAGCCGCATCCCCCGACCGCCGCCGCCGGCTGAAGCCTTCACCATGACCGGGAAGCCAACCGTTTTTGCGGCTTCGACAAGCGCCTCGATCGACTGGTCTTCCCCCTGATAGCCGGGCACGCAGGGCACCCCAGCGGCGATCATGGCGCGCTTGGCGCGGGCCTTGTCGCCCATGGCTTCGATCGCTTCGGCGGGCGGGCCGACAAAAACAAGACCCGTCCCTTCGCAAGCACGGGCAAATTCCGCATTCTCCGAGAGAAAGCCATAGCCTGGATGAACAGCATCTGCGCCGGCTTCGCGCGCAGCGGCGATGACCTTTTCGATGTCCAGATAAGAGTGCGCCGCTTCTGCCGGACCGAGCCTTATCGCCTGATCAGCAAAGCGCGTATGTGGCGCTTTCGCGTCAGCGTCGGAATAGACCGCAACCGTGCGTATGCCGAGAGACTTTGCCGTGCGCATCACACGCAAGGCAATCTCGCCGCGATTGGCGACCAGCAGGGTTCCAATCGCGCTCATGGCTCCGTGCTCCAGGCCGGCTGGCGCTTCTCGACAAAGGACGCCACGCCCTCACGGCCCTCATCACTCATCATCCGACCAGCGAAATTCTCCGCCGCCGCCTGCACCGCAGCCTCGCGCGACAGGCCTGGTAAAGCAAGAATAAGGGATTTGATATCAGCGACAGCACCCGGCGCGCAGCGAAGCACCTGTTTCCGGATTTGATGCTCATGGGCTTCAAGCTCGCCCGCGCCTTCACCAAGAAAGTCTGCAAAGCCGAGCGCATGTGCCTCGCGCCCATCAAAGCGCGCAGCCGTGAGCATCAGCCGGCGGGCCGTGGCATAGCCAAGCTTCTGGATCACGAAGGGCGAGATCTGCGCCGGGGTCAGACCGATAGCCGTTTCCGTCATGGCAAAACGCGCACCGACCTCGCAGATCACGACATCGGCGCAGCAGGCCATACCGAACCCGCCGGCCATGGCCGCGCCCTCGATAATGACCACGACGACCTGCGGCATGGTGTTGACGAGGTCGAACATAGACGCGCCACGTTTCGAGTTTTCGATCACGTCCTCGCGCGGTTGCCCGCCCGACTGGCCGGCCCTGAAGGATTTCAGATCGCCCCCGGCACAGAAGACCCCGCCACGCCCACGCAGCGTAATGCCGCGCACCTGCCGGTCATCGCGCACCGCTTCCAGCATGGCGACAAGATCGGCAACAAGCGCTTCTGAAAGCGCATTTCGATTATCAGGCTGGTTGAACCAGATGGTCAGCCAGCCATTGTGAAGTTCGGTTTCTATCGCGCTTGTCCGGGGCAGACGGGTCATTGGCTCATCCTCACATCCGCGCGATGCCGAAACTGTTGCGGCGCACCTCGCGCTGGCGCCCCTCCCAGCATGTTGCCAGCAGGAAGCCAAGCGTCTGGCGCGTCTCGCGCGGGTCAATCATGCCATCATCAAGGTCATGACCCGATGTGTAGAAGCCGCCTGACTGGTCATTGAACAGCTTTGTCAGATGCGCTTCCTGTTTGGCCAGCACCTCGCGATCAGGTTCTTTCCCGGCTGCTTTTGCCGCTCCTTCAGCCACGATGGACATAACCGTGGCCGCCTGTTCGCCCCCCATGACGCCGGTGGAGGCATTCGGCCAGGAATAGAGGAAATCCGGCCCGAAGGCCCGCCCGCACATGCCGTAATTTCCCGCGCCATAACTCGCCCCGATCATCAGGGTGATCCGCGGGACTTCGATATTCGTCACGGCCTGGATCATTTTCGAGCCGTGCTTGATCATGCCGGCGCGCTCATATTCGGTGCCGACCATGTAACCGGTCGTGTTCTGCAGGAAGATCACAGGTGTTCCGGCCTGGTCCATCAGCTGCAGGAACTGCGCGGCCTTGGTCGCCCCGGCTGGATCTATCGGGCCGTTATTGCCAATCAGGCCACAGCGATAGCCCATGATCCGCGCCTGAATACACGCGGTCGAGACCCCGTAGCGCGGCTTGAAGTCCGTGAAATCGGACCCGTCCACAACACGCGCGACCACCTCGCGAACATCATAAGGGATGCGGTAATCCACCGGCACGATCCCCGCGATCTCATCGGGATCATAAAGTGGCAGTGGTGCGTCCGGCAGGTTCGGGCGCGGGCAGCGTGTGTTCCAGCCGAGCCTGTCAACAACCTCGCGCGCCATGACAACCGCTTCGCCATCATCATCGGCAAGATACTCCGCAAGGCCGGAAACCGAGGCATGCATCTCAGCGCCGCCAAGCTCATCCTCAGTGGCGATCTCGCCCGTCGCTGCTTTCAGGAGTGGCGGTCCGGCCAGGAACGCCTTCCCGTTTCCGCGCACGGCGACGACATAATCGCTCATGCCCGGCATATAGGCCCCGCCCGCGGTCGAAGAGCCATGCAGGATGGAGATGATCGGAATGCCGGCCTTGGACAGTTTCGCCTGGCCCGCAAACAGGCCACCCCCGCGCGAAAATCCCTCGACCGTATAGTTGATGAGGTCACCACCCGCACTTTCGACCAGATGCACATAGGGCAGCTTCTGTTGCAGTGCGATCTCTTCCGAACGCATGATCTTGTAAGCGGTCGATCCGGTCATGGCCCCAGCCATGATCCCGCTGTCATCAACCACCACCATACAGCGCACACCGGCTATGAAACCGATGCCGCAAATCACAGTCGAGCCGGGAAGAGACTGTTCCTCCGGCCGGCCATCGGAAAGGTAGCCGGAAAGGTTGCCGACTGCGAGCCAGGGCATGGCCGGGTCGAGCAGGCGCGCGAGCCGTTCGCGCGGGGTCAGCTGCCCACGCGCTTCAAAACGGGACTTGCGCTTTTCCGAGAGGCGCCGCCCGCGATCATTCAAATCACTCAGCCTGTCGACGAGAGTGAGCATGTCTTCCCGGTTCTTTCGGAAATCATCACTGCTTGTGCGAATTTTCGACTGGAACACAGCCATCGACTAGAGACCCTCTGCAAGCGCGCGCGGCACCGGAATCGGCGCCTGTAACAGGATCTGGGAATAGCCCTTGCCCTGCGGATCATTGCGCAGCGACGCCACGCCGCCACCGCCGAGAACGTCATGAAGCAGGAAGTTGATCGCCCCTGTGCCGGGCATGAAGAAGCGCTCAACGCCCCCATTCAGAAAATGGGCAAACCGCTTTTCCACAGCCGCCTCACTCAGCGCCGCCCAGATATAAGGCGCATAATCTTTTCGACGCGGGATCACGCCAATATTGGCCTTGTTGCCCTTATCGCCCGAACGTGCCCAGGCGAGCCTGATCAGCGTCACCTCGACCGGATCTTCAATATCTGGCCGCGCCGGCGTCTGCACAGATTCGCGATCGCGCTCGCCATCCGCACCCATTTCGGGCAGGGACAGGGCCTCGGGGCCGCCGCCGAAATCAATCGAGACCGGCACCTCATCGCTCGGCAATGCAAAGGAGAACAGCCGCAGGACCGGGGAAGGAGCCGAGCGCCCGCCGGCGAAGCCCGACAGGCCCGGTGGCGCGGCAAGACCCAAGCCGGAAAGCTCCTTGAGAAGAACCCCAGCCGCACGCTGGTCTTCATGTTTTGCCGCCACCTTTACCGCCACAGATCGTGACGGGTCAGCACGCCCGAATTTGCCGTAAACGCTTTCATCCCCAATCAGTTCAACCAGGGTTTCGGAAAAATCCTGGGCGTTCATTCTGCGCAGCTTCGCGCGCGCCCGCGCAATGGCGCTGTCTGCGAAAGCGCGCGCTTTCTCGCCTGCCTCCTCGCCATAGAAGAACATGACCGTACCGGCGCGAAAACCGTCAGCATAAGTCGCAGATACCTTGTAACTTGCCGGAGCGGGCCGCCCTCGCGCGCCCGAGACGAACACACGATTCGGACCGTCAGCGGTGATCTCGACCTCGGAAAAGTCGCAGGTCACATCCGGAAGGAGATAGGCCTGCGGGTCGCCAATCTCATAGAGCATCTGCTCGGCCACCGTGCCGACACTGACTTGTCCGCCAGTATCCTGCGGCTTGGTGACATGGAACGCACCATCCGCGGTTATCTCGGCGATGGGATAGCCGACCTCTTCCAGCGTGTCGGCCACATCGCGCCAGTCGGTGAAATTCCCGCCGCTCGCCTGCGGCCCACACTCGATGATATGGCCAGCGAGGCTTCCACCCGCCAGCTGGTCCCAGTCCGCCTGCTCCCAGCCGAACTCATGGATGCAAGCGCCCAGCGTGACCGCGCTGTCCACACACCGCCCGGTGATGACGATATCGGCCCCCTGGCCCAGCGCCTGCGCAATCGGAAAGGCGCCAAGATAGGCATTGACGCTGGCCAGCCGGCCTGGCTCGGGAAAGGCCTCGCCACTGAACATCTCGCTGTAACCGCGAGCGGCAAGCTCTTTCGCGCGTGCCAGCAGGTCATCGCCTTCGATCACGGCCACTTTCAGGTCCAGCCCGGCCTCGTCGATCAGCGCTCGGACAGCCTCGCCGCAAGCGCGCGGGTTCACGCCGCCAGCATTCGAGACAAGTTTGACGCCCTGGCGCGCGATCTCTTCCAGGTTGGGACCGACGACCGCGGTTACAAAATCGGTGGCGTAGCCGCGCGAAGCATCCCTGGCGCGCGCCCGCGCCATGATCGACATGGTGATCTCGGCGAGATAATCGAAAACGATATAGTCCAGCTCGCCGGCACGCAGGAATTGCGGCACGGCCATGTCGCTTTCGCCCCAATAGCCGCTTGCACCGCCGATACGGATCGCGCTTGCCTCTGCCAAAATGTTCCTCCCTGAGGCGGACATCTGCGGCCCGCCTTCTGATTGAACGATCAGGGCTGATCTCCTACAAGTCAACATCACCATCCGGGCCGGCACGGCCTGCATGAATGATAAAGGGAGGAAAGGATGGGTCTGTTCTCCAGGCGCAAATCGGGGTCGGAGCCGCTGGGGCACGCTGCCAAGCCTGCCAGCACGGCGCAAATGCCGCAAACTGTGGACTGGATTGCCCATCATTCCCGCGTCACTCCTGACGCCCTTGCCCAGTTGGATCTCGCTAGTAGGCGGCGGTTTACCTATCGTGACATGAATGACCGTGTCGGCCGGCTTGCGGCGCATCTTGTCTCTTTGGGTGTTTCCAGAGGGGACAGGGTCGGCTTCCTTGCCATGAATTCGACCGATGTTATGGAGACGATATTTGCGACCTGGCGAATCGGGGCGGTCTCGCTGGCCCTGAACTTCCGGCTAACGGCGCCAGAGTTGGAGTTCATCGTCAATGATGCCCGTCCGAAAGTCGTCATCATTGATCAGGATTTCGCTGAATTGGCTGACGCGCTGCGCGAGCTTACAGATGTCGCCCACTGGCTGGCGACAGACGGGCGCGGCGGGGCCACACCGTATGAGGAAGCCCTCATGCGAGCGACGCCGCTGAGCGGGAAGATCGTTCAGCAGCCACTCAGCGATCAGTGCATGCTGATGTATTCCTCGGGCACGACGGGGCGCCCGAAAGGCGTGATCATCACCCATGAAATGATGCTCTATTCGGCGGTTCACGCCATGGCGTTTGCCCATGTAAACGCTGAGAAGGTGAATTTCGCGGTGATGCCGCTCTTCCATATTGGCGGGCTGAACGTGTTCACCTGCCCTGTCCTCTACGCCGGTGGCACCACCATCATCCAGCGCAATTTCGAACCCGGCGCCGCGCTTGATGTCATAAATGATCCGTCGCTCGGCGTAACGCACATGTTAGGCGTACCGGCCATTTACAACGCGCTGAAAATGCATCCGAAGAACGCGGAAACCGATTTCTCGCGCCTGGAATGTGCACTCGCAGGAGCCGAAGCGGTGCCTGATGCGATTGTGCATTGGTGGCACGATCGCGGCGTGAAGATCCAGGAAGGCTACGGCATGACGGAAACGTCTGCATCAAGCTGTATGCTTCCGAGAAGCGATGTTCCGGAAATGGTCGGTTCAGCTGGAAAAGCGCTCATGCATTGCGAGATGAAAATCATGACAGAGGGTGGAGAGGAGGCCGCCCCGGGCGAACCGGGCGAGCTTTGGATGCGTGGCCCTGTGATTACGCCGGGCTACTGGAATCGGCCAGACGCTGATGACGAAAGCTTCGTCGATGGCTGGTTCCGGTCCGGAGATATCGCGAAGATCGATGCACGGGGCTATGTCTACATAGAGGACCGGCTGAAGGACATGTACATTTCCGGCGGCGAAAATGTGTACCCCGCCGAGGTCGAGAATGTGCTCTATGAGCTGGATGCCATTGCAGAGGTTGCAGTGATCGGCGTACCCGACAGCCGCTGGGGAGAGGTCGGATGCGCTGTCATCGTGCTCAAGGAGGGATATCATCTGACCATGGATGAGATCGCGTCGCATTGCGAAACACGGCTCGCGAAGTTCAAGCGTCCCCTTCACATGACGATCATGAATGCCCTGCCCCGCAACGCCACCGGCAAGGTGCTGAAGTTTGAACTTCGCAAGAGCGTTCCCCGGAAAATCGACCTGAAATAAGGCCCGATAGCGCCTGACCAAGCGTCAACGGCGCGGCTTTGCCATTCTCAAGCCCATCCGAATGACGCTAGTCTCGCTGCAAGGCAGAAGAAGAACAGCCGCAGGGAGGCATCATATGGATATCGCAGGCAAGGGCATCGTCGTGACCGGAGCAGCAAGTGGCATCGGCAAGGCACTCGCGGAGCGATTTGCGGCCGATGGCGCGAAATTCGTGGCCTGCGCGGATCTAGATGGGGAGGGCGCAAAAACCGTCGCCGATGCCATCGGCCAGCCCGCCTTCGCCTGCGATGTCAGCCGGGAGGAGAATATCAAAGCCCTCATCGAGACAGTTGAGGCCGAACATGGGCCGATTGACCTCTTTTGCTCGAATGCCGGCATCGGCTTTGGTGGCGGGGCCGAAGTCGAGAATGAGAAATGGCAGCTGATATGGGACGTCAATGTCATGGCGCATGTCTGGGCGGCGCGTCATCTGGTTCCGCGTATGGTGGCGCGCGGTGGCGGTTACCTTCTCAACACCTCATCGGCCGCAGGGCTGCTGTCGCAGGTCGGCTCGGCCCCCTATGCGGTTACCAAGCATGCCGCCGTTGGCCTGGCCGAATGGCTGGCCCTGACGCATGGCGATGACGGCATCAAGGTCTCGGTCCTGTGCCCACAGGCCGTGCGAACGCAGATGACCGCCGGCAACGAAGACGGCGTGGCCTCAATTGACGGCATGATGGAACCGCCAGAAGTGGCCGCCGCCTGCGTGAAGGCGATCGCGGAGGAAACCTTTCTCGTCCTGCCCCATCCCGAGGTGGTCGATTATATGCGCAAGAAGACCGAGAATTATGACCGCTGGATCGGCGGCATGCGCAAGCTCAACCGCGCCTATCGGGGCTGAACCAGAACGGAGAGCGCGCCATGAAACGCCTGTTCATCGCCAATCGCGGCGAAATCGCCATCCGTATCGCCCGCACGGCCCACGAAATGGGGCTGACATCAATCGCCATTCACTCCGAGGACGATGCAGGCTCGCTGCATGTGGCCCGCGCCGATGAGGCCGTCCTGATCCCCGGAAAGGGCGCACGCGCCTATCTCGATATCGAAAGCGTGGTCGATGCGGCGCGCGAGGCAACAGCCGATGCCGTCCATCCGGGCTATGGCTTCCTGTCTGAAAACGCGGTCTTTGCCGAAGCGGTGGAAGCGGCAGGAATGACCTTTATCGGTCCGACCCCGGACACGCTGAACATGTTCGGCGACAAGTCGCAGGCCCGCCAGGTGGCGCTGCAGGCCGGCGCTCCAGTGCCTGAAGGAATGGACGGACCGATCACGGTCGAAGATGCCAGGGCCTTCCTGAAGTCGCTGCCGAAGGGACGGGCCATGATCCTGAAAGCCGTCTCAGGCGGCGGCGGGCGCGGCGTGCGAATTATCCACAAAGACACGGAGATTGAGGACGCGTTCGAGCGCGCCGGCTCTGAGGCGAACGCCGCCTTTGGCGATAGCTCGCTCTATGTCGAGGAGTTCATTCCCGCCGCACGTCATATCGAAGTCCAGATTATCGGTGATGGCACCGGCGCTGTCAGCCATCTGCATGAACGCGAATGCTCATTGCAGCGCCGCCATCAGAAGCTTCTGGAAATGGCGCCCAGTCCAAGCCTGTCGGGCAAGCTGCGCTCCGACATCCATGCCGCGGCTGTTGCGATCGCTCAGGCCGCCAAATATCGCGGGCTGGGGACTATGGAATTCCTCGTCGTACCAGAGGAGAACCGTTTCTGTTTCATAGAAGCCAATGCGCGTCTGCAGGTTGAACACACCGTGACGGAAGAAGTCCTGGGCCTCGATCTCGTCCGAGCTCAGATCGAAACCTGCAACGCAAAGCGGCTTAAGGAACTCGGACTGGACCAGAGTGGCGTGCCGGCGCCGAACGGCTTCTCCATTCAGGCGCGGATCAATCTCGAATCCATTACCAGGGAAGGCGAGGTGCGCCCGGGCGGCGGACAATTGACCAGTTTTGCGCCGCCGACGGGTCCGGGCCTGCGCACCGACACCTATGGTCAGCCGGGCTACCGACCGTCTCCGCATTTCGATTCCATGATTGCCAAGCTGATTGCACATGTCCCCGGCGGAGATTATGGCGATGCTCTTTCAAGGCTGCGCCGTGGCCTTGATGAATTTTTCCTGGAGGGTGTGCCAAACAATCTCGGCTTCCTGAAGGCTTTGATCGATTCGCCCGATATCCGCGCGAACAAGGTCCATACGCGATATATCGATGAGAATATGGGCACACTGGCTGAGGCTGCGGCCGGTCTCGCCGAGGGCAGCCCACCCCAGTCCGCCCCTGCCCGGCGTAAGTCTGCAAGCAAGGATCCGCTCGCCGTGCTCGCTCACGGGCGCGGCGCAACCGATGTCTCCAGCGAGGACAGGTCTATCCTGCCCTTGCCTGACGAGACAATGCCCGAAGGGGTCACGCCCGTCACAGCGCCGCTGCAAGGAACACTGGTCAAGTTTGAAGTTGCCCCCGGTGACCCGGTCTGGACCGGTCGTACGGTCGCGATCATGGAAGCCATGAAGATGGAACATGAGGTGCGCGCCTCGGCCAGCGGCCATGTCCGGCATCTCGGCATCGAGACGGGCGACACGGTCATGGAGGGGCACCCGATACTGCTTCTCGACACTGCGGAGATTGCGGAAGGCGATGATGCAGCGACCGAAATTCATGATCTTGACCATATACGGCCCGACCTGGCTGAGACCCTGGCCCGCAGAGCGGCCGGCTTGGACGAAAACCGACCCGAAGCCGTCTCGAAACGTCACAACCGGGGCCATCGCACGGCGCGAGAGAATATCGCCGACCTGTGTGACCCTGGCAGCTTTGTCGAATATGGCGCTTACGTGCTGGCGGCACAGCGCCGCCGACGCTCTATGGAAGACCTTATTGCCAACACCAGCGGCGATGGCATGGTTTGTGGCCTCGGCCATGTGAATGGTCACCTGTTCAGTGAAGACCGCTCGCGCGTCATGGCGATGAGCTATGATTATATGGTTCTTGCCGGCACGCAGGGCGCCCTCAACCACTACAAGAAGGACCGGATGTTCGAGATTGCCGAACTTCAGCGCCTTCCGGTCGTGCTCTATGCGGAAGGTGGCGGCGGACGGCCGGGCGATACCGATGTTACAGGCGTGGCGGGACTTGATTGCCTTGCCTTTTCCTATTTTGCAGAGCTTTCAGGTCTCGTCCCAACCATCGGCATCGTGAATGGACGATGTTTTGCGGGAAATGCCGTGCTTCTGGGCTGCTGCGACGTCATCATCGCCACCGAAAGCGCCAATATCGGCATTGGCGGACCGGCAATGATCGAGGGCGGCGGCCTTGGTGTCTACCGCCCTGAAGAGGTTGGCCCGATCGACGTGCAGGCCGCCAATGGCGTGGTCGATATTGCCGTAAAGGACGAGGCTGAAGCCACAGCAGCTGCAAAACAGTATCTGTCCTATTTCCAGGGGCCGGTAGATGACTGGACGGCGCCGGACCCACGCGAGCTTCGATTCGCGGTGCCCGAAAACCGGCTTCGCTGGTACGATATGCGCAAGGTGATCGAAGGCATTGCCGATAGCGGATCGGTCCTGGAACTGCGGCGCAACTGGGCACCCGGTATCATCACGGCATTTATACGGGTCGAGGGCCGCCCGGTCGGCGTGGTGGCCAACGATCCGACCCACCTTTCCGGCGCGATCGACAGTCCTGGAGCGGACAAGGGCGCGCGCTTTCTTCAGATTTGCGATGCCTATGACATCCCGGTTCTGTCACTGGTCGACTGTCCGGGTATCATGGTCGGTCCGGAGATCGAGAAAACAGCCCTCGTACGGCACGCCTCCCGGATGATGGTGGTCGGTGCAAATATCTCGACTCCACTTATGGGGGTCGTGATCCGCAAGGGGTATGGACTCGGCGCGCAGGCCATGGTTGGCGGCAGTTTCAGAAGCCCGCTCTTCATGATCAGCTGGCCAACCGGTGAGTTCGGCGGCATGGGCCTGGAAGGCGCTGTAAAGCTCGGCTACCGCAAAGAGCTTGAGGCCATTAAGGACCCCGAGGAAAGGCTGAAGACATATAATGACATGGTCGCGCGCATGTATGAGCGCGGCAAAGCCGTCAATATGGCCAGCCATTTCGAGATCGACTCAGTCATCGACCCGGCCGAAACGCGGGCCTGGATCGTTGCTGGTCTGAAGTCCCTGCCGCCACAGCCTGTTCGCACTGGCAAGAAGAGACCCTGTATCGACGCCTGGTAAAGGGCTTTCAGTTTCGTTCGGCGAATACAATTCCTGCAGATCTTATATTTGACTTCTGGTTGAAAAGGTGTCTACATTAGCCAGCAGTGCGATAAAAAACAAACTGTGAATTGGCGACCAGTCGTCCCTGGTATCGAATACCCGGAAAATATTCCCAACTGTGACCAGCGTCACAGGTTTCTTGGCAATGCTAGTGGCAAATGGAGGGGCGGGGGGACACTCTACGCCGGACATTCCGCCGGACGCGCGTGGAGGCTCTCACCCCGGGGACAACTCAGGCCGGTGAGCGTTGTTATTCTTCCCCTCAGCGCTCATCGGTCCTTTTGTTTTAACCGACACTTCGAGCCAGCGTTTCAGGATATCTGATCTGTATCGTCTCGCCGGGCGCTGTATACGATAAAGCCGCTGTTTGGCGATTCCTCGACCAGATTCATTTCCTTAAGCTTGGTCAGCATCCTCGAAGCGGTTTCGCGTGTCGTATGTATACGCTGTCCCATCAGGCTGACCGTGGGCGGCTCACGAAGAATGCGGCTACCCGGCCGATCTGGTAGCGGTTCCGAGATCGTCGTCAGATAGGTATGAAGTCGCTGGGCAGCATCTTCGCGCACCTGCGCGACCAACTGATCCGATGTCTGCTTGAGGCGAAGAGCAAGCAAACGGTTCAGGGCGAGAGACAGATCCGGAAAACTCTTGAGGAGCGCGAGGAAATCAGTGCCGTTAATCTGGGCGGCCAGCAGGCGGCCATTCGCAATCACGCTTGAGGTGCGGGCGGTGTCGATCAGGGGAGCAATTTCGCCGACTAGGTCGCCCTCATTAAGGTTGGACAACCAGGTGTCGTCACCATTTTCCGTCCAGCGTACGACTTTTGCCGTTCCTTCGACAATCAGAAAGACTGATTTGTCATCATCACCCTGTTCGATCAGCATTTCCCTGTGGCCGAGTTCACGCAGCCTGCACTTCCGCGTCAGCGACTGCACGATTTCCTCATTGGCATCCAACCTGAACAAGGCTGCCCATCCGGCGGCAATACGTCTGTCCATCTTCGCGTCCCCTCAATGAGCCGGTCAGGGAGCGCCCTGAAACCCGGGTACGTCTTCCGCAGATCGTTTCTCCCGCGCGACGCCGAGCGTGCGCAGTATCGATGATGCTACGAAGATAGAGGAATATGTGCCGATGACCACGCCGAAGATTAGCGCAAAACTCATCCCGCGCAGGACAGGCCCGCCCAGGAAAAAGATCGCAAGCAGCGCCAGCATCGTGGTCCCGGAAGTGAGCAAGGTGCGCGACAAAGTGCCATTGAGCGCCAGGTCGATCACCTCGCCGAGGGGCATCTTCTTGTATTTCCGCAGCTCTTCACGCACTCGGTCAAATACAACAACCGTGTCGTTCATCGAATAGCCGATGATGGTCAGCAAGGCTGCGATGGTGGTCAGGTTGAATTCCAGCTGAACCAGGGAGAACATGCCCAAGGTGATGATCACGTCATGGGCGAGGGCCGCGACCGCACCAACGGAATACTCCTTGTCAAATCGAAACCAGATATAGAGCAGCATCAGAGCCAGCGCCGTGACTAGTGCTGTGATCCCGGCGCGGAACAATTCGCCCGAAACTTTCGGCCCCACTGCCGCACTTGAGCGGATCACGATACCGGGGAAAGCCGTTTCGAGGGCGTCGCGGACCATGTCATTCGCGGCCTGCTGGCCGGTCTCGGCCGCTTCGCCGGTTTCCGATGTCTTGAACTTGATCACGAAGACCTGTTCGGCATCCACGCCCGTACCCATCGCCGAGGTCACATTCACATCCTGAAGGTCGAGCGAACCAACGACGCTCCTGACATTCTCTGTCGAGATGCCCTCAGGCGCGGTTGTCTCAATCACCGAACCGCCTGCGAAATCAATGCCGAGATTGAGCCCGCGAACGGACACGATCGCAATGGATGCAATAATCAGCACTGCAGACAGCACGAAGGCCGGCCAGCGAAACTGCATGAACCCGATTTGGGTCTTTTCCGGCAACAGCTTCAACAGCATCAAGCCTCTCCTTTGCCTATATCGCCAGCGTCTTGGGACGCGCGGCACGCAACCATGTCACGGTCAGCCAGCGGGTGACCACAAATGCTGTAAAAACAGATGTCAGGATCCCGATCGCGAGCGTCACCGCGAAACCCTTCACCGGGCCCGAACCGAGAAGATAGAGGATCGATGCCGCGATGAATGTGGTGATATTGGCATCAAGAATCGTTGACAATGCCTGTTCATAGCCCGCCTGAACGGCTGTCAGCGGCGAGCGGCCATTGCGCTTTTCTTCCCTTATCCTCTCAAACACGAGAACATTGGCATCCACGGCCATACCGATGGTCAGGATAATCCCCGCAATACCTGGCAATGTCAGCGTTGCGCCAAGGCCAGAAAGCCCGCCGAGAATCAGGATGATATTCGCAGAGAGTGACAAGACCGCGAATACACCGAACCGGCCATAGACCAGCACCATGAAGATAGCGACGAGCGCGAGGCCGATCATTGAGGCGGTTGTCCCTGCACGAATGGAGTCCTCGCCAAGGCCAGGCCCGACCGTGCGCTCTTCGATGAAGTTCAGACGGGCCGGAAGCTCGCCCGCTTCGATGATGGCAGCGAGATCGTTTGCCTCGTCCATGGTGAACCGGCCCGTGATCTGGACATTTCCGCCATAAATCGGTTCGCGAATATTCGGTGCGCTCATCACCTGTTCGTCAAGCACGATGGCGAAACGGCGCCCGACATATTCCTGCGTCACCTTGGAGAAACGATTTTGTCCTGCCCCGTTGAGGCGGAAATTGACTGCCGGAGAGTTATCGTCGGGGTCAAAGCCCTGGCTTGCCGTAGCAACATCGCTGCCGGTCACAACGGGCGTGTTTTCGACAAGCAGCGGCTCGCCCGTATCGGCATCATAGAGCAGACGCCAGCCCGGCGGCGGCGTGCCCGTCGCCAGCACCTGCTCGATTTTTGAGGGCGTATCGTCGACCAGCGAAAAGGTCAGTTCGCCAGCCTGGCTCAGGATGTCCTTGATCCGCGTGGGATCGGGTTCGCCAGGCACCTCCAGGATGATGCGATTGTCGCCCTGTGGCTGGGGGGAGATATCGCGTACACCTTCAGGATCGATCCGGCGGCGGACAATCTCGATCGTCTTGCCCTGCGCGTCGGCAAGAAAATTCGACTTCGCAGCCGCTGTCAGTGTGATCTCTATCCGCGTGTCGCTGATCCTTTCGACATCATAGCTGCGCGCCCCGCCTATCGCGCCCGGAATGGTCGGATTGACATTGCGGATGCGGCGCAGCGCCTTATCCATGGAATCGTCTTCCATGCGACTGCGATTGAGATTGACGACGAGTTTCTCTCCCTCGACGTCGCGGGTATGATAAACCCGGTCAGTCGCCGGCGTGCCGAGGGCTTCCTGTACGTCTGCGGAGAAGACTTTCAGCCGGTTCTCGAAGACGTCGGCCGGCTTGATCTCCATCAGGAGGTAAACGCCCCCGCGCAGGTCAAGCCCGAGATTGACCTTGTTTGCAGGAAAGAAACCAGGCCACCAGGACTGGTCGGCGGCCGCCTGCGCATCGCGATACTCAGCCCGCGTTTCGGGCGTTTCGACACTCGGCGGAAGCGGATCAATTCCCAGGAATCGGTCCGAAAATGCATTCGGCAGGGCCATGAGCGCGCCGACCAGCAGGACCGCGAGAATAAGGGCGACTTTCCAGGGCGGAAACTGAAGCATGGGCCGGAGCGTCCTCGAAAACTGTAACTCTAATCGTTGGCCGCGACCGGCTCGCCCTTGGAACGCACATCGGCGATCATCTGGCGGACAAGTCGCGTGCGCACGCCCTCGGCGAGTTCTACAGTCAATTCGTCATCGGCAACCTTGACCACCTTGGCGACGAGCCCACCCGACGTCACAACAGTATCACCGCGCTTGATGGATGCGACCATCTCCTGATGGCGCTTTCGTTGCTGCTGTTGTGGACGGATCAACAGGAAATAGAAGATCAGGATCAGTGGAATGAAAAAAAGAAGCTGGCCAATCAGGCTGGGCCCGCCCGGGCCACCTTCCTGGGCGGCCGCAGGTAGCGCGAGGACAATCGCCGCGAGCGCGGCAGGAATGAAACGGTGGGTCATCTGGTAAGAAGGCTCCCTGTCAGGCGAACCGGGTTTGAACGAAGCGCCCCTATAGCTGTGTGCGCGCGCGGTGGCAAACAAGAGCCCTCACGCACGCCCGGTCAGGTTTTTCACAGCGAGGCCGATACACCTGTCGCCAGCGGCTGAAGCGGCCAAGCAAGCGCGCGTCGGGCGGTTTCCCCCTGCTGGCCGACAAGGCGCAACAGACCCCTCTCGCCATCGGTGCCCGGCGCAATGATGAAACCCGCCGGGGTCAGTGCATCAACAAGCTCATGCGGCATAGAATCCACCTGTCCGGTGAGAAGTATCCGATCATAGGGCCCGTCCTGCTGTAGCCCTGTCAGCCCGTCAGCATGGCGGGTTGCCACATTCAAGTACCCCATTTCCTCCAGGCGTGCGCCTGTCTCATGGGCAAGGCGACGATAACGCTCCGCCACGACGAGATGTTCACAAAGCGGTGAGGCCAGCGCGGCCATATAACCCCCGCCCCCGCCCACCAGAAGCACACGTCCCGTATGCCCCGACCGCATGCCGGCAGCGTCAAGGATCTGCGCCGTGACAAGCGGCGGCAGAATCGCCTGCCCGCATGGCAAAGGCAGGAAAGTGTCTTCAAAAGCCAGTTCCGCGAATTCCTGACCGGCAAACGCGCTCCGGTCTGTTGCCTCCATCAGCTTGAGAAGATGGGGATTGGTCACCCCCTCGCGACGCAGGGTCAGAAGCAGGCGGGCCGCCCGGAACGGATCGGCGATCAAATCTCCCATGCCCGCATCTCTTTGAGGAAGGGATCATGGGTGAGGTCGACATGCAGCGGCGTGATCGAGACATAGCCTTCATAAATCGCGCGCAGGTCCGTGCCTTCATCCGGGTCGGAGAGCTTCCCGCTATATCCAACCCAGTAATAATTATTGCCGCGCAAATCCTCGCGTTTTTCGGTGCGAAGGATCTGTTCGTCGCGAAAGCCCTGCCGGGTGATCCTGATGCCCCTCACATCGTCCGGGTCGAGATCGGGAAAATTGATATTCATTACCGCATCATCGGGCCAGCCATGGGCCAGCACGGGCTTCAGCGCGCGCGGCCCCCAGGCCTCGGCTGTTTCCCAAGGGCATGAGCCACGGCCTCGGAAATTCTGCGTCTGGCTGAGGGCAACGGACGGGATATTGTGCTGCATCCCGAACATGGCGGCGGCCACGGTGCCGGAATAGCTCGTATCTTCAGCCAGGTTCTGGCCTTTGTTGACGCCCGACAGGAGCAGGTCCGGCTCACCGTCCATCAGCTCGCGCATGGCCAGGAGCACGCAATCGGATGGCGTGCCCGAGACCGCATGCACACGCGGCTCCAGCGTGCGCAGGCGCAGCGGCTGGGTTAGCGTCATCGCGCGCGACTGGCCCGACTGTTCCACCTCAGGCGCGACGATGGTGATGTCATCAGACAGCGTGCGCGCGATCGCTTCGAGCACTTTCAGCCCCGGCGCATGGATGCCGTCATCATTGGTCAGGAGAATTTTCATCGAGAGATCACCTCGGTGCCGCCCATATAGGCCACGAGCGCGGGCGGGACGGTGATCGAGCCATCCTCATTCTGGTAATTCTCCAGCACAGCGACCAGCGTGCGGCCCACCGCAAGGCCGGAGCCGTTGAGCGTGTGGACAAATTGCGGGCGCGGTTTCGGATTGTCCTCGCTCGCCGCCGGGCGCCAGCGGGCATTCATCCGCCGGGCCTGGAAATCGCCGCAATAGGAGCAGGACGAAATTTCGCGATAACTCTCCTGCGCGGGCAGCCAGACTTCCAGGTCATGGGTCTTGCGCGCGCCGAACCCCATATCGCCGGTGCACAGCGTCATGCGGCGATAGGGCAGTTCCAGCCGCTCCAGCACCGTCTCGGCGCAGCGGGTCATGCGTTCCAGCTCTTCGAGCCCTTCACCCTCATCGCGCACGATGGAGACCAGCTCGACCTTGTTGAACTGGTGCAGCCGGATCATGCCGCGCGTATCACGCCCGGCACTGCCGGCTTCAGAGCGGAAGCAAGGGGTGTGCGCGGTCATGCGGCGCGGCAGCGTGTCGGCGTCGAGAATGGATTCGCGGACGATGTTCGTGAGCGGGACTTCAGCGGTGGGGATGAGCCGTAATCGGTTTTCCACAGCTTGGTCAGCAACTACTCCCAATATTTCTCTCATCACTGGGCCGCGCTTCGCCATAATTTCAAGTGCTTTTTGAGGATGTTCTTCTACTGCCTCAAAAAGGGAAATTATTGAATGCAACACCTCTCCTGCGACCTGCCCAATCGAGAACAGGTCCTCCTCAAACTTCGGCAGCTGCCCGGTGCCTTCGAGCGCATTCCCGCGCACCAGAATCGGCGGGCTCGTCTCCTCATAGCCATGCTCGCCGGTCTGGATGTCGAGCATGAAGGCGGCCAGCGCGCGCTCCAGCCGCGCCAGTTTCCCCGTCAGCAGGACAAAGCGCGACCCGCTCATCTTCGCCGCGGTTTCGAAATCCATCATGCCGAGGGCCTCGCCGAGATCGGCATGATCCTTCGGCGCAAAGTCGAAACTGCGAGGCTCGCCCCAGCGCGTGTCTTCGACATTGGCCGCCTCATCCGCGCCATCCGGCACGTCGGCCAGAGGCAGGTTCGGCAGGCCCATCAGGAGCTTATCGCGCTCGGCGGCTGCAGCCTCTTCCTGCTCGCCAGCGGCCTCGATCACCTCTTTCGCCTTCGCCACCTCCTCGCGCAGCGCATTGAACAACGCTTCATCGCCGGCCGCCTTCGCCTTGCCGATCTCCTTGGATCTGGCATTGCGCGCCGCCTCGGCTTCCTGCTTGTCGGTCAGCGCCTGGCGCAGGGCGGCGTCGTGGGCAAGGATCTCGTCCACCTTGTCGCCAAGGCCGGGCTCGCGCCGGTTCCAGGCCGCACGGAAGGCATCCGGGTTTTCGCGGATCGCGTGGATATCGAACATGGTGTCTCGCTTCTCGCTGGCTCAGCGATCCGTCTAATCCGCCTTGCCGCGCGGGCCAAGGGGCCTAGTAGCGCAGCCGCAACCCGGCGCTCAGCGTGCGCACCTGTCCCGGCCGCCCGCGCCCCTGCGGCGCAAAGACCGGCGCATCGGCGAACACGGCATAGACTTCATCAGTGACGTTTTCGAGCCGCAGATCGGCGGTGAGATGGTCATTGATGCGCCATTCGCCATTCAGCGACAGGATATATTCCTCATCGCTATAGACCGTATTGGCGTCATTGAGCGGCCAGGACCCGATATGGCGCAGCCGCCCGGTCAGGGTGAAGGCGTCCGCCGTCGGCGGCGTCCAGCTGAGGATGAGGTTGCCCAGCGTTTCCGGCGCCTCGGCGAGATTGTTGCCGTCGAACGGATCGTCGCCATCGGCGGAGCGCTCTTCGAACACGAAATCCTGCCAGGCAAAGACCAGCTGCGCCTCCAGCCCCGCTCCGAGTTCAGCCGCCAGCGCCGCCTCGATGCCCGCATAGCGTTTCGATCCCGCGCTGACGGAAATATTCCCCGCCGCCGTCTGCACATCAGTGATGACGCCGTTCTCGCTTTCCTGCCAGTAGCCGACAAGCTCGGCGGACACACGATCATACTGGCCGCGCCAGCCAATCTCGAAACTGTCGAGGGTCTCCGGCTCCAGCGTGAATTCCGCCTGGCCGGCCTCCAGCTCGTAAAGCTCGGATGCGCGCGGCACGCGGAACCCGCGCGCATAACGGGCAAACAGGCTGTGATTTTCGGTGACATCCCAGATCAGCGCGGCCTTGGGGCTGGTGGCATCGAAATCATCCTCGCGGTCTGGCACCTGCAGGCGCGCATCGCCGGGCACTTCGGTGAGGGCATTGTCGAAATCATAGGCGAGCATGTCATGGCGCAGGCCCAGCTGCAGGGTCACGTCGCCAAACCGCTGCTCCCACTGGATGAAGGGCGAATAGCTTTGATAATCGACGGTGTAGTCGAACTGGACGCCCTGTCGGAACAGATCTCCAAAAACAATCGTATCGGGGCGCGACTGGAACAGTAGAACGTCGAGATCGGTCAGCTCGACATCCAGCCCGGCCATTATCGTCGCTTCGCCGGCCTCGTAGCGTAGGCGCGGCAGGACGCCGAAACTGTCGAGTGTGGCGGTCTCGCGCGGTGTCGTGGCCGGCTGGAAAACGGCCGTTGTCACGCTCTCCTGGCGGCGCAGATAGGGTGTCACCTCCAGGCTGAGCTGGTCGGACAGGTCATAGGAGATACGGCTTTGCAGCCGGTAGAGGGCGCCCGTCTCAACTGCGTCATCGACGTCGACCGCCGGGCTGAGGCCGCTTTCGCCGATCCGTTCGCCAAGTTCAGAGAGCGGGCGGATCGCGGTCGCGGATTCGGTCTCGTAATCTGTGATATAGAGCCCGCTTTCCACGCTAAGCCGCTCCCCGCGAAACGCATGGCGCAGGACGCCCTGTGTGCGGTGAAAAGCCGTCTCCTCGCGAAATCCGTCCTCGCCGGACACTGCCACGGTGGCACGCAGGTCATGGCGCGCGCCGGTCTCGATCCCGGCTTCGGCCTGGAGGTCGAAAAGGCCATGCTCGCCGCCGCGCACTCTTGCACCGAAACGCAGCGGGTCGTCAGGCGCGCGTGTGCGCACATGCACAATGCCTGAGAGCGCGTCAGAGCCGTAGAGCGCCGTCCCTGGCCCGCGCAGCACCTCCACACCACCGGGCGATGACAGGAGCTGGGAATAGCCAAGCGCCGACTGGTCATAATAGATCGGGCTTTGGAGCGGCACGCCGTCTTCCAGGAACAGGGTACGATTGTCGAAGGCGAGAGGCTGACGGATCTGGACGATCTCGCGCGGACCGTTGAGGCCAGCGAGGAATGTGCCCGGTATCGCGGCGAGCACATCGCCGGCACGAATGGCCGAAACCGCTTCGATCGACTCATCCGGGATCAGGGTGACAGAAGCCGGCACGTCGTTGAGAGCTTCGCCGCGACTGTCGGTGACATAGACCGGGTCGAGCACGGTCAGGTCGGCAACAAAAATGGGTTCATCTCTGTCCTGCGCCCAGGCACCCGACGGCGCGGCCAGCAAGACTGCGACCAGCCCTGCCTGACCCAAATATGGCATGCTCAAAACTAACCTCTTACGAACAGATCCACGGGCAATGCCCCAACCACCGCCCCACTGAGACATGTGGCCAGCGTCCCGGCGAGCAATGTCTTCCATGCAAGTTGCAGAAAGGTTTCACGCCGTGCCGGTTCGATGATTGTGAGGCCGCCAATCAGTATTCCCATGGATCCGAAATTGGCAAAGCCGCAGATGGCATGGGCGGTAATGATGCGGGTCCGGTCTGTCATTTCGCCTTCAGGGACCTGTGCGAGCTGGAGGAAGGCGACAAACTCCGTCAAAACCGTTTTTATCCCCATGAGCGCGCCGGAACGCGCCGCTTCCTCCCATGGCACACCAATCAGGTACATCAGCGGAGCAAACAGCCATCCGAGAAGGACCTGAATGGTCAGCGCCTCGTCGCCCGCCCAGTGATCCATAATGGCGAAGGGCGACAGCAATGCCTTGACGACCCAAAGGAAGACCCAGGCAAGTCGCTCGGCGACGGCTTCGAGCCATGATGCCCAGGCCGGAAAATCGATTGCCTGCGCAGTCTGCCACGGCGAAAACCCGGCCGCAGCGCCGAGCCATTGGAGGAGGCTGTTAACGAGGAACAGTAGCGCAAGCGCCGCGATCAGCATCGTGGCGATATTGAGCACGATTTTGAGACCATCCGCCGCACCGGCGGCAAAGGCGTCCATGGTCGATTCATACTCGAATTCCGGCTCATGGGTGCGCTCGACGCTTTCCACCTTTTCAGGAACCATGACGAGGGCCAGCGCGACAGCCGCTGGCGCGGCCATGAACGATGCTGTGAGCAGCTGAGCCAGCGGCTGGTCCATCACCGGCTCGAGAAAGGTGACATAAATGATGAGGACGCTGCCCGCGATCGTCGCAAAACCTGACACCATGAGGATGAACAGCTCCGAGCGCGTCATGCCCTTCAAATAGGGTTTCACCAGGACCGGCGCTTCCGTCATGCCCATGAACACATTGGCAGACACGGCCAGTGACGTCGCCCCGCCAATTCCCATCAGCCGGCGGAACACAAGTGCGAATCCTTTGGTAATCCAGCGCAGGATGCGCCAATGCCACAGAATCGCCGAGAGGGCAGCAACGACAATAACGATCGGCAGGATCTGGAAAAAGAAGAGCGGCGGCGCGTCGCCGGTCATGATCTCGCTGGCGACCTGATTGTCGCCAACATAGCCAAACACAAAGCCGGTCCCCGCACGCGTGGCATCTTCCAGCGTATCAACGATGATGTTTGCCTTGAACAGGGCTTCGCGGATCACAGGTACGCCAAACAGCAGGAGAGCGAACCCGAACTGCATCGCCGTAGCTCCGAGAACCAGTTTCCAGGGAAAGGCCTGGCGGCGCTCGGACAATGCCCAGGCAACGGCATAAATCAGGATGATGCCGACAAATGCCCGGCCATTGTCCCAGCCCCATTCCATCGACCCCGCCTCCTTACGCCGGCAAACCGACGCGACGCTAGACGCTTGCCGCCAGAAATGGAAGCAGGCTCATCACACAGCTGGGCAGTCGGCCCCGAACGATAATTTGCGGGACCAGCCATTAGATCTACCGATCAGCCCAGCTTGCAAACGCAGACCTTATGACCATCAGGGTCACGGAAATATCCGCCATAGAAAACGCCTGGCACGCGCTCGCCCGGAGCACCATCGTCGGTTGCGCCCGCATCCAGCGCGGCCTGGTAAGCCTTGTCCACCGTTTCACGGTCGGCACACGCCAGAGCCGGCATTACACCGTTTCCGCAAGTCGCCGGATTACCATCATAGGTGCCGCCGATGGCAAGCATGGGTGCTCCGGGCCCGGTGCCGTAGAAATAGAGCCGTTCATTGTCAAACATGCGCTTGGCGCCCAGCGCTGGCATGAACGCATCATAAAAGGCCAGCGCCTTCTCAATATCATTCGAACCAAGTGTTACATAAGCCAGCATTATCTTCCTCCTTGAACGATCTGGACGTCTTTATCGGTCGGCGTTGAGGCTCCGGCAAGCTTTTACGCAAGGTCAAATGCCTGTCTGGTGGGCATTGTCAGGCAAAGCCCTCTCAGCCGCTTGGTTGTTCGAAGGATGAAGTGCTAGCAATATCCAAAGCACGTTTCAGGAAGGATCCACTCATGAACCCCAAACTTATAGTCCCTGCTGCGCTCATGCTGGCGCTGACCGGTGCATGCTCGCATTCCGGCGCAGGTGGCGGAAGCGGCAACTCGGCCCAGACGATCACGATCACCGAGGATATGCGCGCCGAGATCCGCCGCCAGGGCCATGATCCGGATGAGGAAGTCTGCAAGCGGATGGAACCGACAGGTTCGACAATTCCGCAGAATGTCTGCGCAAGCCGCGTGGCCTGGTATGCACAGACCAAGGCTGCACGCGAGGGGACTGAGGAGATCCAGCGCGATGCTCTCAAGACAGGCGACCCCCGCGCAGGTTGATACAACAGGTAGGGGACGACTGGCCGCTTGACGTTCACGTAAGCGGATGGTGTTTGGGCCGGGCTCAACAGACAGGAAGGAGCCCCTCCCATGACAGATATCCGCTTCGATGACCGCGTAGCGATCGTCACCGGCGCCGGCGGCGGCGTCGGTCGTGCCCATGCGCTTGAACTTGCCCGCCGCGGCGCCAGGGTGGTCGTCAACGACCTCGGCGGCTCGGTCGATGGAACCGGCGGAAATTCAGAAGCTGCGGAAAAGGTCGTTTCAGAAATCCGGGAGATGGGCGGCACAGCAATCGCGAACGGCTCGTCAGTAACCGATGATGCAGGCGTCCAGAAAATGATCGACGACACGATGTCGGCATTTGGCCGCATCGATATCATCGTGGCCAATGCCGGCATCCTTCGTGACAAATCCTTCTCAAAGATGACATTGGAGGACTTCCAGATCGTCCTCGACGTACATCTCATGGGATCGGTCAAGCCGTTCAAGGCGGCCTGGGAGATCATGAAGGAACAGAATTACGGCCGGCTTGTCGTGACGACCTCTTCGACAGGTCTCTACGGAAACTTCGGACAGGCCAATTACGGTGCCGCGAAACTTGGCCTTGTCGGCCTCATGAACACTCTGAAGATCGAAGGCGCAAAATATAACATCAAGGTCAATACGGTCTGCCCTATCGCGGCGACACGGATGACGGAAGGCCTGATGTCGCAAGATGCTCTGGACGCGCTTAAGCCTGAATATATTACGCCAGGTGTGATCAACCTGGTCAAGGAAGATGCGCCGACCGGCATGATCCTGTCAGCAGGCGCTGGCGCTTTCTCCATGGCCGAGATCGTCGAGACCAAAGGCGCATTTGTAGGCGGAGGCGAGACTCTGACGGCCGAGGCCGTTGCGGCAAAATGGGACGAGATCACCGACCGTTCGCACCAGGAACACTTCGAATCAGGCGCAGGACATGGCGGCAATATTTTTGCCCGTGTTGCGGAAGGCCTCAAAGGCTGAGCCCCGTCCAAGACGCCAGAGAGTTCCGAGAGCAGCTCGGTTAACACCCTCATGAAAAGGGCCGGCAACCACATGGCTGTCGGCCCTTCCAGCCTCTGGCAGGCATTGCTGAACAGCCCTCCTATCGTACGACCATGACCGAACAGGGCGCATCGCGGACGATGTGCGATGCGTGGGAGCCGAACAGGTGGTCCGTCATTCGCGGCTTGTGCGACGACATAACGACAAGATCGACATTCCGGTCACGACATTCCTCAAGAATGGCATGCTGAGGATGGTCATGAGCGCGGAAAACAGGCATCATAGCAAAGTCATAACGAACCGCCATATCGCCCGCCCAGGCCTCGAAAATCTCTTGCTGTTCTTTAGGCGTATCGGTGAGATGTTTGCCGAGCGGATTGGCCGCAGTCATCAGGACAAGTTCAGCGCCGCTGGCGCCCGCAATAGCCACCGCAGTCTTGATCGAGCCGAGCGAATCATCGCGATGCCGCATATCAACAGGCACAAGCAGTCGCGTGTAATCGAGCATTGGTGAGGTGTTTGTCAAACGGCCCTCCTCTGTTGACGTGGCAACGCGACCAGCCATCAGGGCGCGCCGCACAATGACCGTTCCGCCTTCGCGAAACCGGATCGTCTGTTGGTTACTCGTATTCGCTCTGAAGGAAGGCGACAAGGTCAGCGAGTTCGCCAACGGTGATCAGGTCCTTGTAATTGCGCATGGGTGAACTCGTCTCACCGCCCAAGCCTTCCTGGGCGAACCGACCGGCAACCCTGTGCGACGGATTTATGATGGACGTTGCAAGGTCACCAGCTCCACGAATATCGGCATCCCCAAGCGGGATCCGCATCTCGCTGGCATCCTCCATTCGCAGATCATCACGCCCTTCAATCACATGACAGTCATTGCAACCAAGCCGAGTAAAGGCTCTCTCGCCCGCATCGGCACGGCCTTCAGGCAGGACAAACCCGTCCAATGCCTCATCGGAGGGCTGGCAACCGCCTGCGCAGAGCAGGAAAAGACCTGCACACATGATCCATGCCGGACGGTCTGGAGTCATGCCTACTCCCCGTCCGCCATCGCTTTCTTGTAGACAGAGCTTCTCGGCTTCTCGAAGATTTTCTCCACCATTGGAACAAAAGTCTCAAGGGGAGCGCTGTCATACGCGCTGTCAAAAGCATTCTGGTCGTAGAGGTGGCAGAATTGCGCTGTATATTCGAAATGCGGATGGCCCCGGAACTGATCGCGCATATCGCGGTCGAGCCCGAGATGGTGAAAGAAATAATAGCCCTGAAAGATGCCATGATGCTGGACCATCCAGTGGTTCGCCTCGCTGACAAAGGGCTTGAGGATCGCTGCAGCAATGTCTGGATGATTGTGGCTGCCCAGCGTATCGCCAATATCATGAAGCAGCGCGCAGACGATATATTCCTCGTCGCGCCCGTCGCGCATGGCCCGCGTCGCAGTTTGCAGACTGTGTTCGAGCCGGTCTACGGGAAAGCCGCCAAAATCACCATTCAGCAGTTTGAGATGCTCTATCACCCGGCCGGCGAGCCCCTTGTTGAAGTCTTTCGCGTGCCCGGCAATGATGGCCCAATCGTCTGCCGTACTGTCTGCGAAAGTCTTGAAATGCGTTTCAGTCTGAGTGTTTTCGCCGTCTGCCATACTAACCTCCCTTATATCTGTCGTTTGATGCTTTCAGACTATCACGAAGTCCGCGACGGTTGAAGCAACCTTCCGATCAGCCCCTGAGGTCAGCGCCCACATTCTCCAGCACGGCATTGATGAATTTCGCCTCCTGCCCGTCCTCGAAGAAGTCGTGGGCCAGAGAGACATATTCATCGATGATAATCGCATTCGCCAGTTCATGATGGATCAGGAATTCCGCAGCCGCCGCCCTTAGTATGGCCCGACTCGTGGCGTCGAGACGCGACAGGCGCCACCCATCTGCGAGCCTTTCCAGGATTGCCGTGTCCACCCTGTCCTGATGTTCGATAACGCCTGAGACAATCGACCGGAACAGGTCCGGATCGGCCTCTTCGACCGGTTCCCCCTCAGGCCCCAATCCAAGCCGGTCTGCCATGAATTCGCGGATAACCGCACTGGCGCCGCGTTCGGTCTGCTCCATCTGGTAAAGGGCCTGGACCGCAGCCAGCCGGGCACCTGCCCGCCGCGCCCTGATCACTTCAAACGGCAGTTTGCGCAGCTCGCTCATCCGACGAATTTCTTGCGCAGGGCCAGCATCGACAGACACGCCTGCGCAGCATCGCGCCCCTTATTCTTCTGCTTGCGGTCAGCGCGCGCCCACGCCTGATCCTGATTCTCGACTGTCAGGATACCATAGCCGATCGCGAGCCGACGCTCGACGGCCAGCGCCATGAGCCCGCGCGCGCTTTCGCCACAGACATAATCATAGTGTGTGGTTTCGCCGCGGATGACGCAGCCAAGAGCCACATAGCCATCATATCGCGAGCTGTCCGCTGCCATGGCGATCACACCGGGCACTTCGAATGCACCGGGGACAACGATGGTCTCGCAGATCACGCCAGAGGCGTCGAGCACCTCCTGTGCGCCGGCTTCGAGCTCGGCGGAGATGGTTTCATAATATCGCGAGGTCGCGACGAGGACTCTGTCGGTCATATCTGGTCTTCTTCATTATCATTGAGCCGTCGCCAGCCCTCTATGGTGAGACCGTATCCGTCAAGCCCGGCCACACGGGTCGGCTGTGTATCGGACAGGAAGATCATCCTTGTCACGCCGAGTTCGCGAAGAATCTGCGCGCCGATGCCATATTCGCGCAGCGGCCTGTGCGGGTCAGGCGGCGTGCCGCTCTTGGCGCCAAGCCGGGAGGCAAGCGCATCGGGCTGCATGGTGTTGACGAAGACGATCACGCCGGGTTCATCGGCGTCGGCGATGCAACTCATCGCCTTTTCAACAAGCCCCTGGCGCGGACCACGCTCCCCAAGTATATCGGCCAGCACATCTGTTCGGTGCACGCGCACCAGTGTGGTTTCTCCGGGAACGATCGTGCCGTGAACAATCGCAATGTGTTCGGACTGGTCCAGAGCGTTGCGGAAAACAACGGTTTTGAAGCCTGTGCCAAAAGCGCTGTCCAGAGGCGCCTCGACCCGGCGTTCAAGATAGCGGTCATTCTTCCGCCGCCATGCGATCAGGTCAGCAATCGTCCCGATCTTCAGACCATGAAGCTGCGCGAAGGCCACGAGTTCAGGCAGGCGCGCCATGGTGCCGTCATCATTCATGATCTCGCAGATCACGCCAGCCGGATAGAGACCGGCCAGCCGCGAGATATCGACGGCCGCCTCGGTATGGCCCGCACGAACCAGCGTCCCGCCATCGCGGGCAATGAGTGGGAAAACATGGCCTGGCGAGACGATGTCGTGATGATCCTTCATCGGGTCGATCGCCACAGCGACGGTTTTCGCCCTGTCTGCGGCGGAGATGCCGGTCGTCACACCTTCGGCTGCCTCAATCGAGACAGTGAAAGCAGTGCCCATGCTCTCGCGATTATCGCGGGCCATCATGTCGAGATTGAGCGCCCGCGCCCGCTCCCCGGTCATCGACAGACAGATCAGGCCACGGCCGTATTTGGCCATGAAGTTGACCGCTTCGGGCGTGGCAAAGCTTGCTGGAATCACCAGGTCGCCTTCATTCTCCCGGTCCTCTGCATCGACGAGAATGAACATCCGGCCATTTCGGGCATCCTCGATAATGTCATCGATTGAGGAGATCGCTCCATGAAACTCGTCCTGGCTCATACGTGCGCATCCCTTTCCGGCGCGTCGGCGCCGATCATCCGCGCGACATAGCGCGCCAGCATGTCGATCTCCAGATTGACCCTGTCACCCGGTTCCAGCTGACCCAGAGTCGTCACCTGCCAGGTATGCGGAATGATGGCGAGCTGGAAATCGCCATTCTCCAGCGCATCCGCCACCGTAAGTGACACACCGTCGATGGCGGCGGACCCCTTCGTAGCGAAATAGCGGGCAATCGACGCTGGCGGACGGATTGTCAGGCGGTAGCTCTGCCCTTCAGGCGTGATCGATACCACTTCGCCAACACCGTCTACATGCCCGAACACGAAATGTCCGCCCAGTTCATCGCCCAGTTTGAGACTCTGCTCCAGATTCACACGGGAGCCTTCCTGCCAGCCGCCGAGAATCGTCTTCGACAGGGTTTCTGGTACCGCCTCGACGGTGAATCGGGCGCCACGCTCTCCCTCACCCTTCTCGACAACGGTGAGACAGACACCAGAATGCAGGATTGACGCCCCAAGCTCGATTTCATCCAGCGGAAAGCCGCTCTCGACCTCGAAGCGGGTCAGGCCGTTGCGATGCTCGGCCCTGGCGATCATTCCGACATCGGTGACAAGACCGGTAAACATTCGCGCCTCTCTGCTGTCTGCTCACGGCCTGACATAGGTGTCGAGCGTATCATCCCCAATCCGTTCCGTTGCGGCATGCCGCCAGCGAGGGGCCTCATCCATACGCGCAAGCTCGAGTGCCGCCACCGCCGGCAGCCCGTCACCGCCGATAAGCACCGGAGCACGGAACCATTCCAGACAACTGACAAGGCCGGCTTTCAGAAACGAGGCCGCCAGCTGCCCGCCGCCTTCGATCATGATCGACGAAATCCCCTCAACCTGCGCTCTCCTTACCAACTCGACAGGCGAAACAAATCCATCGCCCCCACCACAATTCCAGATTTCGGCGCCCGCAGCGATCAGTTCGTCATGATGACCGCGTGCCACTGCGATCACGACCCGCCCGAGCCCAGCCGATTTCACCAGGCGAGACCGGGACGGCGTGCGGCCTCCACTGTCCGCAACGATCCTCACCGGCTGGCGCGCCGGCGGGGGCACCGTCCGCGCGGTCAGCAAAGGATCATCGGCAATCGCCGTGCCCGCCCCGACAAGCACCGCGTCATGGGCGGCGCGCATTTCATGGCTTCGCGCACGCGCCGCCGGGCCCGTGATCCATTGGCTCGTCCCATCGCACAGCGCGATTCGTCCATCGAGCGAGGTGGCCACTTTCAACGTGACGCTGACACCGCTCATAGCGGGTCGTCCTCGGCTTCATCTTCGAATTTGGCGCTATCAATGAACTGGGCGAAATCGGACGGGTTGGAAAAATCCTTGTAGACGCTGGCATATCGCACGTATCCGACGGGATCGATCTCGCGCAGCGCGGACATGACCAATTCGCCGATCCGGGCTGATTCCACCTCCGTCTCTCCTCCGGACTCAAGCTTGCGGATTATCCCGGAGACCAGCTGATCCAGCTGTTCGGGCTCGACCGGGCGCTTGCGCAGGGCAATCTTGACTGATCGCACGACTTTTTCGCGATCGAATGCAACCCGTTTGCCGTCGCGCTTGATGACCGTAACCTCTCGCAGCTGGACGCGTTCAAATGTCGTGAACCGGGCGCCGCAACGCTCGCAATGGCGGCGGCGGCGGACGACTGTATTGTCTTCCGCCGGCCGGCTGTCCTTCACCGCCGTATTCTCGGCCCCGCAGAACGGACAACGCACGCGTTCAGGCTCCGAGACCCTGATAAATCGGGAACCGTGCGGTCAATTCGATAACTTCAGCTTTGACTTTCTGTTCAATCGCGCCGGTGTCGCCGTCTCTGGAGAGGCCATCGACCACTTCACCGATCCAGGCGCCAACCTGTCGAAATTCCGCCTCGCCGAAACCGCGTGTGGTTCCCGCCGGCGAGCCCACCCGGATCCCGCTGGTGACAGCCGGCTTTTCCGGATCGAATGGCACACCATTCTTGTTGCAGGTGATGAATGCGCGCTCCAGGGCCTGTTCGGCGGCGTTGCCCTTGACCCCCTTGGGCCTCAGGTCGATCAGGGCGACATGGGTATCGGTTCCGCCTGAGACGACATCAAGCCCGCTATCCTTGGCCGCAAGGGCCATGGCCTGTGCATTGGCGACCACCTGAGCTGCATAATCGCGAAAATCCGCGCGAAGTGCCTCGCCAAATGCCACCGCCTTGGCCGCGATGACATGCATCAGCGGACCGCCCTGAATACCGGGAAACACAGCGGAATTGACCTTCTTGGCAATCACCTCGTCATTTGTGAGCACCATGCCTCCGCGCGGGCCGCGAAGAGTCTTGTGGGTTGTCGTCGTGGCGACATGCGCATGGTCGAGCGGATTGGGATGTGCCTTGCCGGCCACCAGGCCCGCAAAGTGTGCCATATCGACCAGAAACCAGGCGCCGACCTCTTCGGCAATTGCCCGGAAGCGCGCAAAATCGATCTGGCGCGGATAGGCTGAACCGCCGGCGATGATTAGTTTCGGCCGGTGCTCTTTCGCTAAGGCTTCGACCTCATCGAAATCGATAAGATCGTCCTCGCGGCGAACGTCATACTGCACCGCATTGAACCATTTGCCGGACTGGTTGGGTTTCGCGCCATGGGTCAGGTGTCCGCCGGCCGCCAGGCTCATCCCCAGGATCGTATCGCCCGGCTGAATCAGGGCCTGGAACACGGCCTGGTTGGCCTGGCTACCCGAATTCGGCTGCACATTGGCGAACCCACAATCAAACAAACGGCAAGCCCGCTTGATAGCCAGCTTCTCCGCCTCATCGACAAATTCGCATCCGCCATAATAGCGTCGCCCGGGATACCCCTCGGCATATTTATTCGTGAGGATCGAGCCCTGAGCCTCCAACACTGCGCGCGAAACAATATTCTCTGACGCGATCAGCTCGATCTGATGCTGCTGACGCCTCTGCTCGTTCGCGATGGCCTTGAAAAGGTCAGGGTCGGCATCCCCAAGCGCTTCGCCAAAAAAGGCAGCGCTGGAAAGCGCGGAATGGACAGCGGTGTCAGGCATGTTCTGGCCTCCTTTGAGAGTGACTCCATGGTCTAAGGTCCAGCAGGGTTATGGACAAGCTTAAGCGTCAAAGCGCCGCTGTGCTCTCGGCGACGATTTCGCAAATCGCCTCTCGGATCGATCGCGACCGGCTATCATGTCCATGTCGCTCGTGCCAGACGAGGCTGACGTCAAGCGGTGGAAGTTCCAGAGGACAATCAAAGGCTTGCAGTGCCTCTATCGGCTGAAGCCGCAGCCTCAGATCCGTCGGTATTGTGAGCAGGCAATCTGATCGCAAGACAATTTCCGTCGCCGCTGCAAATGAAGGCGTCTCAACCTCGACCCTACGCGACAGCTGCGCCAAATTCAGATGGAAATCGACTGTGCTCGGAGCGTCCCAGTCAAAGGGGCGCACCACCACATGTCCGTATGTCAGATAGTCCTCCAACCCCATCGGGGTATCAAAGATCGGGTGCCCGCGACGTGCGATACAGCCGAAGACCTGGGTCATCAGTTTCCTTTGCAGCAAGCGCTCAGGCGCCAGAACTGTGGGAATCACCGCGAAGGCCAGCGGGCTGGCCTCAAGCCGCAGTTGCAATCTGGTGCGCTTGCAACGGCGTTGACGCAGTATCCCTCGATAGCCACGCGCGCGCAGTCCAGAAAGGATGTCGGGGCCATAGACCCTGTGAAAATCCTCTCCAGCCAGCAGCACGACAGGTGCCTCGATATCGTTGACATCAAGATCTCCGGGCGGACGCAGAATTTCCGACGTAAGCACAGACAGCAGCTGGAGCTTGTCGAAAATTTCTTCCATCCTGGGCGTCCGACGCAAACCGCCCTCCCCGGACACCAGAACAGGGTCACCGAAGAGTTGCCGGATGCGTTTCAAAGCGTGGCTCATTGCCGAAGGCGACAATTCCAGCCGTCTGGCCGCGCCGGACACTGACTCTTCCTCGAGAAGTACGCGCAAATATACCAGAAGCTTAAGATCGAGATCACGCATCTGCATGCCATACACCGTTGACCTGTATTGAATTCATCGAAACCATATCAATTCTACGTATTCACTGGTCATCATCCCTGTTTAGAACTATCAAATAGACAAGACGAACCTATGTTAGTGATGGAAGACCCGAAAAACCCTATACTCGTCACGGAGCAATCATGAGTGAGCCAGACAATACGAAACTGATCGAACTGACGACAGACATCGTGTCATCCTTTGTCACCAAAAATCCGATACCGACGTCGTCCCTTCCAGAGCTGATCCGGTCCGTGCATTCATCACTTGTCGAACTTTCGTCCGGCGATCCGATGAGTGCACCTCGACCGGAGCCCGCCGTTCCTGTCAGCAAATCGATCACGCCAGACTATCTCATCTGCCTGGAAGACGGTCGGCAGCTGAAAATGCTCAAAAGATACCTGCGGTCACGCTACGATATGACGCCTGAACAGTATCGCGCACGCTGGAACCTACCGGCGGACTATCCCATGGTCGCGCCGAATTATGCAAAGATCCGGTCCGAAAAGGCCAAGGAAATCGGGCTTGGAAGAAAGACCGGGACCAACGGCTAGCCGACGTATGGATTTGAGCGGGCTGGTTCCTGGTTACGATCAGGCAGCCCGCTCAAGCCCCAGCTGTTTCCAGACGGCGAGAATGGCTGACACCAGCTCATCCATCATTGCTTCGGTATGAACCGGGCTCGGAGTGAAGCGCAGCCTTTCTGTCCCTTTCGGCACAGTGGGATAATTGATCGGCTGAACATAGATCCCGAAATCGAAGAGCAGCGTGTCGGACAGGGCCTTGCAGCGTTCCGGATCGCCAACCATCAGCGGAACGATATGGGTTTCGGTTGGCAGGACAGGCAGCCCCGCTTCTTCGAGTTTCTGCTTCAGAAGCGCCGCCTGCGCCTGGTGGCTGTCTCTCAATTTCCGACCGTCATCGCTGCGCAGCTTGCGAACGCTGGCGAGTGAGCCTGCCGTCATAACCGGGCAGGAAGAGGTGGTGAAGATGAAGCCGGAGGCCATGGAACGAATCGCGTCGATGATCAGGGAATCCGCGGCGATGTATCCGCCCATGACCCCATAGGCCTTACCCAGAGTGCCCTCAATGATATCGACCCGATTCATTACCCCGTCGCGCTGAGCCACACCGGCACCGTCATGGCCATAGAGCCCGACAGCATGGACCTCATCAAGATAGGTCATCGCGCCGAATTCCTCAGCTATGTCACAGAACCCTTCAATCGGTCCGACATCGCCATCCATTGAATAGACGCTTTCGAATGCGATCAGTTTGGGGCGGCCCGGATCGTCATTCTCAATGAGCGCACGCAGATGATCGAGGTCGTTGTGCCGGAAGATCCGGCGATCACACCCTGAACGCCGGATACCTTCAATCATCGATGCGTGATTCAGCGCATCCGAATAGATGATCAGTCCTGGAAGTATCTTGCCGAGAGTCGACAGAGTCGCATCGTTGGCAACATAGCCTGATGTGAACAGGAGCGCGCCAGTCTTGCCATGCAGCTCGGCGAGTTCGGCTTCGAGATCGACATGGTAGCGGGTCGTGCCGGAAATGTTGCGCGTTCCGCCAGAGCCCGCGCCGAACCTGTCTATTGCTTCATGCATGGCGGCCAGGACGTCCTCATCCTGCCCCATGCCCAGATAGTCATTGGAACACCAGACGGTTATCTCGCGTTCGCCGTCCTCGAACCGCGCTGTCGCCTTCGGGAAAGCGCCGCGATGACGCTGGAGATCGACAAAGACCCGGTAACGCCCTTCTTCTCGAATGGTCTCCAGGGCGTCTTCAAAAGCCTTGATATGTCTCATTATGATCATTCCCCGAGGCGGGTTGTGTGTTATCGGTCTTACTTATAGCCGAACCGAGACGATTGCATCTGTCACAATCGCCGCAGCCCGGCCCGCTATCACACACAGGCGGCTGCACAGCCCTTGATCTGTATCAAGCGTCGTAACCTGGCAGTTCCCTGTCGAGGCGACGCAGAAGGCCGGGCCAGGCCAGCCGGTTAGCGAGTGTTTTCGTGCCCTCGGGATTGGACTGGCTCCTGACGACGTCCTGCACGTCATCACCTGGAACGATGACATTGTCGCGTCCCGCCGAGAGTGCCCGCACCTGCATCGTGCAAGCCCGTTCAAGGAAGAACATGCGCAGGAAACACTCGGCCGCCGATCCGCCAACGGTCAGCGTGCCGTGATTTCGAAGCAGAAGGTTGTTCCTGGCCCCGATGTCGGAAACGATTCGCTCGCGTTCGTCATGATTGAGCGCGACCCCTTCATAGTCATGATAGGCGAGGTCGTGACGCACGAGCATCGATGTCTGGCTCAGCGGCAAGAGACCCTCTGACTGGGCTGACACCGCAACTCCGTCATCGGTGTGCAGGTGCATCACGACATGCGCATCCTCGCGTGCCGCATGCACCGCCGAATGGATGGTGAAGCCGGCAGGGTTGACGATGAAATCGGTTTCCTGAACGATATTCCCTTCAAGATCGACCTTCACCAAAGAAGAGGCCGTCATCTCCTCAAAGAACAGTCCATAGGGGTTTATAAGGAAATGATGTTCCGGCCCCGGAACGCGATGGGAGATATGCGTGAAGATCATATCGTCCCAGCCATAAAGGGCGACCAGCCGGTACATGGCGGCCAGGTCGATCCGCGCCCGCCATTCTTCCGCGCTGACAGCGTTGCGCACATCCAGTGTTTTCATGTCATCGGCCATCGCAATTATCCTCCCGGTGTCTTTCTTGCTTGACTGTGTTTCAGCCTAACTGAAAGCCGGCAAGGGCGCGAGTCTTGACGGTAGGGCTGTCCCCGAAGGAGATGTCTGGTGAATGACCGATATCATGATTGCCTTTTCCGCCTCCAAGCGTCCCGAAGCCCAGGAGGCGCTTGAACGCCTCACCCGCAAATATGGGCAGTGTGACGAAGACAAGGCCGATGTCATCGTTGCCCTCGGCGGCGACGGGGCCATGCTGGATGCGCTGAGACGGCGGTTCGACGACCACAAGCCGGTCTATGGCATGCATCGCGGCACGGTCGGATTCCTTATGAACGACTATGATGAGGAGAACCTGCCAGCACGCATCGACCGTGCAGAGCGCGCCAGGCTTCATCCGCTCCAGATGATGGCAACGGACATTCACGACAAGATGCATCGCCGCCTGGCGATCAATGAAGTCTCTCTCCTGCGCCAGACTGCGCAGACCGCCCGCCTGCGCATCGTGGTCGATGGCCGGGAACGGCTCTCCCATCTGGCCTGCGACGGTGTGATGGTGGCTACACCGGCCGGATCGACAGCCTATAACCTGTCCGCACATGGACCAATCCTGCCCATCGGGGCCAATCTTCTGGCGCTTACACCGATGAGCCCCTTTCGCCCGAGGCGCTGGCGTGGCGCGCTCTTGCGACACGACGCCAATGTCAGGATCGAGGTGATATCCCCCGATCACCGCCCTGTATCGGCGGCAGCAGACAATCAGGAAGTGCGCGATATCGCCATTGTTGAAGTCGCCGAAGACCGGTCTCGCCAACTCGCCTTGCTATTCGACCCCGGCCACGCGCTGGATGAGCGCATTCTGCGTGAGCAGTTCGCATTCTAACACGCCAATGTTTATCCGTTCGCGGTAAAACTCTATTTAAGCTACGATGCTACAGCCTTGGGCATGATCAAGAAACTGTTGCGCAGCTTTGCCGGAAAACCGAATGAGGCCGAGACATTGCCTCCTCCGGATCTCTCCCGTATCTTCCCGGACCAACGCAGGCCAACCGGGCAGACCAATGCCCATTCCCCCGCCGGGTCTGCGATTGAGCCCCGGAGGCCAACCGGCGACACTGGCGAAGATGCAACCTCGGACGCGGCAGATTTCTCCGACTGGCTGGCCGGAGACATCGAACAGCTTCGGGACAATTTCAAGGCGCTGATGGCATTGCCAACGGCCCCGAGCCGAATCCGTGCCCTGTTCCTGACGGCCCACAATCTGAGAGGCACGGCAGAGCCTTATGGCTATCCTGTTATCGGGCGTATCTGTACATCGCTCTGCCGGCTGCTCGAAACCGTGGAGGATGCCAGCGAAGAACTTGCGCTGATAAATCTGCATGTCGAAGCGGCAAGCGCTGCAGCGCGCTCAGGTGGGTCCGAGGCTGGCGACGAGCTTGCCGAAACAGTCTGCCTCGCACTTGAACAGAAGGTCGCCCGACACGGCGCAGGCGGCTGATCAGCCCGGCGCTTTCGGGCGGGCGACGTCCTTGACGTTTTCAAGCGGCTCCAATGTCTGGCCGTAGCCCTCGACTTCCGGGATCTGCAGGCAGGGCTGTCCATCCTCATCCTTCGTGATTTCCGGCAGGACCCTCGTTACCGTCGCACTGGCGAATCTTTTCATGGCGTCCTGTGTGCTGCTGGCCAGGGCAAGCCGTTTCAGGTTCATCCGCGTCGGGAAGATGATCGTGGCCTCACCGGTCGCCTCCTGGCGCAGGGCCTCGCCGGGCGACAGCCATGTCGCCTCCGTGGTCTCGCGCCCGTCCTGAGTGGCAATCTGCGCATCAGGTGTTGCGGCGATGAAAAAATGGGTATCGAAGCGTTTCGGCATCATGGTCGGCGTGATCCAGTGGCCAAAATGCACGAGCGTATCGGTGGCCAGGACCAGTCCATGCTCGCGGACCAGTCCAAGAAAGCTCTGCTCGCCGCGATCGACAGCGGCCCGGAACGGATCGAGCTTTTCAGCGACATCGACCCCGACCAGCGGCCGCCCGGCCCCACGCGCATCTGCTGGCCGCGCGAGAAGGATACCGGACTCTTCGTAACATTCCCGGATTGCCGCGATGCGTACACTCAGCGGCTCGTCAGAATGCTCGCAATCACTCAGCGCTGACCATTCAGGCGAAGCATCCTCGTCATTGGCCTTGCCGCCTGGAAAGACCAGCGCGCCGGACGCAAAATCGATCTCATAATGGCGCTTGACCATCAGCACCTGGAATTCGCCGGCATCGCGCAGAAGCAACAACGTTGCTGAAAGTCGCGGTTCAGAGGGGGGCATGGACATACAGTTCTCCGGCGTTTTATCAAATTTCCCTGAAATCGCTTGATCGGAATGCGCGCGATATTCAGGCGCCTCTGGCATCAAGGCGCTCCCTCAGCAGTATTGGTGTCGCAGATGCAATCCCATGCAATCCCTCACGCAAGGGCAAGCCTTTCCTCCCCTGGCCTCAGCCATCGCTTCGAACCGGTGGTCCATATCGTGACCGGCGAAACGGTCGCCATCGTCTCACGCGGCATGAGGCGGTTCGGCGATGCGGCGCGTTTTTCGGCGAGCGGCTTTGAAGCGCCCACGACGTCGCCCTCCCACTGGCTGTCAGATGAAATCGAAAGTGTTTTCGCCGCGGCCCTCAGCCAGAACCTGCAATCGCGCCCTATCCATGTGGCAGCGCCCAGCCCCGCACTTCTGGACTCTGCGGCTCGCGGCGCCTGCCTGGACGCGCTCCACAAGGTAAGAGCCTGCGCTCAGGAAATCGTTCTGGAATTCGATGACTGGGTGCTCGGCGCCCAGCGACGAGACCTCGTCTTCGGTCTCAGCCGCTTCAAGAGCGTCGGCTTTCGCTTATCCATCAACGCCACCTCAAGCTGGCAGATGCGGTCAAGCGAAGCAGTCAGGCTTCTCATCGACAGTGTGCGGGTGAGCGCCCGCGCCCTGTTTGAAGACACTGAGCTTGCTGCGCATTGTCACGAATTGTCGCTTTGCGGCATTGACCTCATCATTGATGGCGCACGCTGGCGCGATGCCGGCGACCTTGGCGAATTCGGCGCACTCTACGCCACCAACCCGATGGCAGATGCCTGATCACGCGACGTTCGATTCGCCTTCTGGCTGGTCGTGCGCATCCAGCTTTTCAAGCAGATAGTCGACATCCTCGCGCGGCAGGGCCTGGAACTGCGTGAGAACCCGCTCGACCATCCGGTTACGGAATCGTGTGCGGTCGCGCGGGCCTCCGTCATATTCGGTCTCGTGGAATACTGCGACCGCAGCCCGGAAGACCGGGAGATACTTGCGCGGAAGCCCTGCCCGGTCGAACACGGCCTGCATCCCCAATGGTCCGGCATCATGGATCATCAGCCAGACGCGCTGGTGAGGCACGCCGGAGAGCTCGGCCATGGCGTGTTCGACAAAGCCCATATGACCAAGGCACACAGCACGGATGATGAGCGAATGGGTGAGACGACCATTCAGATTCAGCTGTGAGACAAAACGCGGCAGGTCGCTCGTGCGCCCGGCCTGCTCGACAAGATCAATCGTGGCGCGCTCGCGGGCGCCTGCAGCAAGATCGATCGCCAGTTGCGCGGGCAGCTCATGACGGTTGACCAGCATGTCGAAGACCTTGCCGGAGACAAGCGAGACCATCTTCTCGGCAATGTGCATGGGCACATATTCACGTTCGACCAGCGCCTCGTGGAGGCCTTCCTCCACCGGGAACCGCTTGAGACTGTCAGCAAACGCCTTGTCACTCCAGTCTGCGCCATCATTTTCGGCCAGCCTCTGGACCGCCTCGCCGGCGGCATACTCCGCTATGATCTCTGTCAGCGTCGTCGAGACACGCTCACGGCCTGCCACAGCACACTGCTTGGCAGCCGTCGCCGAAAGAACGATCTCGATCAGGTCTTCCTCTGAAAAGGAAGGGGAGTGCTCCAGCACCGGGAGCGCAACCGATTCGACATCACGCGCCAGCTTCAGCGCAATCTCGCGCGGCAGGACCGGTGAATTGCGCAGCGTAATCGACAGCGTGCGTCGGACCAGTTCCGCTGTGTCTTCTGCAAGGATCGACATTATCTCCTGGGCGTGGGCGCGTTCGGGGTCGCTCAGCACATCGAGCGCCATCCTGCGGCACAGCCGATGCGCCACCGAAGCGCGCTGTTCGGGCGTTTCACCTTTCACCAGCCGGTGAATATCGTCTTCGGTCAGTTCAGGACGTATGGATTTGACGTTCATTCGATCGACACCTTCCGCCAGGACAGGGTGGGACAATTTCACATTAATTGGAGAGAATGCGGTTAATATTGATTTACCGGCGCGACCAACACCGGTCATGAGACAATCTGGAGGACACATGCTTGACGGAATTCGCGTGATTGAGCACGCCACCTACATGGCCGCGCCCGGCGCCGGCTCCATCCTCAGTGACTGGGGTGCCGAGGTCATCAAGATCGAACCACCCGGCGGAGACCCGATCCGCAGCTTTTTCAAGACCATTGGCACGGATATCCAGGACAATCCGGTCTTTGACTTCGACAATCGCGGGAAAAAATCGATCATCCTCGACACCTCGACACAGCAGGGGCAGGATATTGTGCGGCAGTTGACTGCCGGGGCCGATGTGTTCCTGACCAATGTTCGGCCCGGCGGCCTGACCCGCGCGGGCCTCGACTTCCCCGCCATGCATGCGCTCAACCCGAAACTCGTCTATTGCTCGCTGACCGGTTACGGCCTTGAGGGGCCGGATGCGGACCGGCCGGGTTTCGATGTCGCCAGCTTCTGGAGCCGGTCCGGCGTGGCTAATCTGACCATCCCGAAAGGCGGGGAACCGTTTGCGCTGCGCACCGCGTTTGGCGACCATGTCACGTCGATCTCCGCAGCTGCCGGCATTTGCGCGGCCCTGGTCAAGGCGCTTCGGACCGGCGAAGGACAACTGGTCGAGGCCTCGCTCCTGCGCGCGGCCTTGTTCGCCCTCGGCTCCGATCTGGCTATCCAGCTCTTTTTCGATCGGATCGGCTCGACCAAGGCGCGCCATGAGCAGATCCAGCCGCTGATGAATTTCTTCAGAACCTCGGACGGATCATGGATCTGTATCGTCTCGCGACAAGGCAATGTCGACTGGGCACCGCTCTGCCGCGCGCTCGGTCTCGACACCTATATCGACGATGAGCGCTTCACCAACGCCAAGGGGCGGCGGGCCAATTCGCGCGAACTGGTCGACCTGTTCGACACGGCGTTCGCCGGGTTCACCAAGGCCGAAATCTCGGACCGCCTTGATGCGGAGTCGATCGCGTGGGCACCGGTCCAGACGCTCGCCGAGGTTGCCAGCGATCCGCAGGTACATGCCTCCGGCGCAATCCAGCAGACCCCATCGGCCGCCGGCGATGGCACCAGCTATGCCTCGCCCGGCGCGCCGCTGCGAATGCCCGGCTATGATGACGCGCCCAAGGGCCCTGCCCCACGACCGGGCGAACACACAAGGGAGATTCTCGGCACCATTGGCGTTGCGAGTACCGACATCGACAAGATGATTGATGCAGGCATCGCCAAGACCGGCCTTTAAGCGGTCCCACCATTTGCCGGTGCGCTGAGCTGTGCTCTCTTGAATACGCAGACCGGAAGGAAGATTCGAGATGAAGACACAAGCAGCTGTTGCATTCGAGGCGGGCAAACCGCTGGAAATCTGCGAGGTGGATCTCGAAGGCCCGAGGGCCGGCGAGGTCTTGGTCGAGATCAAGGCGACCGGCATTTGCCACACCGATGAATTCACGCTTTCGGGCGCCGATCCCGAAGGCCTGTTCCCGGCCATTCTGGGCCATGAGGGCGCAGGTGTGGTCCTTGAGACGGGCCCCGGCGTGACCAGCCTTGAGCCCGGCGATCATGTCATCCCGCTCTACACCGCCGAATGCCGCGAATGCGAGTATTGCCTCAACCCGAAAACCAATCTCTGTCAGAAGGTCCGCGCGACGCAGGGACGCGGCGTCATGCCGGATGGCAGTTCGCGTTTTTCCCATAAGGGCAAGCCGATCCTGCACTATATGGGCTGCTCGACCTTCGCCAATCACACAGTCCTGCCAGAAGTCTCGCTCGCAAAGGTGCGCAAGGACGCTCCCTTTGACAAGATCTGCTATATTGGCTGCGGAGTGACAACGGGCATCGGCGCAGTGATGTTCACCGCACAGGTCGAGCCCAATTCGACCGCCGTGGTATTCGGCCTTGGAGGTATTGGCCTCAATGTCATTCAGGGCCTTCGCCTGATTGGCGCGCGCCAGATTGTCGGCGTCGATATCAATCCCGCACGCGAAGCGATGGCCCGCCAGTTCGGCATGACGCATTTCGTCAATCCGAAGGAACATGACGGCCATGACGGTCTGGTCGGCCATCTTGTCGAGCTGACCGGCGGCGGTGCGGACTACAGTTTCGAGTGCATCGGCAATGTCGATGTGATGCGCGCTGCGCTGGAATGCTGCCACAAGGGCTGGGGCGAGAGCGTGATCATCGGCGTAGCCCCGGCTGGCGCGGAAATCTCCACCCGGCCCTTCCAGTTGGTCACCGGCCGGGTCTGGCGCGGTTCGGCCTTTGGCGGCGCAAGGGGGCGCACCGACGTGCCGAAGATCGTCGACATGTATATGGATGGGCGTATCGACATCGACAGCCTCATCACTCACACGCTGAGCCTGGAGGATATCAACAAGGGCTTCGACCTGATGCATGCTGGCGAGAGCATCCGGTCGGTGGTGGTGTACTGATAGAATGACCAACGGACCTGATCGCTCGCTTTACCACTATACGCTGATGGCCGACGGCGCGATTGTCGAACCCCCACCAGAATTCGAAGGGCCCGCCGGTCCGGCTGTAATGGCAATAAAGGCCTGGGCCCCCGACCAGGCGGCCGCAGCCGATATGATGATCTCGCTCGCCAACCGGCTCGGATTCAAGATCACGAAGTCTGTTGATCTCTACGAAACCGAACCTGCGCGCCCTGCACAAGATCAGCCCTATGCATATGACATCCAGTTCACGCCGTATGATGGATCCGACACAACATGAAACAACTTGCACGCATCCATGACTGGAAGAGCTTCGACGGCACGCTGTCAGTACACGACCATGACAGCAAGGCCTGCGCCTGCACCATGCGGTTCGCTGTCTATACCCCGCCGGGCGAAGGTCCCTTCCCGGTGCTCTGGTATTTGTCAGGCCTGACCTGCACCTGGGCCAACGTCATGGAGAAGTCCGGCCTGCAGGCCCATGCAGCCGAACACGGCCTGATGGTCGTTGCGCCGGACACTTCGCCGCGCGGGGACGATGTGGCCAATGATGAGGCTTATGACCTCGGACAGGGCGCTGGCTTCTATATCGACGCCACGCAGGCACCCTGGGCGCCGCATTACCGCATGGAGAGCTATGTCACGCAGGAATTACCGGCATTGATTGCCGCGAACTTTCCCTCGGACATGTCGCGCCAGGGAATTTTCGGCCATTCCATGGGTGGTCATGGCGCCCTCACCCTGCATTTCAAACACCCGGACACTTACAGGTCGGTTTCGGCCTTTTCTCCGATTGTCGCGCCGAGCCATGTGCCCTGGGGCGAGAAGGCCTTTACAGCCTATCTCGGCACCGACCGGACCGAATGGGCACCCCACGATGCGTGCGAACTGGTGACGGCGCAACCCAGCGATGCCCAGATCCTGATCGATCAGGGCGAGGCTGACAATTTTCTTCAAAAAGAACTGAAGCCGGAATTGTTCGAGGCCGCCTGCCGCAAAGGCGGACAGGGACTCAGCCTTCGACGCCATCCCGGTTATGACCATTCCTACTGGTTCATTGCCAGCTTCATGAAAGATCATATCAATCATCACGCCCGAAGACTGAAGGCGTGACCCGCCCCTCTCTGACAATCTGTCACAAAATTGAAAGATCACTTGCCAGGCCGGTTTGCACAGGTTAACGACTTATGCTCATACTGCGCATAAGTGTGCGGAGCGGTTGAAACTCCGTAGGTCTTTCAAGAAATCCGGGCACTTGCTCTTGTTGTTCGACTGAGGCGCGCCCATATTATGCTCATAGTGAGCAAAAGCCCTTTTCTCAGGGCGAAAGGAGGCAGGTTATGGCGAGACTGATTGATTCCGGACCGGGATGTCCAACGCCGACCCCGCTGCGTGCGGCCAATGCCGCCGAAGCGCGTGGGCTGCACTATACAGATGAGGTGAAGGCGGCGACCGATGCGCTCTATCCGCAGGTCGAAGATTTCATCACGCCCATGGAATGGCCGGCGATCGCGCCGCTTGTGCACGAGATCAACAAGCTAAAACGCGAGAAGAACGCCGTCATCCTGGCGCATAATTACATGACACCGGACATTTTCCGACTGGTCGGCGACTTTCGCGGTGACAGCCTGCAGCTGGCCCGCGAGGCGGCCGAAACTGATGCGGAAGTGATTGTACAGGCCGGTGTGCATTTCATGGCGGAAACGTCGAAGATTCTCGCACCCGAAAAAACCGTTCTGATCCCGGATATGCGCGCGGGCTGCTCGCTCGCAGCCTCGATTACTGGTGAGGATGTTCGCCTGATCAAGACGCGTTACCCGGACTATCCGGTTGTCACCTATGTTAACACGACAGCCGATGTGAAGGCCGAGTGTGACATCACCTGCACGTCCTCCAATGCGGCGCAGGTCGTCGAGCATGTCGCCAAAGAATGGAACAGCGACACGGTGATCCTGGTGCCTGACCAGTATCTCGCGAAAAATGTCGCAGCCCAGACTGATATCCGGATCCTGACCTGGCCGGGTGCATGCGAGGTGCATGAGCTCTTCAATGCCGAGGATGTGGCCGCCCTGCGCGAAGCCCACCCGAGCGTGATGATCCTGGCACATCCCGAATGTCCGCCGGAGGTCCTTGAGGCGGCCGATTTTGCGGGCTCGACATCCGCACTGGCCGGTTATGTGAAGGATAACAGCCCTGCCAAGGTCGTCCTGCTGACGGAATGTTCGATGAGCGACAATGTCGCCGCAGAAAACCCAGGCGTCGATTTTGTTCGACCCTGCAATCTCTGCCCGCACATGAAGCGTATCACGCTGGAAAATATTCATGATGCGCTGGTGGAAATGCAGCACGAAGTGGACATTGATGAATCCGTGCGCGTTCGGGCCAGGAAAGCCATCGACGCCATGCTTGCTCTGCCAAAGACAGACAAGCCGCTCGCCTTCGAAACCGGCCTCACGCCACTCGAAGTGGGACTGGTCGAAACGGCGATCTGACGCATATCGCCTGAAAGAAGTCTTGAAACCGCCGCGCGCTCGGTCAAAGCTTGCAGCGGTCGGGTGAGCGAGGTGTTTTTATGTCCCTCTTGCGCGCTTTAGCGGCGATCATTTGCGCTGTGGCGCTTGTGATGCCAGCCATTGCGGATTCTGCTGGTGAGCAAGACCCGGGCGATGTGCTGGGGACTTGGCGCTTCCAGACGAAACCCTATCGCGGCGGGCAATGCATCATGTCAGGGCTCATGCATCTTCGCGATGCACCAGAAAGCGGCGTTTATGATTGCGAACTCACTGCGCTGGAAGTGTGCTCGCTATGGGGCCGGTCACTGGTGCGCCAGTCCTGCGAAGCCCGCCGTTTCGGAAATCAGGTCTCCGTGCGCTCGACAATCGAGGAATTCCTGGAAACCAAGTCTGAATTGGAAGGTTACGCCTTCAATTATGTTCCCGATAATTTTGCCCTTACCGTGCAAAGCGCTGAACGAATGTACGGATCACTGGTATCGGCAGTTACAGCACCGGTGGAATTCCGACGCACTGAAGAGGGCGTTTCTTGATTGTTCGCATCGCCCTGATAGCCCTAGCGGCCCTGATTCCTGCCTTTCTGGCGACAGGCGAGGACACCCAGGCCGGAGACCTGAAGAATGTCGATCTTTCCGGACAATGGGTGTTCAAGAGCTGGACCCATGATGGCTGCGATTTCGGCGGCACAACTCATTTGTCCGCCAAGACTGAGGCGGGCATTTATCAATGCGAACTCGTAGCCAACCAGGTCTGTCGGGACGTGACCTGGCGCGTACGCCAGAGCTGCACGGCCCGCCAGTCCGGCGGACAGATCGTGATCAGTTCCCGGATCGAGGAGTTCCTGGAAGGTGAAGCCACTGACAGCTACTGGCCGGATAACTTTATCCTGACAATTCGCGCCCCTGACCTGATGAACGGATCGCTGCTATCCCATGGCGTGCATGCCAGCGAATTCCGCCGTGACGAGGGAGGCATCTCTTGATCCGCATTGGGGGCATACTGGCCGTCGTGGCGTTTGCCGGCCTGCCAACTGCAAGCGCGCAAGGCCCAGAGGGCTTGTGGGGCTTTCGCACCGACATCGTCGAAAAGGGTTGTACGATTCAGGGCCAGATGTCGATCGAGCCCCTGGCGGGCGACAACACTGTGCGCGCCTGCCGTTTCGTCAGCGCAGAAACATGCGGCCCCGAAGACCCTGAGCCGACGAAGATGGAACAAGCATGCCGGATCGTGGCACAGGGCGAATTCCTTCTGATCCGCAGCGAAGTCGTGACCTCTCTGACGCAGGGCGTCAGCGCCGATTACTATCTGCCCGACCATTTCACCATCAAACCGTCGGCGCCGGGTCGTATGTCGGGGACATGGTATGACAGGAATTATCGCGACGAGGTCGAATTCTGGCGAATGAAAACGGCGCCGTCTTCCTGATGACTGGCTCTCAACAAATGATACGCGCCGGAAAAGGGCCGGTTGATACAGGCATTCTCATTATCGGCGCCGGACTGGCTGGTCTTTTCCTCGCCCTGCGCCTGGCGCCTCGGCCCTGCACAGTCGTTTCACCGGCCCCGCTCGGCAAGGCTGCTTCATCCGCCTGGGCACAGGGCGGTCTCGCTGCCGCGCTCCATCCCGCAGACAGCCCTGAGCAGCACGCCGCCGACACGATTGCCGCTGGCGCAGGACTTGTCGATCCGGTTGTCGCCCGCCTCATCGCCGAGGATGGACCGGCCCGCGTGCGCGACCTCATTGAAATGGGTGTCGCCTTCGACCGAACCGAGGACGGCACCCTCGCACTCTCCCTCGAAGCGGCCCATTCCCATCCACGAGTCGCGCGTGTCGCCGGCGATCTGGCGGGCAAGGCAATCATGGATGCGCTGGTCGGCGCGGTGGCCGCCCATCCACATATCACCGTGATCGAAGGGATCCGGGCTATCAGCCTTCTGCAGACCGACCATGGCCAAATTGCCGGTATACTGGCCTCCGACTGGGGCGGAGAACTCACCCCGATGACGGCCAGCGAAACCATTCTATGCACTGGCGGATCAGGCGGCCTGTTCGAGGTGACAACGAATCCAGCCGGTGCCCAGGGCGACGGTCTCGCCATGGCCGGGCGAGCTGGCGCGCTGATCGGCGATCCCGAATTCGTTCAGTTCCACCCGACAGCGATGGATGTCGGGCGTGATCCGGCCCCGCTTGCGACTGAAGCCCTGCGCGGTGAGGGTGCGCGCCTGATCGGCAGGGATGGCGCCCCTTTCATGGCGCGCTATCATGGCGACGGGGAGCTCGCCCCGCGAGACGAGGTCGCCCGGGCGATCCATGCCGAACGCGAAGCTGGCCGCGGGGCCTTTCTTGATGCCCGCGAAGCTGTCGGAGCGGCTTTTCCCAGACACTTCCCCACGGTCTTTGCCGCCTGCCAGGCCGCTGGGATCGATCCGCGCCGACAGCCCATCCCCGTGGCTCCGGCGGCGCATTATCACATGGGCGGGATCGTCTCGGATATCTGGGGCCAGAGCACTCTGGAGGGGCTATCTGTCTGCGGGGAATGCGCCTCGACCGGTGTTCATGGCGCTAACCGCCTTGCCTCCAATTCCCTGCTCGAAGCGGTTGTGTTCGCCCACCGGATCGCCGAACGGCTGCGCGAGACTGAACTTTCTCCGCGCGGAGCCAGTCATGCCGGCGCGCCGGGCATGCTTGATCGCGAGGCCAATCAGCGTCTGCGCCGCGCCATGCAGTTGCAATGCGGCGTGGTGCGCGAGGCCGCCGGGCTCGCACAGCTCGGCGCGACAATCGACTCTCTCGCCGCGCAATTTGGCTGGACCAACGCCCTGACCACAGCCAGGTGCATCTGGTCTGCATCCCTTGCCAGACAGGAAAGCCGCGGCGGGCATTTCCGCAGCGATTTCCCCGAAACTGACCCGGCCGCCGGGCGGAGCTTCCTCAACCAGCCGAACGCCCCCGACAATGTGGAGCCCGAAAGATGACCGCACCGCCGCCCCTTCCCGCCATCATTCTCGACCCGATTGTGCGGCTGGCACTCGCAGAAGACCTCGGCCGGGCCGGCGATCTTACGACAGACGCCACAATCCCCGCCGGCACGCGGCTTTCGGCCATCATTCGCGCACGAAAGGCGGGTCGGCTCGCCGGCCTCGACGCTGCCGCTTACGCGCTCACCCTTATCGACCCGGCTGTGGAGATGAAGGTTGAAGTGGACGATGGCGCGGCCCTTGAGCCAGGCACGGTGATTGCGCGCTTCGAGGGTCCGGCGCGTTCCATCCTCACGGCTGAACGGACCATGCTGAACTTCCTGGGTCGCTTGTCAGGCATCGCGAGCCTGACCGCCGAATTCGTCGCGCGCACGCAAGATACCGGGGCCACGATCGTTTGCACGCGCAAGACCACACCGGGCCATCGTGCTCTGGAGAAGCGTGCAGTGCGTTGCGGCGGCGGGACCGCCCATCGCTATGGTCTCGACGACGCAATCCTGATCAAGGACAATCATATCGCCGCCTGCGGCTCCATACATGCCGCGCTGGAGCGGGCACGCGCATATGCCGGCCATCTTCGGATGATCGAGATCGAGGTGGACACGCTGGACCAGCTCGAAGAGGTGCTTGAGACACCTCCCCATGCCGTACTGCTCGACAATATGGACCCTGCCACCCTGAAAAGGGCCGTGGAGATGATTGACGGGCGGTGCAGCGCGGAAGCCTCCGGCGGCGTGACGCTCGACACCGTGGCCGAAATCGCTGCGACTGGGATCGACTTTATTTCAGTGGGTGCGTTGACGCATTCTGCGCCGAACCTTGACCTTGGCATGGATGTGGACTGACCATCGCTCGCGAAAACAGAATCCCCATGGGCGAGGACAGAAACATGAGCGAAGGCCGCGGTCGAAAGAGCATCTTCATCACGGGCGCAGCCTCTGGAATCGGCGCCGAAACGGCGAGGTATTTTGCCAAGCGTGGCTGGTTTGTCGGGCTTTATGACCTGAATGAGCAGGGCCTTGCCGAAGTCACAGATGTGATTGGCAGCGGCAATTGCCACATGGCGGTGCTCGATGTGAGGGACCGTGAACAATGGGCCGTCGCGGTAGCGGGCTTTGGCGGCGAGACGAATGGTCAGATGAATGTCCTTTTCAACAATGCAGGGATTGGCCGTCATGGCTGGTTCGAGGACATACCGCCCGAGGACTCCGACCAGGTCGTGGATGTAAATATCAAAGGCGTCGTCAACGGCATTTATGCGGCCCTGCCGCTGCTGCGCGAGACCCATGGCGCGCGAGTCGTCAACACCGCGTCGACCGCCGGCATGGTGGGCTCGCCGCGCCTGGCGGTCTATTCGGCCACCAAGTTTGCCGTGCGCGGGCTGACCGAAGCGCTCGATGTGGAGTTCAGCGGTCTCGGTATCCGCGTCACCAGCCTGATGCCCTGGTTCGTGGACACGCCGATTCTCGATATCGGAGCGACCGAGGGCACAAACATCAAAATGGCCGACGAAATCCGCGCGACCGGGCAGTCAGTCTATACGGTTGCCGATGCGGCGGCCAAGGTCTGGGACGCAGCCCACGGAGACGAAATACACTATATGGTCGGCAAGGAGGCCGAGCGAGCGCGCTTTGCTCAGCGCTTCCTGCCAAAACGCCTGAAAAGACAGATCCTGAAAGGCCTGCCAGAACGCGAATAGGCCAGGCGGCTTGCTTGCCCCTGCGGACAGTGGAGCAAAGCCGACAGTCATTCAGGAACATCAGGAGGAGGAGGTTGCGATGAGCCTGCCGCTTGTAAGCGAAACGGTTGCCGATGAACTTGAAACCGGCGAACCGAAATACCCACGCCAATGGCCCGTATCGCCGCCTGTCGACCTTGAAAACGCTATGATGTTCACACAAGGCCAGCCCTTTGACGGCTTCGCGCAGATGCGTGAGCAGGCACCGGTCATGTGGTTCCCGCAACAGCACGGCGCCGGTTTCTGGGCGCTGAGCCGATATGCTGATGTGCGCGCCGTGGACCTCGACACAAAGCGCTTCTCCTCGCAGGCAGGTGGCATCTTGATGGGATACGCTCCGCCTGAGCGGCGACATCCCCTGCTCCACCGCGCCACGCTGGATGCGATGATCAATCTCGACCAGCCCTGGCACATGCCGCTGCGGCGCGAGCACATGCCTTTTTTCACGCCCGGCTATATCGCAGAGCTGAAAAAGAAGGTTGAGGCGAAAGTCACCCAATTGCTCGACGCGCTGGAGGCAAAGGGCCCTGTTATCGATCTCGTCGAGGGGTTTTCCGCCGAACTCCCACTCTTCACCTTGTGTGAAATGCTTGGCGTCCCCGAGGCCGACCGACCAAAACTAATCGAGTGGATGCATTTCCTCGAAACCGCAGGCTACACACTCCAGCGAGAAGAACTCGGCGATATCGATCCAGAAGAGATCGGGCGCTTTCTTTCCGAAGTGCAGGCCATGTTCGATTATGGCCAGGCCATTCTCAAGGACCGGCGTGCCAATCCCAGGAATGACCTCCTGTCGGCCATCGCGAATGCAAAGGTCGATGGCGAACTGCTCAGCGACGAGTATCTTGACGGTTCATGGCTTCTGATCGTGTTCGCGGGCAATGACACGACCCGCAATTCCATCTCCGGCACGATGCGCCTGCTCACTCAGTTCCCGGACGAGCGCAAGAAGCTTATCGAGAAGCCGGAACTGATGCCAAACATGGCTCATGAAGCAATCCGCATGGTCAGCCCTGTCATGTATATGCGCCGCACCTGTGTTGAAGACGCCGAAATCGGCGGACAGATGATCGGCGAGGGCGAGAAGGTGCTGATGTATTACGGCGCTGCCAATCGCGATCCCGCCATTTTCGCCGATCCCGACCGGTTCGATGTGACGCGTAGCAACGCAAAGGACCATCTCGCCTTCGGCATCGGCCCGCATGTCTGCCTCGGCCAGCGCGTGGCGAATATGCAGCTCGAAGCGGCCTATCGGCAAATCCTCGCCAGATTCCCAGAGGTCCGCTGGACTGGAAAGCAGGACATCGCGCCGAACAATTTCGTCCACGCGATCTCCAGTCTCGAAGTCGATCTCAGAGGCTGAGCCGGCAGTCTATTCCCGCTCGCGCACGACGAATTCAGTGCGTCGGTTGCGCCGGTGCGCCTCATCGCTGTCACCCTCATCCAGCAGGCGGGCGGCGCCATAGCCTGATGCAGTAAGTATCTCGGCCGCCACGCCGCGATTGATGAGGTAGTCCCGCACCGAATTGGCGCGAGCCTCAGACAGGCGCTGATTGTCGATGGGATCGCCGCGCTTGTCGCTATGACCGGCCACTTCGATCTCGAAAGCCTTGCAAATAATGGCCACGCCTGTGGCCGCATCGAGGAGCCGGGCGCTTTCGACACTGATGTCCGCGCCTGCCGTCGAAAAGGAGACGTTCCGCCCGTCCATCACCCGTGAGAAGGCGCGCTGACAGTCTGCAACAGTCGGTTTGCCGTCCAGATCGCTTAGTGCCGCACCGACCGCCTCACCGCCGCCTTCGACGGAAATACCGTCAATGACGAGCAGGTCGCGGCCCTCGGGAACGGCCTTGATGGCTGCTTCGCCCGCTTCGAGCCCGGCTGCCTTGGCTGCCCGACTGGGCGCGATCCCCGTCAGCGTCAGGACGCCTGCGCCGACATTCCGGTCATCGAGTTTCAGCCAGGAGAAGCCCCTTTCGGCGATCTGGCTCTCGATCTGGCCGGTCCAGCCGCGAGCCGCCGCCAACGGATTCGAGCCGTCTGTGGGAACCAGCCGCCCCTGCTGGACACGAAAAGTAGCGCCTTCTTCTACAGGAACGCACCATTCATCCGCGCTGGAGGCGCGCTTGCCGCTGCCATCGCTTGCACCACAGGCCGAAACTGCGCCTGCCAACGCCAGGGCAAAGACCGTCTTCGAGACGCCAGCCAAACCGCACATTCATGCCTCCTTATGGGCGCTTGCCGCGCCCCCGGACTCGTCCAATCCCCTGTTTTTCGGAGGATTGGCCACCAGAGTCAAAGCCCCTCGCGGCATAGGGGAACCTTCCCCGGGCGGTTCATCACGCCCCGGCCTCCTGATACCCTGCATAGGAATGTTTGAGCGTGGCATGGTTCAGCAGCATCTCGGCAATCTGTTCCTTGCCATCGCCGTCAAATATGCGCGTGCGGACCCAGTAGCTTTCGGTGCGTCGGCTCTCGGCCAGCGCGACAATCTCGCGGCGCAAAAGATAGGTCTCGCCAACGAAGAGCGGGCCCTTGATCATGCGGATTTCCTGGTCGGCAAAGAGGCCGACCGCCGGGCCCCTGACCGGAAATTTCGCTTCACGGCTGGTATATTCCGCCAACACGCTGACCATTTCCAGCGGGATGATCGCCCGTCCCCAGGGTGAGCTCTCTCCATCATGATACCATGGCGACGGCTCGGTAATGACCTTCAGCTTGTCATTCAGCGAAAACGGGTAGAGCTTTCCCATATGCTGGTCCGCGTCCATGCGGGCCATCTCATCTGCCGCACCCCTCATTCCGACCTCCAGGTCTTCGAGGATCAGGAGCTTTTCCGGCGCGCGCAGCCGCGCCATGCGCTCATCCAGCAGGGTCGGCCCGTCATCGGGGCCAAGGCTGGCGCTCGCCTCAAGCACAGGCGTCCCGTCGGCCTTTTCAGCCCACACCCGTGTGCGTGTTGCACCAGCAGCCGGGCGCTCGGCATAGACGCGCACGTCTTCTCCCTCGACCACCATGTTCTGGTAATGCGCAGAAAGACAGCCGCGCTCAAACCAGTCACGCCCCCAGATTTCTGCCATAAGCGGCACGACCTGGCTGAAATGGGTCGGCCCCTCGATCGGGCCGGCGGTGAAGCCCAGCTTCTCGGCCATATCGTCATCATGGATCGAGCTGTGCCCGCCATATTCCTGCTCCTGGAGCATCTGGCGCGGCTGGCGCAATGGCCCGGCCAGTGCGAGCGGTGTGTCGAATGCCGGCTTGGCCATCTCGTATTCTCCCAACTGCATCAAGGGCTCGGGTGCGGTGCCTCAGCCTTCCATCCCTGCCCGGCGCGCGCACGTAGCGGCAAACTGCGCCAGCGGAATCACTCTCTCGGCATTGGTCGCAGCATGAGCAGAATTGGCGGTGCCGTCGCGAACGCGCCCGACAATACCCTGCAAGATACCGGCGAGGCGGAACCCGTTATAAGCGAAATAATAGTCGAGCTCCGGAAGGCCGTCGCGACCGGTATGCTCGCAATACATCTGCGCATATTCGTCCTTGGATGGAATGCCATGCGCGGCGAGATCGTCGATATCGGCAAGCGCCTTGCGGTTCGGATCAGAGCTTGGCAGCACCCAGTTCATCAGGTGATAGGAGAAGTCCGCAAGCGGGTCGCCGAGCGTGCAAAGCTCCCAGTCGAGCACAGCAATCACTTTCGGCTCGCTGGGATGCAGGATCATATTGTCCAGGCGATAGTCGCCATGAACGATCGTGGTGGTATCCCCGGGAGGGATATTCTTCGGCAGCCAGTCGATCAGGGCTTCCATCTCCGGAATGTGTTCAGTTTCGGAGGCCTTATACTGTTTTGTCCAGCGATGGATCTGGCGCGCGACATAGTCGCCTTCCTTGCCGAAGCCTTCCAGGCCGACCGCCCGCCAGTCCACCATGTGGAGATCGGCCAGTGTCTTGCACTTGGCTTCATAGATCCTGCGGCGCTCGGCCGGCTCATAGTCTGGCAGGGTCTGGTCCCACAGGATACGGCCTTCGACATTGTCCATGACGTAGAACATCGTGCCGATCACGCCTTCGTCCTCGCAAAGGCCATAGGGCCGCGCGACCGGGTAGCCGATCGGATAGAGGGCCGAAATCACACGGAATTCCCGGTCCACTGCATGCGCCGACGGCAGCAGTTTGCCTGGGGGCTTGCGGCGCATGACATAGGCTTTTGACGGCGTGATCAGCTTATAGGTCGGATTGGACTGTCCACCCTTGAACTGGCGAACGGTCAGAGGGCCTTCATAACCCTCGACATGCTCCTCCATCCAGCCAGCGAGCGCGGCTTCGTCAAAGCGATGGGTTTCTGACACTTCCTGAGTGCCTGTAAACAGTTCCTGCGCACTGGCGGTCTCGGACATTGGCGGCCTCCCTGATGATCTTGTCTGACTTTGCATTCAATTAGTACCCAAGCGCGTGGCGAGGTAAATGCCGGACGCGGGGTCAGGCGGACGATACGCCCTTCGCCCGCACACGCCAGCCAATATCACGCCGGCAGAAACCCTCCGGCCAGTCTATGACATCGACACCGGCATAAGCCTGCACGAAGGCATCTGCGAGCGTGTCGGCCACGCAGGTCACGGAGAGGACGCGCCCCCCGACAGTGACAAGGCGCCCTTCGCTGTCAGTGTCACTTCCCGCCTGGAACACAGTGACACCGTCCAGCTCGCCGGCTTGCGCGACACCCCTGATCACCGAACCCTTTGCATATGAGCCGGGATAGCCTTCGCTTGCCAGCACGACAGTCGCCGCAGGGCGGAAATCTTCCAGGCCCATCAGCGTTTCAAAAGCCGCCTCATTGCCTTTCAGTCCTCCTGTCGCCGCCGCCAGCAGCGCCGGGACAATATCGCCTGGCAGGCCGGCCATCAGCACCTGGCATTCAGGATCGCCAAACCGGGCGTTGAACTCGACCACTTTTGGCCCGTCAGGCGTGATCATAAGGCCGATATAGAGCACGCCGCGATAAGGCATTCCGGCCCTGGCCATGCCGGCAATCATCGGCGCGGCAATCTCGGTGCGGATGCGGCACATCAAGTCTGAGGTTACCACTGGCGCCGGCGCATAAGCGCCCATTCCGCCCGTATTCGGGCCTGTATCGCCTTCACCGACGCGCTTGTGATCCTGCGCCGCCGGCAGGAAGATCATGCCATCTCCATCGCTCAGGACGAAGACGCTGGCTTCCTCGCCCCGCATGAATTCCTCGATCACCAGGCTCGCCGAGGCCGGTCCGAACCGCCCGGACAGCATCGCCGCAGCTTCTGCCTCTGCCTCTTCCAGCGTTTCGGCAATCACAACCCCCTTGCCAGAGGCCAGTCCATCGGCCTTGAGTACATAGGGCGGATTGAGCGTGGCAAGAAACGCCTTCGCCGCCGCCATATCACTGACCACCTGGTGGGCCGCCGTCGGCACGCCAAACGCCTCCATCTGCGTCTTGGAAAAACCCTTGGAGCTTTCCAGCTGCGCGGCAGCCCTGTCTGGCCCGAACACATCGAAGCCGCGCGCACGCAAACGGTCAGCAAGCCCCGCTGCCAGCGGCGCTTCGGGGCCGATCACGACAAGATGCGGCTCCAGTTGCAGCGCGAGCTTCTCAAGCGCCTCCACGTCATCCGCTTTGACGTCGAAACATGGGCCGATAGCGTCCATGCCGGGATTGCCCGGCGCCGACCAGACCTGATCGACGAGGTCCGACTGGGCGATTTTCCAGGCCAGCGCATGTTCACGCGCCCCCGATCCGATAATGAGAATGTTCATGACACTGGTTGATGCGCCGGCCGGCTTGCGCGATCAAGAGCAGAGTTTCCAAAGCCCCGCACGAAGGACAGATATGGGCGAGCGTCAGGACATGAACGGCCTCTGGTCAGGCTGGTTCGATTATACCGGCTTTTCCGATCCGGTGCCCTTCACGGCCTGGTTCGATGATGTCGGCGGCGCATTGTCGGGAACGATTCTTGAACCCAACAGTTTTGCAGAGGACATGCTGGAAGATCTCGAAGCAGAGATCGCCGGCGAGCGTGGCGGCCTTATCGTCTCGTTTGAAAAGACTTATTGCCAGGGCCAGGGAGCGCATGGGCTGCCGATACTCTATGAAGGCGAGGCCGACATCGATTTCGAGACAGTTATTGGCAAGTGGCGTTTCTATCAGGGCGGCTATGGCTCGGGGCGGTTCCGGCTCTCGCGTGCCTCGCGCGCCATCTCCGAAGGCATCCTGCGCCGGGTCTTTGCCACAGTCGGGGATGATCGCGGCGACGGAAAGAGCTAGGCTCGCACACTCATGCCCGATTCCCCCACGACCAACGCCCCGGACCTGACCGTTTCTGAACTCGCCGCGAGCCTGAAACGGACGATCGAAACGAACTACGACCATGTCCGCGTGCGCGGCGAACTTGGCCGCGTTACGATTGCGCGGTCGGGGCACATGTATGCCGATATCAAGGACGATAAAGCGGTGCTCAACACTGTGATGTGGAAAGGACAGGTCCAGCGCCTGCCTTTCCGCCCGGAAGAGGGCCTGGAAGTCGTCGCCGAGGGCAAGCTCTCCATCTATGCCGGGCGATCAAACTACCAGTTGATTGCTGCCACAATGCGCCCGGCCGGTGCCGGTGCCCTGATGGCGCTGCTGGAAGAGCGAAAGAAAAAGCTTGCAAAAGAGGGCCTGTTCGATCCGGCCCACAAGAAGAAGCTCCCCTTCCTGCCGCAGACTATCGGCGTCGTGACCAGTCCGACCGGCGCGGTTATCCGCGACATCCTCCACCGGATCCGCGACCGGTTTCCCGTGCGCGTCATTGTCTGGCCGGCACTGGTGCAGGGCGATCTTGCCGCCGGCCAGGTCGAGGCGGGCATTCGCGGTTTCAACGCCATGACCGGCCCGGACCGCCCCGATGTGCTTATCGTGGCGCGCGGCGGCGGCTCGATTGAGGATCTCTGGCCGTTCAACGAAGAGATTGTCGTGCGCGCCGCTTTCGAGAGCGATATTCCTCTGATCTCGGCGGTCGGCCACGAGACCGACACCACGCTGATCGACCATGTTTCCGATGCGCGCGCGCCGACGCCCACGGGCGCGGCCGAGATCGCGGTGCCGATGCGCTCGGAGCTGTTGCTCAGCACCGATGAGTATGGCGCACGGCTGAAAAGGGCTCTGTCGGCGCAGGTCAATGGCCATCGCGACCGGCTGCGCGGCGCGCGCCTGCCACGGGCAGAGAGTTTCCTGGAGACCCGCCGCCAGAGGCTGGATTATGCCGGCGCCTCCCTACCGCGCGCAACGCTGACGCTCGCCGAACGCGCCCGCGCCCGGCTGCAGAATGCCAGCGCACGCCTGCCCGTGCCCACCTCGCTCCTGCGTGAGGCCGCACAGCGCCTGGCACAGGCCGGGACCGGCCTGACCCATGGGTTGCGCATGGCCAGTTCCGCCCGGCGCCTCGCGCTGACGCAAACCGCCACACGGCTCCAGCCCGCCCCCTTGCGCAGCCAGGCCCGTCGCAGTCGCGAACGGCTCATCGAAGTGGCCGGACGTGCCCGCCCGGCCCTCATTCGTGCCCTCACTGACCGCCGCAACTCACTCTCGCAAGAGGCGAAACTGCTAGAAACCCTCTCCCACCAGGCGACTCTTAAGCGCGGTTTCGCCCTCGTGCGCGGCGAGGATGGGGCCTTAATTCGCAGCGCGAAGACGGCCGCCGGGGCCGCGCGCGTCTCACTCAGCTTCGCCGATGGTGAAGTCAGCGCCACGCCTGACCCGGAAGGTGCCGGTCCTCAATCGCCCTCGAAGCCTGCGCCGAAAAAGAAGCGCCTGCCCGCCAAATCTGCCTCCCGCAAGACTGTCCCGGCACCGCCAAAGCCGACCCCCACAAAAGACCAGGGCTCACTCTTCTGAGTATCTGTCCGCGCACCTTGTGTCGATTGGAGCAATTGCGCTGCTGGTCGCCTGATGTCCCGTATCGCAGCCGACGAACAGGCCCCAGCGCTGCGAGCTGGGTGGCCCGGATAAACCGCGCCATGACGGAGCTTTGTAGCGTGCAACCGGCGGTTCCTCAAAGATCCGCATCCCTGAACACCGAGCAGGGGCCTGCACCCTCGCCCCCGAAGGGATGAAAGAGCGGGGCCTTATCGCAGGTGATCCCGGAGCTGCGCTTTGCTTCGTCCGGAAATGCGGGAAAGTGCAACGAGCGCTCTCATACCCCCCAGACAACTCCATCAACTCTCAGGTTCGCCCGCCTCTCCCGGACCCGGCAGCGGCGCGGTGAGGGCTTCGATCACGGTTTCGCCCTGTCGGCGCCCGGAGATGCGTTCGAGCGATTCCAGGAGGGGCGCGATGGCCTTGCCGGAGGAAAAGGGGCCGCGTGCCTTGTCGACAGCGCCGGCATAGAGTGCTTGGGCCCGCTCATAATTTCCGCTCGCTTCCGCGCAGGCGCCAAGATTGTGCATCACGCCCGGCGCCTGGGGGTAAGCTGCGTGCAGCCCCTCCCAGATTGAACAGGAGCGGAAAACATCGCCCGATCGCGCCGCCTCGACCGCCTGGGCGAATGCAGGATCTGCACCCGCTTCGGGATCGACCGGCTCGGCGATGAGAGGCGCGCGCGCGGTGGCGTTTCGCGGTGCAATATCGCGGCGAATGGCGGAAAATGTGTCGCCCAGCGCTTCGCGCACCAGTTCAGGCGTCATGTAATCGCCCTGCCATCCGAAGGTCGTTCCCGGATAATGGCCGCGCTTGAGCCGGTGGGATTTGCGATCCTCACCGATGACCCGGTGCTCGAAACATTCGGTATCCTCCGCCTCGCCGGCATAGGTACGTGAATAGGCGACATCGCCGTTCGCGGTATCGACAAGGCGCGGTGTAACGCTCACTTCCACGCGGGTCTCATAACAGATCTTCTCGATATTGATCCTCGTTTCGCAATCGAACAGGCCGTCCCATTCGACGCATTTGGTGTCTTCCTTGGTGTAGTCGTAGACATTGACATCATCTATGCGGATCCAGCCGGAATAGACGCCGGTGACCGCCCCGGGCGGGGCACCAGGCCCGCTGACGGTGAACCAGCGCCGACCGTCAAGGCTGGCATCGATCAGCATCTGCTCGAACCGGGCCGAATACCAACCGCCCTCTGGCCCACGAAAGCCATCGACCGCGACATGAAGATAGCTGGAAGCGTTGACATCACCCGCTGGCAGGCGGGCATCATATGACAGTCCCGGAGACTGGCAGGCGGCAAGAACAGTACCGAGAGCAATCGCGGCAAATGGAAAACGAAGGGTCATGGCATGGTTCTCCTTGCCCGCTCACCCTTACCCCGGTTTGCAGCCAAACAGGAAGCGTTTGAACGGTATATGAACCCGTTGCCTTCCCCAGCGTCGTGTGCCTCAAGAGCCATCGCAGACCAGAAAAACCCGGAGGATCCCGCGCATGGCCAACGCTTCGCCCCTGTTCCAGCCCTTTACCTGCAAGTCGATGACCCTGGCGAACCGTGTCGTCATGGCGCCCATGACCCGCAGCTTTTCTCCTGGCGGCGTGCCCGGGAATGATGTGGCGGAGTATTACCAGCGGCGAGCCGCCGCCGATGTCGGCCTGATCCTCACGGAAGGCACAACGACCGACCGGCCGGGCTCATCCTCCGACCCGAACGTCCCCAATTTCCATGAGCCCGATGCACTGGCCGGCTGGAAACGCGTAGCCGAGGCGGTGCATGGCGCAAACGGAAAGATCGGCCCGCAGCTCTGGCATGTCGGGATGATGCGCAAGCCCGGCACGGGACCGTATCCCGAAGCGCCATCTGACAGCCCGGCCGGCGTCACCCATACCGGCAAACAGGTGCAGCCCGAGCCGACCGAGGAAGAGGTCGCCGACATGATCGCGGCCTATGCCCGCGCGGCAGGTGAAGCGAAATCGCTTGGGTTTGACTGTGCCGAAATCCACGGAGCACATGGCTATCTCATCGACCAGTTCTTCTGGGATGTCATGAATGTGCGAGGCGACCGCTGGGGAGGCGATCTGGTCCAACGCGCAAACTTTGCCGGTGACGTGATCCGCGAATGTCGCGCCGCCGTCGGTGAGGACTTCCCGATCATCCTGCGCTGGTCGCAATGGAAACAGCAGGATTTCGACGCCCGTCTCGCGCCGACACCTGATCAGCTTGAAGCCTTTTTGAAAGTCTTCGTCGATGCCGGTGTGGATATCATTCATTGCTCGCAGCGCCGCTTCTGGGAGCCGGAATTCCCGGACGTGGACGGCGAAAACGGGCTCAACCTGGCCGGCTGGGCAAAGAAGCTGACAGGCCTGCCGACCATCACGGTCGGGTCAGTCGGCCTGTCGAGCGACTTCATCAATGCCTTCCGCGGCGAGAGCTCGAAGACCCGCCCGCTATCTGATCTCATCGAACGGCTGGACCGCGGTGAGTTCGACCTCGTCGCGGTTGGGCGCGCGCTGCTTCAGGATCCCGAATGGGCGAAAAAGGTCAAGGATGGCCGTGAAGACGAACTGGCCGACTATGACGCAAAGGCACTGGCCACGCTTTACTAGGCCGTATCTCCGGGCGAAGCGGTGTCCGCTTCGCCCGGAAACGCCTTAATTCACAGCGTCCGCCGTATCGTCTTCCTCGTCGCTCTTTGAGGATTTGCCGGGCTTGCCTTCCTTGTACTTGAAGGACAGCTTGTCGGGATCCTTCTTGTCGATATCGACGCGAACCTCACCGCCCTTGGTCAGTTTCCCGAAGAGCAGTTCCTCGGCCATCGGCTTCTTCACATATTCCTGAATCACGCGCGCAAGCGGACGGGCACCCATTTCCGGATCGAAGCCGCGCTTGGCCAGCCAATCGCGCGCCTTCGGCGTGAGAGACACCGTGACATTGCGGTCGGCGAGCTGGATTTCCAGCTGCAAGACGAATTTTTCCACCACGCGCTCGATGATCTCGGGAGTCAGTCCGCCGAACCGGATGGTCGAGTCGAGACGGTTGCGGAATTCCGGGGTGAAGATTCGCTTGAGCGCCTCATCCTGCTCGTCTTCCTTCTTGCCGGCCCCGAAGCCGATGGCGTTCTTCGCCGCATCCGATGCACCGGCATTTGTGGTCATGATCAGGATGACATTGCGGAAATCGACCTTGCGGCCATTGGCGTCTGTCAGCGTGCCGTTGTCCATCACCTGCAGGAGGATGTTGAACAGGTCCTCATGCGCCTTCTCGATCTCATCCAGCAGGAGAACGCAATGGGGGTGCTGGTCGACACCATCGGTCAACAGCCCGCCCTGATCATAGCCAACATAGCCAGGCGGCGCACCGATCAGCCGGGAAACCGTATGGCGCTCCATGTATTCGGACATGTCGAAGCGCAGCATCTCCACACCGAGAATAGAGGAGAGCTGTTTGGCCACCTCGGTCTTGCCGACGCCGGTGGGCCCGGTGAAGAGATAACAGCCAATCGGCTTGTCCGGTTCGCGCAGGCCCGCGCGCGCCATCTTTATGGAGGCAGACAGCGCCTCAATTGCCTCATCCTGGCCGAACACCACACGTTTCAGGTCGTTTTCGAGACCCTTGAGAAGCGAGGCGTCGTTCTTAGAGACCTGTTTCGGGGGAATGCGGGCGATCTTGGCCACGATGGCCTCAATTTCCCGCGCGCCCACCACCTTGCGGCGCTTGCTCTCGGTTTTCAGCCATTGCGAAGCGCCTGCCTCGTCAATCACGTCGATCGCCTTATCAGGCAGCTTGCGGTCCGTCAGATAGCGGTCCGACAACTCCACCGCAGACTTTATCGCCTCATTCGTATAACGCAGGCCATGAAATTCCTCGAATTTCGGCTTCAGGCCGGTGAGGATCTTGATCGCATCGGGCACGCTTGGCTCGACCACGTCGATCTTGCGGAACCGACGCGACAAGGCCCGGTCCTTCTCGAAATGCTGCTTGTATTCCTTGAAAGTGGTCGAGCCCATACAGCGCAGATCGCCAGATTGCAGCGCAGGCTTGAGCAGGTTGGACGCGTCCATCGCGCCACCCGATGTTGCCCCGGCGCCAATGACGGTGTGGATCTCGTCGATGAAAAGGATGCCCTTCTCCAGGCTCTCCATCTCCTTCATCACCGATTTCAGTCGCTCCTCGAAATCTCCGCGATAGCGCGTGCCGGCAAGAAGCGAACCCATATCGAGCGAATAGATCACAGCATCTTCGAGAATCTCAGGCACTTCGCCTTCGACAATCTTGCGGGCAAGTCCCTCGGCGATGGCTGTCTTGCCGACTCCCGGATCACCGACGAGAATCGGATTGTTCTTGTTACGACGGCAGAGAATCTCGATGCAGCGCTCGATTTCCAGGTCGCGCCCGATGAGCGGGTCGATCTTCCCGGCGCGTGCCTTGTCATTGAGGTTGACGCAATAGGTCTCCAGCGCCTCAAGCCCCTGTTTGACATTGCCATCCTCATTGGTTTCGGCGCCGCGCGGCGTTGAAGGCCGCGAGGCCCCTGGCCGCTTCGCCACACCATGAGAGACGAAATTCACCGCGTCATAGCGGGTCATGTCCTGCTCCTGCAGGAAGAAGGCGGCATGGCTTTCGCGCTCGGAAAAGATCGAGATCAGCACATTCGCGCCGGTAACTTCGTCGCGTCCGGAGCTTTCGACGTGCAGTATAGCGCGCTGAACAACGCGCTGGAAGGCGGCTGTCGGCTGCACTCGTCCTTCGGAATCCTCGACAATCAGACTTGAAAGATCGTCATCGAGATAATTGGTCAGATCCTCGCGCAGACGATGAATCTCAACCTTGCAGGCGGTCATTACCTCGGCCGCTTCATCATCCTCAACGAGGGCAAGCAGGAGGTGCTCAAGCGTGGCATATTCATGGTCGCGCTCGGCTGCGAGATTGAGTGCACGCTCCAGAGCGGTTTCGAGTGAGGGGGTCAGGCTGGGCAAATCGCTTATCCTCTAATCGTCTTTTTCCATCACACACTGGAGCGGATGTTCGTTGCGCTGGGCCATGTCGAGCACCTGCGCCACCTTTGTCTCCGCCACCTCATATGTGTACACCCCACAAAGCCCCACACCCTTCTGATGCACATGTAGCATGATCCGGGTGGCTTCCTCGCGGCTCTTGTTGAAGAACCGCTCGAGAATGAAAACGACGAATTCCATAGGCGTATAGTCGTCGTTCAGCAGCATGACGCGATAGAGCGACGGACGCTTTGTTTTCACGCGCGTTCGCGTCGCAACGCCTGTATTCTGGTCACCGTCGACACTACCGCCGTCGGACTCGCCCTCATCGGACATGGTGAACTGGGATTGTGTCTCTCGCATGGCAGACAAGATAGGCCTTCTTCTGTCAGAAGGAAGCCTGACCATGGAGCGCGACTGTTTCAAGGCCCGATTACGCCCGAACGCGCTTTTTTCATTCGCGCAGGCTTTCGATCAGGTCCGATACGCGCCGGCGATTGGCCCCCAGATCGCTGTGACCGAGACGGCTGCGCGAATAGATAGCCAGCTGCGACCCCTGCCCCCCAGGCCCATCCAGGACCATCGCATCGACATCATCCCTGAATCGGAAAACGGCGCTGACAGCGACAAACTGGAGTGCATGCGCGCCGGGGTCTTCCATTACCAGCCGCCAGCGCGGACGCGCTGCAATGCGCGCAAGCAGTCGCTCATAGGTAGCGTGCAGCGAATCGTTGAAGACCGGCGAAATCATGTCCGGAACAGCGCGCTTGCAAAGCCCATCAGGCGCTAGAAGGTAAGTATTCGGGGTCTCGGGACGCACAAGCGCTGCAAAATCAATCCGCTCGGTCATAGATCGCCCCAAATCGCATTCCTACGCATTCGCAGCATAAGAAAAAGCCGGCCTCAAACAGAGGCCGACTTTCTTACTCTTACGCCACTCTACTGACAGGCAGCCTACTTCACCGCCTGGAGCTTTTCAACCATCTGACCAGCATGGGCGTTCAGCGGCTGGGTCGCTTCGCGCATCGTATCAGCCATAAGGCTCGCAATCGACGACATCTGGGTCATGTAGGCGTCAAGCGCCGACTTAGCGAAATTCGCCTGAACCTCCACCGCTTCCTGCATGGATTTGGCGCCAGCAACTGTCTTGGTCGCTTCCATCGACTCGCTCATCGCGCTCTGCATGTATGCGATCGTCTTGGAATTGGCTTCCTGCGCACCTTTTGCGGTGACACGGGCGGCTTCGGCGCAGGCCTGAAAGCCTTCGCGCGACAGCTCGGTCATGTTGCCGGCCATGGACACAAAGCGGTCCATGTTCTCGCGCATTGCATCATTGTTCATCACGCCGTTTGAAGTGAACATTGCGAACGGGTTCTGAGTCTGGGCGGTCTTGGCCATGGTAGTACCTCATTTGGATTCTCGTGGGTCCGGGGCCGACCCACTAGGACGATGTCTGCGAGATAGCATGCCGCCTTCGCAATTGCAAGATATTTTTGTGCAGCGCACCAATTCCAATGCTCATTGGTTGACACACTAAGGGTGCTCGTCGCCGCATGAGGATTTTGTAAGCCAGCGCCATGCCTTAACGACTGGTCAACGGAATAGGCCGACTCTATGGTTCATGCTGGTGGCTGGGGTCATGGCAGCATTCGAGGGAATTCGAAGGGAGCGGTGCATGACACAAAAGCTATTGTCTCGGTATGTCCTCGCCGGCCTCATAGTCGGCGGCGCGCTGATTGCAATGCCAGCCGGGGCAGCGAATGCTGAAAAATATGCCTCCATAGTAATCGATGCGGAGACCGACACCGTCCTGCATGCGCGCCATGCCGATGCCCCACGTTATCCCGCATCGCTGACCAAGGTAATGACGCTCTACATGCTGTTCGACGAGATCAAGGCTGGCCGGATCTCACTGGATGACAGGCTGACCGTGTCGAAAACCGCCGCACGTCAGCCCCCGTCGAACCTGCGCCTGTCGGCGGGCGATACAATCAGCGTGCGCGACGCTATTGATGCGCTAGTGACGAAATCGGCCAATGATGTCGCCGTTGTGGTGGCTGAGAAGATCGGCGGCAGTGAGGATCGGTTCGCAGCGCTGATGACCGTCAAGGCACGCACGCTCGGCATGAATTCCACGAATTTTTACAATGCTTCCGGACTGCCCGATTCCCGCCAGCTGTCGACAGCGCGCGACATGGCCGTTCTGGCCGAAGCGGTACTGGAAGACCATCCGGAATATTACCACTCATTCTCCACCACGCAGTTCGACTGGGGCGGGCGTTCCTACAAGAACCACAACAAGCTTCTGGGCCGCGTCGATGGTGTCGACGGAATCAAGACCGGCTATACGCGCGCTTCAGGGTTCAATCTCATGGCCTCGTCCATGCGCGGGGACCGGCGAATTATCACCGTGATGCTCGGCGGGCGAACCTCGGGCGCGCGTAACCGGCATGTCACCGAACTGATCGAGGCAGCCTTTCACAGCTTTGAAGGTCCGACCGGCAACGCGCCGGCGCTGCGCACACAAATCGCCTTCGGGAAAGTCTCCCAGCCCATCGACCCGAACGCTGCCGCGCAGCCATTGTTAAACGGCAAGCCGCTGCCTGTAGGCGAGGGCGATATCCAGTAGCCCCGCCTGAAACCTATCGTGTCGCGCGTCTATTTGGCCCCCTCGCCATGGCTCGGAATGCTGTTAAAGACAATCTTGCACTCGTTTCAAGGGGAGACCGACATGATCCGGACACTCGCATTTTCCAGCGCAGCCGCTCTGGCACTGGTGCTGGCCGCCTGCGGTGGCAGCAATGACACAGGGCAGGAGGCGGCAGAAACTCCACCCAAGCCTGAGACCGCCGCACCCGCGACACCAGCGCCGGAGACGACGTCCACAGCTGCACCGCAGGTCCGGCCCAATGACTCTCCGGCTGAGACTGACACGGCGGAGGCAGGGACCGATGCCGGCGACACTGAAGCGGCGGCGGAGCAGGAAAATCCGTTTGCTGCCCTGCCGGCGCCCTTCAACACGGCCAACTACGATGTCGGTAAGCGAACTTTCCGGCTCTGTCAGTCCTGCCACCTGATCGAGGAAGGCGCTGGCAACCGGGTGGGGCCAAACCTGTATGGCATGTTCGACCGGAAGGTCGGCGAGCTCGAGGGCTTCAACTATTCCCGCGCCCTGATTGAGGCCGATTTCGACTGGACGCCGCAGCAGCTGGAACAATGGCTGGCCGATCCGCGTGGCTTCCTGCCTGGCAACCGGATGAGTTTTGCCGGCGTGCGCCGCCCCGATGATCGGACGGCCGTGATCGCTTATATCATGCTCGAGTCAGGTTATACTGACAAAGAGTGAGCACCGCCCCTCACTCCTGAAGCCAAAACGAGCCCCGGAGAACTGGCGTTCCGGGACGTTCGGGCTTCGTTTGCTCAGAAGCGGCTGGCAAGCGCGACAACCAGGCCTGATTCTTCAAATCGTCCGCTCAGTTCCTCTCTCCACGCCATCGAAAGGTCGATCTCCCCACGCCGCCAGAGCAGGCCGGTTTCGACCTTGTCGGAGCGGGCATTTTCGCTACCGCGCTCAAACCAGAACTGATTGGTGAGGAAGATATTGGGAGCAATTTCCTGTGCGCCGCCGAATTCGACCCGATCGCGCCAGCAGCCCTCCGCATGGAGCCGCGTTGCAGCATCCGCGAAGATATACCAGTCCGTGCCGGACCAGCTGCCTGACATTCCGGTGCTCAGCCGCGCTTCCCCGCCAAGCCTGTCGCAACCGCGTACACCGCCAATGGCCGCTCCATGTATAGCGCCGATTTCAACGGCTACCTTTATGGCGCCCCGCTGATAAAGCCCTCTGCGCACGGTGGCGCGGAAACCCTCCGAGGTGAAATCTTCATTACCCTGGAACCGGACCTGCTCAGCCTTAAGCGTCAGTGTCCATTGATCGTTGAGACCATACTCGCCATAGCCGTCATAACGAACGGCATCGAGGCCGCTGACACGCTCGCCTGCTACAGCAGCGCGCCCATAGCCCTCACCGCTCGCACGCACCCAGGGCCCCGCCTGTGCAGGTCGGCAGACGGCAGCAACCAGTAGGATCGTAACGATACGGCGCATTCCACAACCGTAACGACAAAGAAAACCGATTCCAGCAACCTGACCGGGAATTCCTGCCGATCAGCGCCTCAGGCAATGATCAGAGGCGGTAGCGAATCTGGTCGGCCCAGAAACGTTCCAGCCGTGAAAGAGACTTGTTCAGATGGCTGAGATCGTCCGCGCGCATGCTTGCGGTCGGCTCCAGCGCCTGAGCCTGACGGTCGAACAGTTGCGAGACGCGCTTGCGAACTTTCAGGCCGCGTTCGGTCAGGCGCAGATGCACTGTGCGCTTGTCGGCCTCAGAACGCCGCTGGGTGAGATACCCGCCCTCCTGCAACTTCTTGACGTTGTAAGACAGACTGGTGCCGGCAAAGGCACCGCGCGCACGCAGGGATGAGGCCGGGGTCTCACCAACGCCAATTTCATACAGGAGAAGTGCCTGAACACCTGTCAGAGAGCGCTCGCCAGCACGCTCCAGGTCATCCTTGACCACATCATGAAGCCGGCGATGGGCCTGCTCCAACAGTGTCAGGGACTTCAGGAAGTCCGATTCGGCCTGCAGGACATCATTTTCATCGAATGCCGCATTGTCTTGTGTCATTGCCATCACCACTCAACTTTTGTTGTAGTTTGAGTGTATATAAGCCACGTACGCTGATTATTCGTTAATGACGTCTTTTTGTGACGGTCGATTAGTTAACACCACATCAAATCCATTAGTGACTTCTTCCGTTTGAGTCGGATCACTTCCCGCCAAGAGGCGTTCCACGCCGGGCCCAGGCTGCCATCTCACCATCAGCGAAGGCCGCGCTCGCCCGCCAAACCCCTGCAACCGTCTGCAGGAGATAGGCCGCGCGCCATTCGACAATCTCCTCGCCATTTTCAGCGAGCATTCGATCCTTAACCGTGATCGCAAGGCCTTCCGGTCCCATCGAAAGCGTATCGACAAGGGTTCGTTCAGCCCACGCTACGCCCTGGCGTTCATAGAAACCGAGCAGGGCTTTCGTGTTCCGGGTGAACTTCTCCGCATCATCAAACACAATCCGCCCCCCGGCCTGGTAGATCAGGGCCGGGAAACTCCAATGCGCCGTTATCTTTCTGGCATCGGCAGAGTTGAAGGCGTCGATATAGCTCGCACACCAGGCGCCGGCATCGCCAAGCGCTTCCATCACAAGGCCAGCTCATTTTCGCCGAGCGGCTCGAAATAGCGCGCCACGTCCTCGTCGCGGACATCCTCGACCCGGGCCGGCGACCAGTTCGGCGCATTGTCCTTGTCGATGAGAACCGCCCGCACACCTTCCAGAAAATCGGCACTCTGCACTTTTCGCCAGCCGATCCGGTACTCCATCTGCATGTTTTCCTCGAACGTCTCCAGCCGTGCGCCCTCGCGAAGCTGGCGTAGCGCGACCTTCACGGTTTCAGGCGATTTCGCTCGCAATATGTCGAGCTGTTCGCCGGCCCAGGGATCCTCACTCGCCTCCAGCGCGGCGATAATGTCCTCAGCCGTGTCGCCGCCAAAGCAGAGGTTCAGCGTCGCCATGTGCGTCTCGAAACTGCCCTCAGGCACCCTGTGGCTCATCGCGCCGAGAATTTCATTCACCAGTTCCGCCGCCCCGCTGGAAAAATCGGCCTGGCGCAGCTGAACTTTCAGATTGGGAAGCAGTTCGGAAGGCACATAATGCGTCGCCACACGCGCCGCCGCTACATCGATCCCCTTCAGCCGGCACCCAGTGAGTGCCAGCCAGGTGCCGAGCCGCCCGCGCAGGCGCGGTAGGAACCAGCCCCCGCCGACATCGGGAAACAATCCGATGCCCGTTTCAGGCATCGCAAAGACGGTCTTCTCCGTCGCCACGCGGTGAGTGCCGTGAACAGATATGCCGACACCGCCCCCCATGGTAACGCCATCCAGCAGCGCGATATAGGGCTTGGGAAAGGCTTTGATCGCGGCATTCATCCGATATTCTGCAGCAAAGAAAGCACGCGCCTGTGCCCCGTCCCCCGCGCCGCTTTCGGCCAGCATGCGGATATCACCTCCAGCACAGAATCCACGCGTGCCCTCGGCATGATCGACCAGCACAAAGGCTATCGTATCATCGGTGGCCCAACGGGTCAGTGCTCCCAGGACGATCTCACAAATCTCCTGGTTCAGAGAATGCAGGGCGTTCGGCCGGTTGAGCGTGATCCGGCCAATGGCGCCTTCCTCTGCGATGATGACAGGTTGTGACATGTGGCGACTCTCCCCGGACCTTGTTTTTCCTGTTCTTGCATTCTCACAGTTGCGTCATGCGTTTCTGACAGGCAAGTGAAGAGTGTAGTCTGGTTGTTCCGGCCTCAGACGGGCCGGCCCGCCGCAAAGCGATCATTGGGAGGACCTTTGGAGCCATGAACCGCATCGCCAAGATTTCCGCCGCCGCCAGCGCATTCGCGCTCGCCCTGCCCGCAATCGCCCAGCAAGGTAGCGGCATGTTCCGCCCGGTAGCCGTGAATATGGAACCCGCGCCCTTCACGCAGGTCCAGGACAAATGGGGCTATAGCGCCGAGTCGTGTAAAGAGGCCCCCTGGGAGATCGGCGAGACCGAATTTACCACAGGCGTGATCGGCGCGAGCTGCACATTCGATCCCGAAGCACCTGAAGCGAGTACGAATCGCTCCGGCCTCGTCTCGATATTCAGCCTTGAAGCGGGCTGCGAAATGAATGACGAAGTTTCAACCTGGAACTACACCTTCATGCTGAACACAGCCGGCGACACGCTCTGGATCTACGGTTCGAAAGGCCTGTCACGCACGCTCAAGCGCTGCTCGCAGATCGCACCGGATGGTGCCAGCGACGAGGGCGGGGAGGAGTAGCGCTTTGGGCGGTCTTGTTCTCTCGGCCGCGGGGATGCTCCTCGCGGCCTGCGGGCAGCCCCCGGAGGCCGCACCCGACAAAGTGCCGTAAATCGAATCGAACCTGACCGAACAGGCCGAAGACTGATCCTGCGCCCGCTTAGGCGTTCAGCGGCCCACCCTCGATCGTGATCCGGTACATCACCCTGCGCTGGCCATGATAATCATTCAGCGCCCAGTGCCAGGTCGCACGATTATCCCAGAAAGCCACCGAACCGGGCCGCCATTTGAAACGGTGATGGAAACTGCTTCCGGCGATGCAATGGGCATAGAGCCGGTACAGCAGCGGCTGCGATTGCTCTTTTGTCATCCCCTCGAAGCGGACGGTGAAGGCCGGGTTCACATAGAGGGCGCGCCGGCCACTCAACGGGTGATTGATCACCACAGGATGAACCACATCCTCCAGCTGCTCGGCCACCGCAGCGTTGCCAATGCGCTGCGTGCCCTCATCGTGGCTGCCGGCATCGCTCGTATTGTAATAGCTGTCAGCCGCCTCGCCGAAAATATGCTTGCCTGAATGAACGGCGCGCAGGCCCTCGATCTCAGCCCGGGTCGCCGCATCCAGAGTCTCATAGGCGCCATACATGGAGGCAAACCAGGTGTCGCCACCCGTTTCGGGCAGCACACGCGCGACGAGGATCGACCCCAGCGCCGGCTCGCGGTCATAGGAATGATCTGTGTGCCAGCCACCGCCAATATTGTCAGTCTGGTCCGGCTCCTTGGCGACCATGGCGATTTCGGGATGGTCCGGATGGGCGGCAAAGAAGCGGTTGATGTTGATGTCACCGAAGCGCTCCGCAAGCGCGATATGGTCGTGTTCACTGAGCATCTGATCTCGCAGGAAAATCACGCCATGTTCAGCGAAAGCCTCCCGGATGGCGTCAAATTCTCCAGACGTCGCCTTGCGGACATCCAAGCCTTTGATCTCGGCACCGGCACCTTCAACAGGTGTTATAGACAGCCCGGCCACGACAGATCCTCCCACAGTCTTTTTCTCTGTTGGCAGGATGTGGCGGTAGCGGATCGAAGTCAAACCGATTGAAACCGGGCCGCTGGGACGGATGTTCCCTGTCTGCAAACGCAAGCTGATCGACGTCTAGGAGACACACCGGAATGATGACGGCTGCCGGCGACACCAATGCGCTCACTGCATCGCGGGCCAGCAGACCGTGAGACAGGCCACCCGCCTGAAGCGAGGGTGAGGGCACCGGGCGTATAGGTTGCGCACCATCTCGGACAAACCCCGGATCAGGTCCGGGAAAGTTCGGATGGAATAGATCATTTCTGCAAGGCCGCCATTAACACCTGAATTGGCAGGGTTTGGCATGGATCTCAAACGCCTTTTCAAACTGCTCGACCGCGCCGACCGGCTGATCGAAATCGCGACAGAATGGGTTTTGTGCACGATGGCTGCGGCCTTCGGCGGCTGGGTCGTGTGGACGATCTCCAGCGAGATCGAGATCGGCCTGTGGACCCGGCTTGGCGTAACGCTCAGCGGCGCTCTCTTCTGCGCGCTGGCGATGTGGCTGTTCTGGAAAATCGCGACTTTCCTCAACTGACAAGCCGTCCACTTCATTCTTTGCCAAGCAAATCGACGTCTACGTTATCCCATGAGACGCGATGCCCGCCCCTTCTGGATGTACAGGCTCAACCGGCACCTTGAGCACCGCTATGCAGCCTGGCGTGTGGTTCCCCATATCGACCGGCTTGGACCCGACTGGCGGATGGCCAAGCCATGGTCAGTCCGCCTGTTCGGGGGCGGGATTGAGGCCGGCGCAAGCCTTCATATCATCGCCTCGTCAGATGCGATGGTGCGGCTGACCTGCTGGGCGCCGCCGGGTGGCGAGGCAAAGCTCATATTCGGCGATGCCTGCCTCATCACACCGGGTTGCCGCTTCATGGCCGGAGAGCGGATCACCATCGGTTCCGGCTGCATGTTCGGTCATGGATCAACCATCACTGATTGCGACTGGCATGGCGTCCATGACCGCACCGATGTGCATGGCCTGACCGATCCTGTCACGCTGGGCAACAATGTCTGGCTGGGTGATGGCAGTTTTGTCGGCAAGGGCGTGACGATTGGCGAGAATTCGGTGATCGGTGCGCGCTCGGTCGTGGTCAGCGACATTCCGGCCAATACGATCGCCGCCGGCAACCCGGCCAGGCCCGTGCGCCATTTCGATCCCGCCGATATCAGGCGCAACCGCGTGCAGATGTTCTCCGATGCGCCTGGCGTGGAGCGATATTTCGATGCCGCCTATAGGGACTTGCTGAACGGTAACACGCTCTGGGGCTGGCTGCGCTCGAGGATCGCGCCGAACAGGTCCGACTGAACACAGCCTCAGGAACAGCGCCGGCGTTTCTCCCTGCCCTACCCTTTCAGCATGTCCCGGCTGACAATCACCCGCATGATTTCGTTCGTGCCCTCCAGGATCTGGTGGACGCGCAAGTCACGCACGATCTGTTCCACGCCATAATCGCGCAGATAGCCATAGCCGCCATGGATCTGCAGCGCCTCATTGGCGACCCTGAACCCAGTATCGGTGACAAACCGCTTGGCCATGGCGCACCAGCGCGTCGCCTTCGGGTCTTTCATATCGAGCCGGCGCGCGGCCTCATAAAGCATCACACGGGCGGCCTGCAGCTCGGTCTCCATGTCTGCGAGCTTGAACTGGATCGCCTGGAAATCGCCGATGGGCTGGCCGAACTGCTCGCGCTCCTTTGCATAGGCCAGTGCCTTGTCGAGGGCGAGCTGCGCCCCGCCGAGCGAACAGGCGGCGATGTTCAGCCGGCCGCCATCCAGCCCCGCCATGGCAAAGCGGAAGCCATGGCCTTCCTCGCCAACACGGTTCTTCGCAGGCACGCGCACATTGTCGAACAGGACCTGCCGGGTCGGCTGTGACTTCCAGCCCATCTTGGCCTCATTCGCGCCGAATGAGAGGCCGGGCATGTCCTTTTCCACGATAAATGTCGAAACACCTTTTGCGCCGTCATCAGAGGTTCGCGCCATGACAACATAGACATCCGAAGTGCCCGCCCCGGAGATGAACTGTTTCGAACCGGTCAGGAGATAGTCATCGCCATCCCTCACCGCGCGGGTCTTCATCGCAGCCGCGTCCGAGCCAGAGCCCGGTTCGGTCAGGCAATAGCTGGCGATCAGCTCCATGGAGGTCAGCCGGCCAAGCCATTGCGCGCGCTGGTCGTCATTGCCGAACCGCGCAATCATCCAGCTGGCCATATTGTGGATCGAGATGAAGGCGGCGGTCGAGACATCGCCATGGGAGAGTTGTTCGAAGATCAGCGCCGCATCAAGGCGGCCAAGCCCCGACCCGCCATGCGCCTCATCGATATAGATGCCGGCAAAGCCGAGCGCGGCCGTGGCGCGTATGGTCTCGACCGGGAAGACACTCTCGGCGTCCCAATGCTGCGAATGCGGGCTCAGCTGCTCGTCGGCGAAGCGCCGCGCCATGTCCCGGATCATGGTCTGTTCGTCTGTCAGCATAACCGACATTGGCAAATTCTCCCGGAATCCGCTTAAAGGTTCGGTATGGACATGCCACAGGAGGGCGCGGGGTCAATGCGCAAGAAGGATCTGCCTTTCGATATCACGCGCGCCGATCGCGCCGATATCCCACGCCTTGTCGAGATCGATATCGCCGCCAATGCCCTGTTCGCCGATACCGACCTGATCCGCGAGGAGGGGCTGGGGGAACATGTTCCCGCCCATGTGCTTGAGGCTGCGATAGATGCGCGTGAGGTGTTCGTCATGCGTCACAAATGGACCGCACAGGCAGCGGGGTTCACGCTGACCTCAGTGCGCAGCGACACGCTTTATCTCGACCAGGTCTCCGTGCATCCTGATGAGGGTAGGCAAGGGCTTGGCCGTGCGCTGGTGGACCGGGTGATTGGCGATGCCCGCTCACGCGGCTTCAAGTCGGTCACCCTTTCGACCTTTCGCGACCTGCCCTGGAATGGCCCGTTCTACAAGTCAATCGGGTTCAGGGAGATCAAGCGTGAGAAACTGGCCGACTGGATGCTGGAGATCGAAGTTGCGCAGACGGAGAAACTGGATGTCTCGGCCCGCTGCTTCATGAGGAAGAATTGTGGGCTCATCCCGTTTCTCTGACCGGCTCCATCAGATCGTCTCGACATTGCTGCGGAAGCTGCGCACCGCTCTCTGGGCAGCAAGGATCGCATAGAAGAAGAATGCCAGCACGCCGAGGACAAGCCAGATCACGCCCAGAATCATCCCGAATTCCGGCGGGTCCCCGAAATTGCGCAGCTCAAATGCGACCGTGCCAACGGAATAGAGCCCGAAAGTAAAGGCGTAGAGGAGAAGGCTGGACACGAAATAGCGTGAGACCGCCCGCCAGAAACGCCGTTTGCGCATATAATAGCGCACCGGGAAGATGATCGCACAATACAGCGCCAGGACGAGGCAGACGAATATCCCGACCGAGAACATTGTCGCCATCTCATTGGGCTGGTTGTGACTGGGTTCCATCCAGATGGTAATGGCGATGGCCAGCACCGCGACGAGCGGGATATCGATCCAGCGGAAAGGCAGGATATCGCGCATGCCGGCCTTGCGCCGGTCACGCTTGCGTTTGGTCTCGACGGCTTTTTCGGCCCTTTTCGCGCGCACCTTGCTTGTCGATGGCTCGGTCACTTCCGCCGCCGGCTCCATGGCCTTGCCCGCCGCGCTCCGCACTACGCTCTCAAGGCGAAGCGCGAGATCATCGACCTTGCGTTCGGGATTGGGATGGATCTGGATCCAGTTGCGCGAGGCAAGTTCATAGAGGAAATGGCCCTTGGGCTGGGTATCCTCGATCAGGACCGGGACGATTTCCTTGTCCATCGTATCGGCAATGGCCAGCTCTTTACGAAGCTGTTTGGAATCGTTGCAATCCTCGGAGAACAGGATCACCAGCACCGATGAGCGCGTGAGACTGTCAACAATGGCATCGCGCCAGTCCTCACCGCCCTCGATCTTCTGGTCCCACCAGATCCGGACACCGCGCGCCTCCAGCGCCTCGACGATCTTGCGGGCGACCGCCTGGTCGGCGCGGCGATAGCTGAGGAAGATGTCATAGTCCAATGGGTGCGTCCTTTCTGGTGCGGCCTAGACCGCCTCAACATTGTCGCGGAAGGAGCGCAGCGTACGCTGGAAATGCAGAATGCCGTAAATCCCGAACGCAATCAGCGCGAAGATCAGCCAGATGATAAGCGCGACCACGATGTTGATGAGCAGGCTTTCCATCGCACCGCCCTGGGCAAATTCTGGATGGATCCCAGACATCAGACCGAGGGCCAGGGCGAGAAGGCCTGTGCTCATCATGTAATACAGCAAGGCGTGGCGCACACGCCGGCGACGAAGATAATAGCGGAAAGGGAAAACCAGGGTCGCGATGGCCAGGGCCGAGAAAACTCCCATGAACAAACCGTCGAAGACCTGCATTTCAGCGGTTTCCGCCACCGCTCCAAAAAGGACTGTCAGCCCAGCGATCAGGACCAGTTCATACCATTTGAATGGCATGAAATCGCGAAGGCCCTTGTCAGCCTTATCCGCACGCCGGGCCTTCTCAACCACTCGCTCGACTGTGCCAGCAGCGAGCGGCGGCGCCTCGCCGGGAGCGCCATCCGGTTCAGCGAGATGCGGAGGAGCAACGGCCTGGTCGGTCGGCGCATCGACCGACAGCCCCGCCCCCGACGCCGACCGTGCCGGGTCTGGCGCTGCAACGCTTCCGGCATCCGGGATGCGATCGTCTAGGATTTCCCTGGCGAGGCGGTCGGCAAGCGTGTCGATCTTGGAGAGCGGCTCGGGAAAGATCTGCAACCAGTTACGGGCGGCCAGTTCATAGAGATAGTGGCCCTTGGGCTTTGTGTCCTCGATCAGGACCGGGACAACCTCCTTGTCGAGCGTGTCGGCAATCGCCAGCTCTTTCTTGAGCTGTTTGGAGGCGTTGCATTCGTTCGAGAACAGGATGACGAGCACATTTGCGCCGGTCAGTCCCTCGACGATGGCATCGCGCCAGTCCTCACCGCCCTCGATCTTCTGGTCCCACCAGACATTCACGCCGCGCGACTGCAAAGCTTCCACGAGAGCACGCGCGAGCGGCTGATCGCTACGCCGGTAGCTCAGGAAGATATCGCTCATACGCTGTCACCCTCACCTGAAGCGCTTAACCCTCACCAAGCGCGAAAATAAGCTTAGACCGCGCATTCATGAATGACCAGCAGATTGAGAGCTGCAGGTGACAAGCCGGAGTTCACGCGGCAAGACTACCGGTCATGACTATGTATCCTCAGGCTTTCCCCGCCACGCGTCTTCGCCGGTTGCGCCAGGCACCCTGGATTCGTGACCTGACCGCCCAGTCCGTCCTGACACCATCAGACCTGATCTGGTCGATCGTCGTGCATGATGGCGAGACACCGCGAATTCCGGTCGAATCCATGCCCGGCAATGACCGGCTCAACGTTGCGGAAGCGGCACGCGCCGCGCGCCGCGCACGCGATCTGGGCATCCCCGCGATTGCCATATTCCCGCACATCGACCCGGCCAGGAAGGATGAGGAGGGCACTGAAGGACTCAATCCGGACGGGCTGGTGCCGACTGCGATCAAGGCCATGAAAGATGCTGCACCTGAGGTGGGCATTGTCTGCGATGTCGCGCTGGACCCGTTCACCAGCCACGGCCATGACGGCGTGATCGATGAAGCCGGTTATGTCCTCAATGACGCAACCACGGAACGTCTCGTCGCGCAGGCCGTGATGCAATCGCGCGCGGGCGCCGATGTCGTGGCGCCGTCCGACATGATGGATGGCCGGATCGGCGCGATCCGGGCCGCACTGGAAATCGAGGGCCAGGTCAATACGCTGATCCTCTCCTATGCGGCCAAATATGCGAGCGGTTTCTATGGCCCTTACCGCGACGCCATTGGCTCTGCTTCCGCCCTGGTCGGCGACAAGAATACCTATCAGCAGGATCCGGCCAATAGCGACGAAGCCCTGCGCGAAGTCGCACTCGATATTGCCGAGGGGGCGGATATGGTGATGATCAAGCCGGGCCTGCCTTATCTGGATATCGTCCGGCGCGTGTCGGACGAGTTCGCGATTCCAACGATCGCCTTCCAGGTGTCAGGCGAATATGCCCAGATCATGGCGGCCGCCGAAAAGGGCTGGATCGATGGCGAGCGGGTGATGATGGAAACGCTGCTCGCCTTCAAACGCGCCGGCGCCGCCGGGATCATCACCTATTTCGGCGCGAAAGCTGCCGAGATCATGAACTGAAACGCGAATCGGAGTGAGCCAAACCGCCCGGTGCGGTGTCAGGCTTGCTCACGAGGCCGGCTTACTGGCGCTCCCATTGCCGGATTTGGGCGTGGATTTCGGCTTTGTCGGACCCTTCGCCTTCGGCTTCGTGGCCTTTGTCGTCTTCGTCGGATTGGCGGTTTCAGCCTGCGCCGGTGCGGGTTCAGCCTTTCTGGTCCTGGCTCTGGCTGGCGCCTTCTTGCGCTTGGGTGCCGGTGGTTCGAGCGTTTTAGCGGCAGCGCGCGCTTCAGCCATGTCGTTCAGGCGGCAGGTCACATAGAAACCCGGCGCCGCACCAAGCCCCTTATCGGCCGGCTCCAATGAATCGCCCTTTTGTCCGGAGAGTGGCTTGAGCCATTTCCACCAGGTCGGCCACCAGGATCCCGGAGTTTCCTCAGCCTCATCGACCCATTGCTGCACCGATTCGGGCAGTTCGCCTTCGCGCGTCCAGTGCTGGTATTTCTTGGCATCGGGGTGGTTGACGACACCCGCAATATGCCCCGAACCGGCGAGCACAAACTGGACCGGGCCACTGAACAGCTGCGCCGTGCGATAGATCGAGTCATAAGGGCAGATATGATCGTCGCGGCTGGACTGGACGGTAATGGGAATTGTGATGTCGCGCGGATCGACCGTCTCGCCCAGCACTTTGAATTGCCCGCGTGAGAGGGCATTGTGGCCGTAGAAATCACGCAGATAAGTGATGTGCGTGGGACCAGGAATATTGGTCTGGTCGGCGTTCCAGTAAAGAAGGTCGAACGGACGGGGCTTCTTGCCCATCATGTAATTATCGACGACATAGCGCCAGACCAGATCGACCGGGCGCAGCCAGTTGAAGGTCTCGCCCATCACCTCGCCGGGCATGATCCCGTCATTTTCATCAATGATATGCTGGACCTGCGCCACTGCATCGGGATCGGTAAACACCAGCAGGTCGCCGGCCTTCTCGAAATCCGACTGACTGGCAAAGAAAGTCGCCGAGCGGATCCGGTCATCGCCCTTTTTCGCCATGTAAGACAGCGCGCTGGTCAGCAGCGTGCCGCCGATGCAATAGCCGACCGCGTTCACCTGTTCAGCACCCGTTTCCTCAAGCGCTTCTTCGATACCCGTAAAAATGCCCTTCTCGACATAATCGTCCCAGCCGAAATCCTTAGTCACATCGTCGGCGGACCGCCAGGAAACCACGAACACGGTGAGCCCCTGGTCGCGTAGCCAGCGGATCATGGAGTTCTCCTCGCGAAGATCGAGGATATAGAATTTGTTGATCCAGGGCGGGAAGATCACCAGCGGGATTTCATGGGCCTTCTTCTGGCTGGGCTCATACTGGATCAGTTCGATCAGTTCATTGCGGAAGACGACCTTTCCCGGCGCGGTGGCGACATTCTCGCCGATACGGAAGCCGGACTCATCGGTCTGGCTGATGGCCAGCTTGCCCTGCCCGCGCGCCAGGTCTTCGCGCGCTTGGCGCAGCCCTTCAATGACGCTCTCGCCGCCGGACTCGATCATTTTCTTCAGTGCGGCCGGGTTGGTCGCAAAGAAATTGGTCGGCGCGAAGGCGTCGATCGTCTGGCGGGCCATGAAACGCGCTTTGCGCCGGTCCTGCTCGCCGATATCGTCCGCGCCATCGACGAGGGACATCAGCCAGTTTGTGTTGATTTCATAGGAGCGACGCATGAACTCAAACATCGGATTGGTGGTCCATTCTGCATCGGAAAACCGCCGGTCGCGGCCGGTTTCACGATGCTGACCGGACATCAGGTCGCCCCAAAGCTCGACATAGTCACGCCACAAGGAGAGATTCGCAGTGACGATCTTGTCAGGATGTGCGGCGAGAGACTGTCCGACGCGTGCCATGGAGCGGCCCGAACCGATCGCCAGAGGATGGTCGCCGGGATCGCCCATCGCTGCTGGTCCGCGCCCCATCGCCTCAGCCAGCAGCTGCTGGCTCTCGACCAGCGCGCGAGAGAGATTGACGCTCAGTTGCTGGACCATTTCTGGCGCCTGAGCCTTGATCACATCACTCAGCGATTCCGGCGGATCGGATTTTTTTCCGGACATATCTGCCATTGCCTCATCATCGCCCTTCTTCAACGCCGTGTTTATGGTAACAAAATGATTTGGAATTTGTGAGTCCGAAGGCAGAAAAGCGTATGATCCTCCGCCTATCCCTGTTTGCCGCCGCCCTGACGGGGTGTGCCAATTCCTACGATACAGTGCGTGACACGATGTCAAATGCGCCAGACTGGTATGAGGCGCGCAAGACTGAGGTGATCGGTGAGGGCTATCCGCACATAGGGACGATCCCAACCTTGTCGGACGAAGACCGGCGCTCCAACCGACTGGAAACCACACGCAGTGCAGTGCAGCGCGCAGAAACATTGTTCCGCATGGATCCGCGCGCGGTCCCGGCGGGTCTTGAGCTAGAGGAGATGCTGGCTTGGGCGGAGTCCCTGCGCGCGGAAATGGCTGCTCTCGACACATCCGGCGATTTCCTGACCGATGAGGATGCCGAAGCCCTCAGAATGCTGTTCGCCCGCCCCCGCGCCCAGAGCTGACCCCCTATTTGCCGAGCAGGTGCCCGATGCCGCACGAATTTCATAAGATACGCCGACTGCCGCCCTATGTCTTCGAGCAGGTCAATCGCCGCGCGGCCGAGCTGCGCGCGGACGGGGCCGACATCATCAATCTCGGCATGGGCAATCCCGACCTTCCGACCCCGCAGCACATTATCGACAAGCTGGCCGAAACCGCCCAGCGGCCGAATGTCCATGGCTACTCAGCTTCGCGCGGCATAAACGGACTGCGCCGGGCTGTGCGCGACTATTATCGCCGCCGCTGGGATGTGGAACTCGACAAGGACAGGGAAGTGATCGTCACGCTCGGCTCCAAGGAAGGCTTTGCAAATCTAGCACAAGCGATCAGCGCGCCGGGCGATATCATTCTCGCACCTGACCCTTCATACCCTTTGCACCATTTCGGATTCATCATTGCCGGAGCCTCGATACGCGGCGTGCCGGCTGAAACGCCAGAGCAATACCTGTCTAATCTCGGCAAGGCCGTGCGTCATTGCGTGCCCCCGCCGACCGCGATGGTGCTTTGCTATCCCTCCAATCCGACGGCTGCCGTGTGCGATCTCGATTTCTATCGCGAAGCGGTAAAATTCGCCAAGAAACACGATTTATGGGTTCTGTCCGACCTTGCCTATAACGAGATATATTTCGAGGAGCCCACCCCCTCCATCCTGCAGGTCGATGGCGCAAAGGATATCGCGGTGGAGTTTACCACCATGTCGAAAACCTATTCCATGGCCGGCTGGCGGATCGGTTTCGTCGCCGGCAATGAGCGCCTGATATCAGCGCTCGCTCGGGTGAAATCCTATCTCGACTATGGCGCCTATACGCCAATCCAGGTGGCTGCCGTGGCGGCGCTGGACGGGCCGCAGGACTGTGTTGAAGAAACGCGGGGCATCTACCGCGCACGCCGGGATGTGCTTGTCGAGAGTTTTACGCGCGCCGGCTGGCCGATTCCCAACCCAAAAGCGTCCATGTTCGCCTGGGCCCGATTGCCGCAAGCCTGCGCGGACATGACCAGCCTCGAATTCACTCTCGACCTCATCAATGAAGCGCATGTGGCGGTCTCACCAGGTACCGGCTTTGGTGAATATGGCGAGGGGCATGTTCGCATTGCGCTGGTCGAAAACGAACAGCGCATTCGTCAGGCTGCTCGCAACATCAAACGCTATCTGCAGCGCAAGGCTGATTGCGCCGAAGGTGTCGCTGCGGAATAAGCGGTCGCGCCGCCCTTGACCTGGGCGCCGCGAGCCTGTTTCTCGCCCAGAAATTCAACCCTGCCGGATCATCCGGTGGTTCGCAATGACTTCGGAGGTCGCTTCACTTTGAAACCATTGAAACTCGGTATCGCGGGGCTGGGCCATGTGGGCTGCGGTCTGATAGAACTGATTGAGCGCCAGACCCGTTTGCGACTTCCCGGTCACGTGCAGGTGACCGGGGTCAGCGCCCGCTCGCGCTCTCGCAACCGGCCTGTCGAGATCGATAATTATTCATGGTTTGACGATGCGGTTGCACTCGCCGAAAGCGATGAAATAGACGCCTTTATAGAACTGATGGGCGGGTCCGATGGTCCCGCGAAGATCGCTGTCGAGGCCGCGCTTCGCGCCGGCAAACCGGTCGTGACCGCCAACAAGGCCCTTATCGCCGAACATGGCCAGGCACTGGCAGACCTGGCTGAAGAACAAGGGGTCGATCTGTTATTCGAGGCTGCCGTTGCGGGCGGTGTGCCGGTGGTCCGCGCCCTGCGAGATTCCCTGTGTGGCGTCGAGGTGACACGGGTGGCCGGCATCCTCAATGGCACCTGTAATTTCCTGACGACGGAAATGTTGTCCAGCGGTCGCAGCTATGACGAGGTCCTCGCAGAGGCCCAACGCCTTGGCTACGCGGAAGCCGATCCCACCCTGGACGTGTCGGGCATGGATGCGGCCCATAAGGTTGCCATCCTTGCGGCCATGGCCTTTTCGGCCGATCTGGATTTTTCGAAGGTCGAGCTGGAGGGTATTGACGGGGTCACGCTGCTCGACCTGCGTCTGGCCGACCGGCTGGGGTATCGGATCAAGCTGATCGCAGAGGGAATCGCATCGGATGGCGGCGTGATCTGCCGCGTCGGCCCCATGGCACTGGAACTGGGCCATCCGCTGGCGCAAGTGAATGGTAGCCTAAACACGGTCCGCATTGAAGGCGAGCCCTTGGGCGCGGTCACCCTGACCGGTCCTGGTGCCGGTCCTGGCCCGACGGCCAGCGCGGTCATGGGCGACATCGCCAAACTGTTCAATCCGGGCGTGCGCTCGGCCTTTGGCGGCGCCCCGCATCACCACACACGCACTTTCATCGCTGCAACGCGGAGCGAACAGTCAGCCTTCTTCCTGCATGTCTCCCTGGCCGACCGGTCCGGCGCGCTGGCCAGTCTATCCGAAGCCCTTGCCGAAGCGAACGTTTCGATTGACAAGCTGCTGCAGGATTCCGCCGATGAGGAGAATGTCAGTCCTATCGCCATCGTGACCCATTCCTGTGCACGCGCCGAGATTGACGACGCGGTGGCACGACTTTCGCAACTCGACACTGTGGTTGATGCCATTCGAGTTATCCGTATCGAACCGAATTGAATTGCTGACAGGCGCGGTGACAGTCACCGCCCGGAGGGACAAGATGACGAACAGCCTGCTTACCCCGCTTCTGGCCGATGCCATGGTCCGGGTCACCGAGATCACAGCTATCGCCGCCAGCAAGGAAGTTGGCCGCGGCGACGAGAAAAAAGCCGACCAAGCCGCCGTCGATGCCATGCGCACCGCCTTCAACGCGATCGACTTCAAGGGCCGGGTCGTGATCGGCGAAGGCGAACGCGACGAAGCGCCCATGCTCTATATCGGCGAGGAAGTCGGCACTCAGAACGGCCCCGAAATCGATATCGCGCTCGACCCACTCGAGGGCACGACTCTGACGGCCAAGGCCATGGCCAATGCACTTGCCGTCCTCGCCATCGCCCCGCGCGGCGGCCTCCTCTACGCGCCCGACACCTATATGGACAAGCTGGCCATCGGCCCTGGCTATCCTGAAGGGATTGTCGATCTCGATCGGACTCCCGCCGAAAACATCAGGGCGCTGGCCGATGCCAAAGGCAAGCCAGTCTCCGAAATGACCGCCTGTGTCCTCGATCGTCCGCGCCATGCCGAAATCATCGCGAGCCTGCGCGAGGCCGGCGCGCGGATCCGGCTTATTTCAGATGGAGACGTCGCGGGCGTGATCAACACGACCGATCCTTCGACCGGTATAGACTTTTATGTTGGGCAGGGCGGCGCCCCGGAGGGCGTTCTCGCCGCAGCCGCGCTGAAATGTGTCGGCGGACAAATGCAAGGGCGTCTCTTGTTCCGCAATGAGGAGGAGCGCGGGCGCGCGACCCGCGTTGGCATCACCGACTATGACCGCAAATACAAGCTGGACGAACTGGCGTCTGGCGAGACCGTCTTCTGTGCCACAGGCGTGACCGATGGCGACCTGCTCAGCGGTGTGCGCGGCGATGACGGCCATGTTCACACTCATACGCTGGTTATGACATCCTCAGACGGCATGGTGCGCCGCATCGCCTCGCGCCACCGGCTTTAGGAGGCTGACGCATTCGCGGGCGGCGCCCTGACGCAATTGCCGCGCCGTCCGCCGCCGTCTATCCAAGAACTATGTCCGTGCTCACCCGCGTCAGATCCGGCATTTTATATTTGAATGCCAATAAGAAACGCCTGTTCTGGTACTGGATCGCCTATCAGGCGATAAAGGGCACCCTCACGCTTTCCCTGATCTGGATACCGCTATTCCTGTTATGGTGGCGGTCATGAAAGGTAAGGCGATGCCAAATCCGCTTTTTCGCGCCGCCTGGCTGGCTCTTGGAGGGGTATGTGTCGCCCTCGCCATGGCGGGCGCGCTTTTGCCGCTTCTGCCGACCACGCCTTTTCTCTTGCTGGCCGCTTTTGCCTTTGCACGTTCCAGTCCGCGACTTCATGCCTGGATCATGGCGCACAAGCGGTTCGGGCCCCTGATCCGGGACTGGCAGGAGCATGGCGCGATTTCCCGACGCACAAAACAGGTCTCTGTATCAGTGATGGCCGCCATGCCGGCGCTGAGCCTTGGCCTCGGCGCCCCACCCTGGACCATAGCAGTCCAGACTGCGGTCCTGTCCGGCTCGGCCGCTTTCATCCTCACCCGACCCGATGCGCCGCGCTGACAAGGGGCTGCAAGAGGCTTGCGCGCCGGGCCCTGGAGTGCTGCCCTGCCCCACGATGAGCACCTCACGGACAGACCGGCCCTCTTTCGGGAACTATGACTATGTCATTGTCGGCGGCGGCACGGCGGGGTGCCTCCTGGCCAACCGGTTGTCTGCGGATCCAAAGACGCGGGTGCTGCTGCTGGAGGCTGGCGGAAAGGACAGATGGATCTGGTTCCACATCCCGGTCGGCTATCTCTTCGCGATCGGAAACCCACGCGCCGACTGGATGTTCGAGACGCGAGACGAGCCGGGGCTGAATGGCCGCAAGCTCGCCTATCCACGCGGCAAGGTGCTCGGCGGCTGCACGGCCATCAATGCGATGATCGCCATGCGCGGCCAGAGCGCCGATTATGACCATTGGCGCCAGCTGGGTCTTCCCGGCTGGAGCAGCGAGGATGTCTGGCCGGTGTTCCGGGCACTGGAAGACCATTTCATGGGGGCAAGCGAGCATCATGGCGCCGGTGGCGAATGGCGTATCGAGGCACCGCGCCTGAGCTGGCCCATTCTCGACGCTGTCGCCGACGCGGCTGAAGAGATGGGCATAGCAAAGCTTGCCGACTTCAACGCCGGAGACAATGAAGGCTCCGGCCCGTTCCATGTGAACCAGAAGCGCGGCGTGCGCTGGTCGGCGGCGCGTGGCTTTCTCAAGCCGATCCTCAAGCGGCCCAATCTGCGGGTCGAGACCGGCGTCCTGGTCGACCGGCTCATGCTGGAGGGGCGGCATGCGCGCGGCGTGCTCTTCCGCCAGAACGGACAATGGCAACAGGCCGAAGCCGACGGGGAGGTCATCCTCTCGGCAGGCGCTATTGGCTCTGTCCAGATATTGCAGCGGTCCGGCATCGGGCCGGGTGAGGCGTTGCGGGCGGCCGGTGTCGAGGTTGTTCATGAGCTGACCGGCGTCGGCGCCAATCTCCAGGACCATCTCCAGCAGCGCGCTATCTATCGTGTGATCGATGCGCGAACGCTGAACGAGACCTATCACTCCCTCATCGGCAAAGCGCGAATGGGGCTCGATTATGCCCTGCTGCGGCGTGGGCCGCTGACCATGGCACCCAGCCAGCTCGGTATTTTTACACGGTCCGATCCGGGCCAGGACCGCGCCAATATCGAGTTCCATGTCCAGCCGCTCTCGCTCGACCGGTTCGGCGAGCCGCTCCACCGTTTCCCCGCGATCACAGTGAGCGCGTGCAATCTCCGGCCAAGCTCCCGTGGCCATGTCGCCATTCCCTCAGCCGACCCTGAGGCGAAGCCGCTGATCGCGCCAAACTATCTCTCCACAGATGATGACCGGCGCGTGGCGGCTGATGCGATCCGAGTGACCCGCCGCCTGATGGGCCAGAGCGCTCTTGCGCGACATGAGCCCGAAGAAATCCTGCCTGGCCCTTCTATCGATGATTCTGACGCTGCCCTCGCGCGCGCGGCCGGCGATATCGGCACGACCATCTTCCACCCGGTCGGCACCGCAAAAATGGGCCGTGAGGATGACCCGATGGCAGTCACTGACCCACAGCTGCGCGTGCGCGGCCTTTCCGGCCTGCGCATCATCGACGCTTCGGTGATGCCCACCATCACCTCGGGCAACACCGCCACACCGACACTGATGATCGCCGAAAAAGGCGCACGGATGATATTGAGGCTTTAGGGCGGTTCAGGATTTGGGCGAATGCCCCGACACCTCATCCTGAGCAACGCCGAAGAATGGAAGATGCAAGCGCCAAGCCGCCATGCTTCGAGACGGACGCTACGCGCCCTCCCCGATCAGACCGTCTCGCGGCGCCTGACCATCGGACGGGTCATGGCTTCGACCTCATCGATTACCTGCAGGGACATGGCTCTCAGGTCGATCTCCTCATCCTCATAGCGGCGCAGGACATAGCCATTGCCCGCCACGAGCATGCCGGCGACAAGGCGCGGTGGCCCGGCGCCCTCTGCGGGCAGCCCGAAATCTTTCGCCAGAGATGCGGTGAGCAAGTCCTCATATTCCGCCTGGACCGCCCATAGAGCGCCGAGAATATGCGGAGAGGCTGAGCGCATTTTCAAGTGACGTTTGTATTCGCGGTCGCCTTCCGGGGCGAGTTCGTCGATCGCGCGGTCCAGCCAGTTGCGCCAGAAACTGAACGTATCGCCAGTACGCCCCGGATCGGTGATCTGGCGTCGAAACCGCTCCAGCCAGATCCGATCGCCGGCAAGGGCCAACTCCTGCTTGGTCGCAAAATGTCGATAGAGCGTCTGCACATGCAAGCCCGCGCGTTCGGCGACCTCCTCCAGGGTCGTTTCCTCATACCCCTTGGCATGGAACAGCTCGCGCGCGGCGGCGATAAGGGCCGCACGTGATTGTGCCTTTTTCTTCTCACGGGCCGGGAACCGGGAACTCAACGGGTCTGCCTCCATTCGCAACTCGTCTTGATGCGACAGGCGCTGCCCATACGTCAACCGCAGCAATGCTTGCCAGCGCGCTGCACCCTCGCGCATAGTCGGCTAAAACATGCCGGGAGGAAGCAGGATATGAACGCCAGCGTGCACGGGCATTGCGACCCGAAATTCACCGAACTGAAGAGCGAGTTCGAACGCAATTTCGCCGAGCGCGGCGAGGTCGGTGCTTCTGTCTGCCTGTCAGTGAATGGCGAAACCCTGGTCGATCTGTGGGGCGGAATCGCCGATCAGGAAACCGGCGAGACTTGGGGCGAGGATACGGTCTCCATCGTGTTTTCCTGCACCAAGGCGGCGACGGCGCTTTGCGCCCATATCCTGATCGACCGGGGCGAATTGAAATTGCATGCGCCGGTGACCGATTACTGGCCGGAATTCTACAAGCACGGCAAGGACAAGACCACGGTCCAGATGATGCTGAACCATGAAAGCGCCCTGCCTGCCCTGCGCGAACCGGTGCGCGAGGGCGGCTTCCTCGACTGGGACTACATGATCTCGCGGATGGAAGACGAGGCTCCCTTCTGGGAACCCGGCACCCGCAATGGCTATCACATGGTCAATTTTGGCTGGACGGTCGGCGAGCTGGTACGCCGCGTATCCGGCAAGTCCCTGGGCCAGTTCTTCGCTGATGAAGTGGCTGGCCCGACCGGCGCGCGCTTCTGGATCGGCCTGCCCGACGGCGCCGCCCCCCATATCGCACCGATCATCGCGCATGTTCCCGGGCCCGATGACGAATTCAATGAGTTCACCCAGAAACTGATCGGCGAGCCGGACTCTATCCAGGCGCTCTCCTTTCTCAATTCCGGCGGCTGGTCACCCAACGACCCTGCCGCCCACAAGGCCGAAATTGGTGGCGCGGGCGGGATTTCGAATGCGCGCGGACAGGTCGCGATGTACACACCGCTCGCGGTCAATGACGGCTCGCTGGTCTCAAAGGACCGCGTCGCGCACATGTCGCGGGTCTCGGTGGCCACTTCCAGGGATGCCACCCTGCTGGTGCCGACGCGTTTTGCGTCCGGTTTCATGAAGTCGATGGACAATCGCGCCCTGCCCATGGGCGACCAGATGACGGCGATCCTCGGCGAGAGCGCCTTCGGCCATGTCGGCGCCGGCGGCTCCATCGGATTTGCCGATCCAGAATGCGGGCTGGCCTTCAGCTATACGATGAACCGCATGGGCGCCGGCCTCCTGGTCAATGAGCGCGGTCAGAGCGTCATCGACGCAGCCTATCGCGCGCTTGGCTACCGCACCAATGCACCGGGCGCCTGGGTGCGCTGAGCAAACGGAAAGACAGAGAGATTTGAGATGAGCGATTCCATGACATTCACCACCGACGAAGTTGGCGCCTATATCGCCGATGCTGCCCGCAAGGCCTGGGAGGTTCCAGGCATTGCCGAGGCGAACCCGCGCCGGCCAATCGAAAAGGTCGGCATTATCGGTGCGGGCACGATGGGCGGCGGCATCTCGATGAACTTCGCCACCGCCGGCATTCCGGTCACGATCCTGGAGACGAAACAGGAAGCGCTGGAGCGCGGTCTCGGCGTGGTGCGCGGGAACTATCAGCGCAGCGCCGACAAGGGCCGCTTTCCCCAGGATGAGGTCGAAGCACGCATGGCCCGCCTTGAGGGCACACTGGACATGTCGGGACTCGCCGATTGCGATCTCGTTATCGAGGCTGTGTTCGAGGATATGGACCTGAAAAAGAAGATCTTCACCGATCTCGATGCAGCACTGAAACCCGGCGCCATCCTCGCGACCAATACGTCAGCCCTGGATATCGATGAAATCGCCTCGGTCACCTCGCGCCCGCAGGACGTGATCGGCCTGCATTTCTTCTCGCCGGCCAATGTCATGAAACTGCTTGAGATCGTGCGCGCGGACAAGACCGCCGACGATGTCATCGTCACCTGCATGGATCTCGCAAAGACCATCAACAAGGTCGCGGTCCTGGTTGGGGTCTGCCCCGGCTTTGTCGGCAACCGGATCCTATTCGCACGCCAGGCACAGGCCCAGAAACTGGTGAACCAGGGCGCCATGCCCTGGGATGTCGATGCGGCGCTGAACGCGTTCGGCTTCCGCATGGGTCCATATCAGATGTCGGACCTCGCCGGCCTCGATATTGGTTGGAAGCCTGGTGCGAGAACCGCCAATCCAATCCGGGATGCGCTTTGTGAAATGGACCGGCGCGGGCAGAAAACCGGCGCGGGCTATTATGATTATGACGAGACCCGCCAGCCGGTTCCGTCCGATATCACAGCAAAAATCATCCGCGAGATCACAGGCGTCGAGCCGGGCAAGGCCCCGTCCCAGGACGAGATCATCGCCGCCTGCATCCATCCGATGATCAATGAGGGGCTGAAAATCCTTGAAGAGGGCAAAGCCCAGCGCGCAAGCGATATCGATATTGTCTGGCTGAATGGTTATGGCTGGCCGGCCGACAAGGGCGGGCCGATGCTCTATGGCGACATGGTTGGTGCCAGGACGGTGCTGGCGACTATGGAGCGGCTGGGGACCGAGGATGACCGGTTCGCCCCGGCCGCGACGCTGAAAAAGCTTGCGTCAGAAGGTGGGCGCTTCACCGAAGTGCCCGCCGGAGGCTGAGCACGATGAAGATGGCGGGCTGGGAAGACATGAAGGCTTTCGCCCTCGCGCTCGGCCTGCCGGGGGTCGAGGACGCGGTCTCCTGGGGCAACCCGAACTTGAAGGCGCATGGCAAGATGTGGTGCTGGTGGGCGCCGCAGGGGGATGCGAATGCGCCGGCCTTCAAGGTCATGCCTGACGAGATGGATGTTCTGCTGGAAATACGCAGCGACACCTTCTTCACCACCCCCCATCATCGGCCGCACAATATCATCCTGATGCGGCCAGACGCTTTCGACGCCGATTGGGCGCGCGCCAATCTCATCTCCGTCTGGCGCCGACAGGCACCCAAACGCTGGCTGAAACACTGGGAGGGCGAGAACCCGGACCATCCCCGCGTCAGGCCGCCGGGTCGCGAGCACCGAAGCTGACCGGCTCAGCGTGCGTCCGCGCCAAGATCGAATTCGGCGCGGAAAAAGCGGCCGGGCCGACGCATCTCATAAGCGAGCATGCCCTCATCGGGCTCAATCTCCAGCGCCCAGATATTGTTGCTCGACTGTGGAATACCTTGCTGCGCAAATAATGCCCGGGTGGCCTCATCTGCCGGAAATTCCTCGCGCAATCCGCCACCAGAGGGCGACGCCTCGCCGCCATATCGGGTGATCGGGTCAGGCGACCCGTCTGCGAGAACATGCTCATGGAACAGCGCCGGTCGCCCGTCAGTGTCTCCTGAACGTGTCAGGACCCAGGTGCGAGAGCGATCCTCACCGACGGCCAGAGGCATGCGAATTTCCTCATCCGAGCAGGTTTCGAATCCGACAACGAGGTCTTGCGCACGCCAGTCGTCATCCTCGGGATCATCGCTTACCACGTGCCCCGTATAGGGCCCGCCTTCACACAGAGTACGCATCTGCGCCCAGAAGTCCGGGGCCGGCGAAGCCTGACAAGCGAATAAACCGACCAGCAGAAAGGAGATTATGAAAATACGCATCATGCCTAGCTTAACGGACCACAGCCACGCTGGCCACCTGATTCAGGACCGCATTATCGGGCAGGGTCCACTTCGCCGCTATCAGGACCGTCTTGCGTGGCGGCACCGCCGGCATTCAGGTCAAAACGCATCTTGCGGCCGCCGGAGGTGCGCTCGACTTCATAAGTGAGATGCCCTGACTCGGGATCGAGCGTAAGGCTCCAGACATTGTCGAGCGCCAGTACAAGGTTGCGCTCGGTGAATATTTCCTTCGTCACATCATCGGTCGGGAATATCTGGCGCATCGCGTCTGCGCCCTCGGTGGACAGACCACCATAGCCGGTCACTCCGGGACCTGTTCCTTCAGCGCGATCAATCCGAAAAAGGATCCCGCCATCCTGTGGCGTCAGGATCCAGCTACGGCTGCGATCATCGCCAACCGCGAGGACCATCCGCACACCTTCGCGGGAACACTCCACCACATCAAGGCTCACGCCGGCCCGGCGCCAGTCACGATCGGCAGACCGGCGGCTGAGCATGTCGCCGGGAAGCAACTTTCCGCAGGCCGGTTGGAGCGTCTTCCAGAACGCGCCATCGGGAACCCCTCCAACATCGCCTGGACCCGATGGCCCGCCGCAAGCCGCAAGAGCCAGCATTGCGAAGGCCGCAATCAACTTTGATTTTCCAACAGTCATGGGGCGCAGCCTAGTAAAGACCGCGCCCCAGACTGCAAGCGAATTTTCTTTGACAATCAGGCCGGTGAGGGCTCGCCGCCGAAATCGCCTTCCGGCCCCTGATCCCTGGTCTTCCGCTTCTTCCCGATGACCGGGACTGCCGAACCGGGCCCCTCATCATCGCCCGACAGGTCCGGGCGTTCCGGCTTCTCGCCGCGCAGAAGGGCCTTGATCTCCTCGCCAGTGAGCGTCTCATATTCGAGCAGGCCCTCGGCAACGGCCGACCATTCGTCACGTGCGTCGGTCATGATCCTGCGCGCCTCATCCATGCCAGTCTGAACGAGTTTGCGAACTTCGACTTCGATCTTGCGCTGGGTCTCCTCGGAGATATGAGAGCCCTGCACCAATTGCTGGCCAAGGAACACCTCACCCTGTTCATCGGCATAATCGATGGGGCCGATTTCGTCGGACAGGCCGAAGCGGGTGACCATGGCACGCGCCAAGCGGGTGGCCTGCTGAATGTCCGAGGCCGCGCCGGCTGTCACATTGTCATCGCCGAATTTAAGCTCTTCAGCCACGCGACCGCCCATCATGATTGCAAGGCGCGACGTCATTTCGAGCCGGGACATCGACATCTTGTCGTCTTCAGGAAGCTGCATGACCATGCCGAGCGCCCGCCCGCGGGGGATGATCGTCGCCTTGTGAACGGGATCTGCCGCAGGCACCTTCATCGCCACAATCGCATGGCCCGCTTCGTGCCAGGCGGTCAGCTCCTTTTCCTTGTCTGACATGACCATGGAGCGCCTCTCAGGCCCCATCATCACCTTGTCCTTGGCGTCCTCGAATTCCTTCATGGAGACCACGCGCTTGCCGCGACGTGCCGCAAGAAGGGCCGCCTCATTGACCAGATTGGCCAGGTCGGCGCCCGAAAAGCCCGGCGTGCCACGCGCAATCGTGCGCGGAACGACATCCTTGGCCAGCGGAACATTGCGCATATGGACCTTCAGGATCTTCTCCCGGCCAATAATATCTGGATTGTTAACAACTACCTGCCGGTCGAAACGGCCAGGACGCAGAAGCGCGGGGTCCAGCACGTCAGGCCGGTTTGTCGCGGCGATGATAATGATGCCTTCATTGGCTTCGAAACCATCCATCTCAACAAGAAGCTGGTTGAGCGTCTGCTCGCGTTCGTCATTCCCGCCGCCAAGGCCGGCCCCGCGCGAGCGCCCGACTGCATCTATCTCATCAATAAAGATGATACAGGGTGCCGACCGCTTGGCCTGCTCAAACATGTCGCGCACACGGCTGGCGCCCACGCCCACGAACATCTCGACGAAATCCGAGCCGGAGATCGTGAAGAAAGGCACATTGGCCTCGCCGGCGACGGCCCGCGCGATCAGCGTCTTGCCGGTTCCGGGCGGGCCAACGAGCAACGCACCTTTCGGGATCTTGCCGCCGAGACGCTGGAACTTGGCCGGATCCTTCAGGAATTCGACGACTTCCTGAAGCTCCTCTTTAGCCTCGTCCACCCCGGCAACATCATCAAAGGTCACCCGCCCATGCTTTTCCGTCAGCATCCGCGCCCGCGACTTGCCGAAGCTCATTGCGCCGCGTCCGCCGCCGCCTTGCATCTGGCGCATCATGAACAAGAAGAGGCCGAGAATCAGCAGGATCGGCAACAGATTGAAGAAAATCGCACCGATTGCCGATCCGCCCTCATTATTGTCATAAGTGACATCGACCCCCTGATCGCTGAGCCGGGTGCCAAGATCGGGGTCGAACATCCCCTTGTCTGCGAAGAAGCTGTTTCCGTTCGTTGTGTTGCCGCTGATCCGGGTTTCCCCAATCGTGACTTCGCGAAGATTGCCGTCAGCTGCTTCGTTAAGCACGCGCGAATAGGAGAATTCCTCCGCGCCGCGCGGTGTAGTGTTTCCGTTCATCGCCACGGCCATGCCGATGATGAGTGCCGCGATCAGACCCCAGATCGCCAGGTTGCGAATATTCATGTTCGGATCTTCCTGATTGAACCATCAGTACCACACATAGTGACCCATCCGGCAGTTGACGACTCCATGAAGTCGCACCCGCTGTTACAAACTCGACAATTTTTGCCAGCAATTGGACAATTCCGCCAGTCTTTGCCCGTTAAGCGAGCGCCACCCCGCCGCTTCGGGCGGCAATCCGGCGCGCGCCAGTCGCCCCGACGTGCGCAGCGGCCCGGCTGATGTGTCGCGCACGAACCGACCATCCCAGATTAGCTCACGCGGTCCCGGCGGGTGCGCACAGAGCCCCGGATCGCGCGCGAGCACAACGGTCCCGCCCTCTCGCGCCAGCCAGGCCCCCGACAAGGTGCGCGCCGCCTGCGGGCCGCCGCTCGTAACCTCATCGACAAGCTCCCGTAGCGCCTTGCCGCGCGGCGCACGCGCATGTCCGGCCGCGACCTGGATAAGCAGAGACAGGAGCCGCGCAAGCGTTCCACCAGGGATATCCGTCGGATCGATGCGGAGACTTGCATCTTCCATTGGCACGACCCGTTCCGCGACAAGGGTGGACAAGCGCCCCAGCTCGGCCCTTCGCAGCCGCGTCAGGCCTGCGCGGCAGGACTGAACCCTTGAACGAATTGCCGGCGCTTTGTCTAGCAACTGGCGGGTGCGAACACGCTCATAGGATAAATCCTCATTGCTCGGATCATCGCACCAGCCAAGTCCGTGCGCGCGCAACCAGCCGCGAAGGATTTCTCTAGGGACGTTGAGCAATGGCCGCACCAGCTGCACGCCACGTCCCTCCGGCCAGACGGGAGATACCGAGACCGGATCCATACCCGACAGCCCAAACCAGCCCGAGCCCTGCCGTATCCGCATAAGAAAGGTCTCATCCTGGTCGTCAGCCGTGTGGCCGGTGAGGATCTGGCGAGCACCGGCCCGGCGCGCCGCCTTTGCCAGAAGCCCATGGCGGGCATCGCGCGCATCAGCCTGCTGCGCGCGCGGCGTGTGCCATACAAGTCGTTGATGCGGAATGGCCAGCGACGCACAGGTCCGTGCAACAAAACCAACCTCGTCGCGCGCTTCGGGTCGCAAGCCATGATCGACGGTGAAACAGATCAGTTCGCGGCGATGAGCGACCTGACGGGCCAGCAAATGCAGTAGGGCCATCGAGTCGCCGCCCCCGGAAACTGCCAGAACCAGAGGCGAGTCATCAGCCGCAACAAGCGCGCGAATGGCCCGGTCGCAGGCGGCGTCCAACTCGCGACCGATCACCCGCTACAAGAAGACCGGTTACGCTCCACGGCGGCGAGATTCATCGTCACGCTGGAGGCTTCGGGATATTTGCGCGGCAACAGATCAAGCGCGGCGCAGGCCTTTTCCGGATTGCCCACCAGCCGCATCGACCGCGCCAGCTTCACAAGCGCGTCGGGCGCGCGCGGATCATCAGGATAGGTCTGGATCATCTTCGTATAAGCTGCGCCGGACGCCTCATACTGGTCCTGCTGATAAAGGACTTCCCCCAGCCAGTACTGGGCCTCACCGGCCTGCGGATCGTCGCCAAACGCTTCCAGGAATGCCCGGAAAGCCACTTCTGCACCTGGGTAGTCGAACTGAAGAAGGCGCGATTTGGCTTCGGAGAACAACTCGCCCGCTTCGCCGGGGAGATCCGCTGCTGAAATCGTGCCGAGCGAGCCTGTCGGCGGCATCTGGCCGTCTTCATCGCCTGTAGTGACAGAGGTCGATGCGGTTTGCCGGGTCATTGGGGCCTCATCGGCGCTTTCATCTGCCTGAGCGTCGGCTGGGGGCCGTTCGCCCTCGTCTTCAGCAGGAACGATCCGGCGCGTTACCGTGCCATCGGCGGATCGAACGGTGATCGTGCGCTGTCCTGCCTGTGAATCGCGCGCTTCCAGCGCAGCTATCTCCTCCTCCAACCCGCCAATGGCGCTTTGGATCTGCGAGAGCTGGCGGCCGATTTCCTTATCATCACCCTGCATGCGGTTGATTTCATCACGTGTCTGGCTGAGCAGGAATTCCAGAGTTTGAACCTTGCCTGTGAGTTGAGACACTTCACGCCGCAAATCGGAGACGGTCAGGCGCAGGTCGGCATTATCCTGCTGTAGCCGCTGTGTTCGCTCAGCAATCTCAGCGCTGGTCACGCCCTGGCGGACCGGAGCCGATTGCGCGCTCGCGGTGGCTGTCGCCATCGCGATCATGCATGAGGAGGAGGCGAGCAAAATTCGGATCTTGGACATGGGAACCACATAGACAAGCGGCCGGGGCCAAAATATGGCAACCCGGCCGCTTCTTACACATTCATACAGATATCAGGCTCAGCCGGTGGCACCCGACAGGATCTGCGTGAAACCATTCCGGTTAAGGGCCCACGCTCGATCATTCGAACCTTCCGCGATCGGACGCTCCTTACCGTAGGAAATCGTGTCGATCCGGGATCCATCCACACCCTGGCTAACCAGATAGTCTTTGACGGTTGCCGCGCGACGCTCGCCCAGCGCGAGGTTATATTCGCGGGTGCCGCGCTCGTCGCAATTGCCGGCCACGAGGATCCGGGCGTCGGGATAGGACTGAAGCCAGGCCGCCTGACGCTTCAGGATTTCGCGGTCGTCAACATCGAGACGCGACTGGTCCAGGTCGAAATACACCCGCTCACCCACGTTTACGCGAAAGTCAGCCAGCGATCCGGGCTGAGGACCCTGATAGGCCTCTCGCACCGGTTCGGCCGGACGTGTAGTCACTTCCGGCTGCGGGTCCGGCTCCGGCTCGGCCACGACAACCGGCTCCGGCGCCTCGGCCACTTCGTTTTCCACCGGGTCAGGCTGCGAAGCGCAGGCCCCGAGCCCCAGCAAGATGGCAACTGCTGCCGTGGTCTTGAGAAAATCATTCATGACTGAACGCTCCAATTTGGTACTGCCTCCGTCGGCATCACGCCTTAGCCGACAGAAATGTCAACTTCATGACGGGGATTTCTGTTTTGAAGTGCCATTTTGACATGTCGGCGCACTCCGGCAAGCAAAAAACCTATAAAACCGATCAGTCAAGCAAGGGGGACCAGGCCGGGTCCGACGCGTCCGTCGGCGTGGGCAACTGGCGAAGATTCTTGCCGGTCAGATCGATCGACCAGAGTTTCGGGCCTGCTCCGGGCTGGCTTTCACGGAAAAAGGCGATCACCCGACCATTCGGCGACCAGGTCGGCCCCTCATCGAGATAGGATTCGGTCAGAAGCCGCTCACCTTTGCCATCCGTGCCTATCACGCCGATATAGAAGCGGCCACGCAACTGTTTCGTGAAAGCGATGAGGTCGCCGCGCGGGCTCCACACTGGGGTTGAGTAACGTCCCTCGCCAAAGGTGATCCGGCAGGCGGTATCGCGGCCGCCAGAGGGGCAGGTCAGCGCCGACTGGTCACGGTTCATCACATAGAGTTGCGGAGACCCACCCCGGTCGGAGGTGAAAACGATCTGGCGTCCATCAGGCGACATGGAGGGTGACGTGTCGATGTCTGGATGCGAGGTCAGCTGCTCTTCCTGCCGGGTCCGAAGATCCATGATGAAGAGATCGGAATTCCCGCCGCGCGCCTGACTGAACAGCACGCTGCGGCCATCGGGTGAGAAACGCGGTGCGAAGGTCATCCCATCGAAATTGCCGAGCACTTCCTGGCGGCCCGTCTCGATATTGAACAGATAGACCCGCGGCTGCCCGCCCTCATAGGACATATAGGTGATTTCCTGGTCGGATGTGGAAAAGCGCGGGGTCAGCACGGTATGCGCACCGGAGGTGAGATCCTGCTGGTTGGCCCCATCGGCATCCATGATCGCCAGCTTCTTAACACGCGCCGTCTTCGGCCCGGTCTCGGCGATATAGACGATCCGCGTATCGAGATAACCGTCCTCGCCAGTCAGGCGCGTATAGATGCTGTCGGAAATCTTGTGCGCAATCCGGCGCCAGTTTTCCGGCGTGGTGACATATTGGCGGCCTGGCTGGCCACCCAGACGCATCACCTGTTCTCCATACACATCCCAGAGACGAAACGCCACGCGCAGTCGGCCATCGGGCAGCATCTCGGTCTCACCGACAACTAACGCATCGGTCTGGATGATCTTCCAGTCGGCAAAGCGTGGTTCGGCCCCGATATCGAGATCGCGCTGGATGAAGGCTTCAGGATTCTTCAACTCGAACAAACCCGTCAGACGCATGTCATTACGCAGCACTTCGGCGATCTGGTCAGCATATTGGCGTGCCTCGCCCGGTTCGGCATCGAATTGCGGCACAGCGATCGGCAGCGGCTTGGCCGTGCCGTCACCGACATTCACCGTGATCTGGGCACTGGCAAGATGAAACGGCGCCAGTGCAGCAGCAACTGCCACCGCAAGGGCAGTGATGAGAGATCGGATCATTGGGCTTCAGGCTCCTTAACAGTGAATGCTATCTACTTGTAGGCCGGACCGATATTGAGCGTTACCTCATCCCAGTCCTCATAATAGTCCATCGCCTCTTCCGGCAGTCGGTAGGGCGCACATTTTCGCGCTGCACGCAGGGCCCGCTCTATTGCCACCTGCATGGGACGGTCGCCGATTGGCGGGCGGGAAGGATCGATGAGTTTGGCATCCCGCTTCAGCGTACCGTCGCGGTTGAGAGTCATCCTGATCGTCACGTTCAGCCGCTCAGGATTGGGCAGGTCGTCCACATCGTCCCAGCAGATATTCAGCTGCGACTGGATCATCGCGACAACGGATGTCGTGTCACGACGGCGCTCGCCGGCGCCTTTTCGTGCTGTGCTGGCGGCTGGCGTCTCGTCTTCCAGCGTCTCCTCCGGTTCGGGCGCCTTCGGTGGGGGCGGCGTCGGATCCTTAGGGGTCTTGTCAAACAGGTTGGAGGCTTCACCGAGAAGATCTGCCAGTTCATCCTCTTCGCTGGGACGCTGGAGCAGCTCTTCCTCCGGCGCCTGCGGCTCGACAGGTTCAACCTCATCAGCGGGCGCTTCATCTGCCTCCGGTTCGGCATCAGGCGGCGGGGGCGCAGGCACCTCGGCCTCTTCTGGAGGCGGCGGCGCCATTTCCTCGGGCGCCAGCACTTCGTCTTCCGGCGACATCTCTTCCGGCAGCGTATCGAGATCCTCCAGGAACTCTTCCAGAGGCGGCGGGTTGTCTTCTTCTTCCGGCGGCTCCTCCGGCTCGCGCTCCACGCGCGGCGCCACATCGGGAATTTCAGACACGTTCACAATATCGATTGGCACCACTGTGAAGGAAGTCTCAAGATCGCGCTGCAGGCCTGGCAGCACGATATAGCCCGAGGCGATTACCGCCGCATGGATAAGCAGGGAAGCTGGAAGGCCACGGATCATCGCTCGCGCTCAGCGCCCTCCATTCCCGCCGGGATCGGTAACGAAGGCGATTTTCGTATAACCGGCATTGCGCACCCGCGCGGTCACATCCATCACAAGGCCATGGGCAGCCGTTTCGTCAGCGCGCAGATAGACCAGCTGGTCATAGCCCGCGCCGGTGATCTCACGCAGCTTCGGCCCGAGCGCATCGATCGCGACTTCGTTTTCCAGCTCATTATTGAGGAAGATACGCCCATCGGCCGTCAGCGTAATCGAAAGCGGCTGGGTGGACGTTTCCGGCAATTGCTCCGAGCTCGTCTTAGGAAGCGAAACCTCTTCGCCGCGCACCAGGAGCGGCGCGGTCACCATGAACACGATCAGCAGCACCAGCATCACGTCCACAAATGGCGTCACATTGATCTCGGCATTCAGATCGCGGCGTCCGCGGGCCACATGCCCCGTTCCGAGCTTCACACCCATGGCTCAGCTCCCCGCCGGCTCATGGACGCGACGCGACAGGCGCACCAGGATGTCCTGCGAAAATGTATCGAGCTGATCAGCAAGCCGGTTCAGGTCTGTGGAGAACTTGTTATAGAAAATCACAGCGGGGATCGCCGCCACGAGGCCGAGGCCGGTCGCAAACAGCGCTTCGGCGATCGGCCCGCCAACAGCGGCAAGGCTCGTATCCTGACGTTCGGCAATCTCGATAAAGGCGTTCATGATCCCCCAGACCGTGCCGAACAGGCCGATGAAGGGCGACGCTGACGCGACCGAGGCGAGCACGCCCAGCCCGCCGCTCTGGCGGGTCAACTCCCGATCGACCGCAGCGCGAAGAGTGCGTTCCGCCCGATTGACAAGGGCTGAGGACTGCTCACCCACGCCAATCCCGCGCCGCGCATCATTCCATTCGCGCGAAATCGAAGCAAAGACCCGTGCGGCCGGGTCGCCACCCGCACCCGGGCGCGCTTCCATCTCGTCCAGCCGCCCAGTCCAGAAATTCTCTTCATATTTACGCGCCGAGCGACGTGCCCCGCCAAGGGTGAACATCTTCTCGACAATTATGGCCCAGGACCAGATGCTGGCGATCAGCAGAATGACGAGAACCGCCTGGACGATCGGATCAGCTTCTAGCAGCAGCCCCACCATCGAGAAGCCGGGTTCTTCCTCGGCGAGGGCGGTGACTGTGGTTTCCTGCAAAAGGGCGAGAATCATCGACTACCTCTTCATCAGCGCGCGGCACGGCATACGACCGGGCCCGGCAGTGTCCCGGACTGGGGCCCGCTTGGAACAGACCCTACCGGCCATTGTTCGACCGCAGCCAGCCATGGCCCGCAATTCTGACGAAATCGGGGCAGGTGCCTGTGATCTTGCAGTTGCCAAGTGCCTAGGCCGCTTTGGTTAATCAACCCTGTTTCTGCGACGAACACAGCGATATCAGGCGGGCGGGACCAGCGATTGCAGTCGTCCGGTTATCTCCGCAATCGGCCGGCGCGGGCGTCCATCGGCATGAATCTGCACGGCAACGATCTCGGCGGCGGCGATCACCTTTCCCTCGCGCTCGCAGGTCTGGGAGAACAGGATGCGCGCGCCCCGGGTCCCGCCATAGCGTGTGATAATGTCCAGCTCATCATCAATGCGCGCCGCCGCCCGATAGTCGATCTCGGCCCGCACAATGGTAAACGCGGCAGGGTCATCGCGCTCCAGGAGGCTCGTGTGCGACACGCCCGCATCACGCAGGAAATCGCTGCGCCCGCGCTCGAAAAAGCGCAGGTAATTCGCATGATAGACCATGCCGGTGAAATCGGTGTCTTCATAATAGACACGCACCCGCTTCCGGTGGCGTCCTTCGGCGTCAAAATTCGCTGGGCGCATATCGGACCTCGTCATGGCGTCCCGCATAATCGATCAACCTGGCGCCGTCACCTGCCTTCCAGCCTTTATGGCTGGGGCAAGGCGTGCCATTTAGCGGTTGATATGAATCCGTCATCTGATTCGCCCGTTTCGGAGGCCCCAGCGGCCAGGCCGCCCCTGCCCGTCCTTTCCGGGCGCACCGTTCTTCAGGTCATTCCGGAACTCGACGCTGGCGGCGCCGAACGTACCGTACTGGAAATCACCGAAGCGCTGCGCGAAGCTGGTGCCCACAGCCTTGTGGCAACTCGCGGCGGACGAATGGCGCGTGACCTTGAAGCGTTGGGCGGTGAAGTCATCGCCATGAATGCGAAGACAAAGAACCCGATAAATCTTCGTTCCAATGCCCGGCGGCTGGCCGACCTCGTAGGGTCGCGGGGAGTCGACCTCATCCATGCCCGCTCACGCGCGCCGGCCTGGAGTGCGCTCTGGGCCGCAAGGAAAACCGGCATACCTCTGGTGACGACTTATCACGGCGCCTATTCCGGCGGCAGCCGGGCCAAGATTCTCTATAACTCCGTCATGGCCCGCGGCGAACGTGTAATCGCCAATTCAGACTGGATCGCCGCCCATGTGCGTGATGTGCATGGCGTAGATGAAGACAGGCTGGTGACTATCCCGCGCGGTGTGGACCTGATGAGCTTCGACCCGGCACAAGTCCCGGGCGAGCGCGCCGGCGCAATCAGAAAGGCCTGGGGACTGCACCCGGAAGACCGGCGGCTCGTCCTGCTTCTGCCGGGACGCCTGACAGACTGGAAGGGCCAGAGGCTGGCCGTATCTGCTCTGGCGCGAATGAGCGATGAGGAGCGCGCCGAACTCGTTCTGGTTCTCATGGGCGATGCCCAGGGGCGAGCCGACTATGTCGACGCCCTTCAGCGCGATATTGTCGAAGCCGGATTGCAGGGCGCGGTCGTCATGGCCCCGCATGGCACGGATATGCCAGCGGCCTATCTGGCGGCAGATATCGTGATAAGCGCCTCGACACGGCCGGAAGCCTTCGGCCGCATCGTGGCAGAAGCCTCAGCCATGAGCCAGCCGGTCATCGCGCCCGATCATGGCGGCGCCCGGGAAATAGTTCTCGATGGCGAAACGGGCACGCGGTTCACCCCGGGCGATCCGCAGGCGCTGGCCGGCGCCATACGTGCAATCATTGGACTTGGCGCCCGCGCACGCGCCGGAATGGGAGAGACCGGGCGCGCGCATATCACTGCCAATTTTTCGAAACGGCGCCTTCAGGCGGCCACGCTCGCAGTCTATGCTGAATTGCTGGGGAGCGATTAGACGCCTGGAAAACACATGACCGAGACGAAAGGCGCCCTGCAGATCAATCCCGGCCACTCCGCCCGCAAGGTGCTGGTGATCCGTCTGGCCGAGAGCGATCCATTCATTCTCGCGCTCGGCGCCGTAAGCACGCTTCGCAAGGTCCATCCACATGCGGGTTTCGACCTCCTGACCACGGCGCGGCACAAGGCCTTTGCAGAGGCCTGCCCCTATTTTGACCGGGTGGATGCCGGGGGACTTCCTGCAGGTGGCAAACAACAAAAAGCTCTCGCCGCACGTCTTGCGTCGGAACGCTACGATATCGTCTATGACTTCGAGACCAGCGAGGCGAGCGCAAAACTCTTCCGCAGACTGGCGAGATCGCGCGCGGCAATGCCGGCCTGGTCCGGGCATGACCCGAAATGCGCCCTACCCCATGACCGGCCCGACCGGCTGGCGCTTCCGACAATCGACCGGCTGGCCGATCAGCTCGCCCAGGCCGGCGCCCTCTCGGCTGAGAGCGGGCCTGCCAGTGTCGACCGGCCCGACCTGCGATGGATCGGCCCTGCACTCGGCAATCCGCCGCGCCTGCAACCGGCCTATTTTTCGCTGACTGAGAGATACATCCTCTATGCCCCAGTGGACGCCACGTCGCAAAAAGCTTTGCGATGGCCGATGGAACGCCATGTCGAAATCGCCCGGCGGATCGCCGATGCCGGTATCCAGCCCGTCATAATTGGCGGGCCCGATGAAAGCGCCGTCGGACAGGCCATCATGCGCGAAGTCCCCGGCGCGAAATCACTGATCGGCAGAACCGACATTTTCCAGCTGGCCATGCTTTCCAGTCATGCCGTCTTTGTCCTCGGCGCCGCTGCTGAACCGATTCATATGGCCGCGCTGGCCGGCCGGCCCTCTCTCCTGCTGCTCTCAGAGCGGATCGGCGACCCTGACCGCGACCGGCCACAGGGCGCCCTGAGTATTGTCATTCATGGCGAAACACTGAAGAAGGTCGCAACGGATGATGTCTGGCAGGCGGTTGTCGCGCTGGGTGTCCTGCCCAACTCATCGCCGAATGCTTGAACAAAGTCGTCCCTGAGGGCATATTGTCCCAGGAATCTTTAGCCACCATAGGAGATTTGTCATAGCTCGCAGACCTCATGCGGCCCCGCCGCAAAAGAAATCTGGACCGCGCGTTAACCGGGATATACGCGCCGAGAAAGTCCTGCTCATCGACGAAAAAGGCGAGAAACAGGGTGAAATGCCCATCTCAGCCGCGCTTGACGCTGCCCAGGAGGCTGGCCTCGACCTTGTCGAAGTGTCGCCCAATCAGGAAATTCCCGTCTGCAAGATTATCGACTATGGCAAGCTCAAATTCGAAGAGCAGAAAAAGAAGGCGGCCGCGCGCAAGAAGCAGAAATCGGCTGACCTGAAAGAGATCAAGATGCGTCCGAATATCGACACGCATGATTATGAGGTGAAGACCAAGTCGATGGCCCGCTTCTTCGAGGAGGGCGACAAGGTGAAGGTCACCCTGCGCTTCAGGGGACGCGAAATGGCGCACCAGCACCTGGGAATGGAACTGCTCAAAAAGGTCAAGGAGGACTTCGACGAGGTCGCCAAGGTCGAGCTCGAACCCAAACTCGAAGGCCGCCAGATGACGATGGTCATGGCACCGCGCTGACCTGCCCTGCGCGCCCTCTTTTCGCAGCGCTATCTTTACATCAGGCGCCACTTGCAGTCGACCCGCGCGCACCGACAGCCTATAGTAGTGGCGCGTGGGGCTGCGCCAAGCATCGTTGGCCTTTTCCAGCGCTGCAGACAAAGGGGGAAAGTCTATGAGACTTATTGTGATAGGCGCGCTGGCACTGGCGCTGACCGCCTGCGGCCAGACACCTGACCGAACCGAAGACGCTGCGCGCGCGGAACCTGTACCATCAGCCGTTGCAAGTGAAGATGACGATGCCATCGTCCAGCCTGAAATGGATCCGCTCGACCGGATGGGCGACAGCTGCGGCATGGCCTCGTTCCGGCAGTATCTCGGCACGCCTGCAAGCGATATTCCCGAGGACGACCTGTCAGCGCGCGCACGCATCGTCGGCCCGGATACGCAAGTGACCATGGATTACGCGCCCCGGCGCCTGAACATCCTAACTGATGAGACCGGGACAGTGATCGGTTTCAAATGTGGATAAACCCGCGCGCGCCCGGTTGATTCCATGGCGCATCTGGGACATACACCGCAGCTTCCGGCTGACGGGGCGCACGGCATGCCTCCGCAGCTCTGACGCGACCGGTCCGGGCGAGCTCCAAAAGGGCCCCGGCCAAGAGGAGAGATGAAATGCCGAAGATGAAGACCAAGAAGGCCGCTGCCAAGCGGTTCAAGATCACGGCCACAGGCAAGCTGAAACACGGCGTCGCCGGTAAGCGGCACCGCCTGATTTCCCACAATGGCAAATATATCCGCCAGAACAGGGGCACCTCTGTCGTCGCCAAGGCGGATGAGGCGAGGGTCAAGAAGTACCTGCCTTACGGGCTTTAGCAAAGGCCAACCCAGCCGAACTTGAACTGAACTGACAGGAGGCCCCGATGCCCCGTTCACGCAACAAGGTGCCCGCGCACCAGCGCCACAAGAAAATCCTCCAGCAGGCCAAAGGCTATCGCGGTCGCCGGAAGAACACGTTCCGTACCGCACATGCCGCCGTCTGGAAAGCCGGCGAGTACGCCTATGTTGGCCGCAAGGTCAAAAAGCGGAAGTTCCGTTCGCTCTGGATCCAGCGTATCAATGCCGCCGTGCGCATCCATGATGACGAGATGACCTATTCACGCTTCATTGACGGGCTGACCAAGGCCGGCATCGATATGGACCGCAAGGTCCTCTCCGACCTCGCCATCCGCGAACCCGAAGCCTTTGGCGAAGTGGTGAAGCAGGCGAAAGCCGCGCTGGATTAAACAAAGCTTGAAACCGGGCACAGATCATTTCAAGGTGTCGTAAAAACGTCACTTAACATCCGTAATGCTTGAAGCTGAAGGATTTGTCTCGAAGACTAAATCCTTTTCCACAAGTCTGGGGGGATGAGATCCGGCACACTCTGTCGGGGATCACCCCATTGCAATGAATGCCCTTCGCGCCTGGAGACTATATTGGCGGACGACAATAACGAAGAAGATGAACGAACAGCACCGCCGCGCCCCAGAGGTCGCAAGGCCAAGCCGCCCAAGATTGGAGTAAGCCCAGTGAAAAGCCCAACACCTCCGAAAGGGAACACGTCCAAAGCTCGAAACCGGGCGAAGAAGAATTCCCGTTTCCTGAATGGCTCAAGTGTCTGGATAAAAAAGAGCGATTAGAATCGTCCCAGCCTCGACGAATGGGGCAAGGCTGTACGGATTAGAATGATCAGGCATCATGGATCCGGCGCCCAGATCAGGGCGTCCAAAGTATCTTGAAACAAGCCGTATTCATCCCCGTAGAGTTGTACCGCACTGGGGCACATCTCTCTCAGCTTATAAGTTTTTTCCGGTAGAAATGGATCATCAGGATCATCTTCGCTGTTCGAAAATCGAATCTCGCAAAAAACAGAACTGACAATTTGCTGGCTGAAATTTTTTAACAATTCCCTCAAACAAATGTTGCCTAGTGTCCCCGCTATCGTGAAACAAGACTGCTGCAAGAACTGCCGGTCATTCAAATAATTCGGCACAAAACACACGGGCAATTCCAGACCGTCGTTTTCAGATATGCTGGTGTGGACCTTGTCATCGGGGACTTTCAACGCCTTCTGACGAGCCAGTCTCATATAATTCTGTACGATACCTCCGTCCGAATAATAGATTCCTGTTTTCCCTTCTATTTCATCGATATCATCGGGCCGTATGGTATGCCATTCGGACTTTTTTAGTTCGTTCTTGAAAACGTAACTTTGCAGGGCGTTGAAACGGATAGGATTAAGAAGGGCTATATGCGGATCGGCCTCAGGCCCCGGCACAGCGAAATAAACGGCATTCGCGAGGGTTTCCGTCCAATCAAGCAACCGTGTAGGAAATCCGAGATGCTGCGTCAAGCAAAGGATATCCGACTTTTCGAGCCGACGGTCGTGAAAAAGTGGATACTTCCTTCCTATCGTCTCGACGAGGTACACCTCATCAAGATCTCGATATTCCTTGGGGGTGTCGTCACCGGCCCTCTGCGCGCGAAACTTTTTCGGGACAAGAGGAAACCTCTTTCTGACGCCCCGATACCAGGTCGATTTCCATCCTTCCGTTTTTTCCTCGCATTGATATATGAAATCACTAATCGAAGAACAAACTGTTGGTTCGATATCCGGAGCTTCAGGCCCGACAATATGGCGGTGATCATCAAGGCTGAGAACTTGTGCGGATGACGTCATCTTGTCGCTCACCGACGGCATGCTCATGTCCCCCTTGAGATTGAGTCAGACATCAACGGATTCGTCGCAGGGGTCGACAAGTCGCTTCTCCCGATCTTTGCGCAGCACGGCAATTGGGATTGAAAACTGAAGCCTGACGAGACATGAAGCGCCAATGACCGACATCACCTCCATAGAATCCGAAGCCCTCGCGGCGGTTGACAGTGCCAGCGACCTCGCCGGCCTCGACGCCGTGCGCGTGGCCGAGCTGGGCAAGAAGGGCCGCGTCTCAGGGCTGATGAAGACGCTCGGCAAGATGAGCCCCGATGAGCGCCAGGAGATGGGCCCGAAGCTGAACGCGCTGAAAGAGCGCGTCGCCGCCGCCATTGAGGCGCGCAAGGCCGTGCTGGAAGACGCCGCGCTCGACGCGCAGGTCGTCGCCGAAAAGATCGACCTCACCCTGCCCGCCCGCCCCGAACCCGTCGGCGCACTTCACCCAGTGATGCAGGTCTTCGAGGAGATTGCTGCGATTTTCGGCGATATGGGCTTCGCGGTCGCTGAAGGGCCCGACATCGAGGATGACTGGCACAATTTTACTGCGCTGAACTTCCCTGAAGGCCACCCTGCGCGCGAGACCCATGACACGTTCTTCATGGCCCCTGACAAGGACGGCGCGCAGAAAGTCCTGCGCACCCATACGTCTCCGGTTCAGATCCGCACCATGGTCGAGGGCGCCCCGCCGATCCGTATCATCGCGCCGGGCCGGGTTTACCGCAATGACTGGGACGCCACCCACACACCGATGTTCCACCAGGTCGAAGGCCTCGTCATCGAAAAGGGCATCCATATGGGGCACCTTAAAGGCTGCCTCATCGATTTCGTAAAAGCCTTTTTCGAGGTCGATGAGGTCGAAGCGCGCTTCCGCCCGCATTTCTTCCCCTTCACCGAACCCTCGGCTGAAATGGATGTGAAGTGCGAGCGCTCGGGCGGGCAGGTGAAGATCGGTGAAGGCGAGGATTGGATGGAAATCCTCGGTTCGGGAATGGTCCATCCGAACGTCCTGAAGAATTGCGGCATCGATCCGGAAGAATATCAGGGCTTCGCCTTCGGCATGGGCGTCGACCGACTGGCCATGCTGAAATATGGCATGCCGGACCTGCGCCCCTATTTCGAGGCCGACCCGGCCTGGACGCGCCATTACGGCTTCCGCCCCTGGCTGACCCCGAGCGTGAGCGGGGGGCTGAGCTGATGAAATTCACGCTTTCCTGGCTCCAGGACCACCTGGCAACCAAACTCGACCTTGATAGCCTTCTCGACCTGATGCTCAAGGCGGGGCTGGAGGTCGAACATGTCGACAGTCCGGCCGAAAAGCTCTCCGCCTTCACCGTCGCCCAGGTGAAGACCGCCGAACCCCATCCCGATGCCGACCGGTTGCGGGTGTGCACTGTCGAGACAGTGGACGGGGAAAAGCAAATTGTCTGCGGAGCGCCGAATGCGCGCGCGGGAATGACGGCGATCTATGCCCCGCTGGGGACGTACATTCCCGGCCTAGATTTCGCCCTCGACAAGAAGCCCCGCAAGATCCGCGGCATTGAGAGCCAGGGCATGCTTTGCTCCACAAAGGAGCTCGAAGCCGGCGAGGATCATGACGGCATTGCCGATCTCGACACGCCATTCCCCGTCGGAACGCCGGCAGCCGAAGCGCTCGGCCTCGATGATGCGATGATCGATTTCGAGGTCACACCCAACCGGCCGGACTGGCTGGGTGTTGCCGGTATTGCACGCGATCTCGCCGCCGCCGGCGCGGGGCGTTTCCAGCACAAGGAGATCAAGCCGGTACCAGGCAGTTTCGACTGCCCGGTGGACATCGTGATTGATGCGCCCGAGGCTTGCGCCGTCTTCGCCGGGGCCATGGTGCGCAGCGTGAGGAATGGCCCGTCGCCGGACTGGATGCAACAAAGACTCAAAGCCATCGGGGTCCAGCCCAAATCGCTGCTGGTCGATATCACGAATTATGTCTCATTCGACCGTGCCCGCCCCTTGCACGCTTATGATGCCGCAAAGCTTCAGGGGGCAGTTCGTGCGCGCCTTGGCAGGCCGGGCGAAACGCTGAACGCTCTTGACGGCAAGACATATGAGATCGGCGAGGCCATGTGCGTCATCGCCGATGACAGCGGCGCGATCGGTCTGGGCGGGGTGATGGGCGGGGAAAGCACCGCCGTCAGCGAATCCACCACGGATGTCTTCATCGAGAGCGCCTGGTTCGATCCCGACCGCACCGCGCGCACGGGCCGCGACACCGGCATCGTTTCAGATGCGCGCTACCGTTTCGAACGCGGCGTCGATCCGACAAGCTGTCTCGACGGACTAAAACTAGCCTTGCAGCTGATCACCGAATATGGCGGCGGCAAGGCCTCGCACGGGCTGCTGGTCGGTACTCCGCCAGCGCCGGCCGAGAAGGTGGCGTTCAAGCTCAACGATGTCGAACGCCTGACCGGACTCAAGGTCAAACCTGCCGACATGAAGAAGCGCCTGAAAGATCTCGGCTTTGAAATCGAGGATGCAGGAGATGCCTGGTACCTGACGCCGCCGTCCTGGCGTTTCGATATCGCCCAATCGGCCGATCTGGTTGAAGAAATTGCCCGCCTTGTCGGCTATGACAAGCTGCCGGTGGCGTCCTTGCCAGCCCTGGCCGGTGCTCGCGGATCGATCCTCACCCCATTGCAGGAACGCGTGCGGGTAGCGCGCCGGGTCATGGCCACGCGCGGCTTCCTCGAAGCGGTGACCTGGAGCTTCATGTCACGCTCGGATGCAGCACTGTTTAGCGCCGGCGCTGACAAGACCGACAGCGCGCTGACGATTGCCAATCCCGTGGCGAGCGATCTCGACCAGATGCGCCCGACCATCCTTGCCAACCTTGCCCATGCGATCCAGCGCGCCGTCGACCGGGGCGAGCGCGAAGTGCGCCTGTTCGAGTCCGGGCCTGTCTATCGCGGCGATGGGCCAAGAGACCAGCGCAGCATGGTCGCTGCGCTGGTGCGGCCCGAGCCCCGCCGGCACTGGCAGGCAGGCGGCGCGGCTTATGATGCCTATAGCGCCAAGGCCGACCTGTTCGCAGTTCTCGAAGCCATCGGCCAGCCGGTCGAACGCTTTCAGCTTGCTGACCCACGCGACGGTCACTGGCATCCCGGCCAGGCCGCAAGCCTGAAACTCGGTCCGAAAGTCACCATTGCCCAGTTCGGCGCGCTTCACCCACGCGTGCTGAAGGCTCTGGATGTCGATGGCCCGCTTTACGGATTCGAACTGAACCTGAACGCCGTCCCCCAAATGAAGGCGCGCAAGATCAAAACCCGCAGCGCCCTAAATGCCTCCGACCTTACACCGGTCCGGCGCGATCTTGCCTTCCTGGTCGATGAGACCGTTGCGGCCGGCGATATCCTGCGCCTGTGCCGCGGTGCTGAAAAGGCGCTGATCAGCGATATCCATGTTTTCGATGTCTACAAGGGCGACGGTATCGCGCCCGGTAAGACCTCCATCGCAATTGAAGTCACCCTTCAGCCTGCGGGCGAAACGCTCAAGGATAAGGATATCGACGCCGTCATGGACAAGCTGGTGACCGCGGTCGCCAAGGGTACCGGGGGTGTTCTGAGGAGTTGATTCGGGTGGGGAATTTCTGAACGAATGGAGGGCCACGTGGAATGGCGCAACACAATGGCGTAGCCCACAGCGTCCTGCGGGCAAGGATCTACCATGAGATGGAACCCAGGGCGCGTGACCATCCCGGCCTGTCCGCCATCAACGCGATCATCGTCGGACTTGTCCTGCTCAGCCTGCTCGCGCTGGCGATCGAAACCGAGCCCACCATTTCGGAGAGCTGGCGGCGGGGTCTTGCGATTTTCAATATCGCGATCATCGCAATCTTCGGCTTCGAGTATCTCATCCGCCTGTGGATTGCGGGAGAGGATCCACGCTATCGCGGATTCAGCGGTCGGCTGCGTTATGTTTTCACGCCTTATGCGGTCGCCGATCTCGTCGCCTTCCTGCCGGAGATGCTGTTCCTGATCTATGCTCAGGGCGACAGCGAGCAGACACTGATGATGCTTCGCGTCCTCAGACTGTTCCGTCTTGTCAAGATCGCCCGCTGCGTACCGGCCTTCGACATTCTCGGAGCCGCCATGCGCAGGGCCGGCAGCCAGTTGCTGACCACGCTCGCCGTAGCGCTCGCGCTTGTCTACATTTCCGCTGTCGCGCTGTATTTCATCGAGGGGATCGGACAGGGCCGGGCCGAGTTCGGCTCGATCCCGCGCGCGGTCTGGTGGGCTATTGCGACGCTGACCACGGTGGGCTACGGCGATGTCTATCCAGTCACCACACTCGGGCGCATGGCCGCCTCCATCATCGCGCTGGCCGGCATCGGCGTAGTCGCCCTGCCTGCCGGGGTATTCGCAAGCGCATTCTCCGATGAATTACGAGAACGCGATCAGGAAACGGCGGCCAGGAAAGCGGCCGCGACACTTGGCCATTCTGTCGATGAACCGGACTAACCAACCGGCGCGCCGGGTTTGGGCTTTCAGATTCTCCACTTCTTCTTGCATCCCCCTGCCGCGCTGGCCTAAACGAAGGCAAAGCTGGTCCTGGCCAGGGCAGGGGGACATTGCGAGCATGGCAAATCGCGCACCTCATGAGGGTGACCAGAACGATCCTTTCGGCGCCGCACGCTCGATCCTGCCTTGGCTAGGGGATCCTGCGCGGTCATTGCGCCTGACCCGCCCGCGGGACGTGTCGCCTCGGACAGAAATGATCGGGCTCTGCCTGATCGCCTGTCTCGCCATTCTACTGCGCGTCACCACTCTGGCCGCCGATTCGTTGTGGATCGATGAAGGTTACACACTGGCTGCCGCGCAACTGCCGCTCACCACGATGTGGACAGTCCCTTTCGATACGCACCCGCCTTTGCATTTCACATTTGTGAAGCTGTTTTCCTGGATCGCCAATCCGGAGTGGGCCGTTCGCCTTCCCTCGGTCCTGTTCGGCCTGGCAACCCTGGTCCCACTTTACCTGATGGCCCGCCGCCAGATCGGAAATCTCGGCGCGCTGGTGACAATTGCAGTCTGGGCGCTGTCCTATACGCAGCTCGTCTATGCCAATAATGGCCGGAATTATACAGAGCTGCTCTTCTTCCTGGTCCTGGCGCTCCACGCTCTCATCATCCTTGCCGAAAGGCTGGCATCTGGCGACGTACTTGGCTCATCGGGCATCGCGAAATGGGGGGCAGTCTATATGATTGGCGCACTCGGCGCGCTTTATACCCACAATACCGCCATTCTTTATCTTTTCGCGATCAATGCCACGCTGTGCGTCTGGCACCTCATCAATGCCCCACGCGCCATCATTCCCTTTGCGCTGCGGCTAGCAGCCCTGAATGCACTGGCAATTCTGCTCTGGCTGCCCTGGCTGGCCGTCATGCTGACCGCGACCGGCGGGTTTAACTGGCTGGTGCAGAAATCCATCCCCGAGGCAATCTTCACGCTGGCCGCAACAGTTGGCCCCAATGATATGCCGGGCCTTGTGGCGCTCGTCTTTTTCGGCGCGCTCGCGGTCGGCTGGGCACTGGTTGTCCTGCGCGCCAGCCTTGTTAATCTCCTTATCGCCTTTCACTTGATCCTATACCCCGCCTTCATCTGGCTCATCGGCTTTGTCTATGTGCCTGTCTTCATGGAACGGATCATATTGATGGCCACTCTCGGCGCCGCGCTCGCCATCGGGGTCCTGGCGGCAAAGGCTCGCCTCTTGGCGCTCGGCCCCGGCCTTGCCGGCCTTGCTCTTGCCGCAACCTTCGCCTCAGCACTGGCCTATCAATATCGCGGCGACACGGCCGAAAATCTTGGCGCACACCTTGTCCAGGACTGGCGCGAGGCCATCGCCGAAAGCGAGGCCCGCATGGTCGGCGATGCTGCAATCGGTTTTACCATATGCGACACCTTCTCCTGGCCCGTCGCGGCCACTTATGCCGATAAGGGCAAAGTCTATGTCCATCGCCCGCAGGCTTATTGGGACATCAGTATGGAGGACTGGCTAGGCTTTTACGGTCAGCCCGTGAATGTCCGTCTCGACACCTCGCTTGACGGCATTACTGGCCCGACACGTACGCCCGCCGACCTGTACAAGGACTATTCGCGCATGGTCTTCCTTCAGAAAGACATCTATTGTCAGGGCGCTGAGGCTGACCAGATCCATTCCGAACTAATCGGCGCCGGCTTTCGCAAGGCCGAAAGCAGGGATTATCGCGGCCTCAGCGCGCATCATTATCTGCGCTGAGAACCCGGGGCGGAGCTTATTCACCCGGCCCGTCCATGGCGAGTATAATCTGAGCATAGCCACGCGCGAGCCGTCCCATATTCTCGACCGAGATCCGCTCATTGGTGCCGTGGAAGCCGGTGAGATCCTGCGGCGACATGACGGCCGGCGCGAACCGGTAGACATTGTCCGTGATCGCTGTGGCGTAGCGCCCGTCTGTCGCTCCAAGCACAAGCCCCGGTGCGGCCGGGGCGCCATTGCCGGCCTCCCGCGCCACCGACGCCAGCACCGCGTAGGCGCGATTATCGGTCGGCGAGACTGGCGAGGCCCCTGTACCTCGTATGCCTGAGCGGCCCTTTTCGATCTCGATCCCGGGAATGTCGCCCGTGACCCTTTGGATATGATTAAAAATATCCTCTTCGGTGTCATTTGGATGAATGCGAAAATTGACGATTGCAGTGGCCCTCTGGGCAAGGACATTCTCCTTGGCAGACCCGACCAGCATGGTGGGCGCCGTCGTCGTCCGGATCATCGCATTGGCCGCAGCAATGTCAGCCATCTGTCCCTCGACCATGCCCTGGAAAAGCCAGAGATTGGCGAACGCCATGCGCGACATGAACGGCATGTCCGGCGCTGAAGCACGGAACAGGTCGGACACTGGTGGTCGCGAAAAATCGGCCGGCATCTGGTTCTCGTCGAGTGCGACCAATGCCCGCGACAGGCGCACGACCGCGCTGTTACGCGGCGGGGTAGAGGAGTGCCCGCCCTCGGCAACCGCCGTAATCTCGAAAGTGACATAGCCTTTCTCGGCAATTCCGATGAAACCCATTGGCGCTCCGGTAAGGGGCGAAGGGTCCACGATCATGAAGCCCTCATCCAGCGCCATAACAGGCTCGACCCCACGACTTTTTAGGAGTTCTACCCCCGCCGCCGCGCCTGAACCCGAAACCTCCTCGTCATGGCCAAAGAGGAAATGGACCGTGCGACGTGGCTGGAACCCTTCGCGGGCGAGCCCTTCGGCCGCCTCCATCAGCGCGACCATGGAGCCTTTGTCATCGATTGCGCCGCGCCCGTAGACATAGCCGTCAATGATCTCGCCACCAAAAGGCGCGCCGGTCCAGTCGTCTTCGGTCCCGATATTGACCGGCACGACATCCTGGTGTGCCATCAGCAGTAGCGGCTTCAGCGTCTCGTCGCTGCCCTGCCAGGTATAGATCAGCGTATAGTCGGCGACCGTCTCCCGGCGCATGGCGCCATGCGCCTCCGGATAGGTCGCTTCAAGCCAGTCATGCAGTTCCAGCCATGGACCCTCATTGCCCGGCCGGGGGTCGCCCGGCGCGACCGTGATCGTACGTATCTGGAGGGCCTGCGATAGTCGCTCAGCGGCCTCCCCGGCGCTGAAGGCAGGCGGCTCGGGCAATTCCACGGCAGCGGTGTCGATCGCTCCGCCATAAGTGAATGTCCGGTAAAGAACCGCCCCTGCGATCACCAGGAACACTGCCAGAACGATCAGCAACAGGTTACGGATCATCCGCATGCCTTTTCCTCCCCTTGTATATCTCGACTTCAGGCACTTTGCCCGCACCCCCGCCAGTCCGCAAGCGCGGGGATGATCCAGCTGGCGCACAGCGGCGATCAGCGTGCAATTGGGGCCAGTTTATCAAATTCCCGAGTCGCCCCGGCTTTATCCGGAATTGTGCACGGCCCTGAGCATTGGGCCGTAGCCGGAGCTGCCAAGCCATTCGAGCTGCGCCTGCCTCGAAGCTTCATTGATGGCCAGCTGCGGCTTTAAGCGCGGATGAGCGGCGCGGCGGAGCGGGCGCATGCCGGCCGGCATGGCGATGATTTCGGCTATGGCGTGTGGCACGTCCATCGGATCGGTCGACTGGTCAGGATTGCTCTGGGCGCCCATCCGCTCAACAAAGGCAGGATAACCCGCTTTCAGATCGTCCGGCAGCCTTGCAAGAAGCTCGGCGGTATAGCCGTCGCCATTTTCCCAGATCTGCGTCGGGTAACCGCCCGGCTGGATGACCGTGACCTCGATACCGCGGGGGGCGAGTTCATAGGCCATCTGCTCGCTCAGGGCCTCAAGCGCGAACTTAGTGCCTGAATAGGCGCCGAGGCCTGGGATCAACACCCGGCCGAGCTGTGAGCTGACATTGAAGATGAGACCTTTTCCGGCCGCACGCATGGCCGGCAGCACCGCACGCGCCATGCGCTGGCAGCCGAAGACGTTCGTGTCGAACATCTTCTGCATCGCCGCCATATCCTGAAGCTCGACCGGCCCGGACAGGGCAATCCCGGCATTATTGATGAGCACATCGAGCGCACCACCAGCCATCATTTCGGCCTGGCGGACGCCGGCGGCAACCTCTTCGTCGGAGGTAACATCAATAGCGATCACTTCAATATCGAGCTTGTCGCGCTGGGCCAGCTCGCGCAACTCCTCCGCCTCCGGACGAGGCAGGTTGCGCATGGTGGCAAAGACCTTGGCACCGCGCCGGGCATAAAGTTCCGCGCCAAGGCGCCCGAAGCCCGACGAGCAACCGGTGATCAGAATGGATGTGGCGGAAAGGTCGGGCATTGTCTCGCCGTCCCCGCTCTGGGCCGCTGCGGCTCCTGCACCCGCGCTGGCAAGGCCCGCCAGCGCCGCGGCCGCCGTCATCATTTCCCGCCTGGAGGGATCAACCGTTTCCGTCATGATTGGGTCTTCCTTTTCCTGCTGATTGCATTCTTCGCGCAGATGCTCGTCCCGGTCCCATCATTGTCAAGCCGAAGGTCGGTCAGAACACCCCCATGGCGAGCCCGGCGCCCAGCGCGGCGCCAAGCTCGTGGCATTTGGCAAGGTCAGCATCCGCAATTGTCTTTTCGCCAAGGATTTCCTCCGGCGTCTGCGCATGAGTGCAGACGATCAGCGGTTCCTGGACCTGTTTCAAACGCCATCCCTTAGCGATGCGGGCCGCCTGGCGCGCCGCATTCTCCCCGTCCGAGCCGGCACAGACCATCAAGCCGTAGGCGCGTCCCTCGATCTTTCCCAGCACCGGATAATAGCACCGGTCGAAGAACTCCTTCATCGACCCCGAAATCGCTGCAAGGTTTTCCGGCATGGCGAAGAGATAGCCTTCGGCGCCGAGCAGGTCGTCCGGCCCCGTCTCATCGGCGAATTTCACCCGGGTTTCGATTTCCTCCCGGGCCGCCCCGGCTGCGGCTTCGACCATCTGACCGGTGCCGCCCGTGCGCGTGTGATAGACAATGAGCAGTTTCGACATGCCTGTAACATAATCCAGTGTGTCGGACTTGTCCCGGGTCGGCCACCTTGCCCGTCCCTGCCAGCGCGTATAGGCCTGTCATCAAAAGAATTCCGAATGAAAGCCGACATTGGAGGACGCCCATGCGCGAGGTACATCATTTCATCAATGGCGCTGAGGTAAAGGGCGCATCCGGCCGCCTTGGCGACATCTTCAATCCGAACACCGGCGAGGTGCAGGCAAGGGTTGCGCTGGCGACGCCGGATGAGCTGAATGGCGCTGCCGAGGCCGCTGCCAATGCCTTCCCCGGCTGGTCTGCGACCAATCCGCAGCGGCGCGCCCGCGTGATGTTCGAGTTCAAGCGCCTGCTTGAGGCGAACATGGACGAGCTGGCCGAGCTCTTGTCATCCGAGCATGGCAAGGTAGTCGCCGATTCGCGCGGCGACGTTCAGCGCGGCATTGATGTGGTCGAGTTTGCCTGTGGCATCCCGCATCTTCAGAAAGGCGAGTATACCGATGGCGCCGGACCCGGCATTGACGTGTTTTCCATGCGCCAGCCGCTGGGCGTGTGTGCGGGCATCACTCCGTTCAATTTCCCGGCCATGATCCCATGTTGGATGGCGACGGTTGCCATCGCCTGCGGAAACACATTCATCCTGAAGCCGTCCGAGAAGGATCCGTCCGTGCCAGTGCGCCTTGGCGAACTGATGCTCGAAGCCGGCGCGCCCGAAGGCGTCCTCAATGTCGTCAATGGCGACAAGGTTGCTGTTGATGCGATCCTAGAACATCCGGAAATCCGCGCGGTCAGCTTTGTCGGCTCCTCCGATATAGCTCAATATGTCTATTCGAAAGGCACCGCGCATGGAAAGCGTGTGCAGGCCATGGGCGGGGCGAAGAACCATGGCATCATCCTGCCTGATGCCAACATGGAACAGGCGGTGAAGGACATTGTCGGTGCGGCCTATGGCTCAGCTGGCGAGCGCTGCATGGCCCTGCCCGTGGCCGTCACGGTGGGGGAAAAGACCGGCGACGAATTTGTCGAACGGATGAGCGAGGCGGCGCGCGCGCTCAAGGTTGGCGTTTCGACCGATCCCGAGGCCCATTACGGCCCGGTCGTGACCGCCGCACACCGCACGCGCATCGGGGATTATATCCAGATGGGCGTCAATGAAGGCGCAGAACTCGTGCTGGATGGACGCGGTCACACGCTACAGGGCCATGAGAACGGTTTTTTCATCGGCCCGTCCCTGTTCGACCGGGTCACACCCGACATGACAAGCTATACGGATGAGATTTTTGGACCAGTCCTGCAGGTTCTGCGGACAGAAACGCTGGAAGAGGCTGCTGCGCTTCCCTCCAACCATCAATATGGCAATGGCGTGGCGATCTTCACCCAGAATGGCCGCGCCGCGCGCGAATTCGCTGCGCAGGTAAATGTCGGTATGGTCGGCATCAACGTTCCGATCCCGGTGCCGGTATCCTATCATACGTTTGGCGGCTGGAAGCGCTCGGCCTTTGGCGACACCAACCAGCACGGCCCTGAAGGCGTGCGCTTCTGGACCAAGATCAAGACCGTGACGCAGCGCTGGCCCGAAGGCGATATCGGCGACCAGGCCTTCGTCATCCCGACGATGGGGTAGCAATATGACTAAACTCGCATTCATCGGCCTTGGGAACATGGGTTCGGGCATGTGCGTCAATCTGGTGAGGGCCGGCCATGAGGTCGCCGCTTTTGACTTGTCCGCCGAGGCGGTGCAGCGGGCCGCGCGGGCAGGTGCGCAAGCTGCGGGCTCGACTGCGGAGGCCGTCGCCGGTGCAAACGCCGTAGTCACCATGCTGCCTGCGGGTCAGCATGTCCATTCAGCCTATTTTAGCGACGACGGCATCACCGCGCATGCGCCCAGAGGCTGCCTGTTCATCGATTGCTCGACCATCTCAGTCAACCATGCCCGCGAGGCGGCGGATAAGGCCGGCAAGTCCGGTTTCGCCTATGTCGATGCACCCGTTTCCGGTGGTGTCGCAGCCGCAGAGGCCGGCACGCTGACCTTCATGGTCGGCGGGGAAGGCAGTGCCTTCGAGCGCGCACGGCCAATCCTCGACACGATGGGAAAGAATGTCTTCCATGCCGGAGCGAGCGGGAACGGACAGGTCGCCAAGATTGCCAACAACATGCTGCTGGCCGTCTCGATGATCGGCACATGCGAAGCGTTCAACCTTGCCGAGAAGCTTGGCCTCGATGCCCAGACTTTTTTCGACATTTCCTCGACTGCGTCCGGCCAATGCTGGTCAATGACCAGTTATTGTCCGGCTCCCGGACCCGTGCCCGCCGCACCGTCCAACCGGGATTACCAGCCGGGATTCGCCGTTGCAATGATGCTGAAGGACCTGCGCCTTGCACTCGCCTCCGCTGAGGAGGCCGGCGCGCCCGCCGATCTCGGCGAGCATGCTCGCGCGATTTACGAGCAACTCTCTGCCGATGGCCATGAAAGCCTCGATTTCTCGGCCGTCATGCGCCGCGTGAAAGGAGAGATCTGAGAACGCCCGTTTCCTGGTACAAATCTTTCCGGCAAGGCCCCGTCCATCCAACTGTTCGCCCCGGCCGCCATCGCTGGCTCGGGAGCGCTCTTGACCGGCCCTCACACCCTGTGTTGTGAGCCGGTTTCAGGATCGAGCAGCTTGTGGGCATGAAGTATGAAATAGCGCATCTCCGCGTTGTCCACGGTGCGCTGCGCGGCCGATTTCCAAGCGTCGTATGCGGCCTTGTAGTTCGGAAAAGCGCCAACAAAATCGATCTTGGATAAGTCCTCGAACTCAACGCCGGATACATTCTTCAATTCCCCGCCTATGACGAGGTGAAGGAGCTGGCTGGTCGCTTCGGTGCTCTCTGACATGGCTGAATCGGAGCTCCAATCAGGGGTTTGATGGGGTTGCGCGCCGCCTGTTATCATTCGGTGCTGGCAAGCGCACTGTACAGGTTCGTTCGACTAACAGAGGATGCAGGCGCTTTCCAGCGGCGATGATGCTTCTTTGTGCGGGAACCGGTCGATTATACGTGAAAGCTTCGCCCAGATGAGTCGTCGCACAGCCGCCAGATTCCGACACAAGAATGGCTCCGGCAGCGATATCCCAGTCCGATTTACGCCAGAGCGCCATAGTCGCATCCCAATCGCCCCGCGCGACATGGGCAAAGCGCAAAAGTGTCGCATTAGGCTTGGGATCGGCGACCACGACCCCCGGCCAGGGCGCAGGCCAGTCACTGTGTCTCAGCAACGCCTCGCTGGCGATCATCCGGCAGCCTTCTATTGTATTGCTGTCACTTACCCGGAGCGGGCAGCCGTTCAGGTAGGCTCCACCGCCGCGTCGGGCCTCATACAATTCGTCGAATTCCGGCGCATAGACAACTCCGGCAACGACTTCTCCGCGCTCGACGACGGCAAGGCCGACGCACCAGTGCGGATCGCCGCGCATATAGGCCCTGGTGCCATCAATCGGATCGACCACCCAGACACGCTCAGGCGCACGGTTCTTCGGGTCGTCCGCAGTCTCCTCGGAAAGCCAGCCATACATCTCCCGGGCATTGCCAAGCCGGCGGGCGAGCAGCGTGTTGACCGCCAGGTCGGCTTCGGTCACCGGATGGCCAGGACTTTTCTCCCAGGCTTTGGTTTCGCCGCGCGCCTTGTAGTCCATGGCCAGCCGACCGCCCTCACGAGCGGCCGAACGCATCGTGGCAAGGTCCCGGGAAAGACTTGCCGCGTCAGTCTTCCACGCTGTCGCCGGCAATCGACATATCCTCGATCAGGATGCTCGGCGCATCGTTGGCGCCGCGAAATTCCAGATCGCTGGCAGGGACAAGGCGCGCATACATGGATGGCAGGTCGCCCGCGATGGTCACCTCCGAAACCGGATGAACGATCTCGCCATTCTCGAACCAGAAGCCAGATACGCCCACCGAATAATCGCCGGTATTGGGATTGATCGACGGCCCGAACATGTCGGTCACCAACAAGCCGCGCCCTGCCCCGCTCATCAGTGCCTGCGGTGTCTGTGCGCCGGGCGCGAGATACAGATTCGACGTCGTCACGCCCGGCGGGTCGCCAAAAGCGAGCCCTGCATGGCCATTCGGCTGCAATCCCATCTGGCGAGCCGATGACCCGTTCAGGAGCCAACGGGTGAGCACGCCATCGTCAATGAGCCGCACTTCCTCCACCGGCCGGCCTTCGCCGTCATGGACGCGCGAACCGAGGCCACGGCGACGAAACGGATCATCTATGATGTCAATGCCGTCAGCGAAGACTTTTTCGCCCAGCCGGTCTTTCAGGAAGGACACACCGCGCGCCACAGACGGGCCTGAAATGGCACCGATCAATGGTCCCAGGAGGCTGGACGCAACACGACGATCATAGATCACGGCTGCCTTTTGCGTGGACATCCGACGAGGCGCCAGGCGCGCGGCCGCGCGTTCCCCCGCGATTTTCCCGATCTCTTCTGCGGAGGGGCGATCCTCACGATACCGTACCGTCCGGCTTTCGTAGTCACGCTCCATTTTTCCGTCGCGCTCGGAGACGACCGCCAGTCCAAGCCCGCTGAAAGAGCCCCTGCGATGGGCCACGAAACCATTGCTGGCCGCCAGCCAGCGCTCGGTTCGTGTCCAGCCGGACGAGCAACTCGACGTCGTGCGCACTTCCGGGATCGCCAACGCGGCGGCTTCGGCCGCCAGCGCTTCGGATTCCAGCATTTCTTCAGACACCTCGCCATCGCCCTCAAGGTCGAGATCGCGGTCCTCGGCAGTCAGTTCATCGGGCGATGCAAGGCCGCACCACGGGTCTTCAGGCACCGCGCGCGCCATGGCGACGCAGCGCTCGGCAAGCTCGGCAAGGGCCGGCGCCGACAGGTCAGACCCCGACACATGCGCCTGGCGCTGGCCGAAGAAGCAGCGCAGCGAGACGCCCTGATCCTCGGCGCGCTCGACCGATTCCAGCTGGCCCTCGCGCACATCGACGCTGACCCCTTCAGACACGGTGATGCGGGCATCAGCCGCATCTGCGCCCGCTTTGTGGCATTGTTTCAGCAGGGTTTCGAGAAGGTCGGGCGGGGAGAATATGTCTTTGCTCATGTCAGCCTAGATGGCCCCTCAAGGCGAGCGAAGCAATCCGCTGCGCATTGTTGTCTGGAAAGCAAAACGGCCGCCGTTTGTCGGCGACCGCTAATCATTACTGCGTCAGTGACGCCCGCATTCGCCATCAATCGTCCAGGCGCGCATCCGGAAGACGGTCATTGATATCATCGCGAATGTCGAGAAGCGTGACGATCAGGCCGCAGATCAGGCTTGCGAGAACCCAGCCGGCAAAGGAGAAAACGACGAAATCCACGATCTGGGCAAACGCGCCGCCAAGACCGAGCACCTGTCCGCTCCATTCACCCGCATTGTAAATGCCCAGCCCGATGCCTGCAACGATAATCGCCACATAGGCCACATAGACCATCGTACGGAAGCTGTTGATCACAAAGAACTTCATGTCATCTACCCCAGACTGTTCCGGTGGAAGCGAAGACTTCCGCCCGTGCTTACATCATGCCGCAGGACATCGCGGCCTTCATGGCGAAACCCATGAATTCACTCTGTTCTTCGGCGCTGAGATCGTTCATCGCATCTTCCGGATTGCCACCGGACTGCGCCGATGCGACCAGAACATTGTAGAGTTTCGGGCTTAGTTCTTCCTTGGCCGAGTCCGCCATGCACTCGCAGGCTTCCGCCTCCATGCTGCCGTCTTCCTGGCAGGCCTTCACCAGCGCCGCGCGATCACCTCCGCCACCGCCACCGCCGCCGCATGCCGCAAGCCCAAGGGCCAGCATCGCGGCCAGTGCAGAATATTTCATTGGAGTACTCCCTCCTAAAATCCGGTTTCCGGCGCTGTCTCTCCCATGAATTCCGGGCGATGGCCAGAAAAAAAGCCCGCCCACTATTCCCGCCGCAACAGGCGGTCAATGGCCAGTCGCGATTCGAATCGCTCCATGAAGGCTGCTTTGACAGCGAGTTGGTTATAGTCCTCACGCACCCAATCGATGAAAGGCTTTGGCGTCATGGCATTGAACGCACGATAGGCCTCAAGGAAGGCGTCCAGCATACCAGTCTTGCCCTGCCTGACATGAAGATATTTCAGCGACAGCTGTTCCATGGCGACCTCGACAGGCGCCCTTTCGCGAAGGAGCTTGTACAGCGATGCCATGAGCCCTGCCCGGTCGGCGCCGGACTTGCAGTGCATCAGCGCGGGATACTCTATACGTTCGAAAAGCGCCTGTGCCCCGACGATCGCTTCCACTGACGGTGTATCGCGAGAATAGACGCGGTAATCGATGAGCTTGATCCCATTCGCCTCGCAGGCTTCCTTCTCCAGCAAGTAATAGCCCTTAGTCGACTCACCGCGCAGGTTCACGATGGTGCGGATCGCGCGCGCTTGCGCATGTTCTGCAATCTGGCGCGGCGAGGGCTGATTCGACCGCCACATCTCTTCGGAGATAGGGTGCAGGTTCTGAAACCGCATGCGCAGAAACCCGTGATCGCCCCACACGAGTTCCCGCTCGGCCCGCTTGCGCCCGGAAGGTTTGGCAAGGTCGGCAGCGACATGCGGCTTGCGGCGCTTCTTGCGTTTCGGCTTGGGTGAGGGCGTTCCGGTCGTCGTCATGACGGTCAGCTTGGCCGCGCGCGTTCATAGGGGCTGTCGAGCGAAAAGGCAGGTATTTTTGCCTCTATCCGCGCACCTTGCGGATCTTCCAGCTCATAGCTGCCAGACATCATGCCCGACGGCGCCGCCAGTGGCGCTCCGGACGTGTAACGGAAACTCTCGCCCGGCGAGAGTGTCGGCTGCTGGCCGACAACGCCTTCGCCAACCACGCTCTGTGTCCGCCCCATCGCATCGACGATCTGCCAGCGGCGCAGCACAAGCGTCCAGGTGAGCGCGCTGTGATTCTCGATCTCAACCGTATAGGCCCAGACATAGCGAGATTTCCCAGGCTCCGATTCGTCATGCAGGAATTTCGGCCGGACCCGGACAAGGATCCCATCGGTCACGGCTTCATAGGAGGGCGGCGGCGGACGGCTCGACATGCGGTCTCTTTTTGGATGCAGCTTAAAGGGCGTCAAGCGCGCAGATGAGGTCAGCCTCAAGATCGCGGACGTCTTCCAGCCCGACCGAGAGGCGCACCCAGCTGTCATCAAGCCCCATGGCCGTGCGCTCCTCATCGCTCAATGCCCGATGCGTGGTCGAAGCCGGATGACAGGCAAGAGACTTCGAATCGCCGAGATTATTGGAGATGTCGATCAGGCGCAGGCTATTGAGAAAACGGAACGCCGTCTCTCGGCCGCCCTCCAGAGACAAGGCGATTAGCGTGCCCCCGGCCGACATCTGGCGCGCATGAATATCGCGATGGGGGTGATCGGCGCGTCCGGGATAACGCACCGCCCGCACGCGGGGATGCAATGCCAGGGCGTCTGCCAGGCTCGCAGCTGATTCGCTGGCGGCCATGACCCTGAGTTCGAGCGTCTCCAGTCCTTTCAGCACCACCCAGGCATTAAAGGGCGACGGTGCAGGCCCGGTGTGGCGCAGATACGGATCGAGATGCTCCTCGATCCAGTCGGACGGGCCGAGCACGGCGCCGGCGAGTACCCTGCCCTGCCCGTCCATATGCTTGGTCGCCGAATAGGCTACCAGGTCAGCGCCAAGTTCCAGAGGCTTTTGCAATAGCGGCGTTGCGAAGACATTATCGACGACGAGTTTCGCCCCGGCGCCATGGGCAAGCGTGGCAACGGCGGCAATATCCACCCCGTCGAGAAGAGGATTGGACGGGCTCTCGATCAGGACCATCTTCGCGGGCGCCGACAATGCGCGCGCCCAGGCATCAAGATCCGCGCCGTCGACAAATTCAGTTTCAATCCCATAGCGCGGCATCAGCGTGCCGACGATCCAGCGGCAGGAGCCAAACAGTGCACTGGCGGCCACGACCCGGTCCCCTGCGCGGCAGGGCGCCATCATGACCGATGAGATCGCTCCCATGCCGGACGCGGTGATTCGCGCGGTTTCCGCACCCTCGATAAGGGCAAGACGTTCCTCTAGCATGCGCACGGTCGGATTGGCATAACGCGAATAGACAAAACCGGGCTCATCGCCGGCCATGCGCGCAGCCGCCTGCTGCGCACTGTCATAGGCATAGCCGGATGTCAGATACAAAGCCTCGGCCGTCTCGCCGTGCTCAGATCGCATGACGCCACCTCGGACGGCGCGTGTGGCCGGGTGCCAGTCTGCCGGGTCGGATTGATCGGGTTTGTCGGACATGACGGGCTTCATCCTTTTCAAGTCGCGCGCTGCGCCTTAGAGCCCTTAAGCTCAAGAGGATCAAGTCATGACGGAAACGCCCGGCGTTCTGCCGGATACGGAGCTTCAAGCCCTCATTGCGGATGGCACCATCGGCAGCGAAACGGCGATTGCCGATACGCAGATCCAGCCGGCCAGTCTCGACCTGCGCCTCGCCGACGACGTCTACCGAATTCGCGCAAGCTTCCTGCCCGGTGCCGGATCCTCGGTAGGGCGACTGCTGCATGAAAGCGACCTGCAGATGCATCGCATGGATATTTCCGGCGGCGCGGTGCTAGAAACCGGTTGCGTCTATCTGGCGCTGATTGACGAGCAGCTGAACCTGCCTGCCACGCTCAGGGGACGGTGCAATCCGAAATCATCGACCGGGCGCCTTGATGTCTTCACGCGCATAATCACTGATGGGGGCGTGGCCTTTGACGATATTCCGGCAGGTTATCAGGGACCGCTATATCTCGAAATCTGCCCCCGGACCTTCTCGATCCTCGCGCGAGCTGGCGACCGGCTCGCCCAGTTGCGACTGCGCCGGGGCTCAACAGCACCCTTGCGCGAGCTCACATTCTCGGTCGCCCTGAAGGCCGACGGCGACGGACCTGTCGGCTGGCGCGCGCGCCGCCATGCCAGTGTCGTGGACCTGCAACGCATCGGGCGCCATGCCGTCGAGGATTATTGGGAGCCGGTGCGCCCGCATCGCGGCCGGGTCGTCCTTGAGCCGGGCGAATTCTACATCCTGGCATCGAAGGAGAAAGTGAAAGTGCCGGCCACCCAAGCCGCTGAAATGGCGCCAATCGCCCCGGAACTCGGTGAATTCCGCGCCCATTATGCCGGCTTCTTCGACCCCGGCTTCGGCAGCAATGATTCCGGCTCACGCGCCGTCCTTGAAGTGCGCACGCGCGATGTGCCCTTCGTCATTGAGGACGGCCAGCCCGTCGGCAAACTGGTTTATGAGGCCATGGCCTCACGCCCGAACGGGCTCTATGGCGGAACCGCCAGTCATTATCAGGGCCAAAGCCTCAAACTCTCGAAGCATTTCGCCGACAGTTGAACAGAGGCCTTGCCAACAGGTGCGATTCACGTCGGATTCCGGACCTGAAATCTGGGCGGGAGTCCGTGCTGGACGCCGCAGAATGTTCCTGTTAGGTTCGATGCGAACAAAACGAGGCCAAGCCATGTCCCCCATCGTGACGATCGCCGATATGCCGTTTGATCCGGTCCATCTCGCACTCACGGCGCTGGCGCTGGTGCTTGCGGGCGTCATCATGTGGATGCGCACGCAAAGCCGGGAGGTCCGGCTTGCCCATGACGCCGCTGAAACGGCGATGACGCGCGAGATCGAAGGATTGAAGGCCGAAAGGCTGGAACTTCGCGCCGAGGCGGAGCGCGAACGCGAAGCGCGGGCAGAGGCGGACAAGCAGCTTGCCGCAGCCGAGGCCCGCAGCACGGAAGATCACAAGCGCTTCTCGGCACTGGCCCAGCAGGCGGTTCAGGCTGCACACCATGATTTCCTGTCTCGCGCCAATGAGACGTTCGAAAAACACCAGGCCAGCGCCAATGGCCGGCTGGAGCGGCTGATGGAGCCCATTGGCAAGAATTTCGAGGCGTTTCGCGACAAGGTCGCCGAGTTGGAGAAGATCCGGGTTCAGGACAAGAGCGCGATCTTCGAACAGGTCAAGTCGATCGGCCAGCAGCTTGAGCAGAACCGGCATGTAACGGGCAAGCTCGTCACGGCCCTGTCGGCCCCCAAGGGCGGCGGGCGCTGGGGCGAGGAATCGCTTCGCAATGTGCTGGAGATGGCGGGCTTGTCGGAACATGCCGATTTCATCGAACAGGTGCATGACGACACCGCGCGCGGACGGCTCAAGCCCGACGTGATCATCCGCATGCCTGGCGGGCGCGAGATTGTCATCGATGCTAAGGTGAGTTGCGAGGACTTCCTGCGCGCCGGAGAGGAAGCCGACACGGCACGGCGCGATCAGTTTCTCGCCAATCATGCCCGCAAGATGCGCGACCATGTGCGCAAACTCGCGCAGAAGGAATACTGGAAGGATTTCGACGACCGTGTCGATTTCGTCGCCATGTTTGTGCCCGGAGAGAATTTCTATGCCGGCGCGCTTCAGGCCGACCGGGAACTGTTCGACTATGCTGCGCGCAACCGGGTCCTGATTGTCACGCCGTCCACGCTGATCGCGCTTGCCAAGGCCGTGGCCTATGGCTGGCGCCAGGAGGAGGCAGCAAAGAACGCTCGGGAAGCGGCGCGACTAGGCCAGGATCTTTATGACGCGCTTCGCACAATGGGCGCGCATGTTGAAAAGATGGGCAAGTCGCTCAACAGCGCGGTGGGAAGCTATAACTCGATGCTCGGTTCGTTGGAGCGCAATGTCCTGCCCAAGGCGCGCCGGTTCGAGACCCTGCAGATCGCTCAGGCCGGCGCGCACCCGATTGGCGAGACCGAACCACTGGCCGAAGATGCGCGCGTGCCAGCGCGCGGCGGCGAACTGATCTTTGACAAGACCGGGCGCGAGGAAGATGAGGCCGCCTGAGCGGGAATTGAGAACCACCCATCGCCAAGATTGACCTTGGCCCGGGGGCTGCATACCTAAGGACCATGTCTGTTCGAGAGATCATAACTGTCCCGGATCCGCGCCTCAAACAGGTGTCCCGCCCCGTTGAAGGCGGCGTCACCGACGAGATTCGCACGCTCATGGATGACATGCTGGAAACGATGTATGCCGCGCCTGGTATCGGGCTGGCGGCAATTCAGGTCGGCGTTCCGCTGCGCGTCATCGTGATGGATCTTTCCCGTGAAGACGAAGATCCACAGCCACGCTTTTTCGTGAATCCGGAAATTCTCGAAACGATCGAGGATACAGCGCCATATGAAGAAGGCTGCCTGTCAGTACCGGATGTGTTTGACGAGGTTGAACGCCCCTTGCGCTGCCGTCTTCGTTATCTCGACTATGACGGCAATGCGGTCGAGGAATGGGCCGAGGGCCTCTATGCCGTCTGCATCCAGCATGAGATGGACCATCTGGAAGGCACCTTATTTATCGATTATCTCTCTCGCCTGAAACGCCAGCGCGCTGTGGACAAGGTCCGCAAGGCGCAACGCCAGAAGGCCAAGTCAGACGCGGCCTGAAGGCGGGCAGATGCGCCGGCTCTTCGGGAAAATGTGGTTCGGGCTTGTGCTTTCCGGCCTGATTGCGAGGCTCCTCCGTGCATGGCTCGCGGCAAATGGCGGCCCGCCCTGGTGGAGACTGGTACCGGCGCGCTGACCCGCCCGATTGGCGCGGCCGCGCAAACCGGCTAAACCCCGCCCATGTCCTCGCTGCGCCTTGTCTTCATGGGATCTCCCGCCTTCTCGGTGCCTACGCTCGATGCCCTGATCGAGGCCGGCCACGAGATTGCCTGCGTCTATTCCCAGCCGCCCAAGCCGGCGGGCCGGGGCCGCCGATTGCGCCCAACTCAAGTTCATATGCACGCCGAATCGCTCGGGCTTGATGTGCGCACGCCGAAAAGCCTGAAGACGGCCGAGGCCCAGGCTGCCTTCGCGGCACTAAAGCCTGATGCCGCCGTGGTCATCGCTTATGGCCTGATCCTGCCGCAGGCAATTCTCGACGCACCGCGACTTGGCTGCCTGAACCTGCACGCCTCCCGGCTGCCGCGCTGGCGCGGCGCCGCGCCTATCCAGCGGGCACTCATGGCCGGTGACACACAGACCGGTGTCGATGCCATCGTCATGGACGCGGGCCTCGATACCGGACCTGTTATCGCCAGCGAGACCTGCCGCATTTTCGATTTCGACACGGTCGGCGATCTCCATGACCGGCTGGCCGGCCTGTCCGCAGAGCTTGCCCCCCCGGCGCTGGCCGGCCTGGCCGATGGCACGCTGGCTCTCAAGCCCCAGCCGGACACAGGCATTACCTATGCCCATAAGATCACCAGCGAGGACCAGATCATCGACTGGCATCGACCGGCTGCCGAGATCGACCGCCAGATCCGGGGGCTTTCGCCCGCGCCCGCCGCCCGTTTCGAATGGAAACCGCCGGGCGAAACAAAGCCGGTGGCCATGAAAGCCCTGATGAGCCGGGTCGAGCCCGGTTCCGGGCCGGCAGGTGAATTGCTCGATGATAATCTGCTCGTGGCCTGCGGCGACGGGGCGGTCCGGCTCCTTCGGCTTCAGAGGGCCGGGCGGCCGGCACGCGACGCCACTGATTTTCTTCGCGGAACAAAGATCGGCAAGGGAGACCGGTTCAAATGAGCGAGCTTTGGTTGCGGGCCGCCCGCGAGGACGATGCGGGCGCAATTGCGACGCTGAACCGGGCCGCTTTCAAGAATGACGAAGAGGCCGAAATCGTGGCTGCTCTTGAACGCGATGGCGACAGTCTCAGCGCCCTTGTCGCCCATGACGACCACGACCTGCTGGGCCATATACAGTTTTTCCGGATTCTTGTGGATGGCGCGCCGATTGGCGCCGGGCTCGGGCCGATGTCGGTAGCACCGGTACACCAGGGAAGAAGTATCGGCTCTCAAATGGTACGGTTCGGCTTGCTGCAGATGCAAGGCCAGGATCATGGCCTCGTCTTCGTTCTTGGCCATCCGGAGTTCTATGCACGCTTTGGCTTTTCTGCGGACATGGCGACTGACTTCCGGGCGCCCTGGTCTGGCCCCGCCTTCATGGCCCTGCGGCTGGATGAAGACTCCCCTCGCACCGGTAGACTGACTTATCCGCGCGCCTTTGGGACAGGGCCATGACGCGATTCCGCCTCTGGATCGAATATGACGGGCGCCCATTTGTCGGCTGGCAACGCCAGGCCAACGGGCATTCTGTCCAGGCGGCGCTGGAACGCGCCGGCGAAGCACTTGAGGGCCGCCCGGTCACCGTCCAGGGGGCTGGGCGCACCGATGCGGGCGTTCACGCCACGGGCCAGGCGGCACATATTGACATCGAAAAGCCCGTGCCGGCAGAAAAGGTCGCGGACGCCCTCAACGCGCATTTGCGACCGGATCCGGTCGCCATCCTGGCGGCGGAGCCCATGCCCGAGAGTTTCCATGCCCGGTTTTCGGCGACCGCCCGTCATTATCGTTATGAAATCATCAACCGGCGCGCACCGGTTACTTTCGAACGTGGACTGGCCTGGCGAATTCCCGCCCCGCTCGACGCTGATGCCATGGATAAGGCGGCCCGGCATTTTATCGGCCGGCACGATTTTTCGACATTCCGCGATTCCCAGTGCCAGGCGGACAGTCCCATACGGACGCTGGACGCGATGGCGGTGGCTCGGCGCGGCGAGCGAATCGAGATCAGCTGTTCTGCACGTGCTTTCCTGCACCGGCAGGTGCGATCAATGGTCGGCAGCCTTGTGGAGGTCGGGCGCGGCCGCCGCCCAACCGACTGGATCGCCGACATTCTCGCCGCTTCCGACCGCACTACGTGCGGCCCGGTTGCCCCGGCCGACGGTCTCTATCTCGTGGCAGTGGACTATGAATAGAATCAAACAGCACCTGCAATACTGACTACTGGCCAAAGCCTGGCCGGGAATAGCCAGGGCCGCGCACCGACAATCGCCGTTTCATGAAGACGGTGCTCTGGATGGGACGGTTGTTGATCTACAGCAGGGTTTCCTGCACTCACCAGCGCGCTGCACGGGCTTAGCTCAAAAGGTCGTCATAAGTTTCTCATTCGACTGTCCAACGCTGCGCGTGCCTGGAATACAGGTATACGCTGCAATCGCGTCATTCATCTGATGGGTGCTGGCAACCGATTGAGACGGGTCGCACCGGGACGCACGTAAAGGCGCCACTCGCTGAGCGCCGACACTTCACAAGCGCTTCGGAATCCCCTCCAATACCTCCAAATCCACAAGGGAGGGGTCGGTCGAGTGACAATCATCTATATCATGCTCTCGCTCGCTGCAGCGATCCTTATCGCGGCGGTGGTGCTCTATAACCGGCTCGTCTCGAAGGACCAGATGGCGAAAAATGGCTGGTCAGATATCGATGTGCAGCTCAAACGCCGCGTTGATCTTATCCCCTCGCTCGTGACCACGGTGAAGGGCTATGCCAGCCATGAGCAGGCCCTGTTCACCGAAGTCGTCGAGCGCCGGAATGCGGCCATGGCAGCCGGGGACGATCTCGACAAGCGCGGTAACGCGGAATCGGCGCTCTCGCGTCCGGTCGCGCGTATTTTCGCGGTGGCTGAGGCCTATCCCGACCTCAAGGCCAGCGCGAATTTCCTGGAACTCCAGCAAGAGCTTTCGAACACCGAAACAAAGATCGAGATGGCGCGCCGTTTCTACAATGGCGCCGTGCGCGAGCTGAACACGACGATCGGCAGCTTCCCGGCCAATCTGATCGCCGGGCTATTCGGATTTGGAGAGCGGCGCTATTTCGAAATCGAAACGGCTGGACGAATCTTACCGGAGGTGCAGCTTTAGGGGAACCTGATCATGGCGCTGAAATACCTGCTCGCTGCCTGCCTCGCCCTTGCGGGCGTCTTTGTGGCGGCTGCCGATGAGCGTATTCACAATTTCGACACGACCATCATGGTTGAAACCAATGGCGATATTCTGGTGACAGAGCGCATCGCCCTTACGGCAGAGGGCTATCGCATACACCGAGGCATTTTCCGTGACCTGCCGCGCTATTTTGAAGGGTCCGAGGGACGTCAGCGCTACGTATATGACGTCCAGCGTGTCACCCGCAACGGCGATCGCGAGCCTTATACGGTTGAGACCGCTGGCAATGCCATCCGGATAAGGATAGGCGATGCGGATGTGTTGCTGCCAACCGGACGTCACACTTATGAAATCCAATATTCGGTCAGGAACCAGGTCCGCTATTTCGACAGCTACGACGAGCTCTACTGGAATGTCACTGGCAGTTACTGGGAATTCCCGATCGATAACGCACGTGCCGTCATTGAGCTTCCCATCGGCACTGACGTGGTGCAGACGGCTGGCTATACCGGCGCGCGCGGCGATGACGGACAAGGCTATCGCTATACCCGCAATGACGACACACATGTATTTATCACTACGCAACCGCTCGCGACCCGCGAAGGGCTGACCATTGCTGTCGGTTTTGAGAAGGGTGTCATCGATCCGCCGTCGCCCGCCGACGCCGCTTCGCTCTGGTGGCAGCGCAACGGGTCGGCCGCCATTCTGTTCGGCTCCGTCATCGCCCTGCTCGGCTGGCTCTGGCGCAGCTTCAACAGGGTCGGACGCGATCCGCCAAAGGGGCCGGTCTTTCCACGTTACCAGCCCCCCCAAGGCCTGTCGCCCGCTGGCGTACACCATGTCTATTTCCGCCGCGTCGCTGGTCACCGCGCGCTTATCGCGACGCTCCTGAATCTCGCCACAAAGGGGCGGATCGAGATCGAGCCGCAGGACACGAAAAAGACCCGTCTCGTCCGCAAGGGCGGCGCCAGGGAAGGGCTCTATCCGGAAGAACTGGAGCTGGAGGATGACCTTTTCTCCAACCGGTCCGAACTCATGCTGGGCAAGAGCACCGATAGAGCTTTCACTAAGGATTATCTGGCCTTCCAGAAACGGCTCCAGAAGGCTTTCGGCCGGCCTTATTTCCGCTGGAATGCCGGCTATACAGCGCTGACCGTTATCGCCTCCGTTGCGGCTGTGGTCATAGCCTTCGGTAATCTCATCAGCTGGAATCTCTGGATGACATTCGGCCTTGTCGCACTGGCAGCGGTCAATCTTGCATTCATGTATTTCGTCCCGGCCCCGACACGGCTCGGACAGCGCGTGCGCACCGAAATCGAGGGTTTCAAACTTTATCTCGAAACCGCCGAAGAATTGCAGCTGAACGCAGTCGATGTCACCAGCGACGCACCGCCGCCCATGACCGTGACGCGATATGAGTCGTTCCTGCCTTATGCTGTCGCTCTGAATGTGGAAGAGCCCTGGACGCGGCATTTCGAGCGGCTGATCCCGCAGGAGGCTGCGAATTATAGTCCCGGTTGGACGCACATGTCGCGTCATGGCTCGATATCCAGCCTGAACCGCTCGCTCGTCAGCGGGTTGTCCTCCGGCGTGGTGAGCGCGATGCCGTCAAGTTCCGGCTCGTCCGGTTCGGGCGGCGGCGGTTTCTCCGGAGGCGGAGGAGGCGGCGGGGGCGGTGGCGGCTGGTAGCATCTGCCTGTGCCCGGGAGCCCCCGCAACAGCGCTGTCAATTCTTGCGAAACCCGATATCGTGCGGACGCAGCACGGAAGGTGAAAGGACCAGTTCGATCCGATGGGTCATGAGGGACAGGATATTCTGATCAAGGACGCGCTGGTGTTTCTCTTCGCCGCCGGCATTGTGGTGCCGCTACTCCGTCTAGGGCGGCTTCCGATCGTCGTCGGTTTCATTGTCGCGGGTATAATGCTGGGCCCAAACGGGCTGGGTCAGTTCGCAGAACGCTGGCCGGCACTGGAATTCATAACGATAACCGACCCCCATTCCGCCGAGCCATTTGCGGAGCTCGGCATCCTGTTCCTGCTCTTCCTGCTTGGACTTGAATTGTCCTTCGAGAAGCTCTGGGCGCTCCGGCGCGTGGTGTTCGGCGCCGGTGGGCTTCAGGCGGCTCTGAGCGCGCTGGCCATAGGTGGGTTTGCCTATCTGATGGGTCTCGATGCACCGGCGGCTGCGGTCATCGGGCTTGCCCTGGCACTGTCGTCCACTGCCATTGTCATGCAGCTGGTCATCGAAAGCCGACGCGCTGCTGCGCCCGTCGGGCGGGCGGCTCTCGGCGTACTCCTGTTCCAGGACCTGCTGGTCGCCCCGATCCTGATCTTTGTCGGATTTGCCGCGAATGATGGCGGCGATGCCAGCCTGCTTTCGAAGATACTGGAGGCTCTGCTGCAGGGCACCCTGGCGGTCATCACCATCGTGCTGATCGGGCGCTATGCATTGCGCCGCGTCTTTCGCTTGGCCGCCCAGTCTGGTGGACGCGACTTCATGATGGCGCTGACGCTTCTCGCCGTAGTCGGCGCTGCGGCGATGACGGCGAGCGCGGGTCTGTCTCTCGCGCTGGGTGCTTTCCTGGCCGGGCTCCTGCTTGGCGAGACCGAGTTCAAGCACCAGACCGAGGTTGATCTCGAACCGTTCAAGGGACTGCTGCTCGGCCTGTTCTTCATGACTGTGGGGATGGGGCTCAACCCCGCCGCCATCAGCCAGATCTGGCCGCAGGTCCTTGGCGGACTGGCTGCTATGCTGGTCGTCAAGGCGATCATAGCCTTTGTCGCGACGCGGCTGTTTGCAGGAGGCACGGGACTCGCAGTCCAGACAAGCCTGCTGCTGGCTCCTGCCGGGGAATTCGCCTTCGTCGTCATGTCGGCTGCCGTCGCCGCCAGTGTGGTCAATTCCGAAGTGGCTACCCTGATCGCGGCCATAGCCGGCCTGTCAATGCTGCTGATACCGGTGATGGACCAGATTGGACGGCGCCTGTCACCGCGCTTCTCTCCCCCAAGTCCGGCAGTGCCCAATCTGGGTGACTATTCCGAGCTCGAAGGCCATGTGCTCATTGCGGGTTTCGGGCGTGTCGGCCGCGCCATCGCAAACATACTGACCACCGAACAGACCGGGATTGTCGCTTTGGAGCGCGATGCGATGCAGGTTGGTCGGGGCCATGAAGCAGGCTGGCGAGTCTATCTCGGTGATGCCGCGAGGAAGGATATCCTGATCCGTGCTGGTGCGCGTGGCGCAGAACTCTTCATTGTGACTGTTGACGATCCCGACGCCGCCGAAGCGATGGTGCGCGCCTTTCGGGAATTGCGCGGTGACGCAATGATTCTCGCGCGCGCGCAGGATGAGGTCCATGCGGTGCAGCTGGAAAAGGCTGGTGCGACCTATGTGATTCCCGATGCGATCGAGGCCGGGTTGCAGCTCGCTGCCCGGGTGCTCGAGAGTTTCGGCTATGAAGGCGAAACGGTCCGCGATCTCCTGGCCGCCCATCGCGAAGGCGAATACAGGCGCGCTGTCGAGGCCTAACCGCGACCTCCTATCGGCATCCACCGGCTCATTTTGACACGCGGCAGAGGAGAATCTGCTTCACTAGCCATCCCATGCGTTGCAAGCGCGGTCCAAATTTTGCACAAACGCGTGATATCGAGCGACCCGGGCAATGGCGTGGATCGCAACATGCAGCGATAACAAGCGGGCGCAGACAGCCGATCCGCAAATAGCAGTGGGGTATACCATGGAGCGCACAAGCAACGAGCTGGCCGATCTCGGAGCCAGTGCCAAGTCGGTTCGCAAGAACTGGAACGAGGCACGCTTGTATGAAACGTCCGTGGCCAGCGGCGAAGCACGGATCGCCAGCGGCGGGCCGCTTGTGGTCACCACGGGACAACACACCGGACGCTCGGCCAATGACAAGTTCACCGTGCGCGACAACAGCACCGAAGACACTGTGTGGTGGGACAATAATGCCTCAATGACTCCGGCGCAGTTCGATCTTCTTTGGGAGGACTTCAAATCCCATCTCGAGCAAGCCGATGTCTTTGTGCAGGAACTTTTCGGCGGCGCCGACCTCGATCATCGCCTGCCAGTGCGCGTCGTCAACGAGCTCGCATGGCACTCATTGTTCATTCGTCACCTGCTGCGTATACCCGAGCCGGCCGAATATGACGGCTTCAGCCCGGAATTCACGATCATCAATCTTCCGAGCTTCCGCGCAGACCCGACCCGGCATGGCACCCGCTCGGAAACCGTGATCGCAGTAAATTTTGACAGGCGGCTCGTCCTGATTGGCGGCACCTCCTATGCCGGCGAAACAAAGAAATCGGTTTTCACAATTCTCAACTATCTCCTTCCCGAAAAGCGGGTGATGCCGATGCACTGCTCGGTCAACACGTCCGAAAAGGATGATGCCGCAATCTTTTTCGGCCTGTCCGGGACCGGAAAGACAACACTGTCAGCCGATGCTTCACGCGTCCTGATCGGCGATGACGAGCATGGCTGGTCTGAAAACGGTCTCTTCAATTTCGAGGGCGGTTGTTATGCAAAGATGATCCGTCTTTCGCAAGAGGCCGAACCGGAAATCTACGCCACCACACGCCAGTGGGGCACAGTCCTTGAAAACGTCGTCATGGATCCCGATACGCGTGAACTGGACCTTGATGACGGCTCACTGGCGGAAAACTCGCGCGGCGCCTATCCGATCACGGCCATACCGAATGCTGACCTTTCGGGCCGCTGCGGCCAGCCGAAAAACCTGATCATGCTGACATGCGATGCCTTTGGCGTGATGCCGCCAATTGCTCGTCTCACGCCGGCGCAGGCTATGTACCATTTCCTGTCGGGTTATACCGCAAAAGTGGCCGGCACCGAAAAAGGCGTGACGGAACCGACCGCAACTTTCTCCACCTGTTTCGGTGCGCCGTTCATGCCGCGCCATCCTTCGGAATACGGCAATCTCCTGCGCGATCTCATCGCCCAGTATAACGTTGATTGCTGGCTGGTCTCCACAGGCTGGACAGGCGGCCCCCATGGCGAGGGCGAACGCATGCCGATCAAGGCGACGCGGACCCTGCTGAATGCCGCGCTTGATGGCTCGCTGAACGATGTCGAGTTCCGCACAGATGAGACGTTCGGCTTCGAAGTGCCGGTCAGTTCTCCCGGCGTCGATCCGCAAATTCTCGACCCGCGCCGGACCTGGTCAGATACGGCCGCCTATGATGCCCAGGCGGCGAAGCTCGCCGAGATGTTCATCGCGAATTTCAAGACATTTGAGGCTCATGTTGACGAGGCCGTTCGCGCGGCCGGCCCCAAGCTCCGGCAACCAGCCTGATACAAGTTAGATGTGCCAGTAGACATGGACCTCCGCTGGCCGTCAGCGGAGGTCGTGCAGTTGCAGGGCTTGTGAGCGCGCACCGGACTGCCTACCAATAGGGTATACGAGGGCAGGATCGGGGGCGCGAAATGCCGGAACCATCACAACTGGTGTGGTATGGGATAGCAGCTGTTTGCGGCTACCTGCTCGGCGCCATTCCTTTCGGGCTTGTCCTGACGCGCGCGGTCGGTATCGATATCCGCAGCGTCGGCTCAGGCAATATTGGCGCAACAAATGTCCTCCGCACAGGCCGCAAGGACCTGGCGCTTGCCACACTCCTGCTCGACGGCCTGAAAGCCGGGCTAGCCGCGCTCACCTTCACCCTTCTTGCCGGTCGCGAAGCCGGCTTCATAGCCGGATCCTCCGCTTTTTTCGGGCATTGCTATCCGATCTGGCTCGGTTTTCGCGGCGGTAAAGGCGTTGCGACCTATGCAGGTCTTCTTGTCTTTGCCAGCTGGAAAGGTCTGCTCATTGCCGCCCCGGTCTGGCTCGGTGTCTTCGCGATTTCGCGGATCTCGTCCCTGGCTGCGCTGACAGCAGCAATCGTTGTTCCCGCAGGAGCCTTTCTGCTTGGCGAGCCACTCTTTATCAGCACAGGCTTGGCGTTGCTCTCGGTCCTGGTATTCTGGACCCATCGCAGCAATCTTTACCGCCTCTTGCGCGGCGAGGAACCTCGGTTTGGCGCTGACCGGAAGGACGCCTGAGCCGTGGCCGGGATCAGCGATAACGAACGCGCCGCCTGGCTCCGCCTCGCACGCACGCCGAATATCGGCCCGGTGACCTTTTTCGAGTTGATGAAGCGTTACCGTACGCCGAGCGCCGCGCTGGATGCCCTGCCCGAACTTTCGCGCAGGGCCGGTCGAAAGCGACCTCTGGCCGCGCCGCCTGCAGAATCGGCGATGCGCGAAATCGAGGCGACCCGCGCACTTGGCGGCGATGTCCTGACCGTGCGCGACCTTGCCTATCCTCTCCTTCTACAGTCGCTCGCCCCGCCGCCGCCGGTCATTTCCATAATCGGCAACCCGGCACTGGCGGCCCGTCCCACCGTTGCGATTGTCGGTTCGCGCAATGCCTCTGCGGCGGGGCGCAAGCTGGCGCGTGATATTGCCAGCCAGCTCGGCGCGGCCGGACAGGTGATCGTCTCAGGACTTGCACGCGGGGTTGATGGGGAAGCACATGCCGCCAGCCTGCGCACTGGCACGATCGCGGTCCTGGGCGGCGGGGCCGACCATGTCTACCCGCCCCAACATGCCGAACTCTATGACGCGATTTCGCGAGACGGACTGATCATCTCCGAGAGCCCGCTTGGGCATCAGGCGACCGCGCGGGACTTTCCGAGGCGCAACCGGATCATTACCGGCTGCGCATTGGGACTGGTGGTCGTAGAAGCCTCCGAAAGGTCAGGCTCGCTGATCTCCGCGCGCACCGCTGGCGAACAGGGCCGCGAAGTGATGGCGGTACCAGGCTCCCCGCTCGATCCGCGCGCAGCCGGCACCAATCGCCTCCTGCGCGATGGAGCAACGCTCGTGCGCAATGGCGAAGATGTGCTCGACGCGCTCGCTGGCCTGCCCCGCCCGCATGTCGAGGCGCCGCCGCCACCGGATTTCGAGGGCGATCCTGCCGACGAGCCGATCCCTGTCTCCCAGCGCGCCGCCGTGCTGGAAGCGCTCGCGCCATATCCTATGCCGATTGACGATATTGCGAGGACTGCGGGCATTGGCGCTGCACGCTGCGCGGCGATCCTTGTTGAGCTCGAACTGGCAGGCGAGGCCCAGACCCTGCCGGGTGGCCTGGCGGGGCAGGCAATTGGGACCTGAAAACATGGCACACATGAAAACATTTCCAGCTTACGAACTCCCTGCTGGACATGACTGGCAAAGTCACCCTAATCCTGCTCAGGATTGAGGGGGGCGATGATCGCAGGCGATGCCTCGCGGACAAACAGACGGGACCGAGACTGAGGATGGCAAGACTGACAAGCCTCGCCGCAGCGACCGCCTTTGCCATCTGTGCGCCGGTCCTTCGCGTGAATGCACAGGCCGAAGCCGATATCGCCCAGGACGAGGTGGTTCTTGTCGCTGACAGTCTTTTCGAGGACGAACGCAACAATACTATCATCGCGGACGGCAATGTCGAAGCAAGCTATGAAGGTCGGATACTGCGCGCCGACAGGGTGATTTACGATCGCAATACCGACAAGGTACGTGCAATCGGTAATGTGGTAATCATCGATCCGGACGGGACAGAACGGTTCGCACAGGAAGTCGAAGTGAATTCGGAACTGTCCGATGGCTTTGCCGTCGGCTTTTCCGTTCGCCTGCCGAACGGCGGCCAGGCAGTGGCCTCCAGCGCCGTCCGCGAAAGCAACGGCGTCAACGCACTCGACCAGGTCGTCTATACCGCCTGTGAGGTATGTGGACCGGAGGATTCGCCGACCTGGGCGTTGCGGGCCCGCAGGGCCGTACTCGACCAAAACACACAGATGATATCCTATCGTGATGCCGTGCTCGAAGTGGGCGGTATTCCGGTCATCTACCTGCCCTATTTCGCCCATCCCGATCCGAATTCCGAGCGCCGCTCCGGCCTGTTGATTCCTGATGCAGGCGTCTCCTCCAAAGTGGGCGTATTTTACCAGCAGCCTTATTACTGGGCGATCTCCGATAGTTCGGAAGTGACCCTTGCGCCGAAAGTCCTCCAGGATGTTCGCCCGCTGATGGAGCTGGAATACAGCAAGCGTTTCTGGTCAGGCACGCTCAACATCCATACTTCCTTCACCAAGGAACGCCTGTTCGACGGCGATGGAGAACGGCTCGAAGACAGCGATGACAGCTTGCGCAGCCATGTGTTCGCCGACGGCATTTTCTCCATCACGCCAGACTGGAGCTGGGGTTTCGGCCTCGAAAGGGTCAGCGACGATCTCTATCTGAACCGGTATGATATTGATGGCGAAGGCGATCTGCGTGGTCTCTATGCCAGCCAGCCCAAGAGGCTGCTCAGCCAGCTTTTCCTTGTCGGTCAGTCAGAGGATTTCTATTCTGAAACGACTTTGCTGAGTTTCCAGGGACTGAGAGAGCGTGACGAAAACAGTCTCCAGCCGCTCGTCGCCCCCTTGATGAATACCGAGAAGCTCTTTGACTTCGGCGATTTTGGACAACTTGCCATCAAGGGCAGTGCGGCCATGATCGCCCGCGATGAGGGGATCGACAGCCAACGGGCAAGTCTCGGGGCGGACTGGTCTACACAGAAGGTTCTGCCAGGCGGTGTGCTTCTGGAGCCATTCGCCGATGCCCGCTATGATTATTATGGGCTGGATGAGACCCTTTCCCAGTCTGACGGAGAAACCCGCGCTCTCGCCAGCGCAGGCGCGAGGCTCTCTTATCCCTTCGTCCGCAATGGCGAGAATCTGGATGTCCTGATCGAACCGACCATAATGGGCGCCTTCGGTGTGTCCGATGCCAACCCGGCTGAAATCCCCAATGAGGACACGCTGCTTTTCGAATTCAACGAGGTCTCGCTGTTCGAATCGAATGGGTTCAACAGCTACGACCTTTATGAAGGCGATAATCGCGCGGCGGCCGGTTTCAAGGCCACTGCCCGCTGGCGCAACGGTGTCGAGATGTCGACCATCGCAGGCCGGCGATGGCGATCGACTGCCGATCCTGCCTTCAATGAGCTGTCCAATCTGGACGGGACGACATCGGACTGGATGGCCGGTGCCAGCTTCTCGGCCGGGCGGACCCTGAAAGTCGATACTGGCATGCGCTTCGATGATGAGAGTTTTGAACTCAATCGTATCGATGCCCGAATGAGCACAAATGTCTGGCGCCTCAACGGCCAGGCCCAGTATTTCAAGATAAGAGATGAGATCACAGAGACCCAGAGAACAGAAGAGGGAATCATTCTCACGGGCAAATTCGAAATGTCAGACCGCTGGTCGATTGTCTATAATCGTGCGCGCGACATCGACCGTGGTCTCGATTCCAATCATGGACTCGGCCTCCAGTATCACGACGACTGCTCCGTTTTCGAGGTAGTCTACCAACAAAGCGACAATAGAGACCGGGAGCTTGGCCCTTCAGAAAGCGTAACTTTCCGCTTCCGGCTGAAATCGCTCGGCGCGCTCGGCTCCAGGGATGTCGACTGATCTGCGCGGTTTAAACTTCAGTCATCTTCTACCAGAGCTGCCATCGCGCGTTGCGCGCTGGGGTCTGGCCATTATCCTTCGAGCCAGTTAGTCAGCGTTGCAGATGATCCGGTCCTTTCCTACCGGTCCGGCTTTGCGACCACAGGAGTATGATACATGATGCGCAGGAAAGCGGTGTTCACCGGTTTGGCCCTTGCGGGAATTGCGCTTGTGCCGGCCGTCGCGCTCCCCGCAGGGGCGCAGTCCTTGGCGACACCCGACCTGGTTTCTGAGTCGCAGGCCCGACCTGAAAGCCTGCCGATCGAAGGGATCGCGGCCGTCGTAAACGACTCGCCGATTTCCTATTCCGATGTGCGCGAACGCGCCCGATTGCTGCTCCTCAGCTTTGGCAGCCAGCCGACCGAGGAACAGGTCCAGCAGATCACCGGCCAGGCGCTCGAACAGCTTATCGACGAAAAGCTGCAACTCCAGGAGGCTGCCGAATACGAAGTTGAAGTCGGATCCGAAGATATCGACGCCGCCATTCAGAACATGGCGCGACAGTCAGGTGCCACACGCGACGAGTTGGTCGATCAATTGCTGTCTTCCGGCGTTAATCCGACCAGTCTGGAAGAACAGATGCGGGCTGATATTGCCTGGCGGCGTGTGATGAGCGGACTTTACGGCTCCCGGATCCGGATTTCCGAGAACCAGGTGGGCGAGAGGCTGGAACAGCTGCGCGCAGCGAGCGCAGAAACCCAATACCGTGTTGCGGAAATCTTCCTGTATGCGCCCGATACCGCAACCCGCAGCCAGGCGATGGAGGCCGCAGCCTCCATCCGAGCCCAGCTTGAACAGGGCGCTCCGTTCGAAATGGCAGCCCAGCGGTTCTCATCTTCCCCGACCGCTGCCACCGGCGGGGATATGGGGTGGGTCGCGCTTGACGATCTTGATGCGCCGCTCGCCGACGCGGTCGCCGCCATGGAAGGTCCTGGCCTGACCCCGATCATCGAGGCCGCCGATGGCGTCTACCTGCTGGCAGTGAGCAATCGCCGCGATCCGCAGGAAGCCCAGTCTGTCGTCTCCCTGAAACGGCTGGCGGCTGAGCCGGAAGACCGCGAGGCACTTCTGGCGGCAACGCAGGAGGTTTCGGGCTGTGACAAGGTCGAGACTGTCGCTGACGCCTATCCAGAGGTTTCGGCTGCTTCGCTTGGGCGCATCCCGGTATCGGAATTGTCAGAAGAGGCAGCGGCCAGGATCAATGCCGCCGAGACGGGGACGCCAACTGATGTGTTCGAATCGGCGGGCGGCATCGCGGTGATGTATGTCTGCTCGCGCGATGAGACGGGCGACAACCTGCCCAGTGCCGACCAGGTGGAAAACCAACTCTTCGGCCAGCAGCTTTCGATGATCTCCGAACGCGCCCTGCGTAACCTCCGCCGGAAAGCGACCATTATCCGTCGATAACTCATGGCATCTGGCCAGGCGCGGCCCGTCAGGCTAAGTCGTCAAGCGTGACCACACCCAATCCTCCCCTCGTGCTCAGCATGGGTGATCCCGCCGGTTGCGGGCCCGCCATAACCGCTGCGGCCTGGCGGGCCTTGTGCGGCGTTCCCGGCCTTGCCTTCGCGGTCCATGCACCGCCCTCGCTGTTTGCCGGCCGCGTGCCGGTTGCAGAAATATCCGATCCGCGCGAGGCCGCATCCTGCTTCGCCAGGGCATTACCCGTTATCTCGCTTGCCACAGAATTACCTGTCCCCGTGCCCGGCGAGCCGGACCCGGCAGCGGCGCCAGCGATTCTGGCCTCCATCAAGGCGTGTGTGGAAGCTGTCCAGACAGGCCGGGCAAGCGGCGTCGTCACCAACCCGATTTCCAAGGCGGTGCTCTATGCCGCCGGCTTTGCACATCCCGGCCATACCGAATATCTGGCTGAACTGTGCGCATCCGGCGGCCGGCCTGCGCCGCGCCCGGTCATGATGTTGTCGGGTGGCGGGCTCCGCGTGGCGCTTGCCACCATCCACCTGCCCCTGCGCGGTGCCATTGAAGCGCTGAGCGCTACCGACCTCCAGGCAATCGCGCGCATAGTCGATATGGCGCTGAGGCGTGATTTCGCCATTGCCGCCCCCCGTCTCGCTTTCACCGGTCTCAACCCACATGCCGGAGAGGGTGGGTCAATTGGCCGGGAGGAAATCGAGATCATCAATCCTGCTGCGGCGGCACTTCGGCTGACCGGAATCGACATCAGCGATGCGCGCCCGGGCGATACCGTTTTCGCCGAAGCGCTTGGCGGGCGTTATGATGGGGTGATTGCCATGACTCATGATCAGGGGCTGATCCCGGTCAAGACGCTTGATTTCTGGGGCGGTGTGAACACCACGCTTGGCCTGCCGGTCATCCGCACCAGCCCCGACCATGGCACCGCCTATGACGCTGCTCGCGATGGGACCGCGCGGCCAGACAGCCTGATTGCGGCCATCCGACTTGCCGCCGAACTCACGGCCAATCGCCGGCGGTCAGATGCGGCATGAGTGATCCGTCTCGCGAGCCGCAATTCCTCCCTGCCCCGGCCCGCAAGTCTCTGGGCCAGCACTTCCTGTTTGATCCCGACATCCTGCGCCGCACGGCGCTGGCGGCCGGCCCCGTAGAAGGGCGCACAGTGATCGAGGTCGGGCCGGGCCCTGGCGGCCTCACCCGCGCGCTACTGAAGGAAGGCGCCGGGCCACTGGTCGCCGTGGAGGCCGATGAACGCTTTGCCACGGCCCTGATGGCCTGGCCGGAGACGAAGACCGGCCAGCTGCATGTCCATCATGGCGATGCCAGACGCACCGACTGGCGCGCGCTGATCGCCGCAGCTGGCGGCGCGCAGCCGGCCATGATCATCGCCAACCTGCCTTACAATGTCGGAACCGTGCTGCTGGTCGACTGGTTGAAATCGGAAGGCTGGCGCGGGGATATGGCGCTGATGTTCCAGAAGGAGGTCGCCGAGCGGGCCTGCGCTGCGCCCGGCTCGGCCCATTATGGCCGTCTGGCCGTGCTGTCTCAGGCGGTCTGCCGGACCCATATCGCCTTTACACTGCCGCCCGGCGCCTTTCGTCCGCCGCCCCGTGTCGACAGTGCGGTCGCCGTCTTCAAACCGCTGCCCGCAGATGAGCGGTTTGGCGATATTGGTAGCCTAGAAAAGGTTGCAGCCGCAGCTTTCGGCCAGCGCCGCAAGATGCTTCGGGCCGCACTTAAGGGCCTTGCCGGATCCCACGGCCTGAATGCCGAAGACTGGCTCACCGGCTGCAGCATCGACCCCACCGCGCGCGCAGAGACCATTGACCAGGCCAGTTTCCGACGCCTGGCCAGTGCGCTTGCGGCGGCTTCGGCACAATAATGGTTCTGGGTCTGTCAGAACCGCTTGCTTAGCGTGAAGCGAGCATTGAGCGGCGCACCTGTCGAGATGTTCGAATTGCTGTGCGCATCGGGGAAATAGGTCTCGTCGAGCAGGTTCTCGACATTAAGCTGCAACAGCGTGCCGTCCTCCAGCTCATAAAACACCGCCGCATCGATACGGGTATAGTCCGGCACGGTCACGGCATTGTCGGAGCGCACAAACTGCTCGTCCTGATAGGTCAGTCCAAGACCGAAGCCGAGCCGGTCGCTCGCCTGGAACCGGTTCCAGATGGAGATCATGTTTTCCGGCACTTGCCCGGTTCGGTTGCCGTCCTGCGAGCCGCCAGAGATAGCGCTGTCGAGATAGGAATAGCCCGCATCGACCCGCCAGCGCTCGGTCACATCCCCGCTCAGCTGGATTTCGAAACCCTCCGTCTCGGTGACAGCCAGGAAACGGTCTTCGGCATCCGGCGTGGCAAGGCTGGTATCACGGTCCAGCTCGAAATAGGCCGCCGTCAGGCTAAGCCCCGGCCGCAGGTCCCATTTCAGGCCCACTTCCCGGTTCTCGAATTCCTCTGGCTCCAGCTCGGCGGTCGAGGCGCTGAGGGTCAGGAACTGGTCACCTGATCGCGGCAGGAAGGACTTGCTGTAACTGATATAAGCCGAGATTGTATCACGGGGCTTGAAAATCAGTCCGACGCGCGGGGAAACTTCTTCATCGGTTCTCTGGAATCGGGCGTCATTGGCAATATCGTTCACATCGATCTCGAACTGGTCGAAGCGCAGCCCGGCGATCAGCTTGAAATAATCGCCGATATCGACCTGGTCCTGGAGATAGGCTGACAGGACCTGCACATCGGATTCGCGGTCGCGCACGGTGTCACTGAAGGCGAAGGTCGGAATGTCGAGCCTCGGCTGAAGATCAAAGCGGACCTGGTCGCTGGTCGCGTCATCGAAGACGGGACGACCCGGCGTCATCAGGCCAGTGAAGTCTCTGCCAGCCGGGGCAACGCCCTGCGGCCCGAATACCACGTCCTGGCGGGCATTCGCAGTCTGCTGGTCGGCATATTCAGCCCCGATGAGAAGCGTGTGGGAAAGACCTGCCGTATCGAATTCCGCAATCAGATTGCCTTGAAGGACAAGGTTCTCTCGCGCCGTCGTGTCCTTGTAGCCGTCAAATTCAATACGAGCTTGCGCTGTGTCGATATCAGAGGGGTAAAGGTTCTGATAGAGTTTGTCATAGTCGCCATATTGCAGGGTGGCATTGGCCGAAAGGGCCTGCGAGAAACGATGGTCCAGCCGGGCCTTTGCGATATGGGCCTGGAGCGTTGTGACATTATCTGTGGGACTGCCGAAAAACGTATCGGTGAACCCCTCGACCGGCACGCCATCCTCTGAGGGAACGCCGCGGTCAACCAGCCGGTCATCGTCGATATATTCGTAGAACAGGAGAAGGTCGGTCTCCGGGGCCAGCCGAGCGGCGAAGGTCGGGTTCACGGCGAAACGGTCGCCATCAAACTGGTCGCGGTGATTGTCGAGCGATTCCACGAAGGCGTTCAGGCGCAGGGCGGCTGTCTCACTGACGACCCTGTTCACATCGATCGCGCCGGACATTTCCCCGAACGTGTCGATACTTGCGCTGAGCCCGGTGAGCGCACGATCAAAATCGGGACGCTTGGTGACGCGGTTGACAACGCCGCCGCCGCCGCCGCGTCCGAACATCATTGCATTCGCACCGCGCAGGATCTCGACCTGTTCGAGATTATATAGCGGACGGTAATACTGCACATCATCACGGATGCCATCGAGGAAGAAATCGGCGGTGGTATTTTGCCCACGCAGGATGATCTGGTCGCGATGGCCCTCTCCCTGGCCAACCGATGCGCCTGGCGTATAACGCAGGATATCACCCATATTGGCGAAAGCCTGTTCGCGGATGGCATCGGCATCGACAATGGACAGGCTCTGGGGCACATTGATGATCGGCGTCTGTGTCTTGGTACCGCTGAACTTCTGATTGGACAGATAGGTGCCGGTCACCGTCACAGTGTCCTGGCGCGCCTCGGGATCTTCCTGCGCGGATATGGCTGGCGCGTGGACAAGGACCAGCATTGCCGTCAGGCTCGCGCGGGTCAGTATCATCGTCTTCATTGCGGACTTTCTTCACTTGAGGGAATGGATTTCCCCCCTTCCGTATCAGCGCCCACCCGTATTGCAACTCACTCGCATTTACGGAAAATGGATTGGCGCGCGCTTGTTGCAAATGAGACACAGTACGAGCGGGAGTTTTGTCGCGAATTGCCTCGCCCCCGGCATCCGACGAGCCGGTGCAAAAGGCTTTTCGGCAGGCAACGCGCTTGTCCGGGATGTCTCGTTATCCGGCCCGGCTGCGATTCCTGCAGGACATATGACCCATCCAGCTTGCCGGCGCGTCGGCCCGATCGCCGTCTGCATGTCCGCGCTTGTCCGTGTGCGTTTCCAGCCGGTCGCCATCCATTTCGAGAACCTGTTCGCCCGGCGCGCGCCGCAGAAGCGAAGCTGCGGAGATGTCGCGACCCGACGTTTTTGCAGGCATGGGCCCGGCTTCCAGTTCATGGTGAAGCATGCGCCCTTTGAGCTGCCAGCGCCCGGTCAGGCGAATCTCGCTTGTCTGAAGTGCGCCCGGTTCATGGCGGATTTCAGCGCCTTCAGACAGTGGCCCGACCAGGTGGACACCGCCGCCGGTTTCCAACTCGACGCGCATCGTGGCGTCGAACGTCCCGTCTGCGCGGTAGCTGCGAAAGCCGGTCATGCGGGCGGAGTTGTGATGTCCGGTGCTGCCAAGTCTCGCACTTTCATATTCCAACAGCGTGCCACGGCAACGCCAGTCGCCAATCATGGCCCCCTCGTCCGCCCCGCCACAACCCGACAGGGCGCACAGGGCGCCAGCCGCGAGCCAACGCGCTCTCACAGTCAGCCCGCTTCGCGCTCGCGCAACGTCAGTTCATATTCGCGAACCTTGCGATAAAGCGTTGAGCGCCCGATTCCGAGCCGGCGAGAGACCTCGCTCATATGGCCGTCATAATGGTCGATGGCGAGTTGCAGGATATCGCGTTCGACATCTTCCAGCGCGCGCATTTCGCCAGTCTCGTCAAAGATCGCCACGGGACCGGCGCCAGACAGGGCCGGACCAGCATCATTCGCAGCGACAGGGGTTTCCGGAGCGGCGGGCAGTTCGGACACATCAGGCATGATGCCAGAAATCTGCGGGAAGTCCTGTGGTTCAAGATAGTCCCCGTCGGCGAGAACCACTGCGCGGAACACCGAGTTTTCAAGCTGGCGGACATTGCCCGGCCAGTCGAACGCACAGAGCAGTTTCAGCGTTTCCTCACGCGCGCCGACAATCTTGGTGCCCTCGGCCGCGTTGAAGCGCGCGATGAAGTGTTCGATCAGGGCAGGTATGTCTTCGCGCCGCTCGCGCAAGGCCGGCACTTCGACGGGAAAGACGTTGAGACGATAAAAAAGGTCTTCGCGGAAGCTACCATCGGCGACCTGCTGGGCAAGGTCGCGGTTGGTCGCGGAGATAATTCGCACATCGACACGGGTCGGGCGGCGCGAGCCGACGGCGTCCACTTCGCCTTCCTGCAAGGCCCGCAGGAGTTTCACCTGGATATCGAGCGGCAGCTCGCCGATTTCGTCGAGAAAGAGTGTCCCGCCATCAGCCTCGGCAAACTTGCCCAGCGATTTGGCAACCGCACCGGTAAAAGCACCTTTTTCATGGCCGAACAGGATGCTCTCGACAAGGTTTTCCGGGATTGCGCCGCAATTGACTGTGACGAAAGGCTTTCCAGCCCGTTCCGATGCGCCCTGAATGCATCGCGCGACGACTTCCTTGCCGACGCCGCTTTCGCCGAGAATGAGAACCGGAATATCCGATTTGGCCGCGCGCGAGCCGAGCTTGACGACCTGGCGCATGGCTGGCGCGGCGGCGATCATGTCGGAAAAGTCCATCCCGCCTTCAGCCTTGCGCGACAGGCGTTTCACCTCGCCCGACAGGCTAGACATCTTCAGGGCATTGCGGATGGAGACGATGACCCGTTCCGGGCTGACCGGCTTGACGAAGAAGTCGATGGCGCCTGCACGCATGGACTGGACGACCGTGTCGATGCCGCCGGTTGCTGTGAGGACGATCACCGGCAGGTCGGGGCGCCGCTCTGACAGGCGCTCCAGTGTCTCCATGCCCGACAGGCCTGGCATGACGAGGTCGAGAAGGACCACATCCACCCCGCCTTTGGGCTCATGGGCCATTTCAAAGCCAGATTCCCCATCCGGCGCCGTGCGACAGGCAAACCCGGCTTTTTCGACAGCGGCCTGCAGGAGGCGGCGCTGTGTGGGATCGTCATCGATCACGAGTACGGTCTTCGCCATGCCATCAGCCCTTTTGCGTTATCGTCCGGCGGGCCCACCTGTCCCGCTCTGTTACGGCCCGGTTTGGCACAAAGGCATGGACTTATGGTTTGACTGACCTGTCGAATTTGATCTTTCGATCGACCCATCCCGATACCCCACCGCCTTGACGGCGCAGCCCCCTCGTCGCACTTGCCAGCGCATGACCAGCCAGAACCGCCGCGCCGCCCTGACCGTCCGCAATGCCGGTATCGAGGATGTCCCAAGGATCGTCGACCTGCTCAAACGCGCCTACCCGGATGCTCTGCCCTATTCGGCAGGCATGATCCGGGGCCAGATCGCGTCCTATGGAAATGGCCAGTTCCTCGTTGAATATGATGACAAAGTGGTCGGTTATGCCGCGTCTTTCCGAATTGCCGAGGAACTGGCGTTGGGTCCGCATACCTGGACAGCGATTACGGGCGGGGGCTATGGCGCGCGCCACGATCCCAAGGGCGATTGGCTCTATGGGATGGAAGTGTGCGTGGATCCAGCCTTGCGCCGCCTGCGCATCGGCCAGCGTCTCTATGATGCGCGCCGCCAGCTCTGCGAGGGCGAGGAACTCAAGGGCATCGTGTTCGGGGGACGCATGCCCAACTGGGCCAAGCGCAAAAAGGACTATCCTGACCCGCTCGACTATGTTCGCGCTGTAGGCGAGCGAAAAGTCATCGACCCGGTTGTCAATTTCCATCTCAGGGCGGGGTTCGAACCCATCGGCGTACTTGAGAATTATGACGCCGATGACCGCGCATCGGGCGGCTGCGCAACCCATATGGTCTGGCGCAACCCTTATGCCGAGGATATCGATACACGCGGTAATCTCGCCTATGGCCACAATGAGAGCGTGCGCGTGGCGACAGTCCAGTTCCAGGCCCGCAAGGTTGCGAGCTTTGAGGAATTCATCGAGAATATCGAATATTTCGTCGATGTCTGCTCGGATTATCGCTGTGATTTCGTGACTTTCCCGGAACTGTTCACGCTCCAGCTCCTGGCGCTGGAGGCGCGCAAACTCACCCCTTCGGAGAGCATCGAAGCCCTGACCGCCTACACGCCGCGCTTCGTCGAGGCGCTCCAGCAAATGGCGCTGGGCTACAATATCAATATCATTGGTGGCACCCACCCAACACGCACCGAGGATGGCGAGATCCAGAATGTCGCCTATGTTTTTCTGCGCGACGGATCGGTCCATGAAAGAGAGAAGCTGCACCCGACACCGGACGAGAAATACTGGTGGGGCATTCAGGGCGGCGATGAAGTCGCCACCATCCTGACCGATTGCGGCCCCATCGGCATCCTCGTCTGCTATGATGTCGAATTCCCGGAAATGGCCCGGCGCCTGGCGGATGAGGGCGCGCAGATCCTGTTCGTGCCCTTCTGCACCGACAACAAGCAGGGCTATCTGCGCGTGCGTTACTGCGCGCAGGCCCGCGCCATCGAAAACCAGGTCTATGTCGTCATGTCCGGCAATGTCGGGAACCTGCCCAATGTCGAGAATATGGACGTGCAGTATGCCCAGTCAGCCATTCTGACGCCGTGCGACTTCCCTTTTGCACGAGACGGTATCGCCGCCGAGGCCAGCGAAAATGTTGAGACCGTGACCATCGCCGATCTCGACCTGACTGATCTTTACTGGGCCCGTGCCGAAGGGACCGTGCAGAATATGCGCGACCGTCGCTTCGACCTCTACAAGATCAGCTGGTCGGAATAAGCCATCAGTTCAACGCGCCATATTCGGCGCCTGCATTCACGAACCAGCCGCGCCAGAAGGCACGCACCTCACCAAGCGGCAGATCGTAGACCTCACGCGGGACAATCCTGGCGATCACCTCCACATCCTTGAGGTCGGGCACCCGCCCGGCAAGAAGGGTTGCGTCAAACGCTTCGACATCGGCGCCGGCGCGATAGAAGGAAAATGCGTCGGAATGCTGGATGAGGTCCGACACGATGATCAGGCGCAGCCCCCGTCCGCCCGCCTGAAAATCAGGGCGGTCGGCAATTGCGAACAGGGTTTCCATGAGCGGGGATTGCGGCTGGCGCGTCTCCTCAAGCGCCGTCTCGACACGTGCAATCAGGGGCGCACGAAAATCGGCCCGCCAGGTGTCCTCGATCATTCGCGGATTGGAGAGGACCGCATTGGCGCGGTCGGGACTGCCGGTCGAACAAGCGCTGAACAGCGTCTGCGGAGCATAGGGGTCGGCGAGGTCAGGCTCGATGACTGTCAGCCGTCCGGCCCTTGGCAGCATCCGCGCCTCGGCCTCGACCAGTTCGCGCACCCAGTCGATGTCGTTTGAGCGGAAAGGGTCTGACTGGTCGATCAGGATGATCGTATGCGCCGGATCCTTGCGATCGAGCCGGCAATTGGTGGTCTCATGCGTGGCGGCGGGAACCGACATTGCCGCCACGGCGAACACTCCGAATACGCCAGCGATCATCGCGGCGATCATGACGCGCCAGTAATTGGCGCTGCGTTGTCTGCGTCTGGGCATCGCTGGTGTCCTTTCCTGCGAAGCTGGGGTCCTTGTGAGACTTCATGCTGGCAGTCTTGAGTGTCAGGCGCTCTTGCGCTTGCCCGTTTCCGCGCCGCCAGAACGGGTCTCGCGGATCTTCGCGATCTCCTGGTGAACGCGGGTTTCGATGCTCGAAAGGCCCTGCTGGACCTCCTGGATATGCTTTTCCAGCCATTCCCGCGTGATGTTCAACGCGGTGATATTCTGTTCGATTGCCGTGACGGCGGCGCGGGCTTCATCGCGCTCGCGAGTATAGTCGAAGCCGGGCAGGTCCGGCGTCACGATCTCGTCGAAATAAGCCGGACAGGCCGCCTGTTCCCCGAGAGTTTCGCGCAGGGCATTGCGGGCCCGGCGGTGAGCCTGGCGGTAGGCGACCTTCTGGGAGCGCTCCTGCTCGCCCGATTTCGCACAGATTGCCACGGCCTTTTCGCGGCGAAGCTCCAGCTCGTTGAGGGCCTTTTCGATCTCACGCTTGGCTGTGACATGGCGGCCCTGCTGGCTCTCGAACCAGCCGCGGCAGGCGGTGAAATAGTCCGACAGGTCATCGCGCACGCCATTACGCACCTGCTGGCGCGCCTCATAGGCAAGCCGCTCCTTTCGCCAGACCCGGCCATAGCCGGGATAGCGGTCGGAGATCCGGTCATAGCCTTCATAGACGGCGATGGCGAAAACGGTCAGCCCGATAGCCAGCAGGCCAAAGGCAACGAGGCTGTGCAGGCCAAGGACATTCGGGAACATGCCCGCAATCACGCTGCCCGGTGCAATATCGAACATTGAGAATCCGGCCAGCGTTCCGCCTGCCTGCGCCGCCTGAAGGGCGATCTCTACTGCATCCCGGAAATGCGCGATGAAGAGATTGATGAACAGGCCCATCAGGATGCCGCTCCCGGCAATCATGGCGCCAAGGATCTTCATCGGCTTTTCCGGGTGATTGAGATAACGCAGGCCGAAGAAGCCCGTCACCACGCCAATCAGCACGTTCACCGCGCTGATCCCGAATGCGACCATCATGCCGCCAATAAGGCCGCCAGACTGCGCGTCCTTGAACAGGAGGGCATTGAAACAGCCCTCCGCAATCAGGATAGCGACGAGAATTGCGATCGTCTGTTCGATATTGGTCTTGATATCGGGCGTGCGCTGGCCGATCCGTTCGCCATGGCGAGACTTGAAGGCTTCAAGCTCGACAACCGTCTCCTCATGGCGTTTTTCCGCCTCGCTGGTATCGTCCCGCTCGAAATGGCGAAGCTCGTTTTCTTCAGATTTGATCGCCTCTCGCAGCGTGTCGACATGGATTTCCGCTGGCGTAGCATCCTTGATGAAATTGCGCATATCGGTGGCCGAGGCCGCAAACCATGTCGCTGCATCGCGGCGCACCTGTTCTGCACGTTCTGCGACCTCCTGCTCACGCTCGCTCCACTGGTCGCGCGTGAGCGCTTCGGAGACCGGCAGGCCATCCTCGGCATCCTTCTTCGCGACCCGCCGCGTCAGCGCCCGGTTGAATCCGAGGTCACCATCCGCAAGCCGGCCTTTCAGGCCATACTCCGCCGGTGAGGCACATAACGCCGCCGGTTTCACCTTGTCACGAAAGCCAATGTCGGCGGCCCAGCGCACCGTTTTCTTCATCATGTCCCGAAACCCTTATGAAAACAGGAAATTTCGTCTACTGACATTCAGAAATCGGCAATGTTTCTTAAGACACCGCTAACCCACCAACCGGCTTGCGAAGATTTCATGGTGGTTAACGCAGCGCGGAGACTGGATGCCTCTGGCTTCGGCGGTGATGGTTCCCACAATTACAGAATGCTCAGCAGCTGATCATTCGGCCGGCCGAGCACGGCTTTGTCGCCATGAATGCCGATAGGGCGCTGGATCAGCTTCGGATTCTCGGCCATCGCTGCAAAAACCTCGTCATCGGACGCGGCTTCTGTGAGCCCAGCTTTCTCAGCATCTTTCTCGCGCAGGAATTCGCGCGGCGAGATACCACCCATCTTCCGCGCAATCTCGCGCAGTTCCTCTTCGGAGAGCTGTCCGGCCTTGCTTGCGTATTTGCGGATTTCCGGTTCGACACCGTTTTCCTGAAGCAATGCGAGGCCCTTCTTGGAAGAGCCACATCCGGGATTGTGGATGAGAATATAGGTCATGGCCGCAGCCCTCTCTTTGCCTGGGATTTCAACAAGCAACACATAGCCCTAACACCAGAATCGGCCAGCGCCTACATCCGATCAGGCACCTCTATCCCAAGCAGACCCAGCCCGCATTCGAGCTGGCGCAGCACCGCCTGGCAAAGTGCCAGACGCGAGTCACGCGCGGCCGCATCCTTCTCAGCCGCGATTGGATGAGCGCCGTAAAAAGCGGAAAAAGCCTGGGCGAGGCCATAGATATGCTCGCACAGGATATGCGGCATGCGTTTCTCGCGCGCGGCCAGAAGCGCGCCGCCAAAACCGTCCAGCGCCAGCACCAGCGCCCGCTCGGCCTCGCTTTCGATTCGGATTTCACCGGGCGCATGCCCCTCATCCCTGGCGCGCCGCAGGAGCGATTTGATCCGCACAGCGGCGTAAAGCATGTACGGACCGGTCTTGCCCTCGAAACTGGTAAACCGGTCGAGGTCGAAGACATAATTGGTCGTGCGCGTATTCTGCAGGTCGGCAAAGCGCAGGGCCGCAAGCGCGACCTGACGGGCGACGCGTTGGCGTTCATCGCCTGACATATCGGCAGGCAGCTTATCGGCCTCAGCCATCTTCGTCTTCGCCTCGTTCAGGGCCATGCCATTGAGATCCGCCAGCCGCAGCACACCGCCCTCACGCGTCTTGAAAGGCTTGCCGTCCGGCCCGTTCACCGTGCCAAAGCCGATATGTTCCAGCCGGTCCTCGCCGATCAGGCCGGCCAGGTCAGCGGCGCGGAAGACCTGTTCGAAATGCAGCGCCTGTCGCGCATCGACGACATAGATCATCCGCTCGGGCACGGGGGTGATTGACTGCATACGATCCAGGATCGTGGCAAGATCGGTCGTGTGATAGCCCGTCCCGCCCCGCGAATTCATCAGGATGAGCGGGGGATATTCCTTCTTGTCACTCCCGCGCGAGACATCAACGATCCAGGCGCCATCATCCTCGCGGGCGATGCCCTTCTCGCGGAAATCCTCGATCAGGCCCGGAATGAGATCATCAACATCGCTTTCGCCCTTCCACAGGTCGAAACTGACATTGAGGAAGGCATAATCCTGTTTCAGCGCCGCGACCGACACGTCGATAAACTGGCGCAGCAAAGCGCGATAACCTGGCCGACCGGCCTGCAACTCGGCCACGGCTTTCTGGCTGCGGGCATTGCGAGCCTCATCGGCTTTCGCTTTCGCGGAGGCCTGCGGGTAGAGCCGGCCGAGATCCCCGATCGTAACCGGCGGCTCATCGGGATAGGGGCCTGTATATTCGGCATCGAAATAGACCAGGCCGGGCTGCTCGTCCTCAAGTTCGGTGACAAGATGGCCCATCTGCAAGCCCCAGTCGCCGAGATGCACATCCGAGATCACATCATCGCCGAGAAAGCGGAAGATGCGCTGCAACGCATCGCCTATCACAGCAGAGCGCAGATGGCCGACATGCATCGGCTTTGCGACATTCGGCCCGCCGAAATCGATCACGATGCGTTCAGGCTCTGGCGCGCGCGAGGCGCCGCACATCTCGCTGTCGAGAACCTCGCCTGCCCGCCCAGCCAGCGTGCCGGCAGACACGCGGATATTGAGGAATCCCGGCCCGGCGACCTCAACGCTCGTCACGTCGGGATTCGCAGCGACCCTGTCGGCGACCTCGCTGGCGACCTCACGCGGGTTGCGCTTCGCCTGTTTGGCCGACCCCATGGCGCCATTGCACTGGAAATCGGCGAGTTCCGGGCGGTCAGAACGGCGCACAGCACCCCATTTGCGCTCCAGCCCGAGCGATTCGAATGCATCGGCGCAGGCATTGGTCAGCCGCACGGCCAGGTCTGTCATGGTTTTGTCCGTCACCCGCTTCACCGCCTATCGGCGGGCATCGAGGCGGAATCGCTTGCCCGCCCGATTGAAGGCCAGTTGCTCATCGGTCAGGGCAAAGCCGACCAGCACTTCGAAATTGGCGCCAGATATTGTCTCGTCGGCGCGAGGTATTTTCAGCGCGACGCGTTCAGTGCGTCCATCGACCGGCCCGCCATCGAAACGCGCATCGACGACATAGGTCTGTTTCGCGAGTACAGTTCCATCGCGCCGGGTGACAGCGACGAAGAATGGATAAGTGTGCTCATCGGCTCGCCCGGCCGGTCCCTTGCCGAAAGCAAAGCTGAGCTCCAGTTCGGCCTCGATCGGATCGGTACCGGCATAGCGGCAGAACATCTCCACCCCCGAAATTTCGCCCGTATAGGTGATGTTGGAATACTGCTCACCGCCGGTCAGTTCGACAATCCGCGCGCTCTCATGGATCGAGCCGGCAGGCGGACACGGGCCAACATTCTGGCGCGAATCGAACGCATCTGTGACCGAGTTCGAACAGGCGGCAAGCAGGCCGGTGGCGGCCAGGGCGGCAATTCGGCTGGGAAGTGTCGGCATCGGGCTCTCTTTCGCGTGTCTCGAAGCGCGGACAGACTGTGTCGCCGCGCCCGGTGTCCATGGTCCGGAAACTTCTTATATGGCATGGAAGTGCAGTGCAAAGGCCCGCCCGCACCAAAGGTATGACAGATGACACAAATGAAAGCCCCATTGACGATCCTGCTGGCCGCGCCGCGTGGATTCTGCGCCGGTGTCGATCGCGCCATCCAGATCGTCGAGGAGGCACTGTCCAAATGGGGAGCACCTGTCTATGTGCGCCACGAGATTGTGCACAATGCGCACGTGGTGCAGCGCCTGGAACGCCTTGGCGCGGTGTTCGTGGATGAGTTGGACGAATGCCCGACCGACCGACCCGTGATTTTTTCTGCCCATGGCGTGCCAAAATCTGTGCCGGCCGAAGCCGAGGCACGCGAGATGATCTATGTGGACGCAACTTGCCCGCTCGTCTCGAAAGTGCATGTCGAAGCCGAGCGTCATCATCGCGAGGGCCGTGAAATTATCCTTATCGGACATGCCGGCCATCCAGAAGTCATCGGAACAATGGGCCAGTTACCCGAAGGCGCGATCACGCTGATAGAAACTGAGGCAGATGCCCGCGCCTTTGCCCCGAAGGATGCAGAAAACCTCAGCTTCGTGACCCAGACCACCCTGTCAGTTGATGACACGGCTGGAATCGTCAGCGTACTGCGTGAGCGTTTCCCGGCCATCGCCGCCCCGCATAAGGAAGATATCTGCTATGCCACGACCAACCGCCAGGAAGCGGTAAAGGTCATGGCCGCCGAAGCGGACCTGTTCCTCGTCATCGGCGCAGAAACTTCGTCCAATTCCAAGCGACTGGTAGAAGTCGCCGAGCGCGCGGGCGCGCGCGCAGCCCATCTCGTCGCCAGCGCAAACGATGTTGACTGGCGCTGGTTCGCCGGTGTGAAGACGCTTGGCCTGACCGCTGGAGCCAGCGCCCCGGAAGACCTTGTCCAGGATCTCATCGAAGCCTGCGCCGCCCGGTTCGACACGAGGGTAGAAGAAATCGCGACCACACGTGAAGATGTTGTCTTCAAACTGCCGCGCGTTCTAGCCTGATTCGAGGCGGCCCCCGGGGGCTCAGATCATGCCGGCGCCAGCCGGGCAACCAGGCGCTCGCGGATGTCGCGTTTGAGAAACTTGCCGCTTGCATTGCGCGGCAGGGGATCGTCCAGGAACCAGACATGGCGCGGAATCTTGTGCTTAGCCATGTGCCCGAGGCAATGAGCTTTCAGCGTCTCTTCATCAAGCGCCTCACCGGGTTTCAGGACAATCGCTGTGGCCACTTCCTCGCCCAGCCTGGCATCGGGCACACTGAAGACACAACACTCCGCCACCGCCGGATGATGATAGATTGTCGCCTCGACCTCGGCGCAGTAGACATTCTCGCCGCCGCGCAGGACCATGTCCTTCTTGCGATCCACGATGTAGATGAAACCATGCTCATCGAGTCTCGCGATATCGCCTGTGTGTAGCCAGCCATCGGTGATCGTCTCGGCGGTCGCCTCGGGACGATTGATATAGCCCTTGATCACTGAGGAGCCGCGCACCCACAATTCGCCGATTTCGCCCTGCGGGACAGCATTGCCCTCATCATCCACGCATTTGACTTCGAAATTCGGCATGGCCGGCCCGGCACTGTCGGGCTTGTCGACGAAGAAATCTCCCGAAAGCGAAGTGATGATGCCGCAGGTCTCGGTCATGCCATAACCAGTCGACGGGCGGGCCGTGACAACCTTGTCCTCGATCTTCTGGACAAGGTCGGGCGGAACCTGCGCGCCACCGCCGGACACGGCCATGAGGCTGGACGTATCGGTTGTCGCAAAGTCGGGATGGTTGATGATCTCGCGGCCCATGACCGGGACACCGCCGATTGAGGTGACGCGCTCGCGCTCGATGAGTTTCAGCGCCTCGCCGGCATCCCAGCGATACATCAGCACAATCGTCCCGCCCGCAGCGGTCACGGCATAGGCGCCGCAATTGTTCGCGGTCACATGAAACAGTGGCGTGGTCACAAGCCCAACCGGCACGGGCGGTTCCGCCGGCGGTTCGAGCCCTGTCGCGCGCTGCATGGCCAGCGCCGTAGAGGCGCCGGCATAGAGCATGTTGAACAGGTTGGCGACACAGCCGCGATGGGTCAGCTGGGCACCCTTGGGAAAGCCCGTCGTGCCCGATGTGTAGAATATGCAGGCATCGCTGTCAGGATCGACATCGACCTGCGGCATCTCCCCGTCCTGGGCAATGACATCGCTCCAGTCGGTTACGCCGGCAGGCAACTCGCTCACCCGGACGCCGACGAGTTCGGGCGCATAGTCGAGTCCGGAATTGGCAACCATCCGCTCCAGCCGCTCAGCATCGGCGAACACGATCTTCGGCCTGGAATCATTGAGGCCATAAGCCATTTCATCAGCCGTCCACCAGGCATTGACGCCGACCACGGTCACACCCACACAGCAACAGGCCCAGTAAATCAGCATCCATTCGGGATAATTGCGCATGGCAATCGCCACCCGGTCTCCGGGCCGCACGCCCCGTTCGAACAGCCAGGCGGCGAGCGCATTTACCTGCCGGTGGGCCTCGCTATAGCTGATCCGGTCATCCTGGTAGACGAGATAGGTCCGGTCGGCGAACTGCGCCGTCGACAGCCAGAATTCGCGGATACTCTTTGGCGCGTTCCTGAAGCTGCGTATCGTATTGCCGAGCACGTCGGCCTCGACAATCTCGAAATCGCCGCCAGGTCCAGTAAGCTCATCCCGCGCCCCGGCAAGTTCAGCATAATGCATGTTCCGTCCCTTTTGTTTTTTGCGATGATACGGTTTTCACGGCCATTCGGAAGACGCGACGTTGGGTAAGCCTTTGCCGGTGCTGCGGCGCTCGCGCGGCTTGGCAAGCGCGTCGCGCCGGTGTTTGCTCGCCCATGCAAGCGGAACAAGGACGGATGCGCCAATGAACAATACCGACCAGATCGACTATTGGAACGGCCCGGCCGGGCAGAAATGGGTCGACCAGTCGACCCGCCTCGATGCCATGCTGGCGCCATTTGCCGAGCAGGTAATCGCGCGCGCGGCCATCGGTGCGGGCGAGCGGGCCCTCGATATCGGTTGCGGCGCCGGTGCCCTGACGCTGATGGCGACGCGAGCGGCAGGCGGCGAGACCGGCGCGCTTGGCGTGGATGTCTCCGAGCCGCTCCTTGCGCTGGCGCGCAGGCGCGCCCAGGAAGCCGGCCTCCCGGCCCTTTTCGAGCTTGGCGATGCCAGCGAGTATGTCGCCAGCAAGCCGGCCGACCTCGTCATCTCCCGTTTCGGGGTGATGTTCTTTGCCGAGCCGGCAGCGGCCTTCGCCAATATAAGCCGTTCCGTCAGGCCTGGCGGGCGAGCGGTGTTCATCTGCTGGCAGGCGCTGCAGGCCAATGACTGGGCCTTCGCCCCGCTACAGGCCGCCCTGCCCTTTCTCCCGGAACCGCCAACCCCTGCAGATCCCACAGCGCCGGGACCGTTCGCCTTCCAGGACAAGGACCGCGTCGCCGCAATCCTCTCTGAGGCCGGCTGGCAGAATGTGGCCGTCGATGCAGTCGAAGGCGACCTCACCCTGCCCGGAGAGGATGTGGAGACCAGCGCGGGCTTCATGATGCAGCTGGGACCGCTCTCAAGGCTGATGGCGCAGCAGGAGATCGATCCCGCGCCGGTTCATGAGGCCCTCGCCGAACGCCTGCGCGGGCACCAGCGAGAAGACGGCCGTGTCGCCATGGCCTCGGCCTGCTGGCTGGTCAGCGCGGATCGCGGCGAGTGACGGGGAGACCCCGGGTCAGGCCCGGGGGGGTATAGTGATGTCCGGCGAAAATTATCCTTCTTCAGGCTTGGCAGCGAGCCACACTACTTGTGGATTACATGCTGCGCTGAATGAGCGGTCAGGTCCGCTCGACGGTTCCATGTCTGACTTTCTACGGCGAATGCTAACCCTATAAAGAAAGAAGGCGAGCCGTAGCTCGCCTTCGCATTTCATGGATTTCCTAAGGAGTGATCCTTGTTAACGGAAAGTCCGACTTTTCCAGAGTGCTAGAAATGCCTTTACATGATGGGACTTCAAGACTCGTTTGTCCAGTGGATTATCGTCTGACGCACGCTTGACACACTTCAAAGTTGCCCTTGAACTTCTGATCGATTGTGAGGGCTGTAATCTTATGGACTATCGAGTTGGTATCGACCTCGGGACGAATTCCTTGGGCTGGGCCGCGTTGGAACTTTCCACCGATGCACAAGGCACGTTCGTTGCGGGCCCATTGCTTGACCTTGGCGTGCGCATCTTTTCTGATGCGCGAAACCCAAAAGACAAGTCGTCCAACGCCGCCCAGAGGCGTGGACCACGGGGTATGCGTAAGACCCGAGACCGTCGCTTGTCGCGCGGTCGTGCAATGATGCTCGCGCTTGTCGATGCCGGATTGATGCCGACGGACGAAGCCGCGCAAAAGGCTTTGGAGCAGAAAGACCCCTGGATACTTCGCGCGGAAGCGCTTCAACGCGAGCTTTCGCCTTACGAAATTGGTCGGGCGCTTTTTCATCTGCAACAGCGGCGTGGATTTAAGTCAAATCGCAAAACCGATGGAGATGAAAATGGTGCCATGTACGACGCCATCGACGCGGCGCGCAAGAAGATGAATTCTGAGGGAGCAAGGACGCTCGGCGAACTGTTCGGTCGTCCTCGCAGGGAGGTGATGCAGCAGAATAAATTGGCGGTAAGCGGCGCTGGACGACCCTTGCCACAAGCCCGGGTCAAGGCGCGCTATGAGGGCACCCGAATGGCTTATGACTATTATCCCTCCCGCGCCATGATCCTCGATGAGTTCGACCAGATTTGGGCGTCGCAGGCTGCCTATCACGCAGCTCTGATGACAGAGGAAGCACGCAGCGCTGTCCGGCGTGTTGTTGAATATCAACGTCCGCTCAAGCCCCAGCGTGCGGGCAAATGCACGTTCCTGCCGCATTTACCACGCGCTCCCAAAGCCTTGCCGAGTGCGCAGTATGCCCGTGTGCTGCAAGAGGTGAACAATCTCATGGTGGGCGCGGTGGGAGAGACGCAAAGGCCGCTGTCGCCGGATGAGCGCGCGTGCCTGACTGAGTTCCTCATGAAACCGACAACAAGGACGGCGAAGCGAACCTTCAAGGCGATCCGAAAATTGCTCACGCTGCCCGAATCCCAGATATTTAACCTTGAAAGTCGTAAACGGGACCATCTTGTTGGGGACGAGACGGCGGGGCGTCTGGTAGATAAGGGCGCATGGGGTCCGGACTGGCTCAATCTTGACCGGGCAGTGCAAGACGAAATCGTAATGAAGCTTCTCGAGACCGAGGAGCACAAGGAACTAGTTGATTGGCTGGTGACGTGCCACGGCGTCGATCCGTCAAACGCACAGACCATTGCCAATATTCGCCTTGGTGACTCGCATGGCCGATTGTCTGCGGTAGCCCTGTCGCAGATCATAAAGCGCATGGAACGGGGGATGCGCTATGACGAGGCCGCCTCGGATGCATTTCGCGACCACCGTGCCATGGGGGACGGTGAGGTTCACGAAGAAGTGCTGCCGTATTACGGCGAGGTCCTTTCACGCCATACCGCTTTCGAGAAAGACCCGCCAGAGTCAGGCGAAGATACCCGCAATGAAGAAGAAAGGCATGGCCGGGTCGCCAACCCTACGGTTCATGTTGCGCTGAACGAGTTGCGCAAGGTTATGAATGACCTGATCAGGCGATGGGGCCCTCCGAGCGAAGTCGTGCTGGAACTCGCCCGCGACCTGCCTCTGTCGGACCGCGGCCTGCGTGAACTGGAATCGACGCAGAAAAAGAACCAGGACCTGAACGATGCGCGGCGCAAGCAATTGGAGGATCAAAAGGTCCCCGACACTTACGAAAACCGCCTCAAGCTGCGCCTGTTTGAAGAGGCGCTGGAATGCTTTGGCGGGACCGCGCAGTGCGTGTTTTCGGGTGCACCGATCAGCATGTCGATACTTTTCACGCCGGATGTGGAGATTGAGCATATCCTGCCACTCTCACGCACTTGGGATGACAGTTTTTCCAATAAGGTGCTGTCGTCACGCACATCCAACCGGATCAAGAAGAACCAGACCCCTTTTGAAGCTTTCGGGCACTCGCCAGCGGACTATGACTGGGAGCAGATCAGCCAGCGGGCCAAGGAATTGCCCCGAAACAAATCCTGGAGGTTCGCGCCCGATGCTATGATGCAATGGGAGGCGCGCGGGGGTGATTTTCTGTCGCGTCAGCTGAACGACACACGCTACATTTCGCGCCTGGGTAAAACCTTTGTCGAAGCCCTTTATGGCGGGCAGGGAATAAAGGGTGAAAAACGCCGCGTCTGGGTGGTTCCGGGACGTCTGACCTCGGACCTTCGCCACTATGCTGGATTCAACACATTGAGTGGTTTCACCGACCTCAACCAGAAAGACAGGACCGACCATCGACACCACGCCGTTGATGCGCTGGTTGTTGCACTGACCGACCAGTCCATGCTTCAGCGAAGCGCCAGTCTTGCAAGGCGCGAAGACGCCGTTGCACATTACGAAATCATGCAGGCGATGGCAGAGCCGCTGAAGCGCTATCGCCGACCGGCGGAAGATCGTCTTTCAAAACTTGTTGTATCGCACAAGCCCGATCATGGCTTTCAGGCGGCCATTCACAATGACACGGCCTACGGACTAACCGGTGAAACTGATGATAAGCAGCAGGACATCCTCGTTACGCGCAAGCCGCTCGAAGCACTGTCGTCAGCAGACATCGCTGATATTGTTGATCCGGAACTGCGCAGGCAGTTCGCCTATATTACAGAGGGGCTGAGCGGGAGCGCCTTCACCGAAGCGCTCCGAAGTGAAGGCGCTAAAATGACCCCGCCTGTATACCGGGTGCGCGTAACGAACGCTATGAAACCGTCGAGCTTTGTGACCATCAGGCATGGTCAGGATGGTGAGCATGCGAAAGCCTACAAGACTGACGGAAACTATTGCTACGATATCTTCGTCGGGAAGAATGGAAAATGGGACGGTGAGGTCATTACGACATTTGAGGCTTATCAGCGGGCCCGGGAAACCCGGGACTGGTGGAAGACCTTGAAGCGCCCCGACGGCTCTCCGCTGGTCATGCGTATCCGCAAGGGCGACATGCTGGAAATTGATGGGGATAACGGAAGGAAGGTACTCGTCGTCTACAAGTTTTCCGTAGGTAAAGTAAACATGGCCGATCATCAGGAAGCGAACGCCTCTGCGCGCATTAGAGCCAAAGAGTTACAGGGGTATCAGATGTCACCGTCTTCCCTCCAAAAGGCCAATGCGGTTTGCCTGACTGTAAGCCCTTCCGGAAAGGTCCGCCGTCATAAGGCATGAGTCTTGCTGCGCTGTCCCGCGAGAGGAGCGAGCGTGTGCAAAACCGGATTGTCGAAATTGCCAGCGATGACATTCACCTTTCCCTCTTGCGCGGGTTCTTGAAACTTTCGCGTGAAGGGGAAGAACTCGGCCGCGTCGCTCTTCCAGACATCGGCGCTGTTCTGGTTCGGGGATATGGTGCGTCATTGTCGCTGAACATGGCTGCGCGCCTTGCTGCGGAAAACATTCCCGTCATCCTGTGCGGCACCGACCAGTTGCCCGCTTCGATTATCTGGCCATTGGACGGCCACCATGCTCAGGGCCGAACCATGGAGGCCCAAGCCGCTTTGTCACGCCCGAAGCGAAAGCGGCTTTGGCAGGCGCTGGTACGCGCCAAGATCGAAGCGCAGGCCAACGTGCTTGAGACTGAGGGTCACAATGCCAATGACTTGCGGGCCTTGGCGCGCAGCGTTCAATCGGGTGATCCGGATAATGCAGAGGCACGGGCCGCGCGCATTTATTGGGGGCGTCTGATGCTCCCGGTGGAAGCGGAATTCAAGCGCGACAGCTCTGGTGACGGTCTGAACGGCTGGCTGAACTACGGATATGCTGTTCTGCGGGCTGGCGCAGCGCGCGCTCTTGTCTCGGCGGGGCTTCATCCAAGCCTGTCGCTTCACCATGAAAGCCGGGGAGAAGCGCTCCGGCTGACATCCGACATCATGGAGCCGTTCCGGCCTTATGTTGATTTGAAAATAGTTCGCCTGGCGCGGCAGGCTGAGGATGTATCACGAGATCTCGATAAATCGGTCAAGGCCGATATCATCAGCGTCCTGAACCTCGATCTTCATACGAAGCATGGCGCAAGCCCCGTCCAGACCTGCCTGACAAGGCTTTGCCAAAGCCTTGCGCGCGTCTGCCTGGGAGAGACGCAGAAACTCGACCTGCCCGCCGGGCTCGTATTCCTGCAAGGAGGCAGCGCGAAGTGAGGGCATTATCTCACCTCTCCGCCTATCAGCATATGTGGATCATGGTTCTCTTCGATTTGCCCACAACAACGAAGGAAGAGCGTGGTGCCTACACCCAGTTTCGCGATTTGCTGCTCGATCAGAGCTTTGTGATGTCGCAGTATTCCGTTTATCTCCGCCATGTCAGTGGCCGCGCTCAGGCCGCGCCAATCGTGGATCGGATCAAGCTGGCGGTTCCACCGGAAGGGCGCGTGGACATTTTGCAGTTCACCGACCGTCAATATGCCGATATCGTTAGCTTGCGTGGTCGAAAGCGTCGTGATTCGCGCGAAAATCCCAATCAGTTGGCATTGTTTTGAGAAAATGGCAGGCGATTTTTTGATCAGAAGTCGTATTTACTCCTGTCTTTTCAATCGCCTGCCTCAGTTACAGTCCTAGCACTCTGGAAAAGCCGGACCAACCGCAAC
>CAYQBG010000006.1:0-198496 GCA_964415675.1 uncultured Hyphomonadaceae bacterium
AGGGATATACCTTAGCAGGGCCGGAAAACTGTGCAGGAAACCAGGACCACCTCACATAAACAGAGAACGGAGCGGAAATATGGTTTCCGTTTTGATCGCTGATTTGAGCAGGCTGTAGTCATCCTGAGCGATAAAATCCCATGTGCTGCGGACAATCTTAACGACCAACGTGTCAGGCAGAGGCTTATTTTCCAGCGCTGCTTCAAGGTGGTCGCCCGCTGCTAAGGCAGTTCTGACCAGCGTCCAGGCATCGACTTCCGCTCCTTCGTCGGGCCGCACGCTATCGCGAAGCCAAACAGCCAAGTCTCCCATGCCACGAATGCCATGGGGGATCGATGCTCCGCTACCCAGCACGATCACCGGATTTTTCTGTGCACAGCTTTGGCAGTGCTTCGCTAATTCATCTAAGGTCAAAGTATCAGCTCTTCGGTTTGTTTATACCATAAGGCTGATTGGAGCTAATCTCGGCTTAAAGTCACGACCAAGTTTTTTTCGCGGACATCACTATACCCCCCGGGTCAGGCCCGGGGACGCGGAGACGGGTCAGGAAGCAAGAGCCCCGCATGCCTGGGCTTGGGCCCGGGCCCTCCGCGAAACAGTGAACCTTTCGCCGACAACACCCGCCTCTTGCGGGCGGTCCAGACAGCGGCGCTTCATCCCCGCACGGCGGGTCCAGGTCGCTACCCCGCCCCGCCAGGCGCATTCATCCATCTGAAGAGGGGCCTGAGCGGCAGAACCCAGGCGACGCCCGCAATGATGTAGAAAACAAGCTGGACGAGGCGCGGCGCATCAGCCAGCTGGCCGCTGAAGCTCGCGACGCCGACAATATAAGCGCCCAGCCAGACAATGAGGACGATCATGGCAATCGGCTTGCGTGCACGCGGTGACATTCCATTCTCCCTGCAACCGGCCTGCGACACTCTTCGCCTTGCCTCAGCCGCCTGCGCCGTCATTTAGGGCTTATGTCCACCGAAACACAGCCCCCGAGACCGAAGATCGCGCCGCAAAGCGGCACCGCCATGGTCCGCGGCTGGCTGATGGTGTTGGCGCTGATGGTCTATGCGATGATCCTGATTGGCGGGGCCACACGGCTGACAGATTCCGGGCTCTCGATCACGGAATGGGCGCCGATCCATGGCACGCTGCCACCGCTCTCGGACGCCGCCTGGCAAGCCGAATTCGACAAATATCGCCAGACTGCGGAATACCGGCTGCAGAATGCCGGAATGAGCATGGCAGAATTCCGCTACATCTACTGGTGGGAATGGGGTCACCGCCTGTTCGGCCGACTGATCGGAGTCGTCGCCATTGGCGGGCTGGCCTGGTTCGCCGCACGCAAATGGCTGACGCCCGCGCTTGGCTGGCGGCTCGGCGGCCTTGTCGCTCTCGGCGGCGTGCAGGGGTTTATCGGCTGGTGGATGGTGGCGAGCGGGATCGGCGAGACATCACGCATCGATGTCGCTCCCTATCGGCTGGCCACCCATTTCACTCTGGCGCTGATTATTATCGGCGTGATCGCCTGGCTATGGATGGATCTGGGCGGGCGGGCCCGGCGCAAAGTCTCTCCCGCTCTCAAATGGATGGCGATCGGCCTTGCCGCTCTCGTTACTGTCCAGATGGCCGCCGGCGCCCTGGTGGCCGGGCTGGATGCCGGACGCAGCTATACCGACTGGCCCCTCATGGCCGGGGAGTTTTTCCCAAGCCATTATATTGACACCGCGCTTGGTGCCCGAAGCCTGTTCGAGGGGCGCGAGGCGACGCAATTCAATCACCGAGCCCTCGCCTATCTGCTCTTCGCCCTGTCGCTCGTCGCATTATTCGCCTTCCGACGCTCCAGCGAAGCCGGTGCTTTCGCGCTGCTGGCCACGCTGGTCACGCTCCAGTCCGGCTGGGGAGTCCTGACGCTGGTCAGCGCGGCCCCCATGAACCTTGCTCTCATTCACCAGGGGCTCGGCGTGCTTGTTTTTCTCGCAGCCATCCGGCTAGCCTGGCGAGCGGGCTATTCCGAGGCAGGCTCGGTCAGCGCACCAGCATCGACGAACACGGCCTGATAGGTTCCCGGATCGGTCTCCCCAGCGACCACGATTACGCCACCAGGATATCCGCCACCAAACGGTGACCCAAGTGCCGCCATCGCCGCCGGACGCACCGGGGCGCGCACTGTGATCCCGTCACGCAGGGCCAGCGGTCGCAACGGCTCGGAAAGCGGTCCGGCTTTCAACTCACCCGCCTGAGATAGCGTCACCTGATGCATGACGCCCGGTCGGACCAACGCCCCGCGCGAAGCTGCGCCCAGATCTGAGAAGACAAGCTCACCCTCCAGACTGCAGGCGCCGATATCGCCATCGGCCTCGCGCTCATTGACCTCTCGCCAGGAGAACTCTCCGCCCTCGACACTGATCACGCCAATCGTCAGCCGCCGCAGATCGGATGTGGTCCAGTAACCGAGTCGGAGGATATCTCCCGCCTGGCCCTGCGCCCGCGTGGAACAGATCCCGGCGATTCGTCCTTCCTCGGAAATCGGCAGGTCGATCTCTGCCGGCGTTATGAGACCGTCGCCATAAACATAGGCCTTGACTTCACCTTCCCGTGTGAGGCCAGGAAAAATGGTCAGTCCCGCGCCGTCAATCTCGACATAGTGACCATTGGCCAGGTCCTCGATCGCAAATCCCACTATCTCAGCAACCCGCTCGGCCTCAAGATTGAAAAGTTCCAGCCCGCGCCTGTCATAGGCCACAGCCAACAGCGATGATGCCCCACCGGCAAGCGCGACATCGGCCACCGCCCCGTCCAGCGCGTTGGTGCTCCAGACCGCCGGAAGTGTCAGCGTGTCACCGACGGGCGCTTTATCGGATATCGGCTGGCGGGACACATCCGGCGCTTCCGGCGCATCTGCCGGGCTGCCACAGGCGGCAAGGAAAAAGAGCAGGCTTGCCGCTCCTGCGTTGACAAGTGAACGGTCAGGGACTAGACGCCAGCGCTTGAACTGCATTTCTCTTAACTCCGGAACTGATGAGGCTCGTAAAGGGGCGATGAAAACCTATAACGCACCGGCCGACGTGGAGAACAAATGGGTCGTGATTGACGCCGAAGGCGCCGTTGTCGGCCGCCTTGCGTCCTACATCGCGAAACGGCTGCGCGGCAAGCATCGCGCTGACTTCACGCCGCATATCGACACTGGCGATCATGTGATCGTCATCAATGCTGACAAGGTCGTGTTCACCGGCAATAAAAGCCGCGACAAGACCTATTACCGACACACGGGTTATCCCGGCGGCATCAAATCGACCACGGCAGGTGAAGTCCTGTCAGGTCGGTTTCCCGAGCGCGCATTGCAGCTTGCGGTCAAACGTATGATGCCGAAAGAAAGCACGCTGGCGCGCAAGCAGCTCTCCAAGCTGCGCGTCTATGCCGGCGGCGACCATCCGCACGAGGCACAATCGCCCGAATCTGTCGATTTCGCCTCGATGAACCGCAAGAACAAAAAACTGGCCTGATCAACATGTCCGACACCGCCAACACGCTGGAAGATATCAAGACCCTGCAGGACAGCGCTGCAGTCGAAGGTGGCTCCCAGCCGCTGGAAGAGATCACGGTAGAGCCAAAAATTGACGCGCTGGGACGCGCTTATGCCACGGGCCGGCGCAAGGAAGCGGCAGCGCGTGTCTGGATAAAGCCCGGAACCGGCAAGATCACGATCAATGGCAAGGATCAGGAAGTCTATTTTGCCCGCCCGGTACTGCGCATGGTGATTGAACAGCCTCTGGTCGAGAGCGGCCGGCGCGGTGAATTCGATGTCGTATGCACGGTGCGCGGCTCAGGCCTTTCGGGTCAGGCCGGCGCCATTCGCCACGGCATTTCTCGGGCACTTGTCAATTATGAACCCGGCCTGCGCCGGGTGCTCAAGCCGCACGGTTTCCTCACCCGTGATCCGCGCACGGTCGAACGAAAGAAGTATGGCCGCCGCAAGGCCCGTCGCAGCTTCCAGTTCTCCAAGCGCTAGGTCAGGCAAGACCCACACCTATTCACGCGGGCGCTTCGGAAACGGGGCGCCCGTTTTGTTTTGCGGAGAGACAATATGTCGAAACCCACAGTTTTCATCGATGGCGGAGCCGGTACCACCGGTCTGCAGATCCGCGAGAGGCTTGCCGCCCGCGATGACCTGGAGCTCCTGTCGATCGATCCCGATCAACGCAAGGATGAAAGCGCGCGGGCGGCGCTCCTGAACGAATCTGATGTCGCGATCCTATGCCTGCCCGATGATGCCGCGCGAGAGGCGGCCGCGCTCGTCAAGGGCCCTGGCACCGTAATCATCGACGCCTCAAGCGCATATCGCACCCATCACGGCTGGACATATGGCTTTGCGGAGATGTCCACTGCCCAGCGCGACGCGATTCGCAATTCCAGCCGGATCAGCAATCCCGGCTGTTATCCCACCGGTTTCATTGCGCTCATCCGCCCGCTAGTGAAGGCTGGACTGCTGCCTTCCGACCACCCCGTCACGGTGAATGCGGTGTCGGGCTATACCGGCGGCGGACGCAAGCTGATCGAGGAATTCGAATCCGGCGGCCCGCCCCTTCGTGCCTATGCGCTAGGCCAGGCGCACAAACACCTGCCGGAGATGGCCCACCATACAGGTCTGGCACATCCGCCAGTATTCACCCCTGCCGTCGGGAACTATGCGCAGGGAATGCTGGTCGAGGTGCCGCTGGCGCTCTGGTCCCTGCCCGGCCAACCGTCCCGGGCCGACCTTCATGCGGCGCTCGCCCGCGCCTATAGCAAAGAGCCGGCCATCAGCTTGTATTCACCGGACGAGGCGGACGCGATGACAGCGCTGGAACCCGAAGACTGCAATGGCACAAACAGGCTCGAACTCTTCGTCTTCGGCAATGATGAGCAGGCACGCCTCATTGCCCGGCTCGACAATCTCGGCAAGGGCGCTTCGGGTGCAGCGGTCCAGAACCTTAACCTCGTTCTCGGCCTTGACGAAACTGCGGGCCTCACCCTCGACGCCAACTGAACGGTCCTAACTGTAACGCGCCTCGACCTGCTCGCCGGCCTTGCCTTCGGCCACGGCTGCGAGGCTCTCGGCAAGGTCGCACAGATACTGCTCTGTGACTTCGGCATGTTTGGGCGAGAGCATCAGATGCAGGCTCGGCGGCTCCTTGGTCACCGATGTGAACCATCCGCGCCGGTAGATTTCCCCATAAACGGCAAAGGGATGGACGCGGGGATGATAAAACGCCATGAGGCCGAGCATCGGCGCGCCGACAATCTCGAATCCGAGCCGCCTGACCCCCTCCTCCATCCGCTCACGCGTTTCGCAGACAAGGCCTTGCAAGCCGCGATAGCCTTCAATTCCCAGATGATTCATCACCGCCCAGGCCGCCGAAATGGCCCCGCCCGGTCTTGTGCCGGCGAGCGTCGGCGTCTTCATCGGGGCACCTGACCAGGTGTCCATATCGAAGGGCATATGGGCGTAGAGCGCGTCGGAACGAAACAGGACAGTTGAAGCGCCCTTGGCGCAATAGCCATATTTATGCAGGTCGGCAGATATGGACTGGACGGCATCGACCTCGAAATCGAAAGGCGGAACCGGTACGCCGTTCATGCGGGCAAACGGTGCAAAATAACCGCCGACGCAGGCATCGACATGCAGCCAGACGCCTTTGCGCGCCGCTGCTTCGCCCAGCGCCCCGATCGGGTCAATCAGGCCATGCGGAAAGTTCGGGGCCGAGCCGACCATCATTATCGTGTCGGCATCAATGGCAGCTTCCATCGCATCGACATCCATGCCCCAGCTGCCATCAGTGAGAAGTGGCGTGCGCCGGACCTCGATATCCATCAAATGCGCGGCCTTGTCGAAGGCGAGATGGGCGGAATTGGCAAGCACAATATTCGCGCGTTCGCGCGCCCGGCCATTGGCGCGGGCAAAATCCCGGGCGGTCTTCACGGCCATGGTGATCGAATCGGTGCCGCCCGAAGTCATCGCGCCGGTTGCCCCCTCCGGCCCATGCAAGAGCCCGAGCGCCATGGCGATGACCTCTTTCTCCATCTGGGCAAGTGACGGAAAGGCAAGCGGGCCCAGCCCGTTTTCGGCCATATACAGCCCGTATGCCTCATGCTGCACCCGGGAGAGTTCCGGCCCGGCATTGAAGACATAGACGGCAGTCTTGCCGTCGCGCCATTTCGCATCGCCGCCACCACGCGCGATCATCTCAGCCTTGATCTCGGGCCAGGGACGGCCCTTTTCCGGCATCTGCATTCTGCCATCTCCTCCAATTGACCCAGCAATCTAGCTTAGGCGCGCGAACGGCCGGAGTCGAATACCCGGCCTTTCAGCCGATATCGCAGATCGGAGGCGTGCGCTTACCGCCCAATTCGATCGCCACTTCGTCGCGGATCTCATTGAGCAGGAGGCCAAGACTGAAACCGCCGCCGCGGACCAGTGCGCCTTCGCGCAGCGGGCCGCCATCCACCGAGGACGCCTCCACATGGCTGGCGATGACCTTGCCCGAGGACAGGCTGAAGACCGGCGCGCCGAATGTCCCCGGCATTGGCGTATGACGATAGGCGATAGCGAACGGGTCGGAGGTGTCCGTGATCCCGGTTACCTCAAGCGTCAGCGTGCCCGTCCCGTGTTCGTCTATGCCGAACAGGGCGACAGGCCGGTCCTCTGGCGGGAAGAGCGAAATGTCGAGCCCTGGTGCAAAGCGGCAATCGACATCCTCTTGCCCGATTGCCCTTGCGCCAAAGGGCAATGGCGCCTCGATTCGATAGACGGCGAACCGCGTCATCGCGCCAAGATGCATCGGCGTTGTCCAGACCGGCTCAATGTCCAGCGGCACATGCGGCGCCTCTCCCTCCCCGCTGATCAGAGCCGGGAAGCCCGCAACCATCTCGCCGCCGCGTTCGGCGATGGCCTCTGCGGCAAGACCTTCGGGCACGCGCGAGACATAGCGCTGCTCCATGCGGCGCGGCGCATCATCGCTGCCGAGCACGGCGACTTTCGGAAAGTCCGGGAGCGCCGCTTCGGGAATGGTCTCGGGCGCCAGGACAAGCGATTCGCCGGCATAATCTGGATGCACCACCGCGCCATCCAGAACATAGCCGCTGGTCACCTGTTTCTGGCCGCTGTCAGACAGAGCCTCCACGCGCACGACTGCGCCCGAAAATTCGGCCGCCACAGGGAACCACCCCGCTTTCACACTCAGCGCCGACGCCGCTGGCGGCGATTTGAGTCCAATATCCGCACTGAGCCGCAGATTGGCCGCCCGCAACTGTGTCGTGGAGGCTTCGAGTTCGGTGAGCGCCCCATTGGCCCTGTACCAGGCCCAGCCGGCCAGCGCCGACAGGCCGGCCAGTGCAATGGCGACGAAGGAAAGCCCAGTCACCAGCGCGCGGCGGCGATTGCGCGCGGCCCGCTCAGCGGCTTGTTCGGCGGTATCGCTTGCCGCGATGAAGTCCACCTGCAGGTCGTTCAGGTCCGGGGCCGCCTGCGGGCGTCGCCCCGCCCAGGCCTTGGCGGCTTCCAGTTCGTCGCCGCGCAGCAGCAAAGCATCGGTTCGCGCGCGTGCATCCCAACGCCGGGCCAGCGCCCCCAGCCGTGTGTGCTCACGTATCCAGTCGACATCGACGCGAAGGGCGCTGGCAAGCGTGCGCAGGGAGGCGGGAAAGCTCGTCCCCTCATTGAAAAAGGTGAAATTGAGTGCCGCAAGCGTTGCTGGAAGCTGGTCATCGGCAACATCGCGCCAGACGACGGGCAGAAGACGCTTGGACAGGGCGAGAGTTTCGCGCACCTCCCAGGTACAATGTTCCGAGCTGACCGAGTCGGGAGAGATCACGAAAACGACCGTGTCTGCGGCCTCAATCAGACCGTGCAGGCGATCCTGCCACGGCTCGCCGGGTGCGATATCCTCCTTGTCGATATAGGCTTCGAAACTGCAGGCTTCGAGCCCGGCCAGGAGGTCGCTTGCGAAAGCATGATCGGACCGCGAATAGGAAATAAAAACGCGAATTGCCTCGCGTGCCGGCGCCCCCTGTGAGAGGTCTCTCGCCATTGTCACATCCTTTCCAGCCCGGACCAGACAAGCCGGCTTCCAACTAGCGCCGCCGCAGTCTATAAAGTATGGGCGCACAGACGATCGAAACTGTTTGCGAGTTTAACAGCAAAGTCTCGCGCGTGAAACGAAGGACGTTGACCAGAGAGATTGCGGCCATAAGGTCGCCACGATTTCAGCGGACGGAGGGCTTCATGACAGACTATATCGGCTATGAGGCCCTGACCCAGGCCGCCATGCGCGGCGTCGTCCGTGAAGCCCTGCGCAAGTGCGAGCCGGAGTGCCAGACTCCCGGTGAACATCATTTCTACATCTCTTTTCGCACACGCGCGCCGGGCGTGCAGATTGCCGACTATCTGGTCGAGCGGTTTCCCGAGGATATGACTATCGTGATCCAGCACCAGTTCTGGGATCTTGAGGTTCATGAAGATCATTTCGAGATCATCCTGAAATTCTCTGGCGTGCCACAACATCTGCGGATCCCCTTTGCGGCGGTGACACAATTCGTGGACCCGTCGGTCAGCTTCGGCCTCACCTTCGAGAAGGGGGGCGGCGTCACCCATGGCGAGGTCATTTCCCCCGTCGGTGAAATGGCGCCCAAACCGGAACCAGCAGACACGGCGATCGAGGCCCCTGCCGAGGGCACGGTGGTCAATCTCGACGCGTTCCGGCGCAAATAGGACGGGGGTCGGCGCCGATGAGCGAACCTGCCGCCTCTCCGCCCCGTGTCAGCGACGCGGAAATGCTGGCCCGTTTCCAGAATTCGAAGAAACGGCCGCCCTGTTCCGACACGCTCGGCATGCGGCTGGAATCGGTTGATCAGGACAACCAGTCCCTGACGATGTCGTTCCAGGTCAGCGAGAGTTTCGCCAATCCGACCGGAGCGGTCCAGGGCGGTTTCATTACGGCCATGCTCGACGAAGCGATGAGCACATGCGTCATCATTGCATCGAACGTGACCATGACCGCGCCGACACTGGAACTGAAGACGAGCTATCTGCGTCCTTTGTTTCCGGGGCCGGCGCATGTTGAAGCGCGGATCCTGCGAATGGGCAAGACGGCCGCCTTCATGGAAGCGGACTGTTTCGCCCCCGGCGGCAAGCTGGTCGCGCGCGCGACAGCAACGGCGGCCCCCAAACCCTTCCGCCGCATCGCGAAATAGCAGGCTGCTGAATCACAGGCCGCGTCCCCGGTCGCAGAGCCGGACCCTCCCGAAACAGAATTGAGCTTCCTCCGGGAGATCCCGGCTCAAGGCCGGGGACGCGGACAATTGTCAGGAAGCAAGAGACCAGCGTGCCCGGGCTCGGCCCTTCCGCGAAAAAAGGGTGAGCCCTATTGCGCGATATCCAGCCGGAAGATGCGCCCGTCGAGTTCGGCGGTGGCAAGATAGAGCTTGCCGTCCGGCCCCTCCACCACATCGCGCAGCGGGATCGCCTCATCGGCAAGAAGATCTTCCCGGCCGGCGACCTGTCCAGTCTCATCGAGATCGACGCGCACCAGTTTCTGACCCTCGGGTCCGTTCATGGCGCCGATGAAAAGATCGCCCCGCCAGCCGGGATAAACATCTCCAGAATAGAGCTCCATGCCTGATGGCGCGATCGAGGGCACCCATTTCATCTCCGGCTGGGCCATCCCCTCCGCCTCTGTATCCGGGGTGATGATCGTGCCGTCATAATTGACGCCATAAGTGATTTCCGGCCAGCCATAATTCGTGCCCGGATTGATGATGTTGAGTTCATCACCGCCCTTGGGCCCGTGCTCATGGGCATAGACAATGCCGCGCTCAGCGTCATAGGCGATGCCCTGCACATTGCGATGACCATAAGTGTAGACGGCCGGGTCGGCGCCCTCGCCGAGATCGGGGTTGCCGGGCGCAGGCGCGCCATCCTCGGTCAGGCGCACAACCTTTCCGAAATGATTGGCTGTATTTTGCGCCTCATCCATCCAGCGGAAACCATCGCCGAGCGTGACAAGCAGCGTGCCGTCGTTGAGAAATTGCAGGCGCGAGCCGAAATGCGCACCGCCGCGCTTGCCCGGAACGTTCGAGACGAAAATCTCCTCGACATTTTCCAGCGCGCTTGCGTCTTCATTCAGCCGCGCGCGGATGACGGCTGTGCGGTTTTCATCCTGGCTGCCCTGAGCATAGGATATGTAGATCAGCCGGTTGTCTGAAAAATCCGGGTGCAGGATCACATCGAGATAGCCGCCCTGATTCGAGACATAGGCATCCTGCGGTGCCCCGGCGATCGGCTCGGGATCAAGCGTGCCTTCACGAATGATCCGCAGCCTGCCTTCGCGCTCGGTCACCAGCATGTCGCCTGAGGGCAGGAAGGCCATGCCCCATGGAAATTCCAGGCCGCTCGCGATTTCCGTCAGTTCGAGTGAATAAGGCGTGGCATCAGCCGCCGGCGCGCTGTCGGCCTGACTGGAACAGGCGGAAAGGGCGACGGCGGAAACCAGGCTAAGGGCGAAAAGTCGCATGCAAAGGTCTCCAGGTATTGGCGCGGCGCTTGAGTTGTCGCCGGAGAGGTTGGCCGAAAGCACCCAGAAAACAAGAAGCCGGTGCGGGAAAAGTGAGGGCGGCCCGGTTACCGCGGGCCGCCCTCCATATCTTCGTCTCGTCACAAAGAGTGTGTTCCGACTACCAGGACTTCGAAACGGTCACGCCGTAAGTCGCCGGCTCGTTCAGGAAGACATTGGTAAACAGGCCGGAACTGTCATCGGTCAGGTAGGCCCCGGTGATGACTTCCTCATCAGTGATGTTCTTGCCGAAAGCCCTGACTGACCAGCCATTGTCTGGATTGGTAAGCTCGACCATCAGGTTGACATTGTCCCAGCTCTCAAGCTGGTCCCGCGGCGTATTCCAGATCCGCGAGAAGCTGTCGGCCTGATAATAATAGTCCCCACGCACGCGCAGGTCCCACTCTCCACTGACGACACCTTCCCAGGTGTATTCAGCACCGAAGCTGAAGGTCATATCCGGCGTCCCGGGAAGGGCCTTGCCATCGAGATCGACTGCATCCCCGTCAAATGGCTCCAGAGCGGTTGCAGTCTGCGTCACACCGTTGATATCGGTGTAGCTGACCGTCACGCCATCGAGCCCAAAAGCACCTTCCAGCCCCTGAAATGCGCCCGAGCAAATGCCCAGCGTGTCACCGGGATTGGCAGCTCCAGCCTGAATCGCCCCCAGAACCGTAGCATATCCCTGCGCAGAGACCGCACAATTGGTGGCATTGGCGAAGTTCTTGAGAACAACGAGGTCGTCGCGCCCATTCGTGCGGTCAAGCACATCGACCCCGAACGTATCGACGACTTCGGCGTCAAGAAGGCCGAGATTGGCATTCATCACCAAGGTCGAGGTCGGATTCCAGATGGTTTCGATCTCAAGGCCCTGGATCTCGGCATCAACATTGAAATTGGCCGATGACCGGTTGACGATCTGGCTGATCTGGTAACCGTCATACTCATACAGGAAGCCGGTCGCGTTCAGCTGGAGCGCGCCATTGGCCAGCGTATTCTTGGTGCCGATTTCATAGGCGTCGATGAATTCCGGCTCGAAGAATTGCGGGAAAGCACCGGGATTGTCAGCCGGCTGTGGCGGGTTGATGCCGCCGCCCTTGTAGCCCCGCGAGTAGAAGGCATACACCAGCGTGTCTTGCGTAAAGCCGAGATCGGGCGTCCAGTCAAAGCCGGCACGGCCTGTCACTTCTTCGAACTGTACGTTGAAAGTGCCGTCTCCGCCGAGGTCATCGGCCACGGGATTGCCGTCGCCGTCAAGCACAGGCTGGAAGGCTAAGGGATCAGGGCTGGCAGCATCGGGTACCGCAAGGAAGGTCGGCAGATTTCCCACCTCTTTCTGGTCGTCAGTGTAGCGCAGCCCCAGCGTGAACTGGAGATCGTCCGTCACGTCGAAATAGCCCTCACCGAAGACCGCGAAACTGTCGAGCTTGTAGGGCGTGATCGTCCGGAAATAGTTCCGACCGGTGCCATCCAGATTGTCGATCGCTGTTTCACCCACATTGGCCGGATCGGCAAGCGAGAAAACCGGGTCACCACCTGCAAGCACGGACGCCGCATTATTGGCCTGGATGAAGGCCGTTCCGGTATTGAAGAAGACGTAATAGCTTTCCTGGAGCGCCGGGCCCTGATTGACTTCATAATCGAGCTTGATGGCGCCGATATTGAAGTTGAACGGGCCTTCAAAATCCGACTGCAGGCGAAGTTCGTGAGTTGTCTGCTCTGATTCCGAGCCGGAAATATCCGACTGCCTCAGGAAATTCGCCGGTCCAAGCTGAGGATCGCTGACCACCCCCCCCGGGAACAGGGTCGGGTAGGCAGCATTGATCAGCGGTGCGCTTGCTCCATTAAGCGCGGTGAAAGGCCCCGGCGTGGTGTTGAACTCGAACACCGGCGCGACTTCATTATAATCTTCCTGCGACTTGTTTTCGCGCTCATTATAGCTGCCAATATATGTCAGGGTGAGCGCGTCCGTGACATCGTATTCGCCGCGGGCCATGAAGAAAGTCTGCTCAGTCTCGAAAGTCGGATCGAACACGCTTTCAATGGTGCGCAGATCGGGATTGACCGGCCCGGGCTCATTGACATTGAACAGGTTGCCATTGGCGTCGATCCCGCCCGTGACACCAGACAGCAGCCCGAAGACGCCGCCGCCGAGCGTGGCGGCGCCGTTTATCCCACCCAGGGACGCCTGATCACGCACGGGCGCATCGACACAGCCCTGGGAGGTTATGATCTGGTCGAAAGCCGAGATCGGAATCCCGGAGAAAGATGTATCGGTCGGGTCGGTCGCACAATACTGCTTACCCGACCGCAGGCGCGAGTCATCCTCATTGAAATGCTCAACCATGAGCAGGCCGCGAAACCGTTCAGTCGGCTCGAAAGCCAGCGATCCGCGAAGTCCGTAGAGTTCGCGGTCATCAATATCATTGCCAGTCGTCAGGTTGTCGACAAAGCCATCGCGCTGAAGGTACGAGCCGGCCAGGCGCAGAGCCGCTGTTTCGCCGAGCGGCAGGTTGACCATGCCGCGCGTCTTGAGCGTGTTGTAATTGCCATAGGTCACGCTCGCATCGGCCTGGAATTCCTCCAGAACCGGCTTGGCCGTGATGACATTGACCACACCGCCCGTCGCGTTCCGGCCATAAAGCGTTCCCTGCGGGCCGCGCAGTGTCTCGACGCGCTCGACATCATAGAATTCGGCCTCGAAGAGAGAGTTCCCGGTCAGCGGCACGTCATTCAGGTGGACGCCCACGCCGGCATCTGCCGCAGTCGAAACAGCATCGACGCCAATGCCCCGAATACGGAAATTGAAGCCACCGAAATTGCCCTTGGTGAAATTCACATTCGGGATCGACTTCACCAGGTCCGGACCGCCAACAAGCTGCTGATCATCAAGGGCATTCTGATCGAAGGCCGAAACGGCAATCGGCACGTCCTGAATGCTTTCTTCCTGTTTCTGGGTAGTCACCAGGACCGTGCCCAGCTTCTTCTCGCCTTCCTGTGCCTGCGCGGCCTGGCCGAAGCCGGTCATGGCCAGCGCCGAGGCCCCTGCCAACAGCGCATATCTTGAGTCCAGGGACAGTTTCATGGGCTTCACTCCTCCCGTTCCGCCGGCCGGGCAATCTCTTGCCCGCTGTGCGGTTTTTGCGTTTCCTCAACCGGGCCTTCCCTCTTTTTTCTTGCCGGGAAGTGCCTCCGTTTCATCACAGCTTCGGGGGTGACAATTTGTCAACCTGCTTCTGTCCCGATTGATGGCTCACGGCGCCTGCGTGTCAAAAATGTGACGCCTCGCATCCGGGCAGGACTTACCTTTTGACCGCAAAGCGAACGGTTTCCGCTTCCGGCCTGCGGGCGGGACTGCTAGAAAACGCGTATGACTGATCAGGCCAGCAAAGCGCTCGTTATGTTTTCCGGCGGGCAGGATTCGACGGTTTGCCTGGCCTGGGCGCTGTCGCGATTCGACCATGTGGAGACGGTCGGTTTCGATTATGGCCAGCGCCATCGGATCGAGCTCGACTGCCGTGAAAAGATACGTGCCCATATCTCCGGCGGCTTTGCCAACTGGGCTGGCCGGCTGGGGCCTGACCATCTTCTTGATGCCGGCGGGTTGCGCGAGGTCGGCGAGACTGCGATGACCCATGAGACCGAAATCGAGATGACGGCGGCCGGCCTGCCCTCAACCTTCGTGCCGGGCCGCAATCTGATCTTTATCGTGCTGGCCGGGGCGCTGGCCTATCGCCGGGCGATACCCAATCTGGTCGGGGGCATGTGCGAGACCGATTATTCCGGTTATCCTGACTGTCGGCGCGAGACACTGGATGCGCAGATGCGCGCGTTGTTTCTCGGCATGGAATACCCGCTGCGCCTGCAAACGCCGTTGATGGAACTCGACAAGGCGGCCACCTGGGCCCTTGGCGAAAAGCTTGGCGGCAAGGCGCTGACCGACATCATCGTCGAGGACACCCATACCTGCTATCGCGGCGACCATGATACCCGCCATGACTGGGGCTATGGTTGTTCCGACTGCCCGGCCTGCCACCTGCGCGCGCGCGGCTGGGAGCGCTGGAAGAAAGGGCTCGCATGAGCCGCATCTATTCGGTCAAGGAAGCCTATCCCACGCTCCAGGGCGAGGGGGCGCAAACCGGGCGTGCCGCCGTTTTCCTGCGCTTTGCCGGCTGCAATCTCTGGTCCGGGCGCGAGCAGGACCGCGTGCGTGCCGTCTGCCGCTTCTGCGATACGGATTTCGTCGGCGTCGACGGCGAAAATGGCGGTCAGTTCGACAGTCCCGCCGCTTTGGCAGCGCATGTGGAAGCTTTATGGAAAGGAACAGGCGGGCAGCGCTATGTGATCTGCACCGGCGGGGAACCGCTGCTCCAGCTCGACACGCCCCTGATAGCCGCACTGAAATCAGCCGATTTCGAGGTAGGCGTCGAGACGAATGGCACGATCCCCGCGCCAGACGGGATCGACTGGATTTGCGTGAGCCCGAAAGCAAATGCCCCGCTCGTCCAACGAAAAGGCCATGAACTCAAGCTTGTCTATCCGCAGGCTGAGGCAGAGGCCCAGCCCGAATGCTTTGCCACGCTGGACTTTCAGCACTTTTTCCTGCAACCGATGGACGGTCCCGATCTTGAACCAAACACCGCCGCCGCCGCGGCCTATTGTCAGAAGAATCCGCAATGGCGACTGAGCTTGCAGACCCACAAACTGATCGGCCTTCCCTGAGCCTGGAGGGCGCCAGATTTCGCGTGTCGAAGGCTGTGACCTTCGAGGCAGCTCACTATATGGGCGCAAAGCCTGAGGGCCACCCTTATCGAAACCTGCATGGCCACTCCTTCCGGCTTGAAGCGACGGTCGCCGGACGGATGCGCGCGGGCGAGGAATGGGTGGAAGACTATGGTACGCTGACCAATGCACTCGAAACGCTCGCCCGCGAACTCGACCACCGCCTGCTCAATGAGATTGAAGGGCTGGAAGTGCCCACACTGGAGCGGATCGCCTTCTGGGTCGCCAGCCGGCTCAAGGCGCGCCTGCCTGACCTGTGCGCGGTGACGGTCGAGCGCCCGAGCCTGGCGGAACGCTGCACACTCGAAATCGACTGATCCTCATACAGGAGCCTGCCAGATGAAGCCCAGGACGCTTGCCCGCCTCACCCTCCTCGTATGCCTGCCCGCGATGACCGGCGGCTGCCTCGTCGGCACGGCCGTCGGTGTCGCTGGCGATGTGGCTGAAGGCGCCGTGAATGTCACCGGGGACGTCGCCGAAGGCGCGGTGAATACGACGGGCGCGATCGTGGGCGCCGTAACGCCCGGCGGCAATGATGAGGAAGAACAAAAGACCGGGGATTGAACCTCGCCGGTATCAAATCTTCATGAGCTTGCTTACGAGGACTGGTACATTCGGAATTTCGAGACATACTCACCAAGACAATCCTGATTGGAGGTGAGACCATGTATCGACTGACTGGATTGCTTATCGCCGCGGGGCTGCTGATGGCACCCATAGCTGCTGCGGCCGATGTGACAGTGAACTATTCCGAAGACTTTGCTGAAGCCCTTGAAGACAATTACGGCGTCCGGGAAGGGGAACGTCTGACACGCACGATCCGCAAGGATCTCGAGCAGGCGCTCGAACGACGCGGCGTCGATGTGGCGCGGATCGAGGTGACCATCAATGATGCCAAACCCAACCGCCCCACAATCCAGCAGGCCAGCGACAGGCCCGGACTCGACATGATTCGTTCGATTTCCATCGGCGGCATGGATTTGTCGGCCAGGGCCTTTGATGGCGAAGGCAATCTCGTCGCTGAACTGCAATATGACTGGTACGAGAACAGCATTCGCGACGTGATCGGGGCCAGCACCTGGTGGGATGCCGGCCGCGCCTCTGACCGCTTCTCCCGGAAGCTGGCCAAACAGCTCTCAGCCGCCAGCGACTGATACAGTAAGCCGGACGGCAGGCGGCTACTCGGCCGCCACGCTGTCTGGGACGGGCACACCTGCGGCCGCATGAGGTGAAACACCCGTCGGATTGGACAACACCATCACGCCATCCTCGACGCTGCCTTTGCGAAACAGCTTCTTCTCAAGCTTGTAATCCTGCGGATTGATCCAGGGTGCGCGCTCGCCCTGTTTCGGCATCATTTGCATCGCCCGCTGCATATAGCCGGCAGGGAAATCCTCGATCCAGGCGCGTTCAACCATATCCCGGTCGCTCTCGCGAAGGGTCGGCGTCGCCTGGCGCAGTCCGGTCGCGTCCATATGATTGATCAAGCGGCAGGCATATTCTGCGATCAGGTCGGCCCGCAGCGTCCATGACGCATTGATATAGCCAAAAGTGGAAATGAGGTTGGGGACGCCCGAATAGCCCATGCCCAGATAGGTAAAGGTCTGCGAAAAATCGACCGGCTCGCCATCGACCGTGAAATCGGCTTCGCCCAGCACGACCAGTTTCAGGCCGGTCGCCGTCACGATGATATCGGCATCGATAGAATCGCCCGATTTCAGCTCTATGCCGGTCTCGGTAAACCGCTCGATATGATCGGTCACGACCGAGGCCCTGCCCGCATTGATCGCCTCATAAAGGTCGCCGTTCGGAATGAGGCACAGCCGCTGGTCCCAGGGATTGTAGGGCGGAGTGAAATGTTTCTCGACAACGTCTTCGCCGAGGGCTTCCTTGGCCATCCCAAGCAGGCGTTCCTTCGCCTTTTCCGGGTTCTTGCGCGTCTGCTTGTAGAAGAAGGACTGAAAGCCGACATTCTTTGCGCGAGTGATATTGTAGGCCCAGCTGTCGGGCAGCACCTTGCGCAGATTATTGGCAATCGTGTCCTCTTGAGGGCGCGAGACGACATAGGTCGGCGTGCGCTGAAGCATGGTCACATGAGCCGCCTCATCGGCCATGGAGGGCACCAGCGTCATGGCTGTGGCGCCGGATCCGATGACGACGACACGCTTGCCGGCATAATCGAGATCTTCCGGCCAGAATTGCGGATGAATCAGCTGGCCACTGAAGCTCTCCTCGCCGGGAAACCCGGGGCGGTGGGCCTCGCGATAGCTGTAATAACCCGAACACATCAGCAGCATGTTGCAGCGGATCGTGACTTTTTCGCCCGAATCGGCACGGGTTGCGGTGACATGCCATGTGGCCTCATCGCTCTTCCACTCGGCGCGGGTCATGGTGTGGCCGAAGCGGACATGGCGGTCGATCCCAGCTTCCTCGGCGGTCTCACGGACATATTTGCGGATGGATGGGCCATCGGCGATGGCCTTGGCATCGGTCCAGGGTTTGAAACTGTAGCCCAGCGTGTGCATGTCACTGTCGGAACGAATGCCAGGATAGCGGAACAGGTCCCATGTCCCGCCAATCGCCTCGCGTCGCTCGAGGATTGCATAAGTCTTGCCGGGGCATTTGTCCTGCAGGTGCCAGGCGGCGCCGATCCCGGACAGGCCGGCCCCGACAATCAGGACATCGACTTCGGTCTCGCTCATGCGCTTAATCCTCCAGAACCGTCGTTATACGTTTACGTAAGCGTTAGCATGAAGCCGCCCACCTTGCACCCCACACCCGGCGGATTTGCCATGGATCAATGCGCCATCGCCCCAATCGGACCCATCCTGCGCCGGCACACCAAGGAAGAACCCCCGCGATATGCCGAAATCTTCAGCGACAACACCGAACCAGACATTCGCCCGCCTTTTCGAGACCGCGACCGGACCGGCCATCCGCACCGCCATCATTCACCCCTGCGATACGCTGTCTCTCGGTGCAGCGATCGAAGCGGCCGCGCGAGACCTGATCGATCCGGTCCTGGTTGGGCCCGAAGCGAAGATCCGGGCCGCAGCCGGAGAGATCGGCGCCAGTCTCGACGGAATCGATATTGTGCCAGCCCCGCACAGCCATGCTGCCGCTGAACTGGCGGTCGAACTTGTCCGCAAGGGCGCGGCCAAAGCGCTGATGAAGGGCAAGCTGCACACGAATGAAGTCATGGCCGCGGCGGTCAACAGTGAAAGGGGACTGCGCACCGAGCGGCGGATGAGTCATGTCTTTGTCCTGGAGACCGCCGCCTATCCGAAATGGCTGTTCGTCAGCGATGGCGCGATAGATATCGCTCCCGATCTCATTGCGAAGAAATCCATTGTCCAGAACGCCATCGACATGGCCCGCGCGGTTGGCCTGGAAAACCCGGCAGTAGCGATTCTGTCTGCCACCGAAGAGGTCGACCCCGCCATTCCTTCGACCATAGACGCCGCCGCATTGTGCAAGATGGCCGACAGGGGCCAGATCACGGGCGGCCGGATCGACGGCCCGCTGGCCTTTGATCTCGCTGTCAGCGCGGAATCTGTCCGGGTCAAGGGGCTCACTTCAGACGTGGCGGGTCATGCCGATATCCTGATCGCGCCCAATCTCGAAGCCGGCAATATGGTCGCCAAACAGCTCGACTATCTCGCCGGCGCCAGCGCGGCCGGGATCGTTCTGGGGGCCAGCGCACCGATCATCCTGACGAGCCGGTCTGACAGCATTATAGAACGGCTCGCATCCTGCGCTCTCGCAAAGCATCTCATTGCCTGGCAGGAGCGCGACACATGAAGTCACCCGCCATCCTGACGATCAATACCGGGTCATCCAGCGTGAAGGTCTCGGTCCATGTGGTGGACGGCCGGCGGCTTGGCGCGCGTATCGCTGAGGGGGCCATCAGCGGACTGCCCGGCGCGCCAGAACTGAAGCTGCAGGTCCACGCCGAGGACGTGTCTGGAGCGGCTGCAAACGCCATCGCGCCGGAGGGAAAGTCTCCGCCCGAAATGGCGGCAGGCCTGGCAACATGGCTCGCCGGCGCCATTGCGGATCATGAAATCGTTGCGGTCGGCCATCGTATCGTCCATGGCGCGGACCTGCATGACGGCCCCTGCCGGGCGACCCCGGATCGGATAAAGGCCCTCAGAAGACTGATCCCCCTCGCCCCGTCCCACCAGCCGCACAATCTTGCCGGCATTGACGCCATAGCCGCGCTCTGGCCGGATATCGAACAGGTCCTGTCTTTCGACACCGCCTTCCATCGCACCCAGCCGGCGATCGCCAAGGCCTATGGCCTGCCGCGCCGCCTGACCGGCGAAGGGTTGGTTCGCTACGGCTTCCACGGCCTGTCCTACAAGCACCTTTCGACGGTTCTTTCCGATATTTTTGATGGTCGTCCCCATCGCCGCGTGATCGCCGCGCATCTCGGCTCTGGCGCGAGCCTTGCGGCCCTGAAGGACGGGCAGTCTATCGCCACCAGTATGGGGCTTACGGCGCTTGACGGACTGGTGATGTCAACGCGTTGCGGTGACCTGGATCCCGGCCTCGTGCTGCACCTGATTCAGGATCGAGGCATGAGCGCATCGCAGGTTAGCAAGCTGCTCTATGAGCAATCGGGGCTGAAAGGCGTGTCCGGGATCAGTGGGGATGTCCGGGATCTTCTCTCGTGCGCCGCGCCGGAAGCCCGCGAAGCGCTCGATCTGTTTGCCTACCGCATTGCCAGAGAGATGGGATCGCTCATGACCGCACTGGAAGGTCTCGATGCCATCATCTTCACGGGCGGCGTCGGCGAAAATGCCGCGCCTGTGCGGTCGGATGTGTGCGCCCGCCTCGGCTGGCTGGGCGTGGACCTCGACCCCGATGCGAACGCCGCACATACACCAATCATTTCTACCGACTGCAGCACGATTGCTATCGCTGTCGTCCCCGCCGATGAAGAGATCGTGATTGCGCAGGAAACCGCACAAGCGCGCACCGGGGATTGAGCGATCACGACAAATCTACTGCGGGTTATGGTTGCCACGCCTGCAGCCTTTGCTAGGAAAGTCAGGGACTGCGGGCAGAAAGTATGCAGGCATTTAGTCAGGGTATCCGAATGTCGACACACGCCGATCCAATCCTGCGGGCGGTCAGGTCTCCACGCGAGACTGCATACCTTGTCTGGCAAGATAACCGCATGGCCTGCTGGACCGTTGACCGGCTTGGAGACCTTCCGGCAGGCGCGCAGGTCTATACGCTGCCTCCGGTGTTTCCCGAATGGCTCGGCGATGCCGGCTTTCGCGCGGATCACAATCTGCGGCTGGCTTATCTGGTCGGCGCAATGGCGCGGGGGATCACGACAGCTGAAATGGTCATCGAAGCGGCGCGGGCGGGGGCGTTGGGCTTCTTTGGCAGCGCCGGACTGAAACTTGACGAGATCGATGCAGCGATCACCAGGATTGCTGCAGAATTGCACCCGCATGGCCTGCCATGGGGCGCGAATATCATTCATACACCGCAGGAACCGGGCCACGAATCCAGCGTGGTGGACCTGTTCCTCGCGCGCGGTGTCAGACGGGCGTCGGCCTCGGCCTACCTGCGACTGTCGCCGGAAATCGTGAGATACACTGCAGCGGGCCTTTCGCGTGCCGAAGACGGCACCATCCGGCGCGCCAATCACGTCTTCGCGAAGGTCTCGCGCGCGGAAGTGGCTGCCCAGTTCATGGCACCTGCTCCGGACAGGATTCTTCGAGAACTCGTCAGCGCCGGCCGGGTCTCCGCGGCGCAGGCCGAACTTGCCGCGCAGGTGCCCGTGGCCGCAGAGATCACCGCAGAATCCGATTCCGGCGGTCATACCGATAACCGGCCCGCCGCGCCCCTCTTCTCCTCGCTCGCCGATGCCCGCCATGAAATCTGCGCCCGGCAGGGCTGGAGTGAGGACGTGATCCGTATCGGTCTTGCCGGCGGGATCGCCACGCCGAAAGCCGTCGCGGCCGCCTTCCAGATGGGGGCGGCCTATGTGCTGACCGGGTCCATCAACCAGGCCTGTGTCGAATCCGGCCTGTCCCTGGCCGGACGTGAAATGCTCGCCACAGCCGGGCCGGCAGATGTGATGATGGCGCCCGCGGCTGACATGTTCGAGCAGGGCATCCGGGTGCAGGTTCTCAAACGCGGGACGCTTTTCGCCCCGCGCGGCGAGAAACTCTATGCCATGTATCGCGCCGGCGCGACGCTCAGTTCACTCTCAACGAAGGACACCGAATGGCTGGAAGGCCTGCTGGGTGAGAGCCTGGCAGAGGCCTGGCAGGCGACGTGTGAATTTCTCGGCGCACGCGCACCGAAGACACTTGAGCAATCCGAGAAGGATCCGGGCAAGCAATTCGCCCTGATCTGCCGGCGCTACCTGTTTCAGGGCGCCCAATGGGCGCGCGAGGGCGAGACAGAACGGAAGTCGGATTTTCAGATCTGGTGCGGTCCGTCCATGGGGGCATTCAACTCATGGGCGAGTGACAGCCCGCTGGAGCCTATTGCGCACAGAAGGGTCTCAACACTGGCGTCCAGCCTGATGGAAGGCGCAACAACCTTGACGCGAGCTGCACAGTTGCGTTCGATGGGGCTTGTGGTGCCCAATGAGTTGTTTAACGTAAAGCCAATAGAATACACATAGAGTGAGGGCTGTGGGGTGAAGGTTTCGACGCGATCGTATTCAGACGATCCGATAGCTGTCGTCGCGATGAGCGCGATCTTTCCCGGGCGCGGAACCACTGACGGGTTCTGGCGCGACATCGTGGAAGGCGCCGACACGCTTCGCCAGGTCCCCGAATCCCACTGGTTGCTTGAGGATTTCTACGATCCCGACCCGGCCACGCCCGACCATACCTATGCCCGACGCGGGGCCTTTCTCTCTCCGCAGGCCTTCGATCCGGTCGCCTTCGGCATCCCGCCCCAGGCACTTGAGGCAACCGATACCTGCCAGCTACTCGCGCTCCTTGCTGCCAGGCGCCTGCTCGACACGGCCACGTCACAGAGCGGAGGAAAGCTCGATGCCTCGCGCACCAGCGTCGTTCTGGGTGTCGCCTCGGCAACGGAACTTGTCGGCCAGATGTCGGGGCGACTGTCGCGTCCCGCCTGGATCAAGGGACTCCGCGAAGCAGGGCTGCCGGAAAACGAGGTCCAGGATATTGCCGCGCGGATCGAGGCCAATTTTCCCAGATGGCAGGAAAGCACCTTTCCGGGCCTGCTCGGCAATGTCGTTGCGGGACGGATCGCCAACCGGCTCAATCTCGGCGGCAGCAATTATGTGACCGATGCGGCATGCGCCTCCAGCCTGTCTGCACTGCAGATCGCTATGCATGAGCTGCGTTCGGGCGAGTCCGACACAGTGATCACCGGCGGGGTCGACACGCTCAACGACATCCTGATGTTCATGTGCTTCTCCAAGACCCCGGCCTTTTCGCCAACCGGGGATGTGCGGCCCTATTCTGACAACGCCGACGGGACGATGGTCGGCGAGGGCGTCGGCCTGCTCGCGCTGCGCCGGCTGTCGGATGCCGAACGGGACGGCAATCGCGTTCATGCGATCATTCGCGGTCTCGCCGGCGCATCGGACGGCAAGGGCACGGCGATCTATGCGCCCCATGCGGACGGTCAGGCCAGAGCGCTGCACCGGGCCTATGAACAAGCGGGCTACGGTCCGGAAACAGTGACCCTTGTCGAGGGCCATGGCACCGGGACCGTGGCCGGCGACCGCACAGAACTTGAGGGCTTGCGCAAAGTGTTCGCGCAGAGTGGCCCCGCAGATGAGCCCTGGTGCGCGGTCGGTTCAGTCAAATCCCAGATCGGGCATACCAAAGCGGCAGCCGGATCAGCGAGCCTGATCAAGGTGATCGGCGCCTTGTCGCGCAAGACGCTGCCGCCGACAATCAAGGTCGAGCGGCCAAACGAGGCTTTCGGACCGGGCAGTCCGTTTTACATCAACCCCGCCGCGCGGCCCTGGGTCCATGGCACTGGCCAGCCACGCCGCGCTGGGGTCAGTTCCTTCGGCTTTGGCGGCAGCAACTTCCATGTGACGCTGGAAGAATATCGCGGGCCGAATGCGGCGTCGCCTACACGTGTGATCAGCCACGAAATCGTGCTGCTGAGTGGCGACAGCGAAGCCGGGCTCACCGAAGCACTGGATGCTGCGATGCTGGAAGTCACGGGCGAAGACGAACTCGCAAGGGTCGCAAGTGCAAGCCATGCAAATGCAAAGGCGGGTGCCCCTGTTCGGGCGACCATCACGGCCGCATCGCCCGAAGAATTCCATGCCAGGGCCAGCCGGCTCAAGGCACATATCGGCGTGCTGGCCGGCCAGCGCGGCCCGCTTGGGCAGGGTATCGCCTTCGCGTCCGGCCCTGCGGCTGAGGGCAAGCTGGCCTTTCTTTTTCCCGGTCAGGGCAGCCAGTATGTCGGCATGGGCGCCGATCTCGCACTGGCCTTCCCTGACGCGCTTTCCATCTGGGACGAGGCACTCGGCAATCCCGGACTGGGCGGTCTCAAACTGCATGCGCTGGCTTTCCCGCCCGCCCCGTTCACCGAAGACGAGGCGCGCGCGCAGACAAGCCGGCTGGGCGAGATACGCCATACCCAGCCCGCCATGGCCGCGGTGATCCTCGCCCAGCTCGCCATGCTGGGCAAAGCCGGGCTCCGCGCAGATATGTGCGCTGGTCACAGTTTCGGAGAAGTTATGGCTCTCCATCATGCCGGAGCGTTCGATTCCAAGACGGCACTGGCGATTGCCGCGACCCGCGCGCGCGTCATGGCACAGGCTGCCGAAGGCACCGATGGCGCGATGATGGCGGTTCAGACCAGCGCTGAGAATGCACGCCGTATCCTTGGCGAAGGCAGCGGCGTTGGTGTGGCCAATGACAATTCACCCGACCAGACCGTTCTGTCCGGGTCGCGCGAGGCCATAGACGCGGTTCGCGCGCAGTTCGAGGCCGAAGGCATCAAGGCCCACAAGCTCGCGGTGGCGACCGCGTTCCACTCAGAGACCGTGGCGGGCGCCTGCCGCCCCTTTGCCGAGGCGCTTGAGACCCGCGATGTGGCTGCGCCCGCCATCCCGGTCATCGCGAATGCCACAGCAGCGCCTTATCCGACCGATGCGACAGAGGTGCGCGCCCAGCTCGCCCGCCAGATCGCAGAGCCGGTCCGCTTCCGCGAGTGTCTCGAAACACAGTACCGTGACGGGGCGCGCATCTTTATCGAAGTGGGCCCCGGCAATGTTGCCTCGACACTTGCGCGCAACACACTCGCCGGCCGCGAGGCGCATATCGTTTCGCTTGACAATAAGCGCAGCAGGGGGATCGGCGAGTTTCTCTCCGGGCTCGGCCAGTTGTTCGTGCTGGGTCGCGAAGTCGATTTCCGGGCCGTCTTCGCAGGCCTGCCGCCGCCGCCAGCGCCAGAGCCCGTCGGCAAGTTCGCCGTGCATCTGACCGGCGCCAATTACAAGAAGCCCTATCCGCCTGAGGGCGGCAGTTCCGCCCTGCCCCCGCCGAATACCGCACCTGACAGAACTCCAGACAATACACCTGCAAGGACGCCAGACATGACACAGGCCAATGGATCGAATGGACAAGCTGTCCCGGCAACGGCGCCAGAACCGAACCAGGCGACAGCAACAACGCCGGGCGAGCGTGTCTATCATGACATTGCCGCACGCCATGCTGATTTCCTGCAGGCAATGTCATCGGCTCACACGGCCTTCATGAACGCCGCCGCAGGGCTTCTCGGCGGATCGCCCGTGGCGCCGCAACCGCTCTCGGCGCCAATGCCGGCCCCCATGCCGGCTCCAGCAGCGCCCGCTCCCGTCCCTGCCGCCATGACCCCGGCGCCCCAGCCTTCACCGGCTCCAGCACCGGCAGCTACGCCCATGCCGGCAGCCAATGGCGCCGCACCCTCCGCTGCGACGCCAACACCGGCACCCGCCCCCGTATCGCCGGCGCCGCTCCCCGCAGCAAAGACCTCGCAGGCCATGGGCGGCGACCCCCTGGCACTCGTGACACAGCTGGTCGCGGAAAAGACCGGCTATCCTGGTGAGATGCTCGACCCCGACATGGACCTGGAAGGCGAATTGGGCGTGGATTCGATCAAGCAGGTGGAGATCATCTCCGCCCTGCGCGAAGCTCATCCCGAGTTGCCAGAAGTCGAGCCCGAACGACTTGCCGAGCTTCGCACGATCCGGCTGGTGGCCGATTTCCTCGGCGGGGCGCCTGTTGCACCGAATGTTGCAGGTGCCTCCGCTCGCGCGCCTGCGACTCCAGCACAGACGGTTTCCGCCAGCGCGAACAATGGCACGATCACCGCAGACACGGTGCGAACACTGATCGCCGAGAAGACCGGATATCCGACTGAAATGCTGGAAGATGACATGGACCTGGAAGGCGAGCTGGGCATCGACTCCATCAAGCAAGTCGAAATCCTCTCTTCCTTGCGCGAAGCCTATCCAGACCTGCCGGAAATCGAACCCGAACAGCTCGCCGAACTGCGGACCATCGGGCAAATCGCCGGTTTTTTTCACTAGGGGACGAAGCAACCGAGGCCGTTCCGCCTCGTCCCGACACACCGGCTGAAACGCTCCCGGCACTCGAAGTGCACCTTGCGATGACAACGCCACTCGCGCCTGCTGATGATGGCGCATCAGCCATGCCTGCGGGGCCGGTCTGCGTCCTCGCGCCCGATGCAGGGCTGGGCGAGGCTCTCGTCGCAGCGCTGCAATCGCGCGGGATCGATGCCGAAGCGAACCGTCCCTATGAAACGGCTCAGACGGTGCTGATCGGCGCTGCGCTTGGCGAGGGTTCGCCACAGGATCTGTACTGGCCCGTTTTCGAGGCGGCGCGAGAGGCCCGCACCGCAGGCGTTCGCGACCTGATCATCCTTCAGGATGCCGGCGGTGCATTCCGCTATGGCGAGGATGGCGGATGGCGCGGCGGAGTGGCCGGCTTTGCCCGCACAGCCCGCCGCGAATGGCCGGAGATGACGATCCGCCTGGTCGATCTTCCGGCCTCCCGGCTCTCATGCGAGGAGTCCTCAGCTGCCCTTATCCGTGCCCTCTCGACAGGTGCGAGCGATGTCGCAATGGACCCGCAGCGCGGACCTGTGGCCCCGTCCTATCAACCCGCCCCGGCCCCGCGCGACGTGCCGTCCAGCGGCCGGGCAAGTGTCTGGGTCGTTTCCGGCGGAGCGCGCGGTGTGACGCCCGACTGCGTCATCGCGCTGGCGCAGCGCTCGGGAGGCCATTTCGCTCTTCTGGGCCGCTCTCAGGTCACACCCTGGCCGGTTGGCATTCCCGATACCGACGAAATCGGGCAGTTGCGCAAAGGGCTGGCGCAGGGCGCCATCGCGCGCGGCGAAAAGCCAAGACCCGCCGATGTTGACACGGTGGCACGCCAGGCCATGGGCGGCAGGGAAATTCGCGCCACTGTGGCGGCGATCCGGGCGGCCGGCGGCGAAGCGGCCTATTTCTCCTGCGACATTGCTGACCCTGACGCTGTCGCAACGGCGATCGGTGAGGTTGAAGCGCAATTCGGTCAGGTGACCGGCCTCATTCATGGCGCCGGTGTGCTGGCCGATGGCTGGATCACCGACAAGACACGAGACGATTTCGAGAAGGTCTACCGAACAAAGGTCGGCGGACTTCAGGCCCTGCTTGGGGCAGTCGAGCGGCGCCGCCTGACCCATATCGCGCTATTCTCATCGGCCGCGGCGCAGTTCGGCAATCCGGGCCAATCGGACTATGCGGTCGCCAATGAGGTGCTCAACCGCGTCGCGCACAAGCTCAAGGCCGACATGCCGCAAGTGCGGGTTAAAAGTTTCAACTGGGGTCCCTGGGATGGCGGGATGGTCACCGATGCCCATGCCAGCCATTTCCGGGCGCTGGGCGTGCCGCTGATCCCTCGCAAGGCCGGCGCCGAGGTCTTTGCCGAACAGCTCCTGTGCGGCGGGCGCGACAGTGTCGAACTCGTGATCGGCGAGCCCTGGAAGGCATGAGCACCCCATTCGAACCGATCGCCATTGTCGGGCGCGGCTGCGTCCTGCCCGGTTGCCTGACGCCCGCAGCGCTTTGGGAGGCCGTCCATGACGGGCGCAGTCTCCTGACGCTGACGCCGCCGCGCAAATGGGGCCTTACCGCGAGCGAAGAGCGCGACGGCCAGTTGAAGGGCGGCTATGTCACCGGCTTCGACAATGTGTTCGACCCCGCGCGCCATGATCTCGGCACCCTTGATCCGATGCGCCTCGACCCGGTTGTGCGCTGGCCACTGCATGCCGCACGCGAGGCCATGGACGAAGCCGGCGACCCGAAGGCCGCGCCGGACCGGTTCGGCGTGGTTCTCGCCAATCTCTCATATCCAAGCCGCGCCAAGTCCGACTTTGCCGGCGACATCTGGCTCGACGCGTCAAGCGCGCTCGATCCGCACAATGCGCTCAATTCCGGCCTGCCGGCCCAGCTGATTGCCCGCGATCTTGGCGCGGCAGGCGGAGCGTTCGCGCTGGACGCAGCCTGTGCTTCATCGCTTTATGCGCTCGCTATTGCCTGCCAGAAACTGCAATTGCGCAAGCTTGATCTCGCTCTTGTCGGCGCGGTCAATGCCACAGACAATCTCAATCTCCATCGCGGGTTTGCCGCGCTTCAGGCGCTCAGTCCGACTGGTCGCTCCCGCCCCTTCATGGACGGGGCAGACGGGCTGGTGCCTGCCGAAGGCGCTGCAGCCGTCATCTTGAAACGCGCAAGCGATGTGGCGCCCGGCGAGCGCGTCTTTGCCTATGTCCGGGGCCTTGGCCTGTCGAATGATGGCCGGCGACGCGGCTTTGTCGCCCCTGATGAAGACGGCCAGTTCGAGGCCATGGAAAGAGCCTATAGCGCAAGCGGGATCACCCCGAGAGAGATTGGCGCACTGGAATGTCATGCCACCGGCACGGCGGTGGGCGATGGCGTCGAGATCGCCTCTTCGGCGCGCAGTTTCGCCGGCCATGACGGCTTGCCCATCGGATCGCTGAAATCGAACACTGGCCATCTCATCACGGTGGCCGGACTTGCCAGCCTGCTGAAGATGACCGGCGGTTTCGAGCATGGGCTCCTGCCGCCGACACGGATTGAGGGCGAGCAGCATCCTGGCCTCGAAGGCACGGTGCTGCACCTGCAGAAAGGCCCGCAAGTCTGGCCTGGCGACGGCCCTCGCTATGCGGCGATCAGCAATTTCGGGTTTGGCGGGAACAATGCGCATATGGTGCTCGAAGCGCCCCAGCCGCAGCGCCAGCATGTCGCAGCGCAGGCTGCGCCGACCGGCATGGCCGATGATCCGGTTGTCATCTGCGGCCTGGCGCTCATGGCGGGCAATGACCTGACGGCCGACCGTGTCGTGCGCCGCCTGATGAGCCCTCCGTCCCGGCAGATGGGCACTTGCACATCCCTGAAGGTCGATCCGCGCTTTGCGCGCACACCCCCGGCGGACCTTGAACGGACCGAACCGGTCCAGCTCGCGATGCTGTCTCTTGGCGAAGCGGCAATGGCCGGTGTGGCTGCAGTCGCGCCGGAACGCGCCGGGGTTCTCGTGGCCATGGGCTGCGCAGCAGACTCCACGCGGATGGTCCTGCAGGAGCGGCTGTCGGCACGGCTCGGCCTGCCGGCGGATGATCCGGAGGTCGAGGCCGCGCGTGCGGGCATCGCTCCGCCCATCTCGGCGGCACATGTGCTCGGCGCCATGCCGAACATCCCCGCCAATCGGCTCAACAGCGCGCTCGACATGCGCGGTTTCGGCTACACCGTGTCGGCCGAAGACCGGTCCTCGCAGGTTGTCCTCGAACTTGCCGCCGAAGCGCTCCAGCATGGCAGGGCCGATCTCATACTGGTCGGCGCGGCTGATTTCGCCGCCGAACCCGTTCGTGCCCGCGCGCTGTCCGATCTTGGCATCACCGACACACCCACCGATCTTGGCGCTGCGCTGGTTCTGAAACGGCGCAGCGACGCCGAGGCGGCCGGTGACAGAATCTATGGCGAATTGAGCGATTGCGCTGGCGAGGCGGACAGCTCAGCGAAGCTTCTCTCGCGCATCTATGGCGCGGCGCCGATTGCCGACGAACTGGCGCAACTCGCCCTGGCCGCGCAGCTGGAAGCGCGCGGGCTGACCAGCAATGGCGAGGGCGTGTTTCCGCAGGTCGGACAGTCTGACAGGGCAGGCGCCCTGAAATTGCCCGCTGACCCGCCCCGCCCCAGCCCGGACCCGCTGCGCGCCCCGCCCTGCCTGTTCTGGGCGTCAGCAGGGAGTTGGTCCGAACTCGCCCGGCGAGTTGAGGCTGGCGAGACAGGCGGGCGCGGAGATGTCCGGATTGCGATAATCGCGCCTGATGAAACGGCACTGACTCAGGCAAGAGATACCGCCGCGCACGCCCTGAGCGCAGGCGAGATTCCCACCGGGGATGGACTTTATTTCGGGGAGGGCCCCGCCGAGGGTGAGCTGGCCTTTGTCTATACCGGTTCTGCAGCCGCCTATCCCCGGATGGGGCGCGGGCTCCTGACCGGGTTCCCGCAGCTCGCCCGGCGGGTCGGCGAGCGCTTTCCCGATGCACACACACTTGCACCACTGCTGGCCAGCCAGACGCTCGGTCCTTATGAACAATTGTGCGCCGTCACCCTGGTCAGCCAGGCGCAGACGCTGCTCCTGCGCGAAACGCTGGGGCTGGAGCCGGATGCGGTGCTCGGGCTTTCGCTGGGCGAAACCAATGCCCTGATCGCCTTCGGCTTCTGGGATGAGCCCGGAAAGATGCTGGCTGAATTCGCCGCCGCTGAGACCTATGAGCGCCATATCGGCGGGGATTTCGAGACCGCGCGCATCGCCTGGGGTGAGAGCGGCCAGGTCGACTGGGCGAACTGGCGGATCTATGCCCCGCTGGAAGCGGTGCGTTCCGCCATCGCGCCCTATCGGCGTGTCGAGATCACCATCATCTATTCCCCGGAAGATTGCGTGATCGGCGGCCCGCCGGAGGAATGCCGCGCCGTGGCTGAGGCCCTCGGCAAAGGGGCCGGCATTGCCATGCACCAGCATCTTACCGTCCATGCGCAGGCCATGGCCCCGTATGGAGAGACCTGGCGCAGACTGCATACGCGGCCGACGAGACGCACCGCGCCCGTCCGCCTCTATGCCAATGCGATCCATGGCGCCTATGAGCCCGATACCGAAACGGTCGCCGAGATGCTGACACGCCAGGCCGTCAATTGCATCGATTTCCCGCCGACCATCGAGCAGGCCTATGGCGACGGCGTGCGCACCTTTGTCGAGATCGGCCCGCGCGACTCGCTCACCGACGGCATATCCAAGACCCTGAAGGGGCGCGCGCATCTCGCCGTGGCCTGCGACCGCGTCGAACAATCCGATCTGGCCCAGATCACGGACATGGCCGCCAGGCTCTTTGCCGATGGTCGCGAGATCCGCATGCCGCCCGTGGCCGACGCTCTCGACAATGCCCGCGCCAATTGCTGGCAACTCGGCACGGGCGGCGGGCTGGAGATCCCCGTGCCCTACAAGGTGCCGCAATTGCCGCCAGCCCTGAAGGCGCGCGCCGGCAAGCCAGCGATCACGACACAGACATCCGGCACGACGCCCCTGCCCGACCGCCAGCCCACTGGCCCGCATTTTACCAGAGCCCAGCTGGAACGCGCAGGCGATGGGAAGATATCGGAGCTGTTCGGCTCCCTGTTTGCCGCCCAGGACGGCTATGTCCGCCAGGTCCGGCTGCCAACCCCGCCGCTTCTTCTGGTTGACCGTATCACCGGCATCGAAGCCGAGGCCGGCGTGGAAGGTAAGGGCGTCATCTGGACCGAGACCGACCTTGTTGGCGGCGCTTGGTATATGCAGGGCGACCGGGTGCGTCCGGGCCCGCTGATCGAGGCGGGCCAGGCTGACCTCTCGCTCATCTCCTGGATGGGCGCAGATTTCCGCAATGGCGATGAGCGGGTCTATCGCCTTCTGGGCTGCGAGATCACCTTTCATGGCGGTGGCCTGCCGGAAGCCGGAGAAACCCTGCGCTATCAGATCGAGATTACCGGCCATGCGAGCCTGTCGGGTGTGCGCATGTTCTTCTTCCAGTATGACTGTTTTGCCGGACACAGGCCGCTCTTCTCGGTGCGCAACGGGCAGGCAGGCTTCTTTACCGATGAGGAACTTGCCGCCGGAAAAGGCCTTCAATGGGACGCTGCAAGGGAAACCCCGCCAACAGCCCAACCTGCGCCCTTCGATATGACGGGAGCTTCAGGCAAGCGGGCCTTTACGGCTGAGGATGTCGAGGCGCTGCGCCGCGGCGATGCCCTGGCCTGTTTCGGGGAAGGGTTCGAGCCGGCAGCTGCCCAGTCGCGCCCGCCGCGCCTTGCGAGCGGAGAACTGGCGCTGTTCGATGATGTGCCTGTATTCGAACCTGCCGGCGGGCCCTGGGGGCGCGGTTATCTCAAGGCGCGCGCGCATGTTCCCGTCGATGCCTGGTTCTATGATGGCCATTTCCACAATGACCCCTGCATGCCCGGCACGCTGATGGCGGAAGCCGCCGTGCAGGCGCTGGAATTCCATGCCGCCGCGCTGGGTCTCACAGTCGAACGCGACGGATTTGTGTTCGAGCCCGTGGCAGGGGAGATGTCGAAATTTGTCTGCCGTGGCCAGGTCGTGCCCGATGCGCCCCATGAAGTGACTTATGAGATCTTTATTGACGAAGTGATCGATGGCGATGAGCCGGAAGTGTATGCCGCCCTGCTGGCAACCTCGGATGGACGAAAAGTGTTCTTCTGCCCGCGCTTTGGCGTGCGGCTCACGCGCAAATGGCCGAAACCACCTGAAAGCACCGTCGCGCGCTGGATCGGCCCGGAAGAGGAATCGCGCGGCGACGAACATGCCCTGCAAGCCTGCGCGGATGGGCGTCCCTCCGACGGGTTCGCCGATCTTTATAGCCGGTTCGACAATTGGAGCTTCATTCCGCGCCTTCCCCGCCAGCCATTCCACATGGTCTCGCGGGTCACATCCGTCTCCACCCGGCCCAACGCACCCGAGGAAGGGGCTATTGCGGTCGCGCAGTTCGATGTGCCGGAAAAGGCGTTCTATTTCGACGATTATGGCACAGGCGCGATGCCGTTTTCGCTGCTGCTGGAAGCCATGCTCCAGCCCTGTGGCTGGCTGGCCTGCCATGGCGGGTTTGCAATCGACGGCGGCAAATCCTTCCGCAATCTCGACGGCGAAGGCACGGTGCATCGCGAGATCGCGCCGGGCGATGGAACGCTACAGGTGACCACGACCATGACGCGGTTTTCGCGCGCCGGGCCGACAACGCTTGTCTTCTTCGATGTGTCCGGCATCCTTGCCGACGGCAGGCCGGTGATGAACCTGACCACAAGTTTCGGCTTTTTCGACCGCGCCTCGCTGGCCCGGCAGGTCGGCCTGAAGATGAGCCAGGCCGAACCGGGCTGGATGGCGCTGCCCGCAAGTGATGTTCCGGTGCCTGATTCCGCAGGCCTCCTGCCGGGCGGGGATATGTGCATGCTGGACCGTGTTGATTATTTCGACCCGGCGGGCGGGTCGGCGGGCCTCGGCCTGATTCGCGGGCGCCAGGCGATTGATCCTTATGCCTGGTATTTCAAGGCGCACTTCTTCCGTGACCCGGTCCAGCCCGGCTCGCTTGGTGTGGGTGCGCTGATCCAGCTGATGAAGCGGGCGATCCTGCTGAAAGGGCTGAGCGCCTCTTCAGACACACCCCGGTTACAGTCGCTGGTCCCCGGCCATCATGTGAGCTGGACTTATCGCGGCCAGGTCACTCCGCGCAATAACGAGGTGACAACGCTCATAGAGATCACAGGGATCGAGACTGAGGGCGAGAGCCAGATCGTCAGGGCCGATGGCAGCCTGTGGTGCGACGGTCTGAAGATCTATGCCGCAAAGGGGCTGAGCGTGCGCATGGGCTGATCAGTCTGCGGTGGCGAGGGTGATCCGGGCATCGCCGCACAACCATGTGCGCAGTGCAAATTTCCGGCCCGCCACAGGCAGACAGGCCGTCTCACCTTCGCAGAGCCCCAGGACCTCAGATGTGAGGGCGACCGATTTCACTCCGGCCTGAAAACCCTCGCCCATCGCCTTCATGATCGCTTCCTTGGCCGTCCAGATGCGAAAGAAGCTCTCCGGCTCATCCAGCCGGGCGACCTGCCCCAGACGCGCGCGCTCGCCAGCACCGCAGATCACGGTCAGCATGGCGGAAAATGAAAGCGGGCGAAGGATTTCCAGATCAATACCGAGGGCCGGCACCTGCGAAGCGCCGACAGCAAGCCGGCCCTCACTGCGCGACCAGCTTGTCGCTATACCCGACCCAACTTCACTGCTGAGGATGCGCAGGACCAGGCGGGAGGCGGCAAAATCACGTTGGCGCGCCTCGATAATGAGTTTCCGTGCGCGTTCAGCCTCATCTGCCTGAAGTGCGCCAAGCATGGCCTGCGTGCTCGCCGTAATCTCCCGCAGATCGACTAACCAGACCTGACCAGCATCGAAAGACCATCTGGCCGCACCCGCAAGACAGGCGTCTATCTCGACAGCCAGTGACAAGGCCGGTCAGATCAGCCCGGCCAGTGGCGAGCTTGGATCGGCATAGCGTTTCTTGCCCATCCGGCCCGCCAGATAGGCCTCGCGTCCCGCGATGACGGCATGCTTCATTGCGCTGGCCATGAGGATCGGATCCTTCGCCTCGGCGATCGCCGTATTCATGAGCACGCCGTCGCAGCCCAGTTCCATCGCGATGGCCGCGTCAGAGGCCGTCCCGACCCCGGCATCGACAATCACAGGCACGCGGGCCTGCTCGACAATGAGGCGGATATTGACCGGATTCTGGATGCCGAGCCCCGATCCGATCAGCGAGCCGAGCGGCATGATCGCGCAACACCCCGCCTCCTCCAGCTTGCGCGCATAGACCGGATCGTCCGAGCAATAGACCATCACCTCGAAACCATCCGCGATCAGCTGTTTCGCCGCGCGCAGGGTCTCTTCCATGTCGGGATAGAGCGTCTTCTGGTCGGCAAGCACTTCGAGCTTGACCAGGTCCCAGCCGCCAGCTTCCCGCGCGAGACGAAGCGTGCGCACAGCGTCATCGGCGGTGAAGCAACCGGCCGTGTTCGGCAGGAATGTGTATGTCCGGGGGCTGACATGATCGGTCAGGCGCGGCTCATCCGGATTGGAGAGGTTCACACGCCGAAGCGCCACGGTGACCATTTCGACGCCGGCGGCCTCGGCAGCGCGGGCATTTTGTTCATAGGAAGCATATTTGCCGGTGCCGATGATCAGGCGCGAGGAGAATTCACGGCCTGCGATTGTGAGCGTATCTTCTGTCATGGTGGGTATTTGGCGGTCGGGTGAAACAAGGTCAATCGCCGCCGCCGGTCAGCTCGCCTGAAACCGGTGATTTGCCGTTCCGGATGGAGCCGTTGCAGGTTCAATTTGCTGCAAACTCATCAACCAGGCTTTCAGCTCTTTTGTGTAACTTGTGCCAGGCTGGAGGACGCACCCCATGAAATACTCTCTTGCAACGATCCTTTGCGCGCTGGCGCTGGCCAGTTGCAGTATCGAACCGGCGGCGACGTTCGATTACGCAACGGCATCGGGCGAAGAACGCAAGGCCTGGCTCGACAAACAGGCGAGGGGCGTCAAACGCTCGGCCCGCTGGGCCTTGCCGCAGGGCCAGAATGGGGTGTTCATGGATCTTACCGATATCGAGACCGACACGGCGCGCCGCGAGCTTCGCATGATCATCCATGTCAATCCGTCGCCGGGCAAGCGCCTGTCGATGCGCTCGCCGGACAACAAGATGCTGGCCGCCGCCTGCCAGGAATACATGTCCTCGCCACTGGCGTCACAGAATGTCCGGCTGACGGCGCTTTACAGACAAACGCAATATGGCGGCAAGCCACCGCTCACACTGATGAATTTCTCGATAAATCCGGGACGCTGCGCACGGTTCGTCACAGCCAGCTGACCTGCAAGCGTCGCATTCAGCCGCCGCCGACAAACTGGACGAGTTCGAGCCTGTCACCTGCTTCCAGCACGACCTCCCGATGCTGCGACTTGGGTACGATCTCCAGGTTCCGCTCAATCGCGATGCCGCGCGGGTCGTCGGCAATTTCTGCAACCAGTGCTGCAAGGGTCGTCCCTTCGGCAATTTCGCGTGCCTCACCATTGAGGAAGATCTTCATGGCCAATTCCTCCTGCCCTGCACTTGCGTCCCGGCGCGTTCCGGCGCAAGAGCACGAAACATGTCTGATACCATTTATGTACTCGGCGGCCCAAATCTCAACCTGCTCGGCACGCGCGAGCCGGAGATCTATGGCCGCGACACGCTTGAAGATATTGAAGCGCGCCTGAGAGATGCCGCGAGCGGCGACACGATCGTGTTTCGTCAGACCAATAGCGAAGGTGAACTCGTCAGCTGGATCCAGGAAGCCTCGGCCAGGGCCAGCGCGCTCATTCTTAACGCCGCAGCCTATACCCACACCTCCATTGCCCTTCACGATGCCCTCAAAGCCTGCCGGGTGCCTGTGGTAGAAGTTCATCTGTCCAATCCCGCCGCACGTGAAAGCTTCAGGCATATCAATTATGTGGCGCCAGCCGCTAATGCGACGATTGCAGGTCTGGGCGCATATGGTTACCTACTTGCGCTTCAGGCCGCCCGGCACCTCGTCTGCGAGAAAGGTCAAACTACCCCATGAGCACGTCCAAGAACAAACTCGATACCCAGCTCATTCGCGAAATTGCCGAGATTCTTCGCGACGCCGATCTCGGTGAACTTGAAGTCGAGCATGAAGGCTTGCGTGTTCGCGTGAGTAAACCTGCAGCGCCCCAGACCGTGACTGTTTCCCAGCCGCCGGCGCCAGCTGCTCCTGCGGCCGCGCAGGCCGTTCCTTCTGCTCCGGTGGAAGTAGTCGTCCCTGAGGACACGAACGCCGTGAAATCGCCAATGGTCGGGACGGTCTATCTTTCGCCGGAACCGGGCGCAAAAGTGTTCATAAACGAAGGCGACAAGGTGAAGAAAGGGGACACGCTGATGCTGGTCGAAGCGATGAAGACCTTCAATCCGGTCGAATCGCCGAGGGATGGCACGATCACAAGAATCATCGTCAGCGATGCCCAACCCGTGGAATATGGCGAGCCGCTCGTCATCGTCAGCTAAGGGAGCGACGCGATGATCGAAAAGGTCCTTATTGCCAACCGGGGCGAAATCGCCCTGCGCATTCACCGTGCCTGCAAGGAAATGGGCATTGCCACTGTTGCGGTGCATTCTGAAGCAGACCGCGATGCAATGGCTGTCCGACTGGCAGATGAAAGTGTCTGTATCGGCCCGCCGCCATCATCGGAGAGTTATCTCAAGAAGTCCCAGATCATTGCCGCCGCCGAGATCACAGGCGCCGACGCGATTCATCCCGGCTATGGCTTCCTGTCGGAAAATGCCCAGTTTGCGGATATGGTCGATGCGCACGGACTGATTTTTATCGGCCCCAAAGCTGAGCATATTCGCATCATGGGCGATAAGATTGCCGCCAAACAGGCGATGATCAATGCGGGCGTCCCGGTGGTGCCGGGCTCCGATGGCGGAGTCGATAGCGTCAGCGCGGCGAAAAAGGCGGCCAGGAAGATCGGCTATCCCGTGCTCGTGAAAGCCGCAGCCGGCGGTGGCGGACGCGGCATGAAGGTGGCGCGGAGCGAAAAGGAACTGGAAAACGCGGTTCGCACCGCCAAGACCGAGGCAAAAGCCGCCTTCGGCGATGATGCGGTCTATATCGAGAAATACCTTGAACGACCCCGCCATATCGAGATCCAGGTGATCGCCGATTCTCATGGCAATGTCTGTCATCTCTGGGAACGTGACTGCTCGATCCAGCGGCGCCACCAGAAAGTGTTCGAGGAAGCGCCCTCTCCTGCCCTCAATCAGGCCCAGCGAGACGATATCGGCATGATCGTGGCGCGCGCCGTGCAGAAGCTGGGCTATCTCGGCGCCGGGACAATGGAATTCCTCTATGAGGATGGCCAGTTCTATTTCATCGAGATGAATACGCGCCTGCAAGTCGAGCACCCGGTGACGGAGATGATCACAGGTATCGATATCGTGCGCGAACAGATACGCATCGCCGACGGGGCGAAAATGTCCTTTACCCAGGACGAAGTGATGCTGGTTGGTCATGCGATCGAATGCCGGATCAATGCCGAGCATCCGCGCACATTCGTTCCGAGCCCGGGTCTCATCACGGATTTTCATCCGCCTGGCGGGCCAGATGTCCGTCTCGACAGCGCTGCTTATGCGGGCTACCGGATACCGCCCCATTATGATAGTCTTATCGGAAAGCTGATCGTTCATGGTCGCACACGAAATGAGTGTGTAATGCGCCTGCGGCGGTCGCTTCAGGAAATGGTGGTCGGCGGGGTCGAAACGACCCTTGACCTGCACCGCCAGCTTCTTGAGCAGAAAGATATTATCGACGGTAATTATGATATCCACTGGCTGGAACGCTTCCTCGCCGAGGACTGAGGCGTGAATGACGACGCGGCTCGACACCAATGCGCTTCTGCGCTGCTATCGGCGCGGCGTGTTCCCAATGGCGGAGGCGCATGACGATCCGAGGCTGTTCCTCGTCGATCCGGATATGCGCGGGATACTCCCGCTGACCGCGTTTCACATCCCAAAGCGGCTGAAACGCACGGTAAGGCAGGACGTCTTCGAAATCACGGTCAATCGCGCCTTTTCCCGTGTTGTTGAGGGCTGCGCCGCGCCGGGGCCGGGGCGTGAGAACACATGGATCAATCCGCTGATCCTGAACCTTTATGCAAGCCTGCACCGGGAAGGTCATGCCCATTCCGTAGAGGCATGGATAGATGGCCGGCTGGCCGGCGGGCTCTATGGCGTGGCGATTGGCGGCGCCTTTTTCGGCGAAAGCATGTTCTCGCGTGCCACGGATGCCTCGAAAGTCACGCTGGTCCATCTCGTCGCCAGGCTGATCGTGCGCGGCTATATCCTGCTTGATGCGCAATTCCACAATCCGCACCTCGAACAGTTCGGACTGGTTGAAATTCATCGCGCGCATTTCAAGTCGCAGCTCGATATGGCTCTCCACATCGAGGCGGATTTTGGCGATGACCGGGACGTCATGAGCGGCGGCAAAGCGCTTGAGGCGATTGAACAGGCAGGCACACACTAAAGTCTTTGTTCGGGCGAAGCTGGAACGGGTTCCCGCCAGTCAGTTTCGACAAAACAAGGCACGAGCGTAATTCCACGCAGGCTTATTGTCTTGAATATGCGCCAGCGCTCTTCCGTAGCCTGGGATAGGCGCCCGGCTTCTGACGCCTTTCTGGTAGCGGCGCAATTCGTCCTCTATGTGACTTAGTCACCGACAAGCCGGCCACGCGGCTGGATAATCTCCTGAAACCGGCTTTCCAGTTGCAAGCGGAGGAGAAACATATGCTCATCAATGAAGGTACGCTTGATCGCGTGCTGCGGGTCATCCTGGGCCTGGCCATCCTTTCACTCGTCTTCGTCGGCCCCCAGTCGCCCTGGGCCTGGCTCGGACTTGTCCCGCTCCTGACGGGCCTCGCAGGCTTCTGCCCTGCCTATGCCCTCCTCGGGATCCGCACCTGCCCGGCAAAAAAGCCAAAATGACCTGACTGACTTGCGAAACACCAAGCGCCGCCTAGTATCGCACCGGGCTATTTCGAGCCGGAGTCAGCTTTTGACCGTTCAGCCAGGACGACAGCTACAGTGTCCGCCCGGGACTGTCCTGTTCCGGCCCGCCGACCCCTGCCAAGGATTTGTCATTGTTAAGGCTGGAACGATCCGCGTGTCGCTCACCGCGGCCAATGGACGCGAAATTGTTCTTTATCGCGTCCGCAAGGGTGAGGTCTGCCTGCAGACTTTCTCCTGTCTGATCGAGAATCGCAGCTACTCCGCCGAAGGCGTCGCCGAAACCGAACTGGACGCCGAGATCGTCGCGCCAGAGAATTTCCGCAAACGCATGTCGCAGGATGAAGCCTTCCGGGAGGATGTCCTTCATGCTGTGGCGCTCCGGTTCGCAGACTTCGAACAACTTGTCGAAGATGTCGCTCTTACCGGTTTCGAAGCGAGACTTGCGAGAGCCTTGCTGCGGCTTGCCGGTTCAGGCAATACCGTCAGTGCAACGCATGACGCGCTCGCTATGGAGACGGGCTCGGCGCGCGCAGTGGTCAGCCGCCAGCTTGGCGAGTTTTCCCGCCGGAATCTCGTGTCCCTAACACGTGGCCGGGTCCAGCTGCTGGACCGAAAAAGCCTGGACCAGCTGGCAGGACATCTCTCAACGAATGTTCGATGACAAGCCACCGGCCGGGCGACCGCCCGTCATCGGCCCCGGAACGCCGGTGGTTGTCGGCCAGGAGATGGGCAGGCCCCGGAGGGAGCGCACAGCCAGAAGAGCGAACGCTTCCGCCTCGATACTGTCACCTCGCCAGCCGACCTCTTCTGCAGTTACCACCGGACATGGCGCAGCCTCGCGCAACGCGTCCATCAGCGCCGGATTGCGGCGCCCGCCTCCGCAGGCGATGAGCCGCGCCGGCTTTTCAGCAAGGTGCTCAATCGCAAAGGCGACGGCTCGTGCGGAAAACGCTGTCAGCGTCGCCGCGCCATCCTCGAAGGTCAGGCCACGCGCCATGTTCGCATTGAAGTCGAAACGGTCGAGCGATTTGGGCGGCGCCTCGACAAAGAACGGGTGCTCGAACAATTGGGCCATGAGACCTTCATGGACACTGCCTGCGCGCGCGAACCGCCCGCCTTCATCGAATGAACCACGATCATGCCCTTCTACCCATTCATCGATTGGTCCATTGGCCGGACCGGTATCGAAAGCGAGCAGTTTGCCGTCCGAAAGCCGCATCGTGATATTGGCGACGCCGCCCAGATTGAGAACCGCCAGCGGGCCGGTGCCGAGCCCGGCCATCAGTGCGCCATGATAGGCCGGGGCCAGCGGCGCGCCCTGTCCGCCTGAGGCCACATCGGCGCTTCGGAAATCACAGCGCAGCGGTATGCCGAGCCGCGCCTCAAGCTCCGGCCCGTCGAGCAGCTGCAAGGTCGCGCCAGGCGTGCCGCCAAGCGGGCGGCGATGTAGGACGGTCTGGCCATGGACCCCGGCCAGAACAGGCGCTGGCCCGCTCCAGCCCTGCATGAGCAGGTCAAAGGCTTCCCCATGAGTCTGCGTGATCACGTCAAGCGCCTGGGCAAAGGCCATGTCCGGGCGCGGCCCCTGCCAGTTCCATTCACGCGCCGCAAGTGTGGCCTGTTGCAGGATGGAGCGTTCCTCAGGCGAATATTTCCGCTCGGAAACGGGTCCGAAATCGAGGACGCGCTCACCATCGGTGCGTATCAGCGCAGCGTCAACCGCGTCGAGTGATGTCCCCGACATGAAACCCGCCACCCAGACCGGCTGGAATTCCTCACTGGCATTGCCCAAACCTGTCACCTCTCTTAAGACACGCGGCTCTGAGGAACTGGTTTGGAGGCCGCATTGAGCAAATACAAGTCGCAGTTCCTGCGCACGCTTGAGGCGCGCGGCTATATCAAGCAGATGACCCATGAAAGCGAGCTTGACGCGTATTGCGCAGGCTCGGCGCCAGCTGCTTACATCGGCTTCGATGCGACGGCAGACAGCCTCCATGTCGGATCACTGATGGGGATCATGATGCTGCGCCGGCTCCAGCAGGCGGGAGGCAAGCCGATCATCCTGATGGGCGGAGGCACAACCAGGGTCGGCGACCCCACCGACAAGGAAAAATCCCGCCCGATCCTGACAGATGCCGAAATAGCGGCGAATATCGAGGGCATCCGCAAGGCCTTCGAACCCTTCATCAAATTCGGCAGCGGGCCAGGCGACGCCGTCATGGTCAACAATGCCGACTGGCTGGACGCGCTCGGCTATATCGACTTCCTGCGCGATATCGGGCGGTATTTCACCATCAACACAATGGTGAAACAGGATACTGTCGCCCGGCGGCTGGCCAATGAGCAGCCTTATACCTTCCTGGAATTCAACTATGTCCTGCTTCAGTCCTATGATTTCCTGGAGCTTTTCAGACGCCATGGCTGCGCGCTGCAAATGGGTGGGTCCGACCAGTGGGGCAATATCGTTGCCGGCACGGACCTCATCCACAAGGCGGATGGCGGTGACGCTTTCGGCCTGACCTGCCCGCTGATCACCACCGCGTCAGGTGGCAAGATGGGCAAGACGGCTGACGGCGCGGTCTGGCTGAACGCCGACAAGCGCAGCCCATATGAGTACTGGCAGTTCTGGCGCAACACCGAGGATGCCGATGTCAGCCGCTTCCTGAAACTGTTCACGGACTTGCCACTTGACGAGATCGCCCGCCTGGAGGCTCTTGAGGGCGCTGAGATCAATGACGCCAAGATCGCGCTCGCCGATGCGGCCACGACTATGCTGCACGGTGTGCATGCCGCCCGTGAGGCCAGGGAGGGAGCGGCTGCGGCGTTCCAGGGCGGCGGCGGGCTCGACAACCTGCCGACCTTCGAAATCCCGGCGGCAGGCGAGGCCAGTTCGACAGTAGCGCTCTTGCGTGCAGCCGAACTCGTGAAATCGAATGGCGAAGCGCGTCGCAAGATCAGTGAAGGCGCGGTGCGGGTCAACGACGTGGTGATCAGCGAAGACATCCAGCACGCTCATGCAGATCTGCTGCCCGAGATCGGCGCCTTCAAGGTCCAGGTCGGCAAGAAGCGGATTGCGCTGGTCCGCCCGGTCTGAAGCCCGGTCAGTTTTCCGCCTCGACCTCTTCGGGCAGCGGCAGTTCGGTCTCTGTCGGATTATCGAAGATGCGGCGCAGGACACCCGGTGTCACCGCTGACAGTGGATTGACGGCCACCTGCGCGCGCTCCAGCGAGCCACGGACAGAATAGGTCAGCGAGAAAATGCCTTCCCCTTCGCGACCCACCACGAGATCCCCTATGATTGGTATGCCGCCGAGTGCGGAATTGACGCCGAAGCTCGGCACCAGGACACCATCGAAATTCAGCGCCCCCGTCTCCGGTTCCAGCCAGCCATTCGCTGTCAGGCCAAGCGCCGGTCCCGATGCGCGCCCGCCATCGACGACGTACCGGCCGCGTCCGACTTTCAACGGAATTGAAATCTCGGAAAACAAGACACCCTCTCCGCCCAATGTATCGGCAAGGCCGCGAAGCGAGCCCAGCGACAGAATCTGGGTGAGGAACGGCGCATCGCGCAGGCGCGCGCCGCGAATGTTTACGTCAAGATCGGCCGGCGCAGACGTGTATAGCTGGCCCGCCACGCTCAGCGTCCCGCCCTCCAGGAAGTCGATTCCAAGCAGGGCATCGAACAGGAACCCCGCATTCCCGCTTTCGATGGCAATCTCTGCTCCACCGTCCGGTTGCAGGTCATACCTGGCCTGCATCGGCGCTCCGTCGCGCGTGGCCCCGGCGGCATGAAAGGACTGAAGCCCCTCAACCGTGGAAATGGCGGCGAGCCGGGCCCCGATCATTTCGAGCCCATCGCCAAGTGCCAGGCGTTCGACTTCCGCATCAAGCGTGAGAGGACTGGAAAAGCTGCCCGCACTGCCAATAGCGCCCAGGTCCGGCAGGGCGTTGGAAACATCAAGGAACGGTCCGTTCAGGCTGAAAGCCAGCGCACCATCCTCTCCGCGGGCCATTTCGCCGCTGACATCCGCGCGACCCTTAAGATAGGCGCGTGCCACATCGGCCCTCAAAAGACGGCCATCGCTGCCAAGCAGAACATCACCCTCCAGCCGGGCGGTATCACTGAACAGCCGCGTCGCGGCATGCCGAGTTCCTCCACGCAGCTCATAGTCGATCTCTGCAGTGGCCGGTTCACCGGGTGGTTTCAGCCAGCCGATTTCAGCCAGGTCGATACGCGCAGCGGTCAGGTCGAGTTTCACCTGCGCGGAATAAACAGTGTCGCCGTCCGCTCGCGCGACCAGTTCGACCGGCACCTGTCCGCTTACATAGGGCCGGCCCAGAAGGCCAAAACGGTTCAGAATATCCGGCGTCACCACGCTCCGGGCGGCCAGGCGCGAAGGCTCGCCATCATTGCCCAGACCGTCGCGCCAGTCGAAATTCACAGTCGCAGGACCGAGCTGGCCAAAGCCGGTGACCACGATCCGCTCCTGGTCGATATCGATCCGGGCCGTGGTATCGGTCAGGTCCAGGCCATTGGTCGCCTGCGCCAGTCCACCATCTCGTATTTCGCCAATCACGGAGAACCGCGTGGAACCTTCAGGAGTGCGTTCCAATGCCGGGCGCGAGAGTTTGAATGTGGCACGTCCCTGCCCGCTCAGCCTGTCGGGATCGAACCCGGTGGCCTGTTCCAGTTGCAGGCGCGAATCAAAGATGGACTTCACGGCCGGGACGACCGGGCCATGCCCATTCGCTATGACATGAAAGTCGCTTCCTTTCGGATTGAGCTGCGGGAAATCAACCTCACCACCGGAAATCTCCAGTCCGGAATAGGTGCCACGATCTATGTTGATGCGAAAACTGTTCCCGGTCAGATAGCCCGTGCCTGACGCCGCTTGCACCGGTGGAATATCGGGAAGCGGGCGCACGCTTGCGCCATCGACCGAGAAACTGACATCCAGCGCGTCGTCCTCCAGAAAGCCGCCTGCCAGACTGTCGCGCTCCAGAGACAGCCGCGCGCGCGCAGAAAGAAGTCGGCCAGCCTCCACTTTTTCCACCAGGAACCGTCTGGCCCCGTCACCCAGGCGCACAGGCCAGAAATCGAGAACCGTTCGCTTCTCCGTCGGCCCGTCCATTTCTGCTACGAGTTCCACCGTCAGCGGCAAATCCGCCTTACCGGGATCGCTGACGCGCGCGATCCTGCCGCTAGCGCGTATCCGGGCCGCACCTGTGGCGAAACGGGCCCGAGATATGTCGAGGCTATCAAAGCCAGGGGCCAGCAAACCCTCCAGGTCGACATCGCGCAAACGCCAGGGCCGCTCAAAAACAGGCGTCGCATCAACACGCAGGTCGGGTGAAGTCAGTTCCAGGCGGCGCAGCTCGACCGCGCGGACTGCATTGTCGAGCCGGCCAGTGATTTCACCGCGCAGGATACCGACATCGAATGTGGCCAGGCGGGCCAGCAATACATCCTGAGCCTTGAGATAATCGAGACGGCCGGCAATCCTCGATACAGGCACATTGCGGTCGGCTATGGTGATAGCGCCATTTCCTGTCTCGGTTTCGATCGATACCTGTTCCAGCCCCGCCGCGCGGGTGCCTCGCGCACTGAACGCGATATCTGCTGGAAGCCCGCTGACACGATCGGGCGAAATCCCGGCCCGCTGGCCAAGTTCCGCAATCGTCCAGCCCGCAAAAGCCAGTTCGACGTCAACTGCCGCGACCCCTCCGGTGGTCTTCATGTCCACGGCCAGCCCCGCTGGCAGACCTTCCCCCTGCCCCTGGCCCGCCAGAGACAGGGCGAGGTCGGCGTCATTCTTGAGCAGCGCTCCGGTCACATTTTCGAATTCCAGAAGCGTTTCGCCGGCCCGGTCCTTGATATCAATACGGATCCGGTCAATCGTGACGCGCTCAAGCTTGATATCACCGATGGCCTCTCCTGCCCCTGACATGATTGCCATCAGGTATCGATCTGCAAGCTCCAGCCATTCGCTGGGCGACTGCGGCAGCGTGCCTTCGGGAATCGGCGGCAGGGGCTCACCTGCAATTGTCCATTCCGACTGCGAGACCTGCTGCAGGTCGATTGCGCCACCGAACATGTCGAGGGCAACGATCTCGACATCGCCGAGCAGGAGCGCCGGCGCATCGAGCATGATATCGGCGCGCTGGACCGCCGCACGAGGTTCGCCCTCCGCATCGCGGAACATCAGCCCTTGCGCCGCAATATCAATTCGGCGTCGCTGAGGCGACCACTGCAACTGAACGCGCTCCAGGCTGACCTGCCGACCATCGCGCGCGTCCGTCAGCGCCTGCTCGATATCATCCTTGAAGGCTGTCAATTCCACCGGCCCCTGCGACAGGCGCCAGGCGAGAAATGCACAGGCCGCAACTGCCAGGAACAGCACACCGCCCAGGATCTCGAAGAATACGATTGTGGCGGTCTGGCGAACCACGCAGCTTACTCCACCTTGCCCAGCGGGCCCTCTCCGCCCTATTCCACATAGTCGGGACAACGGGGCAGCGCCACAAGACGGAGCAGATCAGACAAATGATTGAAGAAGGCATGAAGGCACCCGCATTCACCCTGCCAGCCACACATGGCAGCCAGGCATCCCTCTCGGACTATGAGGGTAGCCACCTCGTGATCTATTTCTATCCAAAGGATGACACGCCCGGTTGCACGAACGAGGCAAAGGACTTTTCAGAACTCGGCGAAGATTTCAGCAGCGCCGGCGCCCAGATTTTGGGCATTTCCCGCGATCCCGTGAAGAAACACGAGGCGTTCAGGAAAAAACACGCGCTCACAATCGACCTTGCGAGCGATGAAGACGGATCGGTCTGTGAAGCCTATGGCGTCTGGGTCGAGAAAAACATGTATGGCCGGAAATACATGGGAATCCAGCGGGCTACCTTCCTTATCGGTCCGGACGGAACGGTGCTGAAAACCTGGCCAAAGGTACGCGTCAAGGGTCACGCTGCAGCTGTTCTGGACGCACTGAAAATAGCCGCCACTAAAGGTTGACCAGTCCACCTACAGGCCTGAACTTAATGCGATATTAACCAGCACATGATGAAACTTTTCGTAAAGGTGTTGCATGGGGGTTTCACCTTTGAGCGAATTCAGGTTAGAAAGCGACAGGGGTTAGGGACGGATTGGTCGCTTAGGGGAAGGTGATCAGTCCGGGTGAAATAACTACGGACCGGCGGGCGGACCATATGTGGAAGTTGAGTACCAGGGCACAAGCTGTTTTTGATCGGGTTTTTCCAGAACGCCAGATCTATCATCGAAGCGGCGGAACCGTTCACTACATTTCAGTTTCGCCATGGCAGCAGGCGATGCTTGCCGCTGGTGTGACGGCAATCGCAGGCTGGACGGTCTTTACATCCGTCAGCTATGTCGTCGGGTCCGGAAACGGTTCGTTCACCTCAGCCGGCGAGCGTGACGTGGCGCGCTACAAACGCTGGGTTCAGGAACTTCGGGCCAAGGATGCATTATCGCGCACATTGCTTGCAGAGCGCACAGAGAATTTTCATCGCGCCACCAGCGAATTCGAAGAGAGACACCAGACACTAAAAGTGCTGCTCGACGCGTTGGAGGGCTCCGAAGACCTCGAAGTATCGGCCCTGCGCGGAGACGATGCGAACTTTCTCCTCAAGGCTTCGATTGACGAGGCTGACAGTCGGCAGGGACTTGAACGGGCAAGGCCGACCGGTTCGCTTGAACTGGTCGGGGTGCGCGCGAGAATTGATACGTTGCGCGCAGAGCAGGAAGACTTCCTTAGCGATGCTGAAGACCTTGCGGTTCAGCGGGCTGAACAGGCTCGGGGTATCCTGAGGCTGACTGCAGTTGGCACAGGACGGATCGAGGCTCAGCGCGAAGTCGGTGGCCCGGTTGTATCCATTGCCACACTTGCACCGGAAAATTTCGATTCACCCGAAGAAGCTGCATTTGCGCAACGCGTGGCTCAGGTCGCCGCACGCCTAGAAGAAGCGCGCTATTATGAGGCGATTATCGAGAATTTGCCGCTGGCGCAGCCGGTTGGCGTGCCCGCGCGCCTGACGTCGAATTACGGCCTGCGCGTGGACCCCTTCACCAAGCGCCCCGCCTGGCATAATGGCATTGACATGGCTGCCTATTACAAGGCTCCGATCGCGGCCGCCGGCCCGGGGACCGTCACTTATGCAGGCATTCGTTCGGGCTATGGTCGACTGGTTGAAATCGATCATGGTCACGGTTTCAAGTCCCGCTATGGCCATATGAAGTCGATCTCGGTCAAGAAGGGTGATAAGGTGGCGATAGGCGATACGGTCGGGCTGATGGGCTCTAGCGGTCGCAGCACCGGCCCCCATTTGCATTATGAGGTCTGGTTTCACGACAAACCTTATGATCCCATCGATTTTCTGAAAGCGGGAAGACATGTTCACGAAGACTAAAGGCGCAGACACTCCGCAGGGAACGAATACGCCCAATCCGACCCAGGAGGCGATTCGTTCCGCGTCCAGCAAGCCTGCGGCGCGTGCGGCGGCCTCCATCATCTGCGCCGATATGAAGATTGTGGGATCCGTGATCTCTGAAGGTGCCCTTCAGATCGATGGAACGGTCGAAGGCGACGTCGCCGCACAGGATATTGTGATCGGTGCCTCCGGAGTGATCACAGGCGAGGTGAAGGCTGAGGTTGTTTCCGTCAAAGGCACAATCAAGGGCTCAATCCGCGGTCGGAAGGTTGAGCTCGAAACAGGTGCCAAAGTCGAAGGCGATATCATTCACACCTCACTTTCGATTCAGGCCAATGCCGTATTTGAAGGCCAGGTCAAACACGCCACCGATCCGCTCAAGGATGCCGGTCCGAAGCCCGCCGTGGCGAGCCAGCAACCCACCGCGCCACAGCCGCTGCAACAGGCGGCAAAGCCTGCAGCTAATCCGAGCCAGGCGACCAACCCCACAGGACAGCCAGGCAACGCCTGATCTGCTCTGCAGTCTGATACAGGAACAGCACGCCGCGTTCGTCTTTGACGGACGCGGTTTTTTTGACATTCTGAGAAGATGTCTGGTCCTGCTACAGGCCTCACCATGCCTTTCGCATTCGCATATGGCGGCGCCATTTACCAACCGCACCGTCCCCTGCCGATTCGGCCAAATGGCTCATATCAAGGCAGGCGAAGCACTTACTCGTCAATGGGAAGGGGGCAGCTGGTTTGACTGCCCCCCGCTTGCACTGAAGTCTGACGGTCGAGCTCAGGCCCTGCGGCGGTTCCACCATCCCCGACGTCTCGGCTTGGGCTCGTCTGCGGCCTCATCGGTAACGTCCTCATTGGCCGGTTCGGGCACTGTCGCCGAAGTCTCGTCGGCAACAGCCTCAGCCGTCGGCCCAGGCTGTTCTGGCGCCGCGCTCTCATCGCCAGACTCAGCGCCCTCGAGCGTTTCGGGGCCAGGGTTAGTTATTGCCTCAGCGGTCTCATTCTGCGCGGACGCTGCAGCCGGCTCAGCAGGTGTCAGGGGCTCAGCCACCTTCCCGGCTTCCATCGTCGGCGCCGACACGTCTTCCTCAATCTGACCAGCAGGATCAGCTGCCTCGGGGGCCGGGTCGCTCTGGCGATTGGCCGGCTTGCGACGTGAGCGGCGAGAGCGCCGGCGTGAACCGCTTGCAGCTTTTTCCGTATCACCTTCGACTTTCTCGCCAGTGCCGCTCTCTGTGTCACTCTCAGCCAGATCCGCCACAGGCTCGGGCACTTCATCCAGAACTTCCGCAGCGGTAACGGACAGCCCGTCAAGGAAAGCGCCGCCGTCTTCCGGGATGGGATCGGGCTTTGTCTGGCGGACCTCAACTGGCTCAGCCGTGACCTTTTCGGGCGAACTCTCTTCACCGCCATCACTGGTGGCCTCATTCGCATCAGACGCTTCGCCCTCCGCGCCTGTTTCATCGCGGCGGCGGCGGCGGCGTCCTCCCCGGCGACCGCGCCGGCGCGACTTCCGGCGGCTACCTTCCTGATCGTCGCCGTCCGCGCTGGTAGCGGGTGTCGGCTGTGAATCGGCCTCTTCCCCGTCCTCTTCGGCGTCCTCATCCGTGTCGATGACATCGAGCCCGGCGGACGTGTCCTCGCTCTCGCGGCGTTCAGCTGTCCGCGCACGGCGTGGCCGGCGCTCGGCCTTGCGGGCATTCGGGTCCCTGTCGGCTTCCATCGTGAATTCGCCCGGCAGGAGGCTTTCCGAAGAGGTAATGGTTATTGCGAACCCGGCTTCCTCCTCGACAGCTGCCACAGCGTCGCGCTTATGGTTCAAGAGGTAGAGCGCCACCTCCGTGGGTGCTTCCACGCGAAGTCCTTTGAGGTCACCGCCCGAACAGCGTGCCTGGATGGACCGGATCAGTTGGAGGGCCGCCGACGGGGCGGACCTGACACGGCCGGTCCCCTTGCACGACGGACACGGATCGGAAGTGGCCTGCAGGAAGCCCGCGCGCCGGCGCTGGCGGGAGATTTCCATCAGTCCGAATTGCGAGATCCGCCCGGCCTGCACACGCGAGCGGTCTATCTTGAGGCAATCCTTGAGCTTCTTCTCGACCGCGCGGTTATTCTTGTTCTCATCCATGTCGATGAAATCGATGACGATAAGACCGGCCAGGTCGCGCAGGCGCATCTGACGGCAGGCTTCCTCAGCCGCCTCCAGATTGGTTTGCAGCGCAGTCTGCTCAATATTGCGCGCCTTGGTCGACTTGCCCGAGTTCACATCGATCGCCACCAGCGCCTCGGTCTGGTTGATGATGAGATACCCGCCCGACTTCAGCTTCACTTCCGGCGAGAAAATCGAATCGAGCTGGTCCTCAACACCTTCGGATACGAAGAGCGGCGCGGGCTCTTTCCACTGTTTGACCTTCTTGGCCTGGCTCGGCATCAGGATCTTCGCGAGGTCCTTTGCTTCGCGATAGGCTTCGTCGCCCTCGATCAGCACTTCCTCAATTTCTTTATCGAACATGTCACGCATAGCGCGGTGGACCAGCCCGCCCTCCTCATTGACGAGGCAAGGCGCCATTGATGTCAGGGTCTTCTCGCGGATCGTATCCCAGAGTTTCAGGAGATAATCATAGTCGCGCTTGATCTCGGTCTTGGTTCGCTTGGCACCTGCCGTGCGAACGATCAGCCCCATGCCATCAGGCACTTCAAGCTCGTTCATGACCGTCTTCAGGCGCTTGCGGTCTGCCCCGTTGGCAATCTTGCGGGAAATGCCGCCACCGCGCGGCGTATTCGGCATGAGGACCGAGTAGCGACCGGCAAGGGAGAGATAGGTCGTGAGCGCGGCGCCCTTGTTGCCACGCTCTTCCTTAACGACCTGCACCAGCATCACCTGCCGCCGGCGGATCACTTCCTGGATCTTGTACTTCTTCAGGAAGGTGTTTCTCGGGGCCCTGCGTTTGCGCTGAGGCCGCTTGGTCTCCGCTGTGCTGCCAGGTCCGTTTTCTTCACCCGGGTCGGCGGCAGCCGCGTCGGATGCCTCGCTGTCCGTGGATCCGGAATCGTCGCCATCATCGTCTTCGGCCTCGTCGATGATTTCCTCGTCATCATCATCGGGATCGAAGCCGTCCTCCTCGGCTGCCGCTTCAGCCGCCTCACGCAGAAGAGCCTCGCGGTCGGCCTGAGGCAGCTGGTAATAGTCCGGATGGATTTCTGAGAAGGCCAGGAAGCCGTGGCGATTGCCGCCATATTCGACGAATGCGGCCTGAAGCGAAGGCTCGACCCGGGTTATCTTGGCGAGATAAATGTTGCCGCGAAGCTGTTCCTTACCCGTTGTCTCGAAATCAAAATCGTCAACCTGTTCATTGGAGACGAGGGCGACGCGTGTCTCCTCTTGGTGGACCGCGTCGATCAGCATGAGTTTGCTCATGAAACAATACCTTGTCGCCCGGCCGCGCCGCCACCACGAAGACCTGGTGGGTGGGGCGTCTCTCGCCGGGATTTGTTTTCAGAATAGAGCGCGCAGGCCTGTTCAGCGTCCCGTCTGGGGCGCCGTTTGATATCAGTCTGCTACCGGCTCCGGTTTGCATAGGTCTTCCGCTATCCGGGGCGCTGGGCGCTGCCAGGATTTAATCGGGGCAAAGCGCTCAGGGCTGGGGAATCCGTTCGTTGGGCCAAACAATCAGCCTCCCCTCCTATTTGCAGGAGTATGGCGAAAATGCAAACCCTTTGAGGCGGCTGCTGTCTGGATTGGGTCAGTCTGGCGCCATCTGGTACACATGCGGTTAAGGCACAGTGTGCAATGAGGTGGACTGTTGCCGTGAATCCGTGCCCGGAAGACCAGTATGTTCTTGCGCCGCCTTGCCCTCATTCTCCTGACTGCCTTTTGCAGCGCGCTGCTGGCGCCGTGCGCATCGGGTGAACCGCCTCAGGTTCGCGTCGTCGGAGACGGCGTGGTCACGCGTGTCACGGTGTTCGGGTCGGTGCCCGCGGATGCCGGGATCTATCTCAGCGAGACACATTCGACGCAATCCATCACAGTCGACATGCCGGGCATGACAGCGCCCGACACACCGACTGAGCCGTTCAATGCTTATACAGGCGTCAGCGGCTATAGCTGGCAGGGCGGCCAGCTGGTGCTGGACCTGGCGCGCCCGATGATGGTCGCACGCCGGCTCGACCTGCCCCCGACGGGCTCAGAATCCCGCCACAGGCTGGTTCTCGATCTCGCCGGTGTGTCCGATGTCCGCTTCGCCCGCCGTGCAAAACGCGATGCGACGCGTCTGGTGAGCCGTCTTGCCGAACGCGAGCAGCGCCTGGCCGAACTCCAAGCGGCTGACACACCTGCGATTGGCCATGGGCGCTATGTCGTCGTCATCGACCCCGGACACGGCGGCAAGGACCCCGGAGCGCAGGCGGTCACGGGCAGCGTGGAGAAAACGATCGTACTGAGTGCCGCCCTGGAACTGCGCGACCTGATGGCCAGGGATCCCCGCTACGATGTCCGCCTGACCCGGGAAGGCGATGTCTATATTCCGCTTGAAGACCGTGTATCGTTGGCCCGCGAATGGGGCGCAGACCTGTTCATATCCCTGCACGCCGATGCCGCCGGGTCGAGCGCTGTGGAGGGAGCGTCAGTCTATACGCTGTCAAGCCGCGGCGAGGGCCGGATCGACCGTGAAGCGCGAAAGAACAATTGGAGCATGCCTATAGAGAGCGGCGTTCCCGACGATGTCTCAGGCATTCTCCAAGACCTGATCAAGCGCGAGACCAAGACCAATTCCGGCGTGTTTGCCGAACTTCTGCTTCCGGAACTGGAAAAGGCCGGACCGGTCCTGCGCAACACGCACCGCAATGCCGGTTTCTATGTTCTGCTCGCACCCGATGTACCGGCCGTGCTCCTGGAAATCGGCTTTCTGACCAACAAGACCGATGCGCTAAGACTTGCCTCGAAGGACGGCCGCAGGAAATCCATCGCGGCCGTCAAAGCGGCGATTGATGCTTATTTCGACCGCCAGGATATCGTCTACGCGCAGAATTGATAGACGGACGGCGGGCCGGCCGCCGTTACTCCCCCGTATCGGGAACGCCGACCACATGGAAGCCGGCATCGACATGGATGACCTCGCCGGCGATGGACTGGCCCAGAGCCGAGAGCAGGTAGAGCGCGCAGCCGGCAACGCCCTCCATCTGCGTGTCTTCCTTGAGCAAGGACCAGTCGCGCCCCGTTCCCATCAGCGATTTCCCGCCCCTTATACCAGCCAGTGACAACGTGCGCATGGCGCCTGCCGAAATCGCGTTGACGCGGATCCCCTGGGGTCCGAGATCGCGCGCGGCATAACGCGTGGCCGCTTCCAACGCGGCCTTGGCGACGCCCATGACATTATAGGATGGCACCACGCGTTCCGCGCCGAGATAGGTCATGCACATGATCGACCCGCCATCGGGCATGAGTGCGGCGCCGCGCCGGCAGGAATCGATGAAACTGTAGACGGAGATATCCATGGCGCGGGCAAAACCCGCCCGCGTGGTATTCTCCACCATGCTGCCCTGCAGCTCCTCCTTGCCTGCAAAGGCGATGGAATGGACGAGGAAGTCGATCTTGCCCCATTTGTCTGCAATGGCCTGAAAGGCCGCGTCCATGGAAGCATCATCCGTCACATCGGCCGGGATCATCGTGTTCATGCCGATACTTTCGACCAGCGGACGCACGCGGCGCTCCAGCGCCTCGCCCTGATAGGTGAACGCGATTTCAGCGCCCTGCGCGGCCAGCTGGCGGGCAATGCCCCAGGCGATGGAGTTCTGGTTCGCCACGCCCATGACGACGCCCCGTTTACCGGTCATCAGCTCGCCTTCCGGCATGTTCCAGTCCTCGGCCATGGCTCGCCTCTCTTTCATGATCGTCCAGAGCCTTCTGGCTAGGCGCGCGCGGCGAATGCGTCAATCCATGCCGGCCTCGGCATGGTTTTTGCGACCTTAACGAAGCGCAGAAAGCGACTGGAAAGGGATTTACCATGCAGTCTGGGCTTATCGGATCCTGGCGCCCGCCGCTGGCCAGTCTTTTCCTGGTGTTTGCAGGCCTTTGCAGCGCGGCCGAAGCACAGGTGGGCCATCGTTTCCGGCTGTCTGCCGCGCCCGTGGTTCATGTCTGGGAAAACGGTTCGCCCGTCGGCAAAGGCGGATCGGTCTCTCTGGGGCAGGCTGGAACGGACCGGACGCCGGGCGCGCCGGACCTCGTCGTGACCGGAAAACTCGTACCCGTTTCGTTTGCAGCGCCCTCACGCAACCCTTCCCGCCCGTTCCAGGTGGCGTCAAACGCGCCATTCTCGATCGAAATTGCCTGTCATGGACTTAATCAGCCCGGCACGACCAGTATTCAGATAGAAATCTCCGGAACCGGCCCTGGCGCACAGATCCCCGGCCCGGCCACAGGCTTTGTCAGGCTGAGCCGCGAGGCGCCCTCCTCAGTGCTGTACAGGGCCTCAAGCCGGACTGCCAAAACACCGGGATCGCCACTCGACCAGTCCATCCAGTTCAACCTGCATAGTCCGGACGGGGGGCTCGACTTGTCCGCCTGCCGTCTCGACATTACAGCAGATAAATAAACAGTCGAAGTTTTGCTATACGCATTTCAGCCTATCTTAAAATTGTTCATGTTGTCTGTCGGAGTTCTGCTGTTCCACACTTGGAGACTGGTATCGGATTCCGCCGCCATATCGCTATTGCCGCTGCCTTCGCTGGTTTGCTCCCGCTCGCTTCGATTGCGGATGTGAGCGACCGTGCCGGTTTCAAGGTGATCGGCGCGGTCGTTGTCTGGAGCGCAGATGATGGCGGCTCGGCACCCACGGCCGTCGATTTCATCATTGATACCGGATCGGGAACCAGTGCCACCACATCCGGCGACGCCGACCTGATAGCCAGCGACACGCACACGGTCGTGACCGGAAGTTTGGTATCCACCGCTGATGCCGTCAATTCCGCCGGCACCATGCCGTTTCTGCTCGAAGACACGACAAGTGGCGACTTCAATACCGACACCAATAGCGACGGGATCACCAACGCGTCCGACAGTTTCACTCCGCTGGGGATTGACGGGTCAACGGACGCCTCTGTCAACGCGGCGACGTCGCGTTCCAGCTTCTACGTCGCATCCAATGCGCCGTTTGCAATCGATGCCGATACCGATTTCCCGAATAGCGGCATAAACTGGCTCATGATGCAGATCACCCGGCTCGATATGTCCGTGACGCTGAGCGGGGATGACGGGCTCGCATTCGGCTCGGCGGCACAATTCCCCCATTCAGCCGGAACAACCGGCGGAATGACTAGCTTTCCCAACCTTTTTTCCCTTCTGAACGGACGCAATGTCTTCACCGGTGACCAGCGAACGGCCGCCAGCCGGGGCAACCTCGCCGACCAGTCCGTTCGCTTCGACGTGGCCTACTCCATCGGCGCAGCAAACCTGTCGGGCTATGACCTCTCGCTCGGCACCTACGACTTCGAAGTCGATGTCACCTATACTGTGTTCATTCCCTGAGCAGCGTCTGCCCGAGGGCAGTTTCGGGCCAAGGGTAGCCTGTGGGCGCATGCATCTCGGTGGGCGCGATCTGGCCCTGTTCAGTCGTTGCCGCCAAGCGGGATGATGTCGTGTTTTCTCTTAAGCGATCAGGTCGCAGGACCAGACGCTGCCAATGTCGGCGAGTGGTCGGAAACTGCCCTAGCGCCGCTTTGTCCAGTGACGGCCTTCGCGCTCGGCGATGAACGCCGCGAAGGCGTCCGCGAGGCTGCCCACATCGCTTTTCACCTGGCCGCGATAGCGGCTGCCGAAACTGTGGACGCTGTCGATTTCCGCGCGCTCCAGTTCCCGGCTCAGCGAGACACGCTGGCGGATGGGTTCTGAAAAGGTCCGCCCGGGCCAGTCATCCTTCAGCTTGTCGAGCTGCTTTCGGTGGCTGCGCGAGCGCGCCGAGAAACGGGTGCACACAACGAACTGGCGCTCGGGCAGGTTTGCCGGGTCGGTGCCGAGCCAGTCGCTCATGGACGGATGGGCCAGCCAGCGCAGGAACTGGTGCACACCCCAGACCGAAAGCGCCTCAGCCAGGGTCGGGGTGACGTAATAGTCCGCCAGTTTCAGCGCCGCCCGGCACAGCGCCGACACATGCGGCGGACAATCGACGATCATCAGGTCGCAGCGCTTGCGCACGGATGCCGTCGTGGACATCACACGTTCTGCCAGTTCATCGCCGATTTCGAACCAACCATCGCCGGGGCTGCGCTCCAGATGAGGCTCCAGGAAGCGAAGGCCCGGATGCGCCGGCAGGAGGTTCACCCAGCCATCCACATCGCCGCGCTGGCGTTTCCAGGCAAGCTCCTCGACCACTGTGGAATTTCGTGTCTCGACCACATCGGCGAGGGCGGGATTGGCCCGCCCCTCCGCCGGGAGGAAAACATCCAGTATCGCTGCCAGCCCCCGCCCCTGATTGAGCTCGCGCTGCACGCCATCACTGGTCAGGATGGTTTCGCTGAGATTGGCCTGGGCGTCAAAATCGCAGAGCAGGACATTCAGGCCGTAATGATAGGCAAGCCCTTCGGCGAGCATCAGGGCCGTTGTGGACTTCCCCACGCCGCCCTTCAGATTGGCCACAGCCACGACCGGAGGCCTTGCCGCCATCAAACACACCCCTGCAACTGAGACATTTCCCTTATTGCACGAGTGCGCGCGCCAAGACCAGCACTCGCGTCGCTGACCGCTTGAGGTCGCGCGGCAATCTGCGAGGATAAGGGCACGGCTGAGGCGGGCAAGGCCTGCCAGCCGGCTCAGCGAAGGGACACATCACCATGGAATGGTTCAATCAGGTTTTCGATCTTGCCGCCGTCGCATCTGGCGCAGGGCTCGCCGGCGGCGCGGGCAGCACCGCCATCGCGCTTGCCTTCAGCGGCGCGATCATCCGCTTCATCATGCGCACACTGCTCACCGCCCTCCTGACAGGTGCCGGCTTCATCTTCCTGCTTGACTGGCTCGGCTTCGAGATTGTGGCAGGTGAGGAACTGGCGGCGCGCGCGCCTGTCGGGGACGGTCGGTTCGCGACCGAGACCTTCACCGGCCCCGATGGAGAGCCGCTCGAGCGCGCCGAAATTCCGCAGGGTGACCGGGTCTATGTGATCAATTCGCCCTTCCGGAAAGACTGACGCGTTCCCGCAGGAGGCATTTGCCGCTAGAGTGCGCGTATGTCCACGATAGACACGCCCCGCCCCGACACGCTTCCAGCGCCTTTTCTGGATGGCCTGAAACAGCTTCTCGGCCCAAAAGGCTGGACGCGCGAACCTGAAGCGCTGATGGCAGCCTCCACGCCCTGGCGCGGCGCTTTCGCCCCCGGCGACACACCGCTTATCGCCCGCCCGGCGAGCACCGACGAGACTGCGGCCCTGGTGAAACTCTGCGCGCAGCACCGCGTCGCCATCACGCCTCAGGGGGGAAATACCGGACTGGTCGATGGCGGCACGCCGCATGGCGAGATCACCGTGTCCATGACGCGCATGCAGGCCGTGCGCGATCTCGACGGGTTCAACAACTCCCTCACGATCGAGGCCGGCGCCCCGCTTGTCGCGGCGCAGAAGGCGGCAAGCGATGCCGGGCGGCTTTTCCCGCTCTCGCTCGGCTCGGAAGGGACCGCGACCATAGGCGGCCTGATCTCCACCAATGCGGGCGGCGTGGCCGTCCTGCGCTACGGAATGATGCGTGACCTCCTGCTTGGCCTGGAAGTCGTGCTTCCCTCCGGCGAGGTCTGGGATGGGCTGTCGGGCCTGCGCAAGAACAATACAGGCTATGACCTGAAACACCTCTTTGCCGGAGCGGAAGGCACGCTCGGCCTGATCACGGCGGCGACGCTGAAACTCTTCCCGGCCGTCCAGCGAGCCAGCGCCTGGATAACCTGCGAAAGCGCCGCCGATGTCGTGGCTCTGCTTGCCCGCATCCGGGAAACAGCGGGCGATACGGTAACAAGCTTCGAGATGATCCCGGCAAATGCGGTGAAAATGGTTCGCGAGGATATGACCAACCTGCGCGACCCCCTGCCCTCGCCATCCCCCTGGCGGGTGCTCTGCGAAATTTCCATGGGCAGTGAGAGCCATGCCCGCGAAACGCTGGAAAACGCGCTCGGCGCCGCACTGGAGGACGGGCTGGCCAGCGATGCGTTGATTGCCGAGAATCTAAGCCAGGCGGGCGATTTCTGGGCGATCCGGGAATCGATTCCGCTCTCGAAGAAAGCCTTCGGCATGTCGGTGAACCATGATGTTTCGGTCCCGGTCTCGAAAATTCCCGATTTTCTCGACGCCACAGCGAGCGATTTGAGCGCCATTGCACCAGAGGCGGAGATTGTGGCCTTCGGCCATGTCGGCGACGGCAACCTGCACTATTCCGCCTGCGACCCGGCCGACCCCGACCAATCCGCGCTGAAGGCGAAAGCTGACGCGATCACCGCAGCCGTCCATGCCAGCGCCATGTCATTTGGCGGATCGATCTCAGCGGAACATGGTGTCGGGCGGCTGAAACGCGACGAACTGGCCTCCATCCGCCCGCCAGCCGCGACAGATGCCATGCGCGCGATCAAGCAGGCGCTCGACCCGCTCGGCATCATGAATCCCGGCCGCGTGATCAGCATCTGAACGCGCCACACTGACTTGCAATGCGCGTGCTTCGTTTCTTGCTGCGGATGAATTCTGCTTGCTTTGTTCGCGTCTATCGGGACATCTGAAACACCGGTCCGATTATATTCGGTCTTGTTGACAGGAGCGGCGGGAATAAGGGGATGAAAGAATGAAATTTTTCGGCTGTGATATACGCTTTTCCAGGCCTCGAATTCTTTCTGTCATCCTGGCAGCATGGTTCTCTATTCTCTTGGCGCCTTCCGCCATCTCGGAAAACGCTGTCTACAAGGGCGAGGTCGTCAAGTGCAGCCAGACTTATCCCGGTGACGACAAATATGCAGCAGCCTTCCTCGATATAGGTAAGGGGACATGCTGGCAGTGTCCCAAATCGCATCCGCACCGGACCGTTTTTCCGGTCGACAGGGGCGCGGCATGCGAGCGACGCGCTTACACGAAATACAAGCGCGCAAGCGGGCCCGAAAACCCAACCGGCCTGCTCAGGACGGACTGCCGGAGCGGCTGGTTTCTCGATATCGGCCTTGGTAAATGCTATTCCTGCGGGGGCTATAACCGCACCACCGCCCATGTCGGAAGCGCGAAAGCCTGCTCGACCCGCGTTGCGGTGAGCCGGACCAGCGCCAGGCAGGCTGGCGATTCCGGCTGCCCGGATGATCAGTTCCAGCACCTGCTGTCGGGCCGGTGCTATAGCTGCCCGGACGGCACCTATCGCAATGCCAATACCGGCGCCGATCCATCGACATTCAATGCCTGCACCCGCTGTGGAAGCGAGGGCGGCAAGCCCTGCCCGGTCACCACGCTGCGCAAGTCCTGCGATGACGGGCTGGAAGAGGATTTCATCAAGGGGATCTGCGTGCCCAGCACGTCTGAACTCCTGCGCCGTGACGCGATGGCCAGGATCGACGCGATGGGCGGTGAACTCACATCGACGATTGAACGCGCCATGTTGCAGTCCGAGGATGACGACCTGAAATCAGGCATCCGGGCGCAGAGCTCGAACTCATCCGAACACGCAGAAGACACGGCCGCCAGGAGCTTCAAGCCCTGCCCGAAGGAATCGAAGGACGGTGTGCGTTTCAACACCTGGACGCTGAGTGTCCTGGCGGACGGCAAGGCCGGCATCGGTGTGGGCGCGGAAACGGGCCTGGCGGTCGATATCAGCCAGCCGCTGGGCAGCGGGCGCGAGCGTCCCGTCTTTGCCTTCGGCGGTGTGGAATATTCCTTCCAACTCGCCGCATCGGGTTCGGGCGGGGTCAATTATGGCTGCTGGCGCGCCCAGAACAATGGGCTGGGCGGAGATTATCATGGCATCGTCCTGGACGCTGTTGGTGTGATCACCGGCGGCGCGGCCGCGATCACCAAGAACCCGGCAGTCGTCACGAAAATGGGGCCCGGCCCGTCCATTCCCATCGCCTTCTGGTATGATGTTCATGGCCACAAGAAAGCGCTGAAAGCCTGGGAAGACGGGGGCCGGCAAGGCGCAAAGCCGAAGAAGATAGACGGCAAGCGCGATTATCTGGGCTTCACGGTGGCACTCGGCGCCGGCTATGGCGCGGACCTCACCGGCATATCCTATGTCCGGGGCACCACCGGGCAGGTCACAGGCGTATTTCCCCCACCCCTTCCCGGTGACAAGGTGTTCGGCTCTTTCTACACTTTCGCCGATAACCCGGAGGCCCGGAACGAGTTCGTGATGGGCGGGCCGAACCTCGTTCGCGTTCGGGGTCATCGTGTCGGCGGGCAGCCCGGTGCCTGGCATATTTATGAGCGCAAGCTGTTCGCGGGCGAGAGGAATCTGTTCATCGCCCCGAACGGCGGGCAAACATACAAGATCGAAGCCGATGGCACGCTGACCTGGCGTTCGAACAGGTCGGACGGCAAGGTCATCAAGCTCGAACCTGCGGGCTGACCGCTCCAGCCCATGGCGTTTTCCGGCCCCGGATTGTCCCGTTCGGGCGGAACCGCCTAAAATGGGAGTTTGAAACCCGGCAGCATGCCGCCGCCCAGATCCTTGGTCGCTTCCTTCATGGCCGCCTCCATCTCCGATTCCAGGCGCTTGCGGGCATCGGCATGGGCAGCCTTGATCAGGTCCTCGATAATCTCGGCCTCGTCGCTCATGAGTGAAGGATCAATGGTCAGCCCAACCATCTCGCCCTTGCCTTTCAGCACGACCCTGATCATGCCGGCGCCGGCCACACCCTCTGCCTCCAGCGCCTCGACCTTCTGCTGCGCCTCCTGCATCTTTTGCTGCATTTCCTGCGCCTGGCGCATGATCTTGGAGAGGTCTTTCATCGCCTGTTTCCTTTGGTTATCTTCAGCTGGAGGCGCGCTTGCGATCCATATCGATCACATTGCCCCTGTCGTTGCCCGGTTCAACCGGCCCCTCCTGGCGCACCTCGACAATCTCGGCGCCCGGAAGCGCGGCCAGCGCCGACTGCACCTTCGGATGGGCACGCACCGCATCAATCTTCTCGCGCCGAACCCGTTCAGCACGGTCTTTCAGGGTTTCGGCCGTGGTCTCCACCTGGAGGATATCCCAGGCATGGCCCGTATCCTCTTCCAGAAAACTCGCCAGCCGTCGCAAAAGCCCTTCAGGCGCTCCGTCCACGAGCGCGCATTCAATCCGGCCAGGGGCAGCGGCCGCCGGCCTGATATAGGTCTCCACCTCGCCAAGCAGCAGGGCCTCGCGTCGCGCCTTCAGCCGGTCAACCACTTCGTCGAAACCGGTAGGCCCCGCGCCACCCCCGGACGGGGAAGCGCCGGCTGAGCCGCCACTGCCCGCACCCGCGCCAGCCGCGCTTTCCGCGATCATTCGCGCCGCCTCCTCCGGCGAGGGCAGCCCGGCCGCAGACACAAGCCGAAGCACGACCATTCGCAGCGCCGTTGCCGTGTCAGGCGCTGTCTGGGTGTCGCGATAGCCGGACAGGAGCATCTGCCAGTATCGTGAGACCTGCGCAGGTGTGAGATACTGAGCAAGCGCGCGGGTGCGCTCAACCTGGTCGCTCGGCGCGGCGGGCGCATAATCGTCGCCGGCCACCTGCGCACTGGCGACGGCCGCGCAGATATCCATCAGGTCCTTCAGCAGAACCAGCGGTTCGGCGCCCGCAAGCAGCTGGTCATCGACCTCCGCCAGCGCCTCTTTGCCCCGGCCATGAACAGCCATGTCAAACACATCCATCAGCCGTCCGCGGTCGCCAAGGCCGAGCATGTCGCGCACAGCCTCTGCGCTGACCGAGCCGCCATCACTTGTCTGAACTATTGCCTGATCGAGAATGGAAAGGCCGTCACGCACGGAGCCTTCAGCGGCCCGCGCGATCAGGGCGAGGCCTTCATCAGACACGCTGGCGCCCTCGCGCGCCGCCACCCGGCCCAGATGCTGAGCGAGCGCGGCGGGATCGAGGCGTTTGAGGTCAAAGCGCTGACAGCGTGACAGCACCGTGACCGGCACCTTGCGGATCTCGGTGGTCGCGAAGATGAATTTCACATGGCCCGGCGGCTCTTCCAGCGTTTTCAGCAGCGCATTGAAGGCCGCGATCGAGAGCATGTGCACCTCGTCGATCACATAAACCTTGTAGCGCGCCGAGACTGGCGAATATCGCGCGCCTTCCAGAAGTTCGCGCATGTCCGCTACGCCGGTGCGGGACGCGGCATCGAGTTCGAGCACATCGGGGTCGCGCCCGGCCATGATGGCCTCACAATGCTCTCCCGGCGGGTCAAGCATGATCGAGGGCTGGTCGGTATCTGCGGAACGATAATTCAGCGCGCGTGCGAGCAGGCGCGCTGTGGTCGTCTTGCCCACGCCGCGAACGCCCGTCAGCATGAAGGCGTGCGCGATCCGGTCGGTCTCGAAAGCATTGCGGAGCGTTCGCACCATCGCTTCCTGGCCAATCAGGTCCTCAAACCGGCGTGGGCGGTATTTGCGCGCCAGCACCTGATAGCCGCCATCGCCCTGCGGGCCAGTCTCCTCATCGCTGAACATCGAAAAGGTCGCCGTGTCGGGGCGCTCGGTAGGATCATCCTCGCTCATGGCGCAGGATAATGGACGCGCACGCCATCCGGGGCAATGGCCCGCGAGCGGCGCATTCACAGGAAGCCGAGCGCCAGCGTTTGCAAGTGCGAAAGCCGGTGATATGCGAACACCAGAAAAACAGCCGCGACGCTCCGCACCGCGCTCCCGACACAGAAGGCCCAACGCCCATGTCCGATCCCGTCAACGAACTTCTGGACCTGCTTGAACTCGAACAGCTGGAAGTAAACCTGTTTCGCGGCCAGAGCCCGGACAATGAAACCAATCAGCGGGTCTTTGGCGGGCAGGTGATCGCGCAGGCACTGAATGCGGCCTATCGAACCGTGGAAGACCGGCTCTGCCACTCATTGCATGCCTATTTCATTCGTCCTGGCGACCCCGAAATCCCGATCATCTACGAAGTGGACCGCGCCCGCGATGGCGGCAGTTTCACCACCCGGCGCGTTATCGCTATCCAGCATGGCCAGCAGATTTTCAACATGGCCTGCTCTTTCCATGTCGAGGAAGAGGGCTGGCACCATCAGCACGACATGCCTCAGGTTCAGGGCCATGACACGCTGATGCCGATGGAGGAGCTGCGCGCAAAGATCGCGGACAAGATCCCCGAACAATTCCGCGACCAGTTCCTGCGTCCCCGCGCGGTCGAGATGCGCGAGATCGACCCGATGCACATGCTCAAGCCGACACCCAAGCCCGATGTCAGCCATCTCTGGTTCCGTGTCGCCGCCAAGATCGACGAAAGCCCCGCTGTCCATCAGTGCCTTCTGGCCTATGCCTCCGACATGCGCCTTCTGGGCACGGCGCAGCGGCGTCACGGGGTGTCCTGGCTGACCGGCGAAGTGCTGGGCGCGAGCCTCGACCATTCCATGTGGTTCCATGAGCCGGTGAAGTTTGACGATTGGCTGCTCTATTCCATGGATGCCCCCTGGGCCGGCGGCGCGCGCAGCTTCAATCGCGGCAAGATCTTCACCGAAGACGGGCGCCTTGTGGCATCGGTCGCGCAGGAAGGCCTGATGCGCCCGAACCGGAAGCGCAAGAAGAAAGACGAATAGGCGCGGATGGCAGCTTTGTCGTCTGGCAGCGCTGCCAACCCAGCTGTCAGTCTTCACACCAGTGGATAGTCCGCCTCGGCCACATAGCGCGACGGGCCACGGCCCATATGGCTCTCATAGAGATGGAAGCGGTCAGCCCAGAAGGGGCCGGCCTGAAATGTCTGGAAACGCTCGCTCCAGGCCATCGCGTCGGCGAGCGGTGTGCCATGGCAATAGGCGAGCGTGACATGAGGGATAAAGCGCCGCTTTTCTGCTGGCAGGCCGATCCGCCGCGCCGCCCGTTCGCACCGCCCGGCGAGCGCGCTCAATGCCTCGTCCTGGACCACCCTCGCCCAGACCGCATGTGGTTCGCGCCGGCCAAACCAGCCCACGCCCGACAAGCTCAACTGCATCTGGCGGGCTTCGATTTCGCCCAGTTCATGATCGAGCTCATATGCCGTCATATGCTCGATCTCACCGAAAAAGCGCAGCGTGATATGGAAATTCTCAACCGGGCGCCAGCTCGCGCCGGAAAGATCCTTCTGCAGATCGACAAGCTCGTCAGCGATCTCTTCAGGCACGGGAAGCGCGGCAAACAGTCGGTGCATGCGTGGGCCTCCTATCGCCAGGCGGCTCGGCGCGAGGGCGAGGTTGCCGGGGACGCGCAGAGCGCGCCTATTGCGGCTTGAGCACATCCATCAGTTCGACCTCGAAATTGAGATCGGCATTCGGCGGGATCGGCCCGCCGGGCGTGCCCTTTTCACCATAAGCCAGATCAGATGGCAGGTGAATGAGCCAGCGATCACCGCGCTCCATCATCTGCAGCGCTTCCGACCAGCCCGGTATCACCCGATTGGCCTGCAGGATAAGCGGCTCGCCGCGATCAAACGCGCTGTCGAACACCTCACCACTCTCGTTCAGTCGCCCCTCATAGAAGACAACGACACCGCTTGTCGGCCCTGGCGAGGGATTGTCGCCCTCAGCCTCTTCAAGGATGACATATTCGAGGCCGGATTCAGTGGACTGAACCCCTTCACGAGAACTGTCCCAGGGCGTGTATGTGTCCCAGGCCTCGCTATCGACGGCTTTTGGCGGGGGCGCCTGTTCGACGCCCTGAAGCTCGACATGGAAGACGAGATCGTCGCCGGGCTGAATCACCCCGCCGGGGCGCGGGCTTTGGCCATAGCCGAGCTCGCTGGGAATGAAGAAGACGAATTCATCGCCCTCGCTCATCAGCTGCAACCCCTCTGTCCAGCCGGCAATGACGCCATTGACGGGGAAACTGATCGGGCTGCCGCGATCATACGCGCTGTCGAATTTCTCACCCGTATCGGCGATGCGCCCTTCATACATGACGCTGACCGTATCGCGCTCGCCCGGGCTGATCCCGCCTTCGGGCCCTTCGGAAATGACGAGATATTGCAGGCCGCTTTCAGTGACCTGAATCCCTTCGCGCGCGCTGTTCCAGGGGACAAGATCGCCAAGCTTGTTCATGCCGGTCTCGGCCGGCGTGGCTGTGTCAGGCGTCCCGGCGGCTTCGCTCTCATCCTCGCCCGGCGCGGGAGAGCCGCAGGCCGAAACCAGGATCGCGAGCGCGGCGGCGGACGGGGCAAGGAAGGATTTCAGCATATCAAAGCTCCGCTCATGCGAGTCTGTCTGTCCGCGCAGCGTTAGGGGAGTTGGCCCGCCCTGTCACCCTTTCCGGCGTGGCTGAAAACAGATCGCGGCCCGCCGGCGCCCGCCACAGCCCGTCTTTGCAAAAAACCCATGCATGGCTCTCTTGCGCGCGAAACCAAGCAGGGATACATGACGCGTTCCCAGATACCCGGGTGACGGGGCCATAGCTCAGTTGGGAGAGCGCGTCGTTCGCAATGACGAGGTCGGCGGTTCGATTCCGCCTGGCTCCACCATTTTCCATATCTCGCGGCAATGCGCTTCGCGCATGCCTCCGATAGGGCGGCCTGACCGGCCGGCGCGCAGTCGCGCTTGCGAACCCTCTGGGTTCGATATTCGCCCTTGTGTTTCCACCATTCGCAGCCGGTTCGCCGGAGGCGAAGAAATTGATCCGGGGGATCGATTTCAGGCGGAGAATGCCCCGGCAGGGGCTCTTGCTTGTTGGATCCCGTATCGCTGCGCTCACATGGATCGCGCTCAGGGCCGGCTTCGAGGAAAACAACCAGCATACCCAAAAAAAGGCAAGTCGTGCAGTTGCGTAAAAGTGCTACACCTGATTGCATTTGAGGCGTGACAGGGAGAGGGCGGGATGAAGCGCAGGATAGCAATTGCAAATTTCAAAGGCGGTGTCGGCAAATCAACTTGCGCCATGATGCTGATCGACAAACTGGCCGCCAAAGGCAACAAGGTGCTGGCTCTCGACTTCGATGCGCAATCAAACCTTAGCCTTATGCTTTGCGGCACAGCCGGGATGAAAACGATCTACGCAGAGCGCCAGACCATTGTCGATCTGATTCATGCGTTGCTTGAAAATAATGATAATATCGAATCCACAAAGATTGTACAGGCGAATCGAAGCGACGTTAAGTTCCCGCCCTCCGGAAAGGTGGATATTATAGTCGCTCATCCAGACCTTCGCAGACTCGAATACAAGCTTTATGAAAGCCATTTTTCCAAAACTGGTGGGACACAGAATTTCGACACTTGGTTCGCAGACAGACTGAACGATTTTTTGAACTCCGTCGCACGCTATTATGATTATATTATTATCGACACATCGCCTGGCTTGTCCTTCCTTGGGGAGACCGCTATGCGGATCTGCCCAGACATACTCTCACCCGTGATTCCGGATCATATTTCAAGACTTGCACTTGAAAGTTTCGCCCGCGATATCCTGCCCAAAACTGAGCCAATTTATGGCGAGAGAAAGCACATTGCAGTCATATCGAAATTTCAAGCTAATATTCCAGAAATGAGCTCGGAAAAAGAACTGATAAAGGGTAACCACAGATTTACAACAATAGAGCGGGAAATCCCGCAGTCTGCCAGCGTTTTGAAAGCGACGCGCTACAAGAAAGGCAAGAATAGACGCGCCTATAATTCAAAATATGTTTCAGCATTACGAAACCCTGCGGAAGACCTTTATGAGGAGTACAAAGACTGATGTCTGATGAGCTGTCGACGGAAGACTATCTTCGCCAGATGTTCGAGGTCATTATATCTGAGGCCGCCGAAAATTCGCGATTTCGGAACCAGTTGCTGAACGCATTGGGTGCAACCGTGATCTCGGAAAACACCAACAGCGCGCACTTTTTTGACCCGCGCGTGTCGCTTCAGAACAAGGGTAGCGAAGTAACCCGCAACGCGCTCGGTCGCATGAGGGTGCCAGAGCTCCGTCAAATCTGTGATCGTTTCGGCTATGATGATGATGGTTTGCCTAGGAACCGGAAGGCTCCGTTCATTGACCTCATTATCGCCGAAGCTCAGCAAGAACTGGATGACCGTTGATCATATTGGGCCAAGTCGTTACTCAATAAATGTATCCGTAATTGCCTGATAAGCGCCAACCATGGCGTACTTTTGGCTGAAAGTAACCGCCCGAGGTGCGTTCAGCCTGACCGCCCACCCCGCCTTTGACGCCGGCGCGCAGGGCAGTGCTTGCACCTTTGCGACAATCGCCCCATTTCCTGTACAGCAGTTATCAGGGAGCCATGACGATGAAATTCGCCATGAGCGGTGTCGGCGCAGGTGAGGCCGGGGCCAATGTGAAAGACAGCAGCGACCAGGATTTCGTCAAGGACGTGATCGAGGTCTCGAAGGACACGCCTGTCCTGGTCGATTTCTGGGCGCCATGGTGCGGGCCGTGCAAGACACTCGGCCCGGTCATCGAGAAGGTCGTCGGGGAGAAGGCCGGCAAGGTGAAGCTGGTCAAGGTCAATATCGACGAGAATCCGCAGATCGCCGGCCAACTCGGCGTGCGCTCGATCCCGGCCGTCTTCGCCTTCGACAAGGGTCGCCCGGTGGACGGTTTCATGGGCGCGCTTCCCGAGGGGCAGATCCGCGACTTTGTCGACAAGATCATGTCTGGCACGGATGAGGGCCAGCAGATCGCCGAAGCGCTCGAGGGCGCCGAACAGGCGATGGCGACCGGGGATATTGGCGGCGCCGCGCAGATTTTCGCGGCCGTCATCAATGCCGAGCCGGAAAATGTTCGCGCGATTGCCGGGCTGGCGCGCTGCTATCTGCAGAATGGCGACCGTGAGCGCGCCGCCGAGACGCTGGAAATGACGCCTGCGGACAAGCGCAGCGATCCCGATTACAAGAGCGTCCAGACGGCGATCGAACTGATGGAAGATGCGCCCGATGATGCCGAATTCACTGAGGCCGCCCGCAAGGTCGAAGCCAATCCGGGTGACCATGAGGCCAAGTTCGAACTGGCCGAGAAATATGCGGCAGCTGGTCGCCACGGTCCGGCCGTCGACCTGTTGCTGACCTTATTGGCGGGCGACATGAACTGGGGCGAGGGCAGGGCAAAGGAGAAACTCCTGACCGTGTTCGAGGCGGCGGGGCCGAAATCCCCGGCCACGATCGAAGGGCGCCGGCGCCTGTCATCGCTCATGTTTGCCTGACAAGAGCCTCGCCGCAGTGTGCCTGCGGGCTCGACGGGGGCGCGGCGCGCTCCATGTCCTGTCATGCAAAGCGCCCTCGACATCTGAAAGGCTGCACCATGACCGCAGAGAGCTATCGCCAGATTTCAGACCTTCCTGACCGGCTGCCACTCTTCCCTCTGCCAGGCGCCATGCTGTTCCCGCGCTGGACCCTTTCGCTCAACATATTCGAGCCGCGCTATCTCAACATGATTGATGATGCGATGTCCGGCGACCGGCTGATTGGCATGGTTCAGACGATGGGCGGACCGAAATCCCATCCCGACCTGGCGAGCGTCGGCTGCGCCGGGCGCATCACCTCCTATTCGGAGACCGAAGACGGGCGCTACCTGATTGTGCTGAGCGGGATATGCCGATTCGAGAATGACGAGATCGAAGAGGTCACGACGCCCTATCGGCAGGCCCATGCCGGCTGGCTCCCCTTTGCTGAAGACCTTGGCAGTCCGGACGTCACCGACCTCCCGGGCCGCAGCCGTCTGGTCGGTGCCCTGAAGGATTATGTCGAGCGCAACGAAATGAGTGCCGACTGGTCCGCCGTCGAAGAGGCGCCGCTGGAAACGCTGGTCAATGCGCTTTGCGCCGGCTGCCCCTTTTCGGTGCCGGAAAAACAGGCTTTGCTCGAAGCGCCCGGCCTGCGCGACCGTGCCGACACCCTTATCGCGCTGCTGGAGATGGATATATCCGGACCGGAAGGAGGAACCCTGCAATGAGCGATAGCGAGAAAGATGCGGCGGGCGCCGGCGATGAGGCGGCCACGCGTGCGTCAGGGGTCGATCCGCGCCTCCTGGAAATCCTGATCTGTCCGGTCACCCGCGCACCGCTGGAATATGACCGTGAAGCCGATGAACTGATCTCGAAAAAGGCCGGCCTCGCCTATCCGATCCGCGATGGCTTGCCGATCCTTCTGGAGGAGGAGGCGCGCACCCTGGACGCGGCAGGCAAATGAGCGCACCCGCACAGGATTTCTGGCCGAAACGGCTGCGGTTCCAGGAGGGTGCGGCGCGCCTTGTGATCGAATATGACGACGGTGTGGACATCGCGATCGGTTACAAGCGCCTGCGCGAGGAAAGCCCGTCGGCGGACGTCCGCGGCCATGGCGCGGGACCGAAACCGCCGCAGCCGCTGGTCCCCGACGATATAACGGTGACCGGCGCAGCACCTGTCGGGCGTTATGCCGTGCGCATTCGGTTCTCCGATGGGCATGAGACGGGGCTCTATACCTGGGCCTATCTGCGCGGTCTGGGAGAGAGTGTCAGCTGACACAAATCCGGCAGGCGACACGCGCCTGCATTTGAGATAAAGCGCGCGGCTATGGACCTGCTTGACCGGATTTCTCGCGGCTGGACTGCTTTCATCCTGCTCTTCGTTATCGCTTTCGGGGCGGCGGCGCCGGGTGTCTTCAACCTGCCCGCACTCGACCGTGACGAGAGCCGGTTCGCCCAGGCCTCCAAACAGATGCTGGAGACCGGCGACTATATCAGGATCCGCTACCAGGATGAGCTGCGCAACAAGAAGCCGGCGGGCATCCACTGGCTGCAAGCCGGCTCGACCGCGCTTCTCTCATCTGCCGAGGCCAAGGAGATCTGGACCTATCGGGTACCCAACTGGATCGGCATAGGTCTTGCCGCGATGGCCTGTTTCTGGACCGGAATCGCCCTTATTGGCCGGCGCGCGGCCTTTGTCGGCTCGGCGCTGTTCGCCTCGACGCTGCTGCTGACGAGCGAGGGGCACATCTCCAAAACCGATGGTATGCTCGTCTTCCTGACGACACTCGGGATCGGCGCGCTGGCGCGCATCTATATGCGCGAGACGGTGGGCGAACGCGCACCCGGCGCCAAGGCATTCATCCTGGATTTCGGGGACCGGCGACTGGCGCTCCTGTTCTGGCTGGCCATGGGGCTGGGTTTCCTCATCAAGGGCCCGGTCTCGATCATGGTCGCGGGCCTTGCGGCGGCCGGCGCCTGGGTCTGGGAGAAAGCCGGCGACGATCATGCCGGCGGTTGGTGGCGTGCGCTGGCCTGGTGGCCGGGGCCGGCCCTCTTTCTCGCCCTCTGGATCCCATGGTTCATCTGGATACAACTGGCCACGGGTGGCCAGTATGTTCAGGGCGCTGTCGGCAAGGATCTCGCCGACAAGTTCACTGGTGCCAGCGAAGGCCATGCCGGCTGGCCGCTCTACCAGATATCCCACCTGCCGGTCTGGTTCTTTCCGGCCACGATTGCGCTGTTTGCCGGCGCGGCTTCGGCCTGGTCAGTTCTTCGTGGTGACAGCCTTTCCGGACGCCGGCGCGGTACGGACGCCCTTCTCATTGCCGGCACGCTGGCAGGCCTTGCCGCTGTGATCGCCTGGGTGTTCGGCGAACAGGCGCTGGTCGGCTACCCGTTTGCGCTGGTGCTGGTCTTCGGGGCGCTGGGCTTCTCACGAACCTGGCGCGAGCGCTGGCCTAATGCGCAGGCACGGACCAGCAAGGACCTGCGCGCGATGCGTTTCCTGATGGCGTGGTTCGCCCTGACCTGGATATTCTTTGAACTGATGCCGACACGGCTGAGCCATTATGTGCTGCCGGCCTATCCCGCCATGGCGCTGGTCTGCGGGTTCGCGATCACGCGGATGATCGACGGCGCGCGCATGCCAGTCTCGCGTATTGCCTCGGCGGTGCTGTTCCTTGTGGGGCTGGCCGTTCTGGCCCTGGTCAGTGTGCCCGGGGTGGATGAATTGCTTATGGCCGAGGCCGCAGGCGACTTCACGAGCGCTCCGGCAGGCGAGGTCATGGCCAGCTGGGAAGCCAGCCTAGATTATTCGCTGCTCTGGTGGGCAGTCGGCATTATTTTCGGGCTTGTCGCCGCTACGCTGGTCATTCTCAAGCGGATGGGCCTTGCCGTGACACTGGCAGTCGCGTCAGCCATCGGGTTCGGCTGGCATGCCCGGATCGCTTTCCTTCCGGCCCAGGAATGGGTCCAGGCCACGCTCCAGGCTGAATATGCGCTGGCCGACATCTGCGCTCTGCCCGATGCCGGCAAAAACCCCGACGGCTGCGGAGCGGCCCCGGCCCGCGTCCAGGCCGTCGGTTATGCCGAGCCATCCTATGTGATGACGCTGGGTACGCAGAACTTGCATCCACCGCAGACTGTGATCGCCCTGCCAGCTGGCCCGAACAGCTACCCGGCCGCCTTCCTGATCAATCTTGAAGACGAGGACGGCCCGCCCGCACTCGCCCGGCTCATCGCCGACGGCGAGGCCCGCAGCCTGTGTGTCCGCCGCTCCGAGCCGCATTATGCGCTGAACTACTCCAATGGCGATCCGGTCCATTTCGTCGCCCTGCGCTTCGACCGGCCGCCCTGCGGATAAATTGCGCCATCGCCCTATTCGCTGCGGCGAACCAGGTAGCCGGCGCGCGGGAAATGCAGGTGAATGCTCTCCACCCTCTCATCGAAACGCTGAAGGATGATGCACTGGTGATCGGCATGGACGAGTTTGCCGCTGACCCAGTCGCGGCCATAATCATCGGGCGCCACGGCCACGGCCTCACCGGCCACCAGCTCCTGCGCCTCATTTTCATCGACACTTGCTGCCTTTAGGCGCGGCCCGGCATCGCGGGCAATATCGAGCGCGCGGGTCGCATCAATCGTCTCCGGCGCCTGGCCCTCGGCTTCCTGAAGACGCTGATACCAATCGCGCGTCAGCGGGGCGCCTGACAGGCAGGTTTCCACGAAATCGGGCACATTCTTCTGTGTGAACCAGACATTCATATGCGCGTGAACGTCCACCAGGCCAGGCTTGGTCGAGACCATCCAGTTGCCACCGCCGACCCCGCGTCCGCCTTCCAGCCGCTCCTCGATCTGCATCAGATGTGCCCGCCACTGATCGCGCAGCATGGGCGCAGCCGCCTTCATCGCATCGGTGTCAAACGGGCGTCCGGACAGTTTCTCCCGGTCGTCCTTGAAGGCCTCATCGACATGGTCGCCAATGGCGCCAAAAATCACGCCGACAGAGACCTGGAACCAGACCCGGTCAGCCCAGGCCCCGACGATCCGCGACAGGCCCTCATGGCCCGGCAGGTCCAGTTCAGGCATCGGAAAGCGCCGCTCCAGCTCCATAAGGATCATCGCGCTGTCGCAATAGATATCGGCCCCGATCTGCATGACCGGAATACGCCGATAGCCGCCCGTCAGGGGAACAAGGTCAGGCTTGGGCATGATCACTGGCGCGTCCACCGCCGCCCAGGCAAGATTCTTCAGCCTCAGCGCAAGCCGGACCTTCTCCGAGAAGGGCGAAGTGTCATACTGATGCAGGATAATGCTTCGCGCGTCGGCCATCTCGTTCAACTCCCCAATATAAGCTCCAGAAACCTTATTGCGCAGCTTTCAGCGTCGGGGAAACCCCGAACCGGGCGATTGCAGCACAGGGCTTGCCCGATCCCGCGTGGCAGGGAATGGTCTCCAGGCTGAAACTCAAGGGGCCCTGAAAGACATGTTCCGCTTACTGACCGGCGCGCCGCTCGCAGCCGCACTGTTTACACTCGGCGCCTGCGCCAGCCTGGAACCGGAGCCGTGCACACCCGCATGGGTCGACTGGCAGAAAGAGCGCATTTTCGATCCCTTCGTGGCGGAATACCGCTCGGAAATCGCCGCATTGCGCGACCTGCGCGGCGATCTCGACAATCCCGGGATGATGACCGCCTTCCGCATGGCGGGACTTGTCGAGCGATTGCCGCGCATGGCCGAGGATTTCAACGAAGAGATCGTCCCGCGCCTGCAGGCCGCCGTGGCCACATGCGCACAGCCCGCCCGCGCCAGCAGCCTGCTTGTCGACATGCTGCGCCGCGAGGGTGTGGAAGATGATGTCCTGATCTGGATCGAGACGCTCGGCCTGATTGCCGAGCGCCAGCGGCGGAGCTGATCGTCAGGTCCGCACCGTCATGGCCCGGTTCAACCGGGCCATCCAGATCGCGGCGAACCGGCCAGGTGCATTGGCTGTCGTGCGGGCCAAACTCTTGGCAGCTTTCAGGCGGCGCGGACGTGAGCTGGACCACCCTCATGAAGCGGGTGGTGACGGGCTTGGGGTTCACTGTTCAGGGAGGGCCCGGGTCAAGCCCGGGCAGCGGATATCTTGCCGCTTCCCCCTTCCCCGTATCCCCGGCCTTGAGCCGGGGTCTCCCCGCAAAGGCTGGGCCCTTTTTCAGCTGCCCCCGTCAAAGCCCGGCCAGCGCCTGGTCGAGATCGGCGATGATATCCTCGATATCTTCGATCCCGATGGACAGGCGCACCGTTTCCGGCGCCGCGCCGGCGGCCTTTTTCTGCTCTTCGGTGAGCTGGCTATGCGTTGTCGAAGCCGGATGAATGATGAGCGAACGCGTGTCGCCGATATTCGCGAGGTGGCTGAACAGATGCGTGCTGGCGACCAGTTTCACGCCCGCCTCATGCCCGCCCTTCAGGCCGAAGGTGAACACCGCCCCGGCGCCTTTCGGCATGTATTTCTGCGCCCGCGCATGGTGAGGGTCGCTTTCGAGCCCGGCATAGCGCACCCAGGACACTTTCTCATGGCCTGACAGCCAGCGCGCCACGCCCAGCGCATTCGCGCAATGTTTTTCCATGCGCAGCGGAAGCGTCTCACACCCGGTCAGCAGCATGAAGGCATTGAAGGGTGACAGCGCCGGGCCAATGTCGCGCAGCGAGAACGCCTTGGCGGCGATGGCGAAGGCGATATCGACATTTGCCCCGTCAGGGCCAAGCGGCATCGCTCCGAATGTCTCTGCGAAGACGAGATCATTGTAATAGGCCTGCGGCGTCGTCAGCGTCGGGAATTTCTCCCTGTGCGCCATCCAGTCGAAACGCCCGCCATCAATGAGAATGCCGCCGACGGAATTGCCATGTCCGCCGACAAACTTCGTCAGGCTCTCAACCACGATATGGGCCCCATGCTCCAGCGGGCGGCAGAGCGCCGGCGAAGCCATCGTATTGTCAACGATATAAGGCAGACCGGCCTTTTCCGCGATCGCGGCCACGCCGGCAATATCGGTGACAAGGCCGCCGGGATTGGCAAGGCTCTCGGTGAAGACCAGTCTTGTCTTCTCGTCGATTGCCGCCTCGAAGCTCGACAGGTCATCAATATCGGCCCAGCGAACCTCCCAGCCGAACTTCCTGATGGCATGATTGAACTGGTTGATCGAGCCGCCATAAAGCTGCCGGGCGGCCACCAGATTGGTGCCCGGCTCCATCAGCAGGTGAAGGGCGAGGATCTGCGCAGCATGACCAGACGCCGTGGCTAGCCCCATGGTTCCGCCTTCGAGATCGGCGATGCGTGCTTCCAGCGCGGTGACCGTCGGATTGCCGATCCGCGAATAAATGTCGCCGAACTCCTGCAGGGCGAACAGGTTCGCGGCATGGTCGGCATCGCGGAAGACGAAACTCGTTGTCTGGTAGATCGGCTGAACGCGCGCGCCCGTGGCCGGGTCCGGCGCCGCCCCTGCATGGATGGCGCGTGTGGCAAATCCTGTCATGGTCATTCTCCTCCTGATGGCCGGCATGCTTCTGCCAGGCTGCAACATGTCACATTCATTCTGTAAATGCAGCGCCGGCTGAACCCAGTCTTGATTGCTGAAGCCATGGGCTAGATAAGCTGAACTCAGGCAGGGCATCGCCGCAGGCTCGCCAGACCGGGAGGATGAAGAGAATGATCGACCTCAAGCCGATTGCAGATATCGCTGATATTCCGCGCGTACAGGCCGCGACGCGACCGGGTGAGGTCGCGCTATGGTTTGAAGGGCGTGAGACAAGCTTTGCCGCGCTTGATGCGCGCAGCTCCCAAGTCGCCAACGGATTGTTGAAATCCGGCGCAAAACCGGCGGACCGCATCGCCTGGATCGGCAAGAACATGGATGTCTATTACGAGATCATGTTCGGCGCGGCCAAGGCCCGCATGGCAATGTGCGGGATCAACTGGCGCCTCGCACCGCCGGAAATCCAGTTCATCCTTTCCGATGCGCGCGCCAGCGTCCTGTTCGTCACCGCCGATTTCTACGACATTGTCGAGCAGGTGAAAGAGGAATGCCCCGATCTCGGCCTCATCGTCGCGGTCGATGGCGGCCATCCCGAATGGCCCGACTATGCCAGCTGGCGCGACAGCCAGTCAGCCGTGGATCCGAAACTCAAGATCGATCCCGAACAGGATGATGTAATCCAGCTCTACACGTCCGGTACGACCGGCCTGCCCAAGGGCGTGCAACTGACGCACCGCAATTACCTGGCCTTCTTCGAACAGGCCGGCATGCTCGAATGGTCCAGTTATGATGCCGGCGATGCTGTGATGAACGCCATGCCGCTGTTCCATGTGGCGGGGGTCAATGTCGGCGTGCTTGCGGTCCTGCAGGGCTCGAAGACGGTCATCCTTCGCGATATCGATCCGCAGGCCATACTCGGCCTGATCGAGAGCCAGAAGATCGCCCATGCCTTCTGGGTGCCGGCAGTTATCCTGCTCCTGACCCAGCAACCCAATATCCGCGAAGTGGATTTCTCAGGTCTCAAACAGGTCTTCTATGGCGCCTCACCGATTGCCGAAGACCTCCTGAAAGAGGCCGTGGAGATCATGGATGCCCGCTTCACCCAGCTCTATGGCCTGACCGAGACTGTCGGCGCAGGCACCTTCCTGCCGCCGGAAGCCCATGACCCGGCCTGGGGCAAACTGCGCTCATGCGGTGTACCCTGGCCCGGCGCAGTCGTTCGCTGCGTCGATGGTGACGGCAATCCGGTGGCTCAGGGACAGGTTGGCGAGATCGTGATCAGGTCGGATTTCGTGATGAAGGGCTATTGGAACCGGCCCGACGCGACAGCCGATTCCATCAGGAACGGGTTTTTCCATACCGGGGATGCCGGCTATTTCGATGAGGACGGCTTCCTGTTCATCTATGACCGGGTCAAGGACATGATCGTGTCGGGCGGCGAGAATGTGTACCCTGCCGAAGTCGAGAATGCGATCTTCGGTCATCCCGAAGTCGCCGATGTCGCCGTGATCGGTGTGCCGGACGAGAAATGGGGCGAGGCCGTCAAGGCGATCATCGTTCCCAAGGAAGGCACCCAGCCCACCGCAGACAGCATCATCGCCTGGGCGCGCGAGCGGATTGCCGGCTACAAGGTGCCCAAATCGGTGGACGTGATCGAAACCCTGCCCCGCAACCCCTCCGGCAAGATCCTGCGCAAGGATCTGCGCGAGCCTTATTGGCGCGGCCAGGAACGCCGCGTCGGTTAGCGACAGGCGGCGCCGTGTCGAAGGATGCCAGCGACATTATCGGCCTCTATGACCGCAAGGCAGCGGCCTGGGATGACGCCCGCCGCGCTGACCGACCCGCCGGAGAGCCTCGCTGGATTGCTCGCTTCCTGTCCATGGTCGCACCTGGCGCGCGCGTGCTCGATATCGGCTGCGGGTCAGGCGTGCCGATCGCCGGCGACATTCTTGCGGCCGGGTATGCGGTCACCGGCATCGACAGTTCTCCCAATCTGATCGCGATATATCAGGAGCGGTTTCCCGGCGCGCAATGGGCCGTGGCCGACATGCGCGCGCTGGACCTTGGCGAGCGTTTCGCCGGCCTTATCGCCTGGCACAGCCTGTTCCACCTCAACCCTGATGACCAGACAGGCATGTTTGGTATATTCGCCGCTCATGCCGCCCCCGGCGCGGCGCTGATATTCACAAGCGGCCCGCGCCATGGCGAGACTGTCGGCTGCTGGCAGGGCGAGCGCCTCTACCATGCCAGTCTCGACCCTGGCGCCTACAAGGCTCTGCTCGCCGAACATGGCTTCACCCTCCTCGCCCATGCCGAAGAAGATCCCGCTTGCGGCGGGGCGACCATCTGGCTGGCGCGCGCTGCCACCCCATAAGCGCGCCGCGAAAGGCTTCCCTCAGCCCCCTGCAGCGCTTAAATCAGCGCCATGAGCGAATCCCTCACCTTCCATGTCGCGCAGCTGAACCCGGTGGTCGGAGACATTTCCGGCAATCTCGAGCTCGCGCGCGCCGCCCATCAGCGCGCAAGCCAGGCCGGCGCCGACATGCTCGTCCTGCCCGAACTTTTCATCATCGGCTACCCCCCGGAAGACCTTGTGATGAAACCGAGCGCGGTGGCGCTTTGCCGGGAAGCTATCCAGTCCCTCGCCGGCCAGACTGGCGGAAACGGTCCGGCTATCCTGATTGGTGCGCCCTGGGATGATGACGGAAGCTTGCGCAATTCGGCGCTGCTGCTCGACAACGGCGATGTCGCCTATCGCTATGACAAGCGTGAGCTGCCCAATTACGGTGTTTTCGACGAATGGCGCCTGTTCCGCCCCGGCGATGGCCCGGCCCGGCCTGTCATGTTTCGCGGCGCCTGTGTCGGCATCGCGATCTGCGAGGATATCTGGTTCGACAGGGTGCCGCAGGCGCTTGCAGCAGGCGGCGCTGAAATCATGCTGGTGCCCAATGCCTCGCCCTGGCGGCGCACCGTGCGCGAGGAGCGACACACCACCTTCTCCAGCTGGCGCAAGACCGGCGTGCCCTATCTCTTCGTCAATCAGGTTGGCGGCCAGGATGAGCTGGTTTTTGATGGCGCGAGTTATGCCGTTGACCGCGACGGACGCGAGCACCAGCTGATCACGGATTTCGAGACGGGAGAAGCCACGGTGCGCTTCGAGCGGGCGAGCGGCACGTTCAGCCCGAAGAGCGAGCCCGCGCCGCTCAGCGAAGGCCTCGAAGCGGAATACCGCGCCGCCATGCTGGGCCTTGCCGATTATGTGAACAAGAACCGGTTTCCAGGCGTCGTGCTCGGCATGTCGGGCGGGATCGACAGCGCGCTGACCGCTGCCATCGCCGTCGATGCGCTGGGGGCTGAGCGGGTCTGGTGCGTGATGCTGCCTTCGAAATACACTTCCCCGGACAGCCTCAAGGATGCGCGCAACTGTGCCGAAGCGCTTGGCGTGCGCTATGACAGTGTGTCCATCGCGCCGGGCGTGGAGGCCATGGAGGAGATGCTGTCTGACCTGTTTGCTCAGACACAGGCCGGCACAGCGGAAGAGAATATCCAGTCGCGCCTGCGCGGGCTCACACTGATGGCCTTGTCCAACAAGTTCGGCCATATGCTGGTGACCACAGGCAACAAATCCGAAATGGCCGTCGGCTATGCCACCATTTATGGCGACATGAATGGCGGCTTCAACGCGCTGAAGGATTTCTACAAGACGGAAGTCTTCGCGCTGTCGGACTGGCGCAACCATCATGTCCCGCGCGGCGCGCTCGGTCCGGCTGGTGAGGTCATCCCACGCAACATTATCGACAAGCCACCCAGCGCGGAGCTGCGCGAGGGCCAGACCGATCAGGACAGCCTGCCTGAATATGACGTGCTCGATGACATTCTGCGCGGGCTTGTCGATGAGGAGGCCGATCTCGACGCGATCGTGGCGCGCGGCCATGACGAAGCCACCGTGCGGCGGATTGAGCACCTGCTCTATATCGCCGAATACAAGCGCCGCCAGGCGCCGCCGGGCATCAAGGTCGGCACCCGAAATTTCGGCCGTGACCGGCGCTATCCGATCACGAACAGATTTCGCGACGACTGAGTCTGCACGGACCGGGCGATGGCGCAGCGCAACCAATAACCCCGCATGGCCCGGTTCATCCGGGCCACCCAGCTCTGAAAGGCCGCGCCGGACACGGTGGCGGACAGGCCTCCTTACGGCCACGCCGCACCAGATCGAACGCCGCACACTGGACCACCCTCATGAAGCGGGTGGTGACGGGGATGGAGCGGCGCAGGTGGTGACGGGGCTGCGGTGACGGTGCGCACAGCGCTGATGGCCCCACAAAATAAACCTTAGGTTGCACACCCAGGCTTAACCGGTCCAGTCTAGCGCTGGACACATGAAACTCATCGCCATTACCGCCGCCGCCGTCTTCGGGCTTGTCACCAATTCCGCAGACCAGATCGAAACCGTTGCCAGCCGGGGGGATATACTTGTCGGCAAGGCCCGCGCGACCGACGGCGACAGCCTGCGCATGGGCGACAAACGGATCCGCTTGTTCGGGATTGATGCGCCGGAGTCGGCCCAGACCTGCAGCGTTGAGGGCGAGCCATGGAAATGCGGCCGCGCCTCGCGCAAGGCGCTGGAGCGGCTGACCCGGGGCCAGGTCCTGACCTGCCTTGTCCGCGACATGGATCGCGGGCGCTATGTCGCGACCTGCCGGGTTGACGGAGAGGACATAAATGCTCGCATGGTCCGGCGTGGCTGGGCGGTGGCGTACAAGCGCTATTCACTCGACTACTGGCCCGATGAGCTGGCCGCACGCGCCGGCGGCCTCGCACTGTGGCGCAGTGAATTCAAACGCCCGCATGATTATCGCGCCGGCCTGCGCGCCAAACGCGCCGCCCGAGCGCCGCAGGCTCCGCCCTCGGCCGACTGCAACATCAAGGGAAATATTTCACGCTCCGGCACGCGTATTTTCCACATGCCGGGTCAGCGCGACTATACCCGCACCCGTATCAATGAAGAGAATGGCGAGCGCTGGTTCTGCTCAGCGCAGAATGCGCGCGAGGCCGGCTGGCGCATGGCCAGGCGATAGGGCGTCACCGCCCCTTCCCTAGAGTGACGGATTGTGGCGCCGGCCCTGCCCGCCTAGCTTGGCGGGAATTAGATCATGGATGGAGGATCAGCGGTGGACTATCAAGACGTGGTACGCGGTCGGCGCAGCATACGCGGCTTTCTAGACAAACCGGTTCCCCGGGAACTCATCGCCGAGATCCTTGAAATGGCCATGCGCGCGCCGACCTCAATGAATACCCAGCCCTGGCATTTCTTCGTCGTCACAGGTGATGTGCTCGACCGGATACGCGAGGGAAATGTCGAACGCAATGTGGCCGGCGTGCCCGATAGCCGTGAATTCCGGCGCGGTCCCGGTTATCATGGCGTACATCGAGAGCGCCAGATCGAGATTGCCAAACAGCTCTTTGGGGCCATGGGCATTGCGCGCGAGGACAAGGAGGCGCGAACCGACTGGGTGCTGCGGGGATTCCGTCAGTTCGATGCTCCGGTCTCCATCGTGGTGACTTACGACCGCGACCTGCTGGGCGACGATATTGCGCCCTTCGATTGCGGCGGGGTGGTCAACTGCCTTGTGAACACAGCCTGGTCGAAGGGCCTTGGCTGCGTCATCAACTCACAGGGCATCATGCAGAGCCCTGTGGTGCGCGAACATGCACAAATCCCCGAAGACAAGGTGATCCAGACCTGCGTCGCCATGGGCTGGCCCGATGAGAGTTTCCCGGCCAATGCGGTCGTCTCGAAACGTAAATCGCTTGAAGACGCCGCCACCTTTGTCGGCTTTGAGGACTGAGACGACCCGCTACAAAGCCGCGCTCAGCCTTGCGCCGGGCCGATCCAGACCTGCTGGGCATTGACGAATTCGAGGATGCCATGCGGGCCCAGCTCTCGGCCATATCCTGAGCGCTTGATACCGCCACTGGGCAGACGCGGATCGGTCTTGACGATCCCGTTGATCGAGACCTGACCGGCCTCGATATCCCGAGCCATCGCCTCGGCGCGCGCAACATCGCCGGTCCAGATGCTGGCGGCCAGGCCATAGGGCGTGTCATTAGCCATTTCGAGCGCATGGTCAGCATCGCGGGCGCGGATGATGGCGGCGACGGGGCCGAATGTCTCTTCGGCAAAGGCGCACATGCCCGGCTCGACACCGGTCAGCAGCGTGGCCGGGTAAAAATAGCCCGGCCCGGAAAACATCTCGCCCCCGAAGGTCAGATGCGCGCCCTGTTTTACAGTCTCGCTGACCTGGCGGTGTAGCTCCTCACGCAGGTCTGGGCGGGCAATGGGACCGATATCGGTCTCCATATCAGTCGGGTCGCCAAGCTGCAGCGCCTGCAACTCGGCGCTCAGCGTCTCGACAAAGCGATCATGGACACTGTCCTCGACAATGATCCGCTTGGCGGCAATGCAGGACTGGCCGGCATTGATGATCCGCGAGGTTTTCAGAACGCTTGCGGCCTGGTCGAGATCGGCATCGGCCAGGACAATGGACGGGTCCGAGCCGCCCAGTTCCAGTACGGCCGGCTTGATCTGCGAGGCAGCCATAGCGGCCACCGCACTGCCGCCGCGCTCGGATCCCGTAAAAGAGACAGCGCGCACACGGTCGTCGCGGATGACTGCCTCGACGGCCGGCGTTTCCAGGAACAATGCATCGAACACGCCTTCCGGCGCGCCGACCTCGCGGAACACATCCGCAATCGCCGCCGCGCATCCCGGCACATGCGGGTCGTGCTTCATCAGGCAGGTATTGCCCGCCATCAGCGCCGGCGCACAGAAACGGAAGGCCAGCCAGAAGGGCGCATTCCAGGGCAGGATGCCGAGCACGGGCCCGAGCGGCAGGTGCTGGACATAGGAGAGGCTGGCATCGGAGGCAATCACCTGGCGGGCGAGATAAGCCTCGCCATGTTCGCCATAGTGTTCAGCGCACCAGGCCGCCTTGTTGACCTCGCCGATCGCTTCCTTCGCGGGCTTGCCCATTTCTTCGGTCATGAGGGGGGCCAGCGTGTCGACAGTCTCGCGCATCCGGGCGGCGACAGCCCTGAGGAGCTCAGCGCGCTGTGCAAATCCTGTGCGGCGCCAGTCGGCAAAGCCTGCCCGCGCAGCCGCGAGCTTGGCTTCAAGCGTCTCGCCGGTATCGACAGGCACTTCGCGAACCGTTTCGCCCGTTGCCGGATTGATAGCTTTCAGCATGTCGTCTCTCTTTCGAATTGTCTGCACGCACTGGCGCAAGCTCACTGCGCAGCTGCGCTCTCGCCTTTGCCGTTGCCGGGGACGCTTGCCGCCTGGGGTTTCGCACCCGATGCGCGTGCCTGCGGCTTGACACTGAAATCCCGGTCAAGCGTGAAGAAGCTCTCTGAACCCTCTTCGGTGATGTAGATCGTATCCGAAATGCCGACCGTCTTGTCCCCGTCTACACCCCAGAGCCAGGGGATGAAATGGAAGGTCATGCCAGGCTTGAGCACACTCGGACTGCCCTGCATCAGCGACAGGATATAGCCCTCGTCCCAGCTCGGCGGGAAAGCTATCCCGATGGAATATCCCGACCGGGTAATCAGGTTTCCGCCATGGCTCCCCGTCGCGAGGATATCGCGAACGATCTTGTCGGCATCGGAAACGGTCAGCCCCGGCTGGAGATAGCGTTTCAGCTCATCCAGCGCGTGTTTCATCGTCTCCTGGGCGCTTTCCATACTGGCCGAAAGCTCGCCCAGAACGACAGTGCGCATCATGGCGGTATGATAGCGGCGGAAACAGCCGCCCAGTTCCAGAAAGACATGCTCGCCAGCCTCAACCTTGCGCCCCTCCCAGGTCGCATGCCCGATCATCGTGCGCGGCCCGGATGTGACATAAGGCAGGACCGCAGGCGGCTCACCACCCGCACGGAACATCGCGTCGCAAATCGCGGCCGCGATCTCGTTTTCCGTCACGCCAGGCGCACAGGCAGCGATTCCCGCCTTCATGCCGGCCTCGGTGGCCCGCGCCGCCTTTTTCATGATGTCGATTTCCGCATCCGACTTGCACACGCGACCTTCTTCGACAATGCCGAAACAATCGAGTAACCGCGCGCCAGGCATGGCGGTCAGGATCCGGTCCTGCTGGTAGGCTGGCAGGAAATAGGAATTGCGCTCATAACCAATCGTGCCGTCCGACAGGCCCGCCTCGCGCAGCGCTTCGGTCAGCGTCTGGATCGCATCGCCATTGTCTGCATAAGGACGGGTTTTCTCGACCCATGTGCGGGCATGGACATTCGATTCTTCCATGTTCCGCGTCACCATGAAGGCTTCCCCGTCCTGGGGGACGACAAGCGCCTGGAAGAAGGAATAGCCCGTGGTCTGATAATCGGTCAGATACATCAGGTTTTCAGGATCGCAGATGATCGCTGCATCCAGCCGCCGTTCGCGCATCCGTGATTTCAACTCGTCCAGCCTTCGGGCATATTCCTCCGGCGGAAAGGTCATGTCGTCGCGTTGTTTCATGCCCGTCCCGCCTCAGCTTCGATGGCGACATCGAGAATGTCGAAGGCTTCATTGAGATCTTCATCAGGGATAGTCAGCGGCGGAATGCACTTCAGCACGCGCCCCGCCGGACCACACCCTCCCATCAGGAGGCCGCGATCGAAACATCCGGCGATAACAGCCTTGGCAAAGTCGCCATCATGGGTGTCGAGCCCGTGAATCATGCCGCGCCCGCGCACCTCAGCCTTGCCGCCGGGCAATTTGCTCGCCGCAGCCTCAAGCCTTTCGGCCATGACCGCGCCCTTGCGTTTCACCTCTTCCATAAGCCTATCATCGCGGAAATACTCTTCCAGCGCGACCCGACCGGCGACAAAGGACAGCCCCTGCCCCCGGAATGTGCCCGTGTGTTCGCCGGGCGACCAGTGGCGATCATGTTCCGGCTTGTTGAGATTCATCGCCAGCGGCGTGCCAAAACCGCCAATCCCCTTGGCCAGATTGATGATATCGGGATCGAGATCCATACCGTCGAAGCTGAAATAACTTCCGGTCCGGCCGCAGCCGGCCTGAATATCGTCAAGGATGAACAGCGCGCCAATCTCTCGGGCAAACTCGCGCAATTCCTTCAGCCATTCAGCGCTTGCGACCCAGACGCCACCTTCGCACTGGACCGCTTCGATCATGATCGCGGCTGGCGGTTCGAGCCCGGACGAGGCGTCGGCATACATCGCTCGCAGGCTTTCGAGCGGATGGCCAAGCGACATGCGCGTGACATGGCCAAGCGGCACCCCGCCGGCCTTGCGGAAATAGGAATTCGCCGTCAGGGCCAGCGAGCCCAGCGTCATGCCATGAAATCCATGGGTAAACGCCATGATCTCGGTGCGCCCCGTTACACGTCTGGCCAGTTTCAACGATGCCTCGACCGCGTTGGTCCCCGTCGGCCCGGTGAACTGCATGCGATAGTCCATGCCGCGCGGCTTCAGGATGATATCGGCAAAGGCTTCAAGAAAGTCCCGCTTGGCCGTCGTCGCGGTGTCCAGACTGTGCGGGATGCCGTCAGCTTCGATGAATTCGATAAGCGCCGCCTTCATCTTCGGATTGTTGTGGCCGAAATTCAGGACGCCGGCGCCGCCGAAAAAGTCGATATAGGACTTGCCATTCTCATCGACCTGACGGGCATTGGACGCGGATTTGAAGACTGTGGGATAGGTGCGCACATAGCCACGCACCTCGGACTCCCATCGCTCGAAGGTTTCAAGGCCTGTCTGCGGGTGTCCGTCCATATCGGGCTCCTTTCATGTGCAATTAGTGATCAGTCGCGCGGCACGTCCACGGGAAGCGGCGCACCGGCCAGCCGGGAAAAGACGCGGGCGACAATCGGAATCAGCCGGTCATTGAAATCATAGCGCGGGGAATGGCAGGGTACGCTGTGCTGCACCTCTCCATCGTCACTGCCAATCAGGGCAAAGGCACCCGGCAGCTGCTCCAGATAATAGCTGAAATCTTCAGACGCCATGATCGGGACAGCAATCTCCTCATCGCTCCAGTCCGGGCCCAGTTCGGCCCCAAGCGCGGCGCGCATTTCGCCAGCAGCACCGGCATGATTGACCGTCGCATCATAGCGCGGAAAGATTTCGGTCTCCGCCTCAACGCCATAGGCGCGCGCGGTCGATCCGGCGATCTCTTCGATCAGGCCATTAATTCGCGCCCTGTCGCTCACCTCGGCGATGCGGATGGAGCCGCCAATCACCGCATTGTCTCGGATCACGGTGTCGAAACTTCTCGCATCGATGGACGTGACCGACACCACGGCCGCATGCTGAGGCGCAAGCCGGCGCGACAGGATCTGCTGCAGCGCCAGCGTAATGGCCGACGCCGCCAGCACCGGGTCACGGGTCCGCTCGGGCTGGCTGGCATGACCACCCGCGCCCGTCACGGTGATCCGGAACGTGCCATTGCCGGCCATGACAGGCCCGTCCGGACAGACCGCCTTGCCAAAGGGGATGGCCGGCCAGTTGTGCCAGCCGAACACCGCATCCACTCCGTCCAGCGCCCCGTCCTCAATCATCCTGCGCGCACCGTGCCCGCCTTCCTCGGCGGGTTGGAACAGGAGTGTGACAGGTCCGGGAATCTCAGCCTCATGCCTTTTCAGCCAGGCCGCCGCCGACATCAGCGTGGCCGTATGTCCGTCATGTCCGCAGGCATGCATGCAGCCATCCGTGCCTGACGCCCAGTCGCGCCCGCTCTCCTCATGAATCGGCAGCGCGTCCATATCGCCGCGCAGGGCGACATGCCGGCCATGGGCCATCGGCGCGAGCGTCGCCACCGTGCCCGTCTGCGCGCAAGGCCTCCAGGCAATGCCAAGATCGTCAAGGCGCGTTCGCACGCGTTCGGCGGTCTGGAATTCCTTCCAGCTCAGCTCCGGGTTCCGGTGAAGGTCGCGGCGAAAACCGATCGCGTCTGCCACAAGCGTGTCCCAGCCGGACAGGTCGGAGTGGGTCGGCGCGGCAGGATTATTTGTCGTCATCGCGTAAACCTAACAGGCATCGCCCGCGTTGCAATGGCTGCAAGGGACCTGAACCGGCTTCAGAGCCGCTCGACCACATGCCCCTTTCGGGTCCAGCGCAGGAATGGCGCGCTGGCCACACGATCCGGTTTTTCCAGCCTCTCCGCGATTTCCCCCAGCATGAACTGTGTCACAGAGGGGATATCGAGCCCCATGGCATCCTTCAACGTCACCCATTGCAGGTCGGACAGCTCCGCGCCATCGACGGGCGGTCTCTCATCGACCAGCACATCTTCGGCCATCGCCATGAAGAAGCGAGCATCGAACCGGCGCGGCCGGTAAGGCGGGGTGACAGCGCGACCGATGAACTGGAACCCCTGCAGGCAGGGCGCAACGCCCTGCTGGTAATAAGAGTCCCAGCCTTCCGGGGGCTTGCCATCCACAGTTCCGTTGCGACCAACGATCAGCCCCGTTTCCTCGAATGTCTCGCGGATAGCAGTGAGCGGAAAGGCGCGCGGGCGCCGGCGCGCGGCTTTTTCAAGCCGCAGCTGCTCGGTATCAGGCAGTTCGGTCAGCGACGGCGCCCGGCCATCCTGCGGATCGACCCGGCCACCGGGGAAGACATATTTCTTGGGCATGAACGCATGCTTGCCAGACCGCATGCCCATCAACACGCGCGGCGCGCTCTGGTCACGGCGAACAAGAATCAGCGTTGCGGCATCACTCGGACGCGGGCTGGGCCGGTCCCTGATCAGGATTTCGCCATCCTCCGGCGCGTCATAGGCGCTGCCCTCGCCTGCCCTCTTTCCTGCCCTCATTTCAGCGGTTCCTGCCCTTTTCCCTGCCCTCGTTTCAGCCATTCCGGCCCCTCCCCTTCCTTGCGCCCTTATCGACCGACCGACTCCGCCCGCCACGGCCCCTGGGCGCCTGGCTTCCTTTCTGCCGGGCCTTCGGCTGTGACGTGATGTTCAGCAGAAGCCCCCCCTGCAGCGGCGTCACCTCGACCAGTTTCGCACGAACCGTCTGCCCGAGGACATACCGCTTTCCCGAACCACGCGCGACCAGTTGCATCGCGGCCTCGTCGAACACCCAGTAATCGTCGGAGATGTTCGAGATCGGAACGAAACCGTCGGCCGCCGTATCGGCCAGACGGATAAACAGGCCGGCCTTTGTCACGCCGGTGATGCGCCCGTCGAACTCGGCGCCAACCCGGTCCTGCAGGAACAGGGCGAGATAGCGGTCCGTCGCATCGCGCTCAGCCGCCATGGAGCGGCGCTCTGTATCGACGAGATGCGAGGCGGTCTCCTCCAGACGTGAGGCCATTTCCGTCCCCATCCCGTCCGGCCCCAGATCATGGGCCGCGATCAGCGCGCGGTGAACGATAAGGTCTGCATAGCGCCGGATGGGCGAGGTGAAATGGGCATAGCGGGCAAGGTTCAGCCCGAAATGCCCAAGATTTTCATGCGCATAGACCGCCTGCGCCTGACTGCGCAGCACCATTTCGCTGACCATGTCGACATGATCGGTCTCAGCCACATCGCCCAGCAAGCGGTTGAAGCGCGCCGATTGCGGACGCTCACCCAGCGGCCATTTGATGTTCACCGTCTTGAGGAACTCTGCCAGCGCTGCGAGCTTGGCATCTGTCGGCTGATCATGGACCCGGTAGAGGAGCGGCGATTTCGCTTTCTCAAGGCTTTCGGCGGCGGCCACATTGGCCTGGATCATGAACTCTTCGATCAGCTTGTGGGCATCGAACCGGTCCTTGGTGCGGATCGCCTGGATCGTGCCGTCTTCGGCAAATTCGATCCGGCGTTCCGGCAGGTCAAGCTCCAGCGGCCCGCGCCGTTCACGCGCGGATTTCAGCGCGCCATAAGCGCCCCAGAGCGGCCTGAGCACCAGCTCCAGCAGGGAACCGGCCCGCTCGCTCGGGTTCCCGTCAATCGCGTTCTGCGCCTCTTCATAGGACAGCCCTGCCGCCGACTGCATCATCGCCCGGAAGAACCGGTGGGAGCGCTTCGTTCCCGACCTGTCAAAGATCATCTCGACGGCAAGGCAACGGCGCGGCTCTCCCTCTTTCAGCGAACATTCCCCGGCCGAAAGCTCGAATGGCAACATCGGGACAACACGGTCGGGGAAATAGGTCGAGTTCCCGCGTTTCCAGGCTTCCCGGTCCAGTGCCGAGCCCTCAGTGACATAGGCAGCGACATCCGCAATCGCGACGATGACCCTCCACCCATCATCCAATTCTTCAGCATAGACCGCGTCATCGTGGTCTCGCGCGTCAGACGGGTCGATCGTGATCAGCGGCGTCTCGCTGAGATCTTCGCGCTCGGATGGCGCGGGATTGGCTGCACGCGCTTCCTTCAGGGCCGCATCTGGAAACTCGGTCGGGATGGAATGGGAGTGGATGGCGATCAGGCTGGCCGCGCGCGGATCGCCTGCCTTGCCGATGACTTCGCGCACCACATAATGGCGCGGGCCGGAGGGCTGGCCGCGCATGGGCTTGGGTTCGGCCCGCACCAGATCGCCATCCTCGGCGCCGTGAATATCGGACGCCTCCACCAGCAGCTCGCGCTTGTGACGCCGGTCGGCGCTCTCGATCCGCCCACCCTTGCCCATACGGGTGAACAGGCCGACAACAGGCTCATCCTCGCGTTTGTCGAACAGCTTGACCAGCCGGGCCTTCCAGCCCCCGCCATATTCGCTCAGCCGGCAGAGGCCGCGGTCGCCGATCCCCGGCTCTTTCTGACGAGTACCCTTGCCTTTAGAGCGATGTGCCGCACCTGCATAGATCAGGTCAGGCCCGAACGGACCGTCGCGCCCGAGCGCCTTGCCGATCAGGTCTCCATGCTCATCGATGCGCAGGAAGACGACCACCGTCGTCGAGGGTGGAGAATCCGAGCGGGCATAGGCCCTTTTGCCTGTGCGCTCCAGGCCGCCATCACTCTCAAGCTCCTTCAGGACCTCACGCAATTGCGCGCGTTCCTTGCCCTTGACCGACAGGCCCTTGGCGATTTCACGGCGGGATGTGATGTGCGGATGCTTGTCGAGAAAATCGAGCACCGTCTGCTTGTCTGGAAATGTCATGGCTCCCAATATAGGGGAGTCGGACGACAAATGCGCCCGCAGAATCTGTCACAATGACCTGCGGGCGCAAGAAATGTCAGGCAAATTGCGGCGCAATCTTCAGATTCCGCACCCAGCCGATCTTCTCCATCAGCAAGAGCACCGTGCCATTATAATCGACAATCCGGTTCCAGACGCCCCTGCGCGGACGGTGCAGCGCGCTGACCGGCTCTTCATGATGATGATCGTGGAAGGCCTCACCGCCGGTGAGAAGGCCAATGAGGTGGTCGGCCCATTTCGGCGTTTTCAGATGGCCCAGGACATTGATGCCATAGGTCGTGGCGTGAAACTGGATCGCACGGCCGATCACAAAACAGGCATGCAGGATCGCGGTGAGCATGAGCGAGCCGCCCGCTGCCCAGACGACAAGATAGATGACCGCCGGAATGACGAGATGCACGACCAGTGAAATGGGATTGTAGAACCGGTCCATCCAGACGATGACAGGCTGCGTTTTCAGCCAGAGTGGCATCGGACGCGCCATTTCCCTTGCATCCCGCCAGATGATCCATCCGACCCAGGCCCAGCGTTTGGACTCGAACGGATTATGAGGATCGCCCGGCTTGTCGGAAAAGCGGTGATGCTGGGAGTGATAATTCACCCAGTCCTTCACCTGACCCTGCATGGCGATGATCAGGTTGAGCATGGTGATCACCTGCCCGGGCGCACGTAATTCGCCGGCGCGGTGCTGTATGATACGGTGAAGCGGGCCGATGCCCATATTGCAGATGACGATGGCGCCGATCACCGTGACAATTCCCAGGGGCGCATACCACCAGTGCAACTGTAATTGCTCTAGTGCGAGGCCGAGGACCACCATGGTGATCAGAACACCAAGACCCAGTATCGGGTAGAGAATGGCAGAGAAAAAACTGGCAATATTGAAGGTCTGCCAGTTCTTCGCGATAGCCACCGAGCGCGGTATCTTGTTCAAGTCTTCCTCCAGTGCACAGGCGGACAACCCGCCTGTTCTGCACGATACTCCATAGGCGCACAGGCTTGACGCCACATGCGGACCGAGATTGTTCTGAGAATCGTTCTCGCGCAAGTCGTTCGACTGCGACAGATCTTCATCATGTGATAGTCTGCGGCGCAATGACCAAGAGGGAGTTTGCAGTGGCTGAGCAATTGGGCCCATCCTCCGGCCTGCGCCGGATCGTGACCGGAAACGACGAAAACGGGCGGTCATTCATCCTCATCGACGGACCGCCCGCCGAGTCCCATGAGGTGGCGAGCCTGCATGAAATCTGGACCGATGCGGCGAGCGGGCGGATCGATCCCGTCGAAACCGAAGATCGCGGCAAGGGCAAGGTGCAGCTTTCGCCGCCAGCGGGCGGGGTCAAGATCCGCTGGTTCATTGTCCGCCCGCGCCCCGATGGCGTCACTGGCGATGAGTTCGCCGGTCTTGTCCGCGCCACCTTCGAAGATATCGGCGCAGGTGACCACCAGCCCGACACCACGCGCCATCCGACCATGCATACAACCCACACGATTGACGCTATCATTCTCATTCGCGGCGAGGTGAAACTCCTGCTCGACGATGATGAGACGCTGGTGAGGCCAGGCGATGTCGTCGTCCAGCGCGCGACCAATCATGCCTGGGTGGTCGAAGGCGATGAACCGGCCTTGTTCGTCGCGGTCCTGATTGACCGGGGCTGAGCAGGCTTGTTCAGTCCTGCGTCAGAGCCCCATAGAGGCGCGGACGCCGGTCACGGAAAAACCCCCAGGCCGCGCGTTCACGTGCCAATTGATCGAGATCGAAAGTCGCACTGATTGTCGCTGTCTCGCTGCGGCCCAGTTCGCAGATCACTTCTCCCGCCCCGTCACAGATGAAACTGGTGCCATAAAAGGCTTGGCCGTCCTCTGTTCCGGTCCGGTTGACCGCGCAGACCGGGATCACATTGGCCACGGCATGGCCAAGCATCGCGCGGCGCCAGCGCGCAGCCGTGTCAAGCGAAGGGTCCTGCGGCTCGGCGCCGATGGCCGTGGGGTAGAGCAAGACCTCGGCGCCCATGAGCGTCATAGCGCGGGCGGCCTCAGGGAACCACTGGTCCCAGCATATGCCGACGCCTATCCGCCCTTTTCGTGTGTCCCAGACGCGGAAACCGGTATTGCCGGGCCGGAAATAGAATTTCTCCTGATAGCCCGGCCCATCGGGGATATGGCTCTTGCGGTAGACGCCAAGCAACTCGCCGCCAGCATCAATCATCACGAGGGAATTGTAATAGTGCGGCCCGTCCCGCTCAAAAATCGAGACCGGCAGGACAACATCAAGTGCTTCGGCAAGGGGCGCCAGCGCGGTGACGGCCGGATGGCTCGCCCAGTCATGCGCGCTTTCGAAATGCGCCTCGTCCTGAGTCTTGCAGAAATAGGGACCGGCAAAGAGCTCCGGCAGCAGGATGACATCTGCGCCTTCATCTGCCGCCTGTCTGACCAGGCGCATGGCTTCGGCGAGTGGATCTGACACCACACCGGGTGCGAACTGGATCGCAGCGAGCCTGAGCGAGCGGGTCATGATGGAAAATCTCCATGGTGGGTGGACGGCACATGACAGGTCATGCAGTGAAAACTCCCGCCGCCTTTAAGGATCGCATCAGAACCAAGCGCACGCACGACGCGCCCGGGAAAGGCGTTGGCAAGGCCCGCCAGTAAGGCCCGGTCCTGCGAATGACCATAAGCCGGCACAATCACCGCACCATTCGTGACCACGAAATTCATATGGCTCGCCGGCGCCGGTTGCCCGCCTGCGTCGTTGATGCGCCCCGGTGAGGGGATGGTCTCAACTGTCAGCCCGGCCGTGCGCAAGCTCTCCTCGACCTCGCCGAGCCTGTCACCATTCGGATCGCCCGCACCGGCGGCCCGCTGGCAGAGCACCCGGCCAGGCCCGCAGAACCGCGCAAGATTGTCGACATGCCCATCGGTGTGATCATTAAGAAGGCCGCGCTCCAGCCAGACCACGCGCCGCGCGCCAAAGACCGCCTCCAGCGCCCGCTCGGCATCGCCCTGGCTCCAGCCGGGATTGCGGTTCGGGTTCAGGAGGCATTCGCGCGTCGTGATCACGGTTCCGGCGCCATCATGCTCGACCGCGCCGCCTTCCAGGATGAAGTCGTGAGAGAGAGCGCGCGCGCCCTCGGCCTCAGCGATGGCGGCGGCGGTTTCAGTGTCGCCTGGCATGTTGAACTTGCCGCCCCAGCCATTGAAGCGGAATCCATGGGCAAGCTGCGCGCCGCCGGTGTCGAAAGCAAAGACCGGCCCGGTATCGCGCAGCCAGATATCGCCCGTGGGCACCCGCATGATGCTGGCATGATCGGGCGGCACCATCGCATGCGCGCAAGCCGCCGCTGCATCATCGCCGACGGCCAGACGCACCGGCACATGATGCGCCGCCTCGGCGATAAAGCGCGCAATCTCGGCGCGCGCGCGCTCAAAGGCCTCGCCCCATTCGCTGGCAAGCCGGGGCCAGCCGACCCAGAGGAACGATTGCGGCGCCCATTCGGGCGGGGGAGGCAGACAAGGCACACTCATCGCCGCGCGCCATGCCACAGCTTGCCCGCCTGCGCCAGCATGCCGGCCCATGCGGAGTGAAGGCTCCTTTCCCACCACCGGTAAACAGGTACGCGCTGCACGCCCACTCGTGCAGCAGGACACCCCGGCTCAGGGCCGGGGATACGGGGCTCGGCTTCCTCCTCCTGCAGCCACCGCGGTCGCCCCCGCCCCTGCCGGCAAAACAGCCCTGGGCACGTTCTATCGCGAAGGCGAAGCCGGAGCGGAGAACAAACCAAAAAAGAACGGCCCCGCAATACGCCGGAGCCGCCCTTCTCAATCTACTTATAGTCTACACTTCCATCAGGCCGGACACCGGAAAGGGCCCGGCCTGAACTCTCAAGAGACCTAGAACTCGTAGCGCAGGCCAAGGCGAACCTGCCAGAGCGACGCACCGCCAACGCGGCTTTCCGCCGGCTCGGTGCGTGCACCCGTGGCCGGGTCAATCGCGACAGCCGGTGGGAAGCCCGGCTCGCGCAGGATGCCCCACTCGTCGTTGAGCAGATTGGTGAAGTTGTCGATCTCGATATAGGCCGAGCTCCGGTCATCAGCACGGATGCCCGGGAACTCCTGCTCGACGCGAAGGTCGACCTTGCCCCACCAGGAGCCTTCCTGATCGTTACGCTCAGCGCCCGGCAGCAGAACGTTGTCACGGAAATCGAGATACGGTGTGAAGCCATACGGATCAATAGTGCCGTTGTAAGCCTCGGAGTAAGGCTGGCCCGAACGCGCCGTACCAAATGCGGAGAACTTCGTGTTGTAGTCTCCGATGAAGGCTTTCTCGTAATTCGCGAGCAGCGTTAAACGATGCTCGATATTGTAGTCCGAAGTGGACAGCACATCTTCGTTCGGATCGAAGAAGACGCGGTTGACGTAGTTGGAAAACGCCACCGAGCTCGTCATCGGGCTGGCGTCCTTGGCGTCGTTGTAGGCGTAACCGAAGGCCCAATCGAGACCGAAATCGTACTCCTTGGCGATGGAGACAGAAGCTGTGAAGCTTTCATTGCCCTCGCTGGAATTGGTCAGGACAAAAGCCGGCTCGCGCACGCTGTCATAGATCGGGTAGCCGTCTTCATTGGTGCCGGTCTGCTCCAGGTCACCACGCAGCCAGATCGCGGAGTCTTCACCTTGCGACCAGAGAAGGTCGGTGTTGATGACATACTCGCCACCGAGCGGGCCTTCAAAGGTCGGGATCCAGGTCGCGCCAAGCGCAACTTTCACTTCCGACGGGATGCTGAAGTCCGGATCGAGATAGTTGATCTCGAAATTGTCACCCACGCCGCCGGCGACTGCATCGGCAAGTTCCTGCGGAACACACCAGCCCGGTCCGGTCGGCACGCCGTCTTCACACAGCGCGTACTCCACGTCTTCATCAAAGAGCGAGCGCGTTCCGTCAGTGTAACCAAAGGAGCGACCACGCTGGCCGAACTGAAGCACATTGTTGGCCGAATAGGTGTTGGACAGCCAGACATTCGGGTCACCACCCGAGTACTTGCCGATACCGCCACGAAGGATCAGCTCGTCGGAGAAGTCATAGGTGAAGGCCAGGCGCGGCTGGAGCAGGGCTTCGCCGTCCAGTGTCTGGCTATTGGAGAAGCCATAATCCGCCAGGAAGGTGGCGTTCTCTGCCGGCGCATCATCGGTCGACCACATGTCGTAGCGCAGGCCTGCGATGAGCGTGAACTTGTTGGTCAGGTTCCACTCGTCCTGAACGTAGAGCGTGTCGATGGCATAGCCCCAGTCCGCGGCCGCAGCCTGCGGGTCCAGCGACGGGGAGTTGTTGAAGTAGATCGCATCGGCGAAGCCATCACGGAAATTGTCGATGCCATCGAAGCGGATCTCGGTTTCGGTGTGCTGGACGAACAGGTTGAAGATATCCAGCGCTTCACGCTCATAGCCGAATGTCAGATTGTGATCATCGGCGGTGTAGAAGCCCTTCAGCGCGACGTTGAAGATGTCGTACTTCAGCTTGTTGGACTGACGGGAATCGTCGCCACCGATATAGACGTCGACATCATCGGTCTCGATACGGATTTCACCGAAGTCGGTGCCACCAAGTGACAGCTGGCGGTTGTCCAGTTCCACATAGCCGACGCGCAGCTCGGTGGAGAAGTTCGGCGTCCAGTCGGAGTAGAGGAAGCCGGTATACTTGTTCAGCTCGGCGCCACGCTCATACAGGTGGTTGTCGAATTCGAACTCGCTGCGACCGCCGTCGGACTGGGCGATGTTGAAGCCATCATTGTAATTATAGGTGAACGACGCGCGATGATTGTTGGAAATGTTCCAGTCGAGGCGCACGCTGACCTTTTCATCTTCATTGTCGATCGAGGAGGGCACGTTGCCCGGATCGTACTGGTAGATGTTGCGGGCGATATCGAGGATCTCATCGAGCTCGGCCTGAGTGATGTTGACTTCATTGATGGCGCCGGAGCCCTGCGCGCCGCGCGTGAAGACGTTGGCACCCTCTAGCTTCTCGTAGGCCGCGGAGAAGAACAGCGTGTCCTGAATGATCGGACCACCGACCTGGAAGCCATAGCGCTGCTCGTCGAAATCGGAAGCGTTGATGTCGTCGCCTTCCAGCGAGTCACCCTGAAGGTCGTTGGAGGTGTAGTCGTAAAAGGCCGAACCGTGGAATTCGTTGGTACCCGACTTGGTGATCGCGTTGATGTTACAGGCGGTGAAGCCGCCATACTGAACATCAAACGGCGCCAGTTCGACCGACACGGCTTCAATTGAGTCGTACGGGAAGGGCTGGCGCTCAGTCGGGTAGCCGTTCGAGTTGAGGCCGAAACCGTCATTCAGGCGCACGCCGTCCAGGGTGAGCGAGTTGAAGCGGGGGTTTTTACCACCGCACTGGACCGGGTTGATGTCGCCACGGCTCTCATCAACATAGACGCGCGGATCGATACGCAGCACGTCAACAATGTTGCGGTTGATCGCAGGAGCCGATCCCAGGGTTTCCAGGCCGAAGGTTGCCGACGGGCCAACAGCCACATCAACGGCATTCGCCGCGGAACCCGTCACGACAACCGTGTCGAGGGTGCGGGCCGCTTCGCCGCCTTCAAGGGTGAAATCGACATCGGTGAAGTCGCCGAGCGAAAGGCCGATATCGCTCACGCGGGCGGACCGGAAGTCTTCTTCGCTGACTTCGATCGTGTAGGCGCCACCGACGGGCAGGTTGCGGATCGCGTAGTTGCCGTTGTTCGTGGTCGTGGTGGAACGGGCAAAGCCGGTGTCGGTGTTGATGACCGTGACCGTTGCGCCGGAAACGGCAGCGCCGGACTGGTCGGTGACCTGGCCGGAGAGACCGGCGGTGGTGACCTGAGCTTCAGCCTGCTGGACGGCGGCCACGGCTATCACGGAAACGGCGGCGCCGCCCGCGAGTGTTTTCCAATTGAACATGAGTGTCGTTCCCCTCGAATGAACGTCTCGCGCGACAGATTATTCTCGACGCGCTTGGCGCGGCGATTAATGCTGCAGCGCGACAGAACGGTAACAATTGCGTGAAGCTTCCATGACAGGATGAGGGTTTCGAAAGCCCTGTGGCATACCAGACACAAAAAGGGCCGCACCCCGCGGCGCGGCCCTGTGTCATGGGATCGACTGTCGAAGAGAGATCAGGCGTGGAGGCCGCGTTTGATCTCCTGAAGAGTGATGCGTTCGGGGCCAAAGCACTCTTTCAGTCGCGCGATCGTTTTCATCGGTTCGGCATCGCCGCACATGAACACGTCAAGGGCAGCAAAGTTGCGCTCCGGCCAGGTGTGGATCGAGATATGGCTCTCGGCGAGCACGATCACGCCCGACACGCCATTGTTCGGCGTGAAGATGTGAAAATCAGAACTCAGCACCGTGGCCCCGGCATCCTCGGCCGCGCGGATCAGCGTGGTTTCGATATGTTCGGGATCGTCGAGGCGGCTGGCCTCCCACAGATCGATTATCAGATGTGTGCCGGCATAGACCTGGCCATCCTTCTCGATAAAGAAGTCGAGACTTTCAGTCTCGCCAGGGTCCTGACTGTCCGGCGTCCAGGCCGCGTCAACCCAGTCGGTCGACGCGGCCTCACGCTGTTCGTCGTGAGGCTCGCTATCCGGAAATTCGGTCCGGCCCGGGGTGGCAGATCTCTCCACGCCAATCTCCCTCAGGTCAGAGTTAGGCCACGACCTGGCCCAGGTGCTCGATAAGATCGAACCGCGCGCTAAACAGGAAAATGCGACCCAATGCAAGGGGTTTATCCACGCCGCGCACACATCTAACTTGTGGGCGCTCAGACCGAAGGAGATCCGGCATGGTCCGCCCCGATACAGACACCGTGCCGGACTATGGCCGTATCACCGCCATGGCTCTAGTCTTGCTGCTGGCGCTTCGGCTTGCGGCGATCCTTTTCAGCGATGTCGAACTCTATGCCGATGAGGCACAGTATTGGCGATGGAGCACAGATCCCGCCTGGGGCTATTACTCCAAGCCGCCAATGATTGCCTGGGTGATCGGCCTTTCGACCACCTTATTCAGTCATGCCGAATGGGCTATCCGGTTGCCCGCCCCCATTCTCCACAGCGTCGCGGCCGCGGCGCTCTTCGCCCTCGGACGCGACATGGACAGCGCACGGACCGGCATGTTCGCCGCGCTTGGCTATGCCCTCATGCCGGGCGTGATCATGTCATCTTCGGTGATGTCCACAGATGGTATCCTCCTGCCCTTCTGGTGCCTGGCGCTCTGGTTGCTGTGGCGATTGCGGGAGGGCCGCGCCGGCTGGACCGGGGCGCTGGCTCTCGGCGCCTGCCTCGGGGCCGGTTTTCTCGCTAAATATGCGATGATCTATTTCGCGATCGGCCTTGCCATCACGGCGCTTGTTGATCGCCCGACCCGCCGCGCAGTCCTCAGTGTCAAGGGCGCGGCAGCGCTTGCATTGGCGGGCGCCATATTCGCCCCGCACATGGCCTGGAACGCTGTCAATGATTTCAGGACGGTTGGCCATACGGTCGACAATGCCAATCTTGGCGGCGAACTCTTCAATCCGGAGAATTTCGGCAAGTTCATCATCGACCAGATGGGCGTGTTCGGTCCGATTGGCTTTCTCGTGCTTGTCTTCGGCCTCGCACCGATGCTGCGCGCGCGAAAGGGCGAAGGGCTTCGGCGCAATCTCTGGCTGCTCGCCTTTATCGCGCCGGTCATCGTGATCATCGGCTTTCAGTCTTTCCTCTCGCGCTCTCATGCCAACTGGGCCGCGAGCGCCTATCCGGCCGCCAGCGTCCTCATCGCGATCTGGCTGGTCCATGCGCGCCGCCAGCCGACGCTCTGGTGGGCGATATCTGCGCTGACCGCTTTCGCCATGCTCTTCATTCCCGATATTGCACCGGCGCTGAAGCTTGCCCTCGCCCTTGGCGCCGGGATTTCGATTCTCCTTGTCGGCCTCGGCTTTCGCTACCGACCGTCAGGGCTCTTGTGGGCCGGGATCGGCCTGCATGCGATTATCGGGATTCTGCTGGCCGGCCTGGTCGCAAGCCCGCCATCGGTGACCACGGCGGCCGGACTGGACAATGCTTTCAAACGCGTGCGTGGCTGGGATGAAACCGCCTCTGCTGTGGAGGCGCGCGCGCGGGCGATGAATGCGAGCGCGATCCTCGTCGATGAGCGCGAGATCTGGCACGGGCTGGACTATTACATGCGCAAGTCGCGCCCTGCCCCGCTGATCGCCTGGCGCCGCAAGGCCGGCATTCACAGTTTTTCCGAACAGGTGCCCCTTTCAGACCAGATGGATGGGAATGTCCTCGTGGCGAGCTACCGGGCCGGAAACCGACCCCGCATCCGCGCTGATTTCAAGCGTTTCGAATTTCTTGGAGAGATCGAGATCCCGCTGGGCACGCGCACGAATGGCTGCCCGATCACGCGCCGAATGGTGCTCTACCTGGCATCTGGCCACACTCCCCAGATCCGCGATCAGGCCTGGGAAGACCGGTTCGACGGATTGTCTGAACGCCCAAATACCGATTGTCCGGGAAACTGAATGGCATGGACGCGCCGCCGGATATCGCCGCAGCCAGACGCCTTATCGTCCGACAGTTTCCGCATCTGGAAAATGAAACAGTCAGCGCCGTTCAGTCTGACGGAACCGACAATGCGATCTTCCGGATCGGCGAGCGGTTCGCCGCCCGGCTTCCCCGCAATGCGCGCGCCGCGATGACGGTCGCAGGGGAACAATCCTGCCTGGAACGCCTGAGCGCACTGCCCCTTGCCTGTCCAAAGCTTGTCGGACGCGGGGAGCCGGACGGTGAATTTCTCTGGCCATGGAGTCTGGTCCAATGGATCGAGGGAGAGCCGGCCATGGCGGACCGGATTTCCGATTTCGATGCAGCGGCGCGGTCACTGTCCGAGTTCCTGAACGCCGTCGGAGCGCTCGACGCCACCGGGATCCCGCCAGCGGGCGCTTCGAACGGGTATCGCGGCGCACCGCTTCAGCTGCGCCGCGAACCCTTTGTGCGGTCCCTGCCTGAAATCTCTGACATCTGTGATACGCTCCGTCTGGCGCGGATTTACGAAGCCAGTTGCGCTGCGCCTGAATGGCCTGGTCCTGCCAGGCTCATCCATGGTGACCTGCACGGGGCCAATCTGCTGGTGCGCGAAGGGCAGATGGTCGGCGTGATCGATTTCGGCCTTGCAGCTTCAGGCGATCCGGCCTGCGACCTGTTGCCAGCCTGGTGGCTGCTGCCGGCAACGGCCCGACCGGTCTTGCGAGATCATGTCGAACTGGATGACGCCAGCTGGCAGCGTGGGATGGGCTGGGCGCTGTCTGTCGCGGTGATTGCCCTTGCCTGTTACAGGCACACAAACCTGCATTTCTCCGCAGCCTGCCGACGGGCAATTCACGCAATCGCAGCAGACCCGGACGCACCCGCCTGAAACGCTGCCTCAGACCTACCAGGAAGGCTCCTCGCCCCAGACCTCATCAATTCGGGCATCGCGTCCGCAAGCCTTCCGGTAGAAGCGATATTTCGCCGGCTGCTTGAGGTAATAATCCTGATGATAGTCTTCGGCCGGATAGAATTCGCTGACCTCGCGGATCGCGGTCACAACGGGCTTGTCCAGCAAACCGGAACCTTCGATGGCCGCTTTTTCAGCGCGCGCAATTTCCGCCTGCGCATCATCCTGCGCGAAAACTGCCGTGGTGTAGGAATTTCCACGATCACAGAATTGCCCGCCAGCATCTGTCGGGTCGATATGGCGGAAGAAATATTCGACCAGTTCCTCAAAGCTGACCTGCGCAGCATCGAAAGAGACTTTCACGACTTCAAGATGTCCGCCTGCGGAATGGTTTCGGTAAGTGGGATTGTCAGTGCGCCCGCCGGCATAGCCCGACACGGTGTCCACGACACCCGCCAATTTGTCGAAATCCGCTTCCACACACCAGAAGCAGCCGCCCGCAAACACCGCCGTTTCAAGATCAGCCACGGTCTTGATGCTGCCGGGCTGATCTTCAGCGCCAGCATTGGGCGAGAAAAATGCAAAGAGTGCCGCAGACAGGCCGGCAATTGCGCCGACGAAAGGGGACGAAAGAGATCTCATGACAATAATATCTTACGATTCGGTTGCTTCGAGGCGCATATGCGCGCGTTCTTCGAGAATTTCGAGCTATTGCGTCAGTCCTCACGCGCTTGTGTCATGCGCGTGTCGCAAATAAGCAACATCCAATTCAGGCTGGCGGGGCGCCGATGACCCTTATTCGGACGCTGGTTTCGCGGCCGGCCTCATCAACAACCGTCACGCGATAGAAACCGGCCGTTCCGGGCGACCAGACCGGGGCGCCGCTATCATCCACCGGGCAGGGCTCGCCATCGACATACCAGCGCAGCCGGCCATCACCGCGCCCGGACAGGACAAAGGCACGCGGTTCGCGACCATTTATATTCCCTGCCCAGAGTTCAGCTCCCGCAGGCGGAAACAGGATTTCAGGCGGCGCGTCCGCCGCGCTGAACCGTTCCAGCGCGTCGCGGGCCCCGTCAGTTTTCCGGGAGGCAAGACGGTCGGAGGCGCCAGACGTAGCACCAAGATGATGGGCAGCCCGATCGACCACTTCGAAGAGGATCGGCAAGGCCGCCGCGCGTCCGGTTTCGCCCGGCCGCGGGGCGCCATCGGCGCGCCCGACCCAGACTACAATGGCAAGATCACCGGCGACGCCCGCCGCCCAGGCATCGCGGAAACCATATGAAGTACCGGTCTTGAAAGCGATCTGTGGGGCATAGGCGGTCAGTCGTCCGGGCATTCGCCCCGAAGGCGTCGGTGCATTGCGCAGGATGTCGAGGACATCTTCAGCGCTCTGCTGTCCCAGGAGGCGGCGCCCAGTGGCTGCGCGACGGCCGGCCTCATCGCGCTGCAGCCAGGTCAGCGGTTTCACGCGACCTCGATCGCCGAGTCCGGCATAAAGCAGGCCGAGTTCGCGCGCGGTGAGACCGGCACCGCCTAGCGCCACCGCCAGGCCCGGATCGGATTGCGCAGCGCCGTGCACCCTTGGTGGCGCGCCGGCCAATGCGAGCTGGGCGACGAATCGCTCCGGCCCCACCTCTGCGAGTGCCAGAACCGCCGGCACATTCAGACTGTGCTGCAAGGCTTCGGTGATTGTGACGTCACCGCGAAAGCTGCGGTCGAAATTTTCGGGCTGGTAGGCATCGAACCGTTTGGGCAGGTCGCCGATCCGCGTGGCGGGCGCGGCGATCCCGTCATCGAAGGCCATGGCATAGATGAAGGGTTTGAGTGTCGATCCCGGCGAGCGCGGCCGGTCAGTGAGATCGATCCATCCGCCCGGCCGGCTCCGACTGACAGAGCCCACCGCTGCACGAACAGCCCTTGTCGGAATATCAATAACCAGAATCGCCATCTGCACGTCGTTCACCAGCGCCTTGCCGCGCCGTTCTGTGAGGCGTTCAAGCTCTGCCTGGAGAGGCCCATCGACACTTGTGCGTATATCTCCAGGCCCTGCCCGGCGGCGGGCCGCAGCGGTTGCATGCCAGGCCCTTGCGGGAAACTCCGCACGTTGATCGGGCAGCGCCGCAGCGCGCACTTCGCCTGAGCGACGCGCATCCAGAATGCCCGCGCGTTCCAGCTTGGTTACGATTTCAGCACGGCCCGCAAGTGCGCCCTCCGGCCTTCGATCGGGCCGGCGCATTTCCGGGCTTTGCGGAAGGGCAATCAACAGGGCGATTTCGTCATCGCTCAGCCGGCCGGGCTCGTGTCCGAACCAGCTCCAGCTGGCCGCGCGGACACCTTCAAGATTGCCGCCATAGGGCGCAAGCGTGAGATAGAGTTCGAGAATCTCGGTCTTGCTCAGGCGCGCCTCGATCTGGTGGGCACGGATCATCTCAATCAGTTTCGAACCGATGGTCCGCTCGCGCGGCTCCAACAGACGCGCGGTCTGCATGGTGATAGTCGATCCGCCGGACACAACCCGCCCGGCCCGCGCTGATGTCCAGGCTGCGCGCACCATGGCGATCCAGTCTACGCCCCAATGATCATGAAAACGCCTGTCCTCGACGGTGAGCAAGGCCTCAATGAACACAGGGTCCACCGCGTCAAGATCAGTCGGAAACCGCCAGCGCCCCTCAGGTGTCGGAAAGGCGCGCAAGGGACGCCCATCCCTGTCGGTAACCCATTGCGATAATGTGGCGGCCCGCTCAAGCGGCGGCGGAAACAGCCGGTCCAGGGCCATCACCGCGAGAGCGAAGCAGCAGAGCCCGGCGGCCACTCGCCGCCAGCTCAGCAAGCTCGCGAGCCTTACCCTCATGGCTTGCCGCCCGTGCCCCCCTCGCGCGCCGTGATGTTGACACGCCCGGCTTCGGATCGGGCATTCACTTCCGGTCGGTACATGTCCTCGGCGACCACGCCAGGCATCGCGAAGCTGCCTGGCGTCACCGCACGCACCACATAAGCAAGGCGTACCGGCTTGTCGAACACGTCCACAGCTGAAACGAACCGGTCATCGCGCGCTTCAGCCGTCTTGACCGGCGAGATCTCGCCGATCCAGGCGAACGCCCCGTCATCGGCATTGGTGCGCGCGCCATCTGCCGGACCAAGCACAGTCTCGATCTCAAGCCCGGCAGCCAGCAGGTCAGCGACGATCACCGGGTTGCGGCGCTTTTCTTCCGGATAGAGCTCCAGAATTGCCACCAGCTGATCACCCTGCCTGAGATCTTCAAGATTGACCCCCTGCCCGGTGAGGCTGGCAAAACGTTTGCGCGCACCAAGGTCCTGTGAAACTGGCGGCGGGGCTGTTTCCGGCGCCCCCGAGACGATGACCGTACGATAGACCGGCGCCTCGCCGCGATAGGTGAAGCTGACATCGCCGGAAATCTGACTCTCGGCGAGAGAGTAGCGACGGTCATTGTCATTGCCGCGCCCAAGCCCCTCGGTTTTCATCCGGAACTTCCCCGGATCGCCGCCTGTCAGGGAATTGACAGCCAGCAGGGCAAAGGCCTTTTCCTGTGTGGTCAGTCGAGAGGGGTCGGGCGCATCATCGCCAAACCGGTCGGCCAGGCGGGCGACCAGATCATCGAACCCGGCTTCATTGGCCAGTGCGAGCACGCCGGAGAGATCGCGCAGCGGGGTCTGATAATAATTGCCAGAATTGCGATAGCCAAGAACCTTCTCGGCCCCATCGAAGGCACTTGCGGCCCTTGCCCTGTCACCCAGTACTGCCAGGGCAGCGCCCAGATGCGCGCGCGCCAGCGGGCTCTCGATCTTGTCCAGTTCACGGTCATGTAGATACCGCAGGCGCGAAAGATCGGCCTTGCCGGCCTTGGCCAGGACATAGAGCGCATAAGTCGAAGAACGGTGCATGAGCCTGGTCTGCGTATCATTGTGCCATTTGCTCTCATGGACATCGGTATCATAGCCATAGACGCGCCAGGCTTCGCCGGAAGCGACTGTCTGAAGCGCACCATAAGCGCGATCCATCGCTTCGTTCGGCACCGAGTATCCTTCTGCCTTGGCGCGATAGAGAAAATCGGCCGTATAGGCGCCGAGCCATGGCGACGCGTTTCCATCGCCTTCTCTCCAAAGCCCGAACCCGCCATCAGCGCTCTGGCGGTTGAGGATGCGCGTGACCGCTTCCTGCACCTGCAGCTGCGCATCGCGCCCGTCATCCTCAGCCCCGAGATCGACAAGCTGTTCGGCGTAAATCAGCGGCATGGCCCGGCTGATGGTCTGTTCTGTACAGCCATAGGGATAACGCGCCAGAGACGCATAGAGCGCGCCTTCATCCAACGGGAGCGAGGAGAAGCTGACCGTCATGCCGATGGAACCGGGGACGAGGCCTTCTGTGAGCTCCGGGGACAGTGAAAATGTGTCATCGGGCTGCATCATTGCCGTCGTGACACGTGTGACCGGAAGATAAGGCGACCGGGTCTGGATCTGATAATCATGTGACACATCATATCCGCCGGGCCCGTCGACATCGAGACGAAGCCGGGAAATCCCGGATTCGCCCGCCTCGATCCGTATCGGCACATCGGCACGCGCACCTTCAGGCAGCTGGCGCGAAATCTCGCCGGCAGCAACGCTAAGCGGTCCGGCTGCCGTGAGGCTGGCATCGAAACGCCCCGTCTCCAATTCCACATTATCGATGCTCGCCGTCACGACCGCCTCATCGCCCGGTGCGAGGAAGCGCGGCAGGATGAGTTCTGCGGGCGCCGGATCGCGCACGGTGAGCGGGCGCGCGGCCGAGCCCAGCCCATCCTTCGACCAGGCCACCGCCATCAGACGCAATTCGCCATTGAAGTCGGGAATGTCGAACCGGACCTTAGCCGATCGCGACCGCCCGACATCCACCACGCCGGAGAAAAGGGCCACGGTCTTGGTCGGGACCACCGACAGCCCCTCGCCGCCGAGCTGGTCGCCGCCCGTGCGCACCTCTGCCGGCAAGCCCAGATTGGGGTTCAGAAGCCGCCCATAATCATCATAGAGCGACACGCCCAGTGCCTTCTTGCCGAAATAATAGGAGACCGGATCGGGGCTCTGGAACTTGGTGAGATTGAGAATTCCTTCATCGACAGCTGCGAGCGTCAAATAGACAGGCTCTCGCGGACCGCCCTCAATCTCGACCGCGATCAGCTGCTCCTGACGCGGGCGCACCACTTCCGGGGCAGAGATGGTCAGGTTGAAGGTTCGCTCCGCCATGTTCACCGGGGCATAAGCGACCCCGACAGCGCGGCGCGGCTTGGCATCAAGCACAGGATCGCGCGCCGTATAGACATTGACCATGAGGTAGGCGCCCTCGCCCCATTCGCTTGTCACGGGAAGCGTGATCCGCGTGCCTTCAGCAGACACGGGGCGGGTCTCAACGGTCAGGATGCGATCGGTTGCAACAACGATCTGGGCATCGCCATCATAAGGCGGAACAATCGTGAATTCAGCCGTTCCGCCGGGCTGGATGTTGTCATCGTTCAACGACACCTGGACGCGGTCCGGCGCTTCAACGCCGTCATCGGATACACGCCCGCCCCAGCCGACATAGAAGCCATGGCTCGTTTCGGCGCCGCCGGGTGCGGTCACAGTCAGTTCGTGACGCCCCCAATCCAGCCCATCGACGCTGATCGACGCGCCCGATCCGGACTGGGTTTGCGCCACACCCTCGTTCACGGTGGTCACAGAGCGCGAGCGGCGCCAGCGCCAGCGGCCACCCTCGCGGTACCAGTCATAATGATAATCGATCTCGACCAGCCTCCAGCTGAGCTCGGCGGCCTTCGCGTCGCCATCGGCGCCGATAGCCGCCAGTTCAAACCGCGCTGGCGCGCCCTGCGGAACACGGCCATCGCCCGCTGGCTTGATACCGAGATAAAGGTCACGTGGCCTGTAGGGTATGCGAACGCTCTCCGAGACGGCCCGGCCACCAGGCTCCTGCACGCTGACGACAGTATTAAGACGCAACGGCCTGCCGCTTTCCATGCCCCGCCGGCCCGGCTCAATACGCGCCAGGGCCTTTCCTGCGCCATCAGTGGTCACCACTGGCATCTGCAGGATCTGTTCGCGGAACTGTTCATCGTGGCGCCCAAAACTGAAGCCGTCAAAACCCTCGAACGGGCTTGGGTCGGGTTCGATGCGCGCACGCGACTCAACGGTCAGGCCGGCGCCCGGCGCACCGTAAAGAAAGCGCGCATCCACGGTCACTTCGCGCGTTTCACCAGCCCGGACAGGCGTGTTCTCGTCAGCGGCCAGTTCGACGCCGATCCGCTGGGGCACGAAATCCTCGACCGAGAAGCTGACCGAACCGGCCTGTCCCATTCCGTCAATGTCAAGAACGGCGCGCCATTCGCCGCGCGCAGCATCGCGCGCAAGTTCATAGGACATGAGCTGTGCGCCCGCTTCGCTCTCAACGAAACGCAGTGCGTCCGCCTCCATCCCGTTGGGCCGGTAGACTCTCAGCGTGCCGGCCCGGTCTGATACCATCACGCCAGCACGGTTGCGCATCATCGCCGTGATATGGACAGGCTCGCCAGGCCGGTAGATCCCGCGATCAGTATAGAGATAGGCATCGACGGGGCCAGGTGTCGAGCGACCGCCCGTTTCAAGCTCGGACAGATCGACCGGCGCGCGGGTGAGATCCAGGACGGCAAGATCATTGCGCGCGCCATAAGCCATGACGAGTTTCGGCGCGCCATTCCCCTTGCCCGACAGAAGAGGGGCCGCAAAGCTGACCCGGCCCTCGGCATCGGTTTCCCCCTCGGCGATGATCTCATTATTGCGTGCGATGAGCTGAACATCGGCGCTGACGATCTCCTGTCCGTCGCGCAGCGATCTCAGGGTAATGTCTAGACCGTGCTCACCGCGATAGGCGGTCAGGGCGAGATTGGTCAGCATGATCCAGCGCTTGGCGGAAGCCGGACTCGCGCGCCGCCCGCCAAGCTCACGGGCATCCTCGACCTCGACAAAATAGGCGCCGGGCTCAAGATCGCCGATCACATCGGGCAGCGGGAAAACGGTGACGACCGGAGCGTTCTGGACATTGTCGATCGCCATCGTGCCCGACCAGAGCTCGACAGCCACGTCGCTGGCGCGCTCGTCACCATAAAGATTGCCATATCCGCCTTCGCTGATCGTGACGCCCTGGCTGACAGACTTGTCGTAAAGCACACGGTCCGGAACATAGGAGACAGTGACGTTTACCTCGTCGACATTTACCGTCTCAATGGGGAGGCCATCGGCTTCTTCGCGAGGAAGAATGACGCCAGCGCCCTTGAACCCGACATATGGGGGGCGGTCGGCGAAATCGATCGGCACTTCTTCCTCGCGGGCCAGCGCCTCGCCACTTTCGGACGGGAGCCCGGATTTCAGGATTGCAGTGCGCTGCTCGCCGAAGCTCAGCCCCCCCACGCACAATTCGCGGCCTACGACACTCAGCGCCGGCTTGAATGCCGGACGAAAATCGACATAGGGGCTGTAATCTGCATCGGAATCAAGGGGTTTGGAAAAGACGAAACAGGCGGTTGGCGTATCCCCGCCGACATCAACGCGGTAGCGGAAATAGCTGAAATCAGCCTCATTATCGGCCGCCGCGCGCTGACGTAGCCGCTCACGTCGCTCTGCCGCCACCTGGTCGCGGCGCGAACGCTCGACGGGATCGCTCTGCTCGACCTCGGCTTGTTGACTGTCAGGCGGACTGTCGCCGCCGCCACATGATGCGAGAAGCACGGCAAATCCTGCCGCAATGAAACCCCGCGCCCGGCCGGCGACCTTGATCATGACGAGTCCTCCATCCGTCGGTATTGCTGCCACCAATACACGTGTTTGCTGTGACCGGAACAGGCCACCTTTCTGTTCAAACCGTGTTTTTTAAGGAATTCGCACCGATTTCCACCCTCTCACGGATGATCAGAGGGCAATGAACTGATCAGGCTGCCAGATCAGCCAGAGACCGAGCCAGACGAATTTGGTGGCCAGGTGCACGGCCTGGTCGATACAGAAGCCCTGCATTCCGCGCCCCATCCAGCCATGGCTCTTGGCATAGTCGCAAATCCAGTGAGCGATGAATTCGGCGGCTCCGAAAACTGGCCCCAGGACCAGTGCCACCAGAACCGCATGGCCAGCGGCATGCGCACTGAGCACCCACGGCCAGGTGCCCGAACCACCGGGCTGTTTATTTTCCGCGATGAAGTCATTCTGCATCTGGAAGTCGCCAATGAAATGCAGGGCGACGAGCCAGAACGACTTTTCCAGGATCAGCACCATGCGACCATTCCCCCGGTTGAGGTTCCTCTCGCATTTTGCCTCGCCTTTGCGGCCACGGGGTGTGACCTGCGACACGCCCCGTGGCCTGGCAAGATTGGGCCAGGGTCCGGGCGACGCAGGTTCCAGAAAAAGACCGGCCAGACAATCGGTTGGTCGATCTCTTTCCACCGGACAAGAGGCGAGGCCGGGTTCACGGGCAAGAAGCTGGCACACTTCACACCCCGGCCGGCCCAGGTGGCCGCTTGTCCCTCGTCATGTACCTGCCTCACCTCATTCACCATGAGGCTTGAAAGCCGCTGGTCCCGCCAATTTCGCCTGCCGCTGATTGTACTGAGGGCAGACGGTCGAAATTCAAACCGCGTAAGACATACGGCGAAGAAGAATTCCGACGGCAGCTTGACATGATACGAAATTCCATGCATTTATGGAATATGGAAACAAAGAACGCTATTCATGCGCTTTCAGCGCTGGCCCATGAGCGCCGCCTGGGCCTGTTCCAGGCGCTTGTTCAAGCCGGGCCGGAAGGTCTGGCCGCTGGCGACGCTGCCGCGCAAAGCGGTGTCGCCTTCACAACAGCGTCTGCTCAGTTGGCGATACTGTCGCGTGCGGGCTTGATCCGTGGCGATCGCCAGGGCCGCTCCATCATCTACCGCGCGGAATTTGGCGCGATACGAAACCTGATTGCCTTCCTGATGAAGGACTGTTGCGCCGGACGTGCCGACGTTCTCGCGCCACTGGCCAGACTGGCGACCTCTTGCTGCACTCACGAAAAAGGACCCAAACCATGACCCGTTTGCACATCCATGTCGGCGTCAAAGACGTCACCCAATCTGCTCAATTCTACACTAACCTTTTCGGTCAGGCGCCGAGTTTTACCCGTGACGATTATGCAAAATGGTCCCTGGAAAATCCCTCTGTGAACTTCGTGATATCGACCCATTGCGGCGGGCGCGTTGGCGTCGATCATGTGGGCCTGGAGGCCGAAACACCGCAGGATCTGACTGAGATCGCAAGCCGCCTAAAATCGGCCGGAGAGGCCACTTTTGATGAGGCGGCCGCCCATTGCTGTTATGCCAACAGTCAGAAAACCTGGGTGGCAGACCCTGGCGGCCTGCGCTGGGAGACCTTCTACACCGAAGGCCAGACGACCGATTATGGAGAGGACGTCGCTCGGGAGACCTTTGGCAAAGCTTCTGCAGAGGGTGCGGCGCGGGCTGACAATCGTAATTAAGGCGATTTTGGCGGGTGCATGGCCCAGCCCGGTTTCTGCGCTTGCGCTTTACCCAACCCCTGGCGCCCAAACGAAAAAGCCCGGCCACCTGAGGGCCGGGCTTTATCCGGGTTCGGCCCGGTTCAGGCCGACTTCGTGCCCGGAATACGCAGCACCTGACCGGGATAGATCTTGTCGGGATGGGTGAGCATGGGGCGGTTCGCCTCGAAGATCTCCGGATAGAGCCGCGCGCTGCCCAGATGGGCACGGGCGATCTTGGACAGCGTATCACCCGACCGGACCGTATAGAAGGTTGTTTGCTGTGCCTTCATCTTGTCCTCGACCTCGGCGATGCCGTTCACATTCCCCGCTGCGAGAACGATTTTTTCGCGGGTTTCCTGGTCTGGCGCAGTACCCGCCAGCTTCACCCGGTCGCCATCCACCTCGATCTTGAAATCCTCGCTGGTGGCCTCATCAAGGCCGAGATCCCTGACCTCTTCTCGAATGGCCTCGGAACTGTCTTTCTTCTCCTCCAGCAGTTCCTTGCCCTTGTCCTTGATAAACTTGAAAATGCTCATCGCCCTGTCTCCCTCATGGACCGTTTGACCACACCCTAGCGTGGTTCGGCCCCGCAGGAAGCAACCAGGTGCAGTCGCGCGCCATTCGTTGACGTTGGGAATGGTCTGGCGCAACGCAGCAAGGCCGGTTAGGCTGAGCGGGGCAAGTCAAACTCATGGCAATGCTTGAAGAACAGATTCAACAGGAGGAATACTCTATGCGCGAAGCCGTTATCGTTTCCACGGCCCGCACGGCGCTCACCAAGACGCATCGCGGCGGCCTCAATGATACCCACCCCATCGTCATGGGCAGCCATGTGATGAAGGGCGCTCTGGAGCGCGCTGGCGTCGAAGCCGCTGCCGTCGAAGACGTGTATTTCGGATCGGCCCAGCCGGAAGGTGCCACGGGCATGAATGTGGCGCGCAATATCGCCCTCGCAGCAGGCTGCCCCTCATCGACCGCCGGCGCCACGATCAACCGGTTCTGCTCGTCAGGCCTGCAAGCCATCGCCAATGCCGCGCACACCGTCATCAATGAAGGCGCGCCGGTCGCCGTGGGCGGCGGTGTCGAAAGCCTGTCCCTGGTGGCCCATTCGGGTAAGACCAATCGTCACCGCATTGTCGAGGAAGGGCTTTTCGAGACATGGCCGGCGGTCTGGATGTCGATGATCGAAACGGCGGAAATCGTGGCCGATCGCTACAATGTCTCGCGCGAATACCAGGATGAATATTCCGCCGAGAGCCAGCGCCGTACGGCCGCTTTCCAGGAATCGGGCAAGATGGCCGAGGAACTCATTCCGATCGAAACCGAGATGGTCCTGCGCAACAAGGAGACCGGCGAGGAAACCCGCCAGAAGGTCACTGTGGACCGCGACGATTGCAACCGGCCGGGCACAACCGCTGAATCCCTCGCTGGCCTGAAGCCGGTCTTCAAGGACGGCATGGTTGTCAAGGAAGGCAAGTATATCACTGCCGGTAATGCCTCTCAGCTGTCTGATGGTGCGGCCGCTGTCGTTGTCATGGAAGCCAAGGAGGCCGAACGCCGTGGCCTGCAGCCGCTTGGCCGTTTTGTCGGCTTCAATGTCGCCGGTTGCGATCCCGACGAGATGGGCATCGGCCCGGTCTTTGCCGTGCCGCGTCTTCTGGAGCGTCATGGCCTCAAGGTCGACGATATCGATCTCTGGGAACTCAATGAGGCCTTTGCCAGCCAGTGCCTCTATTCGCGTGACCGGCTCGGCATCGATCCGGAGAAGTATAACGTCAATGGCGGCTCGATCTCGATCGGTCACCCCTTTGGCATGACCGGCGCCCGCTGCACCGGCTCCATCCTGCTCGAAGGCAGGCGCCGCGGCGCAAAGTGGGGCGTGGTGACCATGTGCATCGGCGGTGGCCAAGGCGCAGCCGGACTGTTCGAGATTTACAGCTAGGACGCCAGACTGTTGCTTTGCCATTCTGGAGGGCCCCGATGCGTCGGGGCCCTTTGCTTTGGAGGCTGAGGTCGGGCTTTGCTGCCGGAGGCCGGTCCCTCGCCGCCTTCAGCTTTCTGACCGCGCCCGGGGCTGTCAGGGGCGACAGCGCACCGGAAATAAATTTCCGGACGCCCATGAACAGCGGATACACCGCAAGCAGACAGCGCAGCATTTGAATTGCGATTTGCTTTAGAAACTCTCCAGTGTCGATAATGTGGTCGCCATATGCACCAGCGGTCTATCAAGTGCCCATGACATTCGTCAGCAGCTTGTGTGAACGGGTATTGTCGCGCCCGGCAAGGGGAGAACAGTGATGAAAACGCCCATGATTGTCGCGATCGCTGCACTTGCCCTGCTGGGCGCATGCAATGGCTCCGGGGACAATGAGGTCTCTGGCCCAGAGAGCCCTGCAACGGCCTTCATGACGCAGAACGCGCAAACCGCGCCCGGCCAGGCAACTTCTGACATCCTGCCCCGCGACGATTATGGTCGCCCCTTTGGGTATGATTTGCTCGGCCAGCCACTTCCCGAATTTTCAGGACCGCTGGCAGGCGGCGGGCAATTCCACAGCGCTTCAATCTCGAACTGGACGCTGATCGATGTCTGGGGAATATGGTGCGGCGACTGTATGGCCGATGCGCCCTATGTGGCCGCGCTGAGCCGGGCCATCGCGCAGGATCCGGGGCTCGATTTCATCTCGATACACACCCCGCCAAATGCGGCGCGCGCAGACGAAGCCTATGGCCGTTATGGCAGTGTCGAGGCCTATTTTGCGGACAAGGGCTACAGATACCCTACCGTACTCGACTCAGATGCCAGCCTCCGGGACAAATTGCAGATCGCCTGGACGCCGAGCTATATTCTCGTCTCCCCTGAAGGCACGATAGAGGGCTTCCGCACAGATCTCTCGGCAGCCGGCGACATGCCGGTCAAGCAATTGCTCATCGATATCGCCGCGGTGCGCGCGGGCTGGACGCCGACCGCGCCTGATGTGTCTGAACTGACCATCGGCCCTGAGGGCGCCGGGCAGCTGAACGCTGCGACGGCATTCACACCCGAGGCTGCGAAGGCGGCTTTTCCCGGGCTCAGCATAATCGCAGGCCAGGACATGAGCGAAGGTGAAGCCTACCCCGTTTTCCATGTACGCTCTGACGCGGGCGAGACGCTGTTCACACTGGAGCCGGACTGGTCTCGCGGTCAGGTCTTCGCAGTGGTAACGCGCAGCCCGAGAATTGCCGGGCCCGATGGCGCGCAGATCGGAACGACACGCCTTTCCGAGCTTGCGGGCCCTGACCGGGAGACCTGTCGTCCGGGCCTTGAGGCCTATAGCGATCATCTGGTCTGCACATCAGGTGACTTTGCCTGGGTGTTTGCCCTGCCCGACGATTATACCGGCCCCACAGATTCCGCTCCTGCAGCTGTTGCAAGCCGTGCGCGTCTTGCGGAAATGCGATACCGTCCGGCTATGCCCGCAGACTGATGCGTCAGACGGACGCGCGCACAGGTCGCGTGAAATGATCGTACAAATGCGCAAATGGCTCGTTCCACATTGAGCCTTAGTCAGACCAATCGCCCGCAACAGTCGTTTGAATATTCGCCTGTCAGCAGGTAAAGCTTGCCGGAAGGTTAACAGTCACGATCACAGGCAGGCCGAAATGCTCCATTCATCCACCAAGAAGCTCATCGACAAGCTCGGCGAGATGACCCGTAAGCGCCGGATCGGCTGGGCCGAGACCGACGATGGCCGGCTCGCTTACCAGACTGAGGGATATTCCGTCATTCTCGGCGGGGAACCACAGTCCATGCAGCTGCTAAGCCGGGAGGGCAAGCTTCTTGAAGAGGTGAGTGCGGAGGAGATCGCGGAAAGCCGCAATGATGACGGCACACCTTACCAGCAGGCCTTTGCTGAAATGCATCGCGAAGCCGCACGTCAGGCGCGTGGCACTGAAACCGCCATCGACACAGTGCTGGCCGGCCTCGACCTGGACGGCGACGGTATTCCCGACCTGCCTGTCGAGCAGGCCGAAGAGGTCCAGGATCCGGCAGACGTTTTGGAAGACAATGTCGATGAGAGCTGGCACGGTCAGGTGCCCTCAGCCGAGACCACCCCCGCTGTAGATAGCGGCGCGGCATTTGACGACACGCCCCAGACCTCATCGGTGGAGCCTGCGCCTGCGCCCGAGGAGCAGAATACGGGCGTTTTTGGCGGAACCTCACCGTCTTATGACGAGGTTGTTGCCCCCCCGCAGGAAGACACCGCACCGCAACCGACACCCGCCCCTACACCAGTCAATACCGGTTTCTCCGGATTTGGCGCTCCGGGCGGTTTCGGCGGCGGGTACGGCCAGACCCAGCCCCCGGCCGCCTCTGAGACTCCGGAAGATACGGGCGCTGCACATCCGGTGCAAACCGAAAGCCCGGCCATGCCCGTCGAAACAGCTTTCACATCCGATGCGCGCCCTGCGACAGATCAGATGCCGGCTGATGCAAGCAACGATCCAGCCAACCCCGTGCCGGCCGATGCCGGTCTGACTCAACAGCCACCGAGCGCTTCGCAGATCTGGGGGCAGCAGCCCTCTGCCGCAGATCCGGCACCGGCCAGCAACACACCGGCCCCCGGAACGGCTCAAACGCCGCCTTATCCTGCGCAAAGCTTCACAACTGCCGAACAGTCAGCCAGCCCCGTCCAGAGCCCGTTCGGTACCGAAGCCAATGAAGCAGCAGAGGCGCTGGCCAGCGATCGTGGCCCGCAGCTGGACCCGCAAGGCACGACGATAGGCGAAAGTGCTGCCGACGCGGCTGAAACTGCTGCGCAGGAGGTCACAGAAGCAGCAGACACGGCCGCCAGCCAGTTAGGTGGCTATGCGCAGGATGCACGGGACAATCCCAGCGGGGCGTTCGGGGGCTCACAAGCTCCGGAGGCTGATAACGGCACCGCCGGCTTTGTGCCCCACACACCACAGCCCACACAGCCCCCTGCAACGCCCTATGCCCAGCCGCAGGAACCAGCGTCGCAGCCGGCATTCCAGCCGACACCGACGCCGTCAGTGAGCCATCCGCAGCCGCAGCCGGCCCAGCCGGAGGCCCCAGCATACACCCAGACGCCCAATCCCGCACCGACGCAACAAGTCCCGGTGACACAACCCGGACAGGATCACAGCCCGGCAGAGCCTCATGGCCAGGCGCAGGGCGACAATGTGTCTGATGAGGATGAGGAGGGCGCACCCCCTCCCAAGCCCATTACCCGCTTCAATCCCTGGAACTGATCGGCCTCATCCGATCAGTCATCACATTTGAAAATTTGAATGGGCCGCGTTTCATCTCAGGCGCGGCTCTTTTCATGTCGGATCAGGCCAGCACCAGCCGATAATCCTTGCGCTTCAGCTTGGGGAAATCGGGAAATTCGGCAAAGGCAGCGCCACCAATCGCGGACAGGAACGCATCGGTACGCTCACGCGCCTCTCCGCTGAGCCCGCGATAATGCCTGATCGGCCTTTGCAACATCCACAGATTGAACGGAAAGATCATACGCTCGCCCTTTGCACCATGGGTGGTGAATTCGTGCCGGCCCAGAGCACGCGGAACCTGCGTGCCGGGCGACTGGTCCCTGGCCCATTCGGCAAGGGCCCTGGCCGTGTCTGCCAGGCAGGGAAACTGGTCGACCATCTGAGTTCTGAGGATAGGCAGCAGGGTTTCGGGCACCTCGTCACCTTCAAGGAAAGCGCCCGGATAGGCGCCGGTCCCATCTCGCAAAGCCTTGACCCAGCGCACCAGATTCGGCGCGCGCGCCTGCATCAGCTTGCCCGATTCCGGATCGCGATACTGGTGGGCATAGAGTGGCCCGAACAGGCCGAAATCGCCAATCGAGGGTCGCGAGCCCAGCAGCATCTCATATCTGGCGAAATGCGCATCGAGCTGATCGAGCAATTCGCAATAGCCCGCCTCAATCGCCGAGGCCGTTCTCGCATCGATCCCCAGGACCGGCAGTGCGCCCTCGAAATTCGTCGCATTCGCGCGTCCGATCTCATACTGTTTCTCGGGCGTGGCGTCCGGCGCCGAGATTTTTCCGAATTCGCCATAGGCAAAATCGCGGTTGTACGACCAGCGATAATGCATGGCCGGCAAAACGAGCCACTCATCGCCATAAAGTTCCAGAAGGAGCGCTGCGAGCTTCTGCGCGGGCGTATCAGGGTAAACAGATGGCAGGCCATGGCGCGCGTCCAGCGTGTCGATGATATCTGACGTGTCCTGCAACATTTCATCATCGGGCCCGCACACAACCGGTATGACAGGCCAGCCGACCCGCGGAACGATAATTTCGCGATAGACGTCGCGCGTCGCTGCTTCTTCTGCATAGTCAACACGTTTCCAGTCGAGAAAGGCGCGCGCCTTGCCGGTGAAATAGCTGACCTCTGCCCCGTATAGCGTGTATGCCACCCGTCTTCCTTCCTCAATCCAGTCGTTTTTGTTGCGGCTGCGCCACGTTTACTGGCAAAGCATATCGTTGCGGGGCTATTGTGCAGGCGCGAAGCTTGACGCATCGGCCAATCATCACAGAACCGTCACACAGTAGCCGGCCGCATTGCCGGACCATAACAGGAAAAAGGGTGATCGGCGTCATGTCCATCAGGAATCTTCTCCGGCTCATGGCCGGAACGAGCTTTTTTGCTTTCGCAGCCGAAATGCCAGTCTCAGCCCAGTCGGTCGATGAGGAAGCCCGGCTTCAGAAAGTGACCGTGACGGCACAAAAGATAGAGGAAGACCTTCAGGATGTCCCGATCTCCGTCACCGCCATTGGCGAGGAGACCATCGACAATCTGAAAGCTTCCGGCGCCGATGTCCGCTTCCTTTCCGCGCGCGTTCCCAGCGTGATTGCGGAGAGCTCGTTCGGCCGCGCCTTCCCGCGTTTCTATATCCGCGGGATCGGGAACACTGATTTCGACCTGAATGCCTCCCAGCCGGTCTCTCTGGTCTATGACGGCGTGCCTTATGAAAACCCGATCCTGAAGGGCTATCCGGCCTTCGACCTCCAGACGATCGAAGTACTGCGCGGCCCGCAAGGCACATTGTTCGGCCGCAACTCGCCGGGTGGGATCATCAAATTCGACTCGAAAAAGCCGACCGACGAACTCGATGCCTATGCCCGGGCCGCGTGGGGCACGTATAACACTATCGATCTGGAAGGCGCTGTCGGCGGGCGGCTGAACGATGCGCTGGCCGTGCGGGTTTCCGGTCTCGCCCAGACGCGTGACGACTATGTGGACAATGGTTTCACGGGTGAAGACGATGTCTATGAGGGGTTCGAAGAATATGCCGGGCGCGTGCAGTTCCTGCTGACGCCATTCGACAATGACTTCTCCGCCCTGCTCAACCTCCATGCCCGCTCGAATGAAAGCTCCGCGCGCCTCTTCCGCGCCAATATCATCGATCCGGGCCAACGCGGCCTGAATACGAATTTCGATCGTGACACGGTGTTCTTTGATGGCGGCGGCGGCAACCCGCTGGAACAGGATGCCTGGGGCGCCACACTGACCCTTGAAAAGTCGCTGAGCGACAGCGTCGCGCTCACCTATCTCTTCGGCTATGAGACTGCAGAGGTTTTCTCGCGCGGCGATATTGATGGCGGCGTGATCTCCGCAAGAGACTTCTCCGGTCAGGGCGTTCCTGGCGACAAGTTCTTCCCGTTCGATGGCATGAATGACGGCTTCTCCTTCCCGGGCTTTATTCCCTTCGCCTCCGAGAGCGCCGGCGGCGTGGACGAACTCACCCAGGTCACCCATGAGCTGCGCGCCGCCTATGACAATGGCGGCCCCCTGCAAGGTCAGGCAGGCCTGTTCGTGTTTGATGAGGAAGTAGAGATCACCTCGCTGTCCTTCGATACGCTGTCGGGCACGCCGGACACGCCCAATGGAATTGCCACTCGCGCACAGGATACGCAGGCCTTTGGCGTTTTCGCGTCGCTATCCTATGACGTGACCGACAAGCTCACCGTTTCCGGCGGGGCTCGCTTCTCCGATGACGAGAAAGACTTCGTTGCCGAGCGCACACTCGGCCCGTTCGGATCGGGAACGGTGGGCCCGCTGACCGAAACCGTCGCCGACGACCAGATCAGCTGGGACGTATCCGCCGCTTATGACTGGAGCGAGGATATCAACTTCTATGGCCGCATTGCCCGCGGCTTCCGCTCGCCCTCGGTTCAGGGCCGGCTCGTCTTCGGCAATGAGCTGTCGACGGCCGACAGCGAGACCGTTCTGTCCTATGAGGCCGGCGTGAAGTCGCAGCTCTGGCAGGACCGGGTGCGCGCAAACGCCAATCTGTTCTTCTATGAGTTGAACGACCAGCAATTGACGATTGTCGGCGGGCTCGACAACACGGTCGCCCTTTTCAATGCCGACAAGGCGGAGGGCTATGGTTTCGAGGCCGATCTGGAGGCCATCGTGACCCCTCAGCTTCTGGTGACGGGCGGGCTGTCCTACAACAAGACCGAGATCAAGGATGACCTGCTGATTGCACCGGGCTGCGGGGCGCCCTGCACAATTCTGGATCCGGAAGTGTTTGACGATGCGGGCAACTCGCTCGGCTTCAACATCTCAGGCAACAGCTTCCCCAATGCGCCGGAGTGGATCGCTAATTTCACGGCGCGCTACGCCGTGCCATTTCGCGAAGGTGAACTCTATGCGTTCACCGACTGGGCCTATAAGGGCGACACGAATTTCTTCCTCTATGAAAGTGTCGAGTTCGGGCAGGACGGATATTGGGAAGGCGGGCTGCGCCTCGGCTATGACGCCGATGCCGGCTATGATGTCTCGGTGTTCGCGCGCAATATCACGGATGAGGAAGCGCTGACCGGCGGGATCGATTTCAACAATCTCACCGGCTTCGTGAACGAGCCCTTCACCGCCGGGGTCGAGCTGGCCTGGGAATACTGAACCCAAAAAAAGAAACCGCGTGCACGAGCTTCCGACTGGCTTTATGCTTCTGTCTGCGAGTTATCGCGGAAGGAACCAGTCATGAAGAATTCAATGATCGGAATCGCAGCCGCCCTACTGATCGTCGGCTGCCAGAATGCGAATATCGGACGCAAGACAGCTATTGGCGCGGGGGCCGGCGCGGCAGGTGGCGCAGCGCTCGGTACGCTTGCGGGAGGTGACGATACACGAAACGCTGCCATAGGCGCCGTGATCGGCGCCCTCGCCGGCGGTGCTGTAGGAAATTATATGGACCGCCAGGAGCGCGCCCTGAGAGAGCGCACGCAGGGCACGGGCATCCAGGTCGCGCGTGTCGGCGACCAGCTTCAGCTGACCATGCCGGCCGATGTGACCTTCCCGTTCGACAGTTCGCAAATCCAGCCGAGCTTTTACGGTCCGTTGAATGATGTGGCCCGCACGCTTGGCGAATACCCCTCAACCGCCATCGATATTGTCGGCCATGCGAGCCAGGACGGGCCGGCAGACTATAATATGCGCCTTTCGCAGCGGCGCGCCGACAGCGTTGCGAACTATCTGATGAACCAGGGCGTGCGTGAGGTCAGGATCGCCACCGCCGGACGAGGCGAGACCCAGCCAGTTTCACAGACCAATCCGGCGCTGAACCGCCGCGTGGAAATGGTGCTCACACCGGTCGTCGACGGCTAGCGGTTTGTTCGCAATGTCGGGACAAGGCTGATATTTAAGTCCCGAAAACAACAGGACACTTGCCCCGTCAGCGCCTCGCACGCAGGGCGGCGGCGAGTGTGCCGTCATCAAGATGGTCGAGCTCGCCGCCCACCGGCACACCATGCGCAAGACGTGTGAGGCTGACACCCAAAGGCTCGAGCTGGTCGGCGACATAATGGGCGGTCGTCTGGCCATCCAGCGTGGCATTCAGCGCAAGGATGACCTCGCGTACATTGCCATTGCGCACGCGCTTCACCAGTGCCGCGATATTGAGCTCTTCCGGCCCAATCCCGTCAATCGCTGACAGCACACCGCCGAGCACATGATAGCGCCCGCGAAAGGCGCTTGCCCGCTCCAGCGCCCAAAGGTCGGGAACATCCTCGACCACGCAGATCAAACCCTCGTCACGACCATCGGCCCGGCAAACCGCGCAAGGCTGGAGCGTATCGAAATTCCCGCAGGTCTGGCACGCTTCGATCCGCGCAGCCGCATCTACCATCGCCTCGGCCAGCGGCTGCATCAGCGCATCCCGGCGCTTTAGCAGGTGCAGCGCCACACGCCGCGCCGATCGCGGCCCTAGCCCCGGCAGTTTGGCGATGAGGTCGATCAGCTTGAGGATTTCCGGGCCGGCGGAGCGTTCATTCATGCCCGCCAATGTCGCGCATTCGCCGCATCTGGCAAGAGGGCGGTCGCGGCACTCTAGCGCAGACGGCTGGTACGCTCGCGCACTCTGACCGCCATACGCATACCTTTGCGACCGACCTCGCCTTCCGCGACCACCGCCCCGTCGCGCCCGCCAGACAGGAGCTGAACCGGTTCATCTGCCGGCACACCGAGTAGCAACGTGTCGCCGGGCTTGAGGTCCGACAGACGGCTCACAGGCACGGACAGGGACGCAATCCGTGCGGTCAGCAATGCTGTAAGACCGTCAGGCCCGCGTCCGGCGTCCTCTGCGCGTGGCGCGCTGGCGCGATCGGCGCGCGACTGAGGCCAGCTGCCCAGAAGCAGGTGTGCAGTCCCCGACAATTCATCAAGTTGCGCCGTAAATTCCAGAATATGCGCCTCACCCGGCGGCAAAAGGGCAAGCGCAAAAGCGCGGCGTGTCTCCAGGCAAAGGAGTTCGCCACCAGGCAGGTTTGGGCCAATCGGCTCGAACAAACGGCTGATAAGACGGGCGTCGATATCCGTCAATCCGCGCGGTCGCGCAGAAGCCACAAGTTCGCCATCCGCCCCACAAGCGGCATCGACCAGTCCGGCTGCAAGTGCGCCGCTGACTACAAGGACCGCCTCGACATTCCCGTCAGCATCGCCGAATGCAAGAAAGGCCGCGCCCGTCCCCGGATCAGGCAGGCCATAACGCCAAGCCTGGCGCGAGACTTGTACCAATGACAGTGCCAGCGGCAATTCGCTTTGCCGGCGCAGGGTCAGGCTGAGACGGGCGGCCAGCCGCTCCGCCGCATCAAGATCTTCACGTTCGGTTTCCCCGAAATCCGGGACAGTCTTTGGAGACGTGTCGACTACGGGTTCGGGCTCTGGCAGGTTCGGACGCAACAGCGCCTCGATCTCAGCAGCCGAAAGGACACCGCGCGCCGTCGGAATGGGGCGATCTGGATCCAGCGACGGCGCCTTCAGATTGTCAGACCGGTAATTCTTACCAGGGCGCGGTTCCTTGTGGCGCCCGCGGATCTTCAAGGTCTCGTCTTTAGCTGGCATGCTCCAGACTCCAATCGCACACGCTGACAGGTTTCATGAGGGGCATTCGGTTAACGAGCAGTTAGGGAATCAGGCCGCCCCCCTGGCAGGCCGGCCGGGGAGATGTCTGATGAATCAAATGATGAATCGCCTGGAAACTATTGAATTGGTTTCATTAACCAGCGATTCGCTCACCTATGCGAGTGTTGAGGCTCGGATCGGCTCCGCACAAGATGATGCCGGGCGTTGGGTGAAAGTAAAACGGCCGCCATCCGTGGCGGCCGTTCCTTCATTTCTCGGGCATTCGGAAGCAAGACTCAGTCGTCGCGGACGGTCCGCTCACGGCGCTCATGCATTTCCTGCGCCTCAAGACTGAGCGTGGCGGTCGGGCGGGCTTCCAGTCGTTTCAGGCTGATCGGCTCTCCCGTCATTTCACAATAACCGTAAGTTCCTTCATCGATGCGCCGGATCGCCGCATCAATCTTGGAAATCAGTTTGCGCTGCCGGTCACGCGTACGAAGCTCCAGCGCCTTGTCGCTCTCAGCAGACGCACGATCGACAAGATCCGGCAGGGCCGAACTATCCTGCTGGAGATTCGAAATCGTTGTCTTGGATCCGCTGAGAATATCCGCCTTCCAGGCCAGAAGCTTGGCCCGGAAATATGCCTGCTGGCGCGGACACATGAAGTCTTCGTCCGCTGACGGCTCGTAGCCTTCCAGATCGAAGTCGTCCATCGAATGGCCTCCTGAACTGGCCCCCATATATCGGCGTCGCCTGACGCGTGCAACAAGCAAGGGCGACAAGCCCGGTCCCATGCTGTTCACGCTTGCGTCAACGCGCTTTCCCGTGACCGAAAGCAAATATTGCGCCAGTCGCGGCTAAGTTGTGGGTGATTTGTGAAGATTTAAGGCTGACTGCCGCCAGCACTTGATTCATAAGGAACTGACGTGGCGTATAGAGGCTGTCCCCGTCCTCTCGCTCAGAACATAATCAGGACCCGATGGCTCTCGTCAAACGACACTCCGCCAGGCCTTCCTCGGGTTGGCTCCAGGCGGTCATATTCAATGCGATGCTGGTCCTGATCCCTGTGCTGGCCGCAAATGTCGTGGCCGGTGTGTTTTCCCTGCGTGAATTCCCTGCCGAGCCGACCATCGAATCGATTGTTGAGACACGTACTGAAATCGACCAGGCGTTTCGCGATATGACGCCTCGCGGCGCCGATCCCCGGACCTATTGGTCAGACCTCGTCGACAGGGAGCTAAGAGCGCGAGACATGGCCGCCGCGCGCGGCTTTTTGCTTGCCGCTCCTCAGTTGCTTGAAGAACGCGACCGCAAGGCAATCGCCAGTGCCAGCAGCGAAAATGCCAGCAATCCGCGGTTTGCCACAGAGGATGAACGGCTTGCCGCTGCCGCCCTGCTCTTTCTGCCCAATGACGTCCGAGCACGCTATGAGACGGCAACGCGCCCACCGACACTGCGGTTCGAGCGTCAGACCGCCCGGGGAACCAAGACTGACACGGCCAGTACGGACGAATCCGGCCCCGCGCAGCGCGCTGAAACCGCTCAACCCGCCGGGGACGATCAGATTCGCCCTTCTGCGATTGGCGGCAAGGATGCCGGTGCTGCATTTTCGGTTCTCGGCCGAATTGAAGACCTGGCGCGCAATTCGCGCGAATGGATCGCCGCAGACGAGTTTGGCAATGGCGCACGCGACAATGGTTTCGACTTGCGCCTGACCGGTCTGGGACTGATCGCAGACGACGTTCTTGACCAGCCGGAATATAATATCCGGCAAGCTGCATCGCTCCTGCGGTCCGTACACCGGGCGGGCCGGCTGACATCGCGTTACCAGCAGAGGCTGGAAGCCGGTCTCGACGCCGTCCTTCCGCCGGCGACACTTCGCACGCGCCTTCAGGCAGAGTTCGAGGATATCGCCCCCTTGTCAGAGCGCAGCGACGCGGTTGCCGAGGTATTCCGTTCGACCCTGCGTGCCGACGCAATGGGTGCATTGATTGGCGAGATTGCTCAGATTAATCGATTGCACGATGCTGTAGGTCTCGTCGCGGCCGTTGGACTGGTCGAGCATGTTCAGACGAGCGCGGACATGCGACGGATCCGACTGATCGCAGAGGCTGGCGGGGACCGTGCCGTCGCACTTGAAAAACAGCTGGGAGACGACCTGCTTGATATCGCGCGAACCGGCATCAAGCTGTCACGCAGCGATGTGCTGGAAATCATGGGACTTGCGGCCGCCGCGATGGCGGTTTTCTGGATGGCGCTTGCGGCGCTGCAACGATCCCTTGTCTCGCGCCGTCAGGGCTTCGGCATTATTTGACTGGCATGGCTCTCAGGGACCGTTCAGGATGCGATTTGCAGCTGGAATGCATCCGCAACGCCATCAAGCAATAGCTGCACGGACAGCGCGGCCAGTATCACACCGAGTATCCGCGTCAGGGCGCCGGCAATGCTCGGCCCCATGGCTCGCACAATCGGCCCGGCAGCAAGGAAAATCACCAGGACAAGCAAAAGGTTGGCCGCAAGAGCGGCGACGATGACACCCTTTTCAGCGGTACTCTCGGCCTCCGCCATGTAGAACATCGCGCTCGCAATGGTGCCCGGGCCTGCGATCATCGGGATACCGATCGGGAAGACGGATACATCTTCAGGTTCGGCTGCGCTGGCGTCATGCTCCGACATCACGGTCTCGGCCCGGTTTTCGCGCCGCTCGGTCCGCTTTTCGAAGACCATGTCGAGCGCGATCAGAAACAGCAGGACACCGCCGGCTGCCTTGAACGCCGCTATCGTGATATGCATGGCACCCAGAAGCCAGGAACCGGCAAAGGCGAAGAAGAAGATAATCAGCGTTGCCACGATCGTGGACTTTACCGCCATGCTGCGCCGGTAACGGGCATCGCCGCCCGATGTCAGTGTCGCAAAGACGGGAGCCACGCCGAGAACGTCGATCAGGACGAAAAAGGTGACAAATGTCGCGGTAAACTTTGAGAGGAGTTCTGCATCCATGAGCGCGCGTCTAGGACAGTTTCAGGCCAAATAGAACCACCCGGCCACATGGTTTTTTCCGTCAGCGTCCACTTTGCCCATCCACAGGGACGTTAGCGGGCCATCTTCACAGCATCGAGGAGCTCCTGCACCTCTTCGGAAACAATCGACACTTCCTCTGCATTGACCTGCAGCCCGGCAACATCCTGAACCATCGCCATGAGGAGGCGATGACCGCGCAGTCTTTGCAGAAGGCCTTTCCGGCCGAGCGGTCCGTCAGCTTCCGCAAACCGGCCCCCACCCAGATCGACCCTTATACCGTCGCACGGCTCGCCAGCCTCAAGGCACGAAATCGCCTGCTCCAGAGAGACGACCTGCATATCCTCTATAAGGCACCCCATGGCGCTTCCTTCAGGCATCGACCATCTCCCGCTGGGCCGCGACCAGCTTTCGGCAGCCGGTCAGTCCGCGATAAAGCGCGCCGCTTGCAATGTCGCGCGAGATATCAAGCGCACGCTCGCGCAGGTCCACATCCGGTTCGGATTTGATCAGCGCAGCGAGAGCGAGCGCGGCGCGGTCATAGGCCGGTCCCTCCGTCTCTCCGGTAAGGTACATCTGCATCACGGCAAAATAGACCTTGCGGGCCGGAGTATCGGCCTCTTCAGGCTGCATGATATCTTTTTCCCGAAGCACACGGGCATGGTTTTCGAGCAACAGCACACCCCGGCGCTCACCGTTGCGCAGAACGGCGCCATTGACCACGAAGGTCTCACCCGGCTTAAGCGACAGTTTCAGAGGCATGATCTTACGCTGCTCAAATGTTTCTTTCCCAGTTTCGAAAGAATCCATCTTTTGTGTTAATGTTCTCTTTCGCAAGATCAAGCGTGCTGTAGATTTTCCAGGCGCCTTTTATCTTGCCCGAGCCGCGCGTCAGCGTAACCGGCGCCCCCTTCCCGCACCGTCACGGCTTGCACCGCGCGCACGACGCCTTAATGTCGCGGCGCAGTGATCAGATACGACCCAAGGGGAGTCCAATATGCGCTTTGAAGGCACAGAAAATTATGTCGCGACCGAGGATCTGCGGGTTGCGGTCAACGCCGCCATTGCGCTGGAGCGCCCGCTCCTCATCAAGGGCGAGCCTGGAACCGGCAAGACCGTTCTGGCCATCGAGGTGGCCAGGGCTCTCGATATTCCGCTGATCGAATGGCACATCAAATCCACAACGAAGGCCGCTCAGGGCCTTTATGAATATGATGCAGTCGCGCGCCTGCGCGATGGACAGATGGGCGATGAGCGTTCCAAGGATGTTCGCAACTATATCAAGAAGGGCAAGCTCTGGGAGGCCTTCACCTCCGAGAAGCGCCCGATCCTGCTGATCGACGAGATCGACAAGGCGGATATCGAATTCCCCAATGACCTCCTGCAGGAGCTCGACCGGATGGAATTCTATGTCTACGAGACCGATGAGACCGTGAAGGCCGTCCAGCGCCCGATCGTCATCATTACCTCGAACAATGAAAAGGAGCTGCCGGACGCATTTCTGCGCCGCTGCTTCTTCCACTTTATCAAATTCCCCGACGAGCAGGTGATGCGCGAAATCGTCGATGTGCACTATCCCGGCATCAAGCAGAAACTGGTCAAGGAAGCGCTGACCACATTCTATTCCATGCGCGAGGTTCCCGGCCTGAAGAAGAAGCCATCCACTTCGGAACTGCTCGACTGGCTGAAACTGCTGATGAATGAGGATGTCGACCTGGAAGCGCTGCGCGAACAGGATCCCGAAAAGCTCACACCGCCCCTGCATGGTGCGCTCCTGAAGAATGAGCAGGATGTGGCCCTGTTCGAGCGGCTGGCCTTCCTCAGCCGTCGACAGGGCGAAGGCGGCGGGCGGCGTGGGCCGGCGGGTTAGGGGTCAGGCGAGGCTGCGAACGAAGCGGGCGAAATCGATCATTTGCTGATGCTTGAGGCGATCAGGTCGGGATCTGATATGCTTGACCAGTGCCGCACCGTTCAGAACCGGCGTCTTGGCGGGCACAGGCTGAACGATTTCGCATCCAGGCATGGCGACGATGGGCTGGACGAAGTGAAATTGGCCGGAGTGTTTTTCATAGGCTTCGGCCAGCCATTTCGCTCCTCGACGGGCCTGATGACACGGTCGGGCGAATTTTGAGACCACTTCGTCATTACGCACAACAATTCTGGGCGCATGCTTTCCACGACCGTTCCACATTTTTGTCTCAATGACGTAAATGCCGGAGCGATGGATCAAAATGTGGTCAATATCACCGATTTTGGCGGGCTTAGGCATCACCCCGTGGAAAGTCGTCGCACCATCGCGAACAAGATGGTCAAGCGCATGGGCGATTAGCTTTTCCCCATGGCGCCCCTGGGCCATCCGCCCCGTCGCATGCTGTGCGCTGAGCGCGATGACCGTGCCTGTCATCAACAGTCCGAGCCCGGCGAGACTGACAGCTTGCGGACCTAGCCATTCGCTGACTTGCAAGGACGAGGACAAGCCGAGTCCCATGGCAAGCAGGAACAGACCCAGGACCGCCATATTGAGGCGTTCGCTCAATCGCTGCTGGATCCTTTCACCTGCTTCGCGACGCGTATTTATGTTCAGCGCTGGGTTCTTCATGAGCCCTCCAGCGTCGGAACATAGATGATCTGTTTGAGTATGCCCCTAAAGGCTCGTTCTCGTTTGAAGGGATCCGATTAAGTTGGGGCTCAGGATATCGCCAAACTCCCCTCAATCCATCGCATCGACGTCCCTGGCGCCCGAGACGCTGACATGTCGCCGCCCGGCGAGGTCTTTTCGGCTGTCGGACAATCGGCCCACCTGAAATTGTGCAGTATTTGGCCCTGTTCGAGCGGCTGGCCTTCCTCAGCCATCGACAGGGCGAAGGCGGCGGCGGGCGGCGTGGCCGGCGGGTTAGGCTTGACCAGGCGCTGATGGCTGTGCCCTTCTGAATGTCAGGCAGGAGGGAAAGAGATATGCAACAGATCGTGCCGACCGGGGCCGCGCTTGCCATCCTTCTGACTGGATGCGCCAGTTCACCGGAACCTGTCGCCAGCGCGCCGGCCGTTTCGCCCTCCGCTGCGGAACCGGCATTCGATCCGGCAATCTGGGAGAAAGCCGGGAATGGCGCTCTGGTTCACAGGAAAAGTGGCGGGGTCTGTCCAATGGCCGTGTCGGGGCAAAAGAGGTTCGACACGCTGAGCTTCTCCCCCGACGGCCGGGATGTCGCCTGCCAGTATGAGACTGAGGACGGTCAGTCGATTCTGACCCTTTATTTCACGGATTTCGGCGACCTTACGGCCCAATCCCATGTTGATCAGGCCGTTCAGGCCGTGACGCAGGCCAAGGGGATGGAAACCAATGAGGCCGCCAGCCTCAAATGCCAGTCAGAACTCGGTCTCGTCGATGGGATGCAGGCGCCCGCACAGGGCAGCGAGGGCACAAAGGTCATCGCAGCGCGCCCATGCGTGATGTTTTCCGGAGCCGGGCGGTCTTCACTCCTGACAGTGCGCAGCTATGACAACTGGCATTTCAAGATCCGGCTGACCTCCCCCGATACAGGCGAAAAAGGCGAGCGGGCAGCGATTGGCACGGCGAGTGATTTGCTGGCGATTCAGAACCAGGCGATGGGCGGCAGGACCGCCGGCCTCGGCGCAGGCCGCGAAGCCTGATCAATTCATCGCATCGACTTCCTTGGCGCTTGACACATTGACGTTACGGCGCTCAGCCACCGCTTTCCGGCTGTCTAGAAAGTCAGCCATCTTGGTCTTGTCGCCGCGCTCCTGATACCATGTGAACCAGGCCAGCGTGATCCAGCCGATATGGAAGGCCAGGCCCACCGCCAGCGCCACCCATCCGGGAATCGGCCCGATATGCGCGCGATATGTGAACTCGGTTATCGAGCCGACATCATAAGGATGGATTGCGATCTTCGCGAAATAGGCCGCGCCCTGAATGGCAAAGATCCAGCCATAATTGCGCCGAAGCCGGCGCCCCACGGCGCGCAGCATGGAAATGCGATATTGCGGTTTCTCATAGTCATCAGACAGGGCCGTGCCCCTGTCGAGCGGGATTTTCGCGCCTTCCCCGCGCAGCATCGGCACATAGAAGGCGATCTCCAGCACCCGCGCACGAAACCGCCAGACATAGAAGAAACGGTAGCGGCGCGCCTCCAGCATCAGGAACATCACACACAGCATGCCCACCAGCACGATCGGAAAGGGAGAGGCGTTCGCCCCGGCGAACACGACCGACAAGGCAATCCCGGTCGAGACCACCGCCCAGTTTGTCGTCTGGTCCAGCCGCTGGCGCCAGATCGTCGAGCGATAAACCTCACCGCGATAAAGGTGCGCGAGGGCACCGACTTCCTTTGAGCCGCATATCGCCTCTGGCGGGTCACTATCTCCCGTGTCGGGATCGGGAGTATCTTCGTCGAACATTCCATCGCTGGTCATTCGCCTGATATGGCCTGAGTCAGTGCGGCGGGCAAACAGGTTCGCGCATTGCGGGCACGCCTCTCCCTGCGGCAGGCTTGGACAAGGCGCGCGCTCGCGTTACCATCGACTGTAAACATGCCAGCGAGACACGCCAATGTTCCTGAACTTCTTCAATGAGCTTCGTAGCGCCAAGGTTCCGGTGACGCTGAAAGAGTATCTCGCCCTCCTGGAAGCGATGGACAAACAGGTCATCAGCATGGATGTGGAGGAGTTCTATTATCTCTCCCGCACAGCGCTGGTGAAGGATGAGCGCAATCTCGACAAGTTCGACAGGGTCTTTGGTCATGTCTTCAAGGGCCTCGATTCAATGGCCGACGCTGTCAATGTCCAGGATCTGCCTGAGGAATGGCTGCGCAAGATGTCGGAAAAATTCCTGACACAGGAAGAGATGGACGAGATCGAGGCCATGGGCGGTTTCGAAAAACTCATGGAAACCCTGAAAGAGCGGCTCGAAGAACAGAAGAAACGCCATGAAGGCGGCAATAAATGGATTGGCACAGGCGGCACCTCCCCCTTCGGCGCCAATGGCTATAATCCGGAGGGTGTGCGCATTGGCCAGGACAAATCCCGCCACCGCCGGGCGGTGAAGGTCTGGGACAAGCGCGAATTCAAGAATTATGACGACAATGTCCAGATCGGCACGCGCAACATCAAACTCGCCATGAAGCGGCTGCGCAAATGGGCGCGCGACGGTGCCGCTGAAGAGCTTGATCTCGACCAGACGATCCGCAACACCGCGAAACAGGGGTATCTCGACATCGAGATGCGTCCCGAACGGCGCAACACGGTCTCGGTCCTGTTGCTGATGGATGTCGGCGGCTCCATGGACCCGCATGTGCGGGTGATGGAGGAATTGTTTTCGGCCGCGCGCTCGGAGATCAAGAATCTCGAATATTTCTATTTCCACAATTGCCCGTATGAAGGGCTCTGGAAGGACAATCGCCGGCGGCGCTCGGACGTGATCCCGACCTGGGATGTGCTGCACAAATACCCCAGCGATTACAAGGTCATCATCGTCGGAGACGCAACGATGAGCCCCTATGAAATCACTTATCCGGGCGGCTCTGTCGAACATTGGAACGAAGAGGCGGGCGGTCTCTGGATCAATCGTCTGGTCGAAACCTACCCCAATCTTGTCTGGCTCAACCCGGTCAAGGAAGGTGCCTGGGAGTATACTGCGTCGATCCAGCTCATCCGTGAAGTGATCGGGCCGCAGCGCATGTTCGAACTGACCCTGCAGGGCCTTGAGGAGGCGATGAAGGAGCTGCAACGGTAAGGCGCCATTCGGCCTGCCCTCACCTGCCCTTATCGCTGCCCTCGCTTGTGCGCCTATTATCCCGTGAGCGTCGCACGTCCTGTCCCAGCATGAAGCGCGCAGATCAGGGTGAACAGGCGCCGGGAGGTGTCGAAATCCACCTCGACCTTGCCTTTCAGGCGCTCAGCAACCAGTTCCGACCCCTCATTGTGAATGCCACGGCGCGCCATGTCGATGGCTTCGATCTGGTGGGGCGAGGAATTGCGGATCGCCTCATAATAGCTCTCACAGATCAGGAAATAATCGCGGATGATGCTGCGAAACGGGGTCATCGACAGGATGAAAGTATGCACCGGGTTGCGCGCCTCATCGGAAACATCGAAGACGAGCTTGCGCTCATGCAGGGACAGCGCGAGACAATAAGGTCCGCCGGTTTCATGACTGGTCACGGCGAAACTGTTATCCTCGATCAGATCGAAGATCGCCACGCGCCGCTCATGCTCAGCCTCCGGGCCTGAAGCTGCGAGCGTTTCATCGTCGATCTCGACCGAGACGAGACGGTTTTCATCCATGATCGCCCCCCTGATTTGTCCGCACCGACACCGAACGGGCATGGGCCGGCAGCCCCTCGGCTTCAGCAAGGCGCAGCGCCGCAGGCGCGAGCGCGGCCAGCCCCTCCGGGCTCGCACGCTGCACGCTCATCCGTTTCATGAAATCGCTCAGGCCGAGACCGGAGCTGAACCGCGCCGCGCGCGAAGTCGGCAGCACATGGTTCGAACCTGTCACATAATCGCCGAGCGCTTCCGGCGTCAGATGGCCGAGGAAGACCGCGCCGGCATGGCGAATGGATTCCAGCATGCTGTCGGGATCGTCGATTGCAAGTTCGAGATGTTCAGCAGCGATGATATTCGCCGCAAGCGCTGCGCTGGCCCGGTCAGGTGCGCGAATGACAAGCCCGTTCTCGGCCCAGGCTTGCGCCGCGCAATTGCCCTCGGGCAGGTTTTCCAACAGCGCTTGCACAGCCTTTTCCACAGCCGCGGCAACCTCGTCATCAAGCGAAATCAGGATGGACTGGGCGGCCGGGTCATGCTCGGACTGGCTCATCAGGTCAGCCGCAATCCAGTCAGGATTGGCGCTGGCATCAGCGATGACGAGAATTTCTGACGGCCCGGCAATCGTGTCGATGCCAACCGTGCCAAAGACCTGGCGCTTGGCTTCGGCGACGAAGGCATTACCGGGCCCGACAATCTTGTCTACAGGCGCCAGGCGGCCTGCGCCAAAGGCCAGCGCGGCGATCGCCTGAGCGCCGCCAATCGGGTAGTATTCATCGACGCCGGCGCTCAGTGCGGCATAGGCTACAGCGGGTGACAGGACACCGTCCGGCGCCGGCGCGGTCATGACAATCCGGCCGACCCCTGCAATCCTGGCCGGCACGACATTCATCAAAACCGAGCTAGGATAACTCGCCCGCCCGCCGGGCACATAGACGCCCACAGTGTCGAGCGGCGTCCAGCGCCAGCCAAGCTCGACCCCCTCGCCATCGGCATAGCGGTGATCGCTGGGACGCTGCGTCTCATGATAGGCGGCAATCCGCCGCGCGGCATAGTCGATCGCGGTTTTCAGGTCGGACGGGCATTCGGCGGCCAGCGCATGTAGGTCGACATTGTCAGAGACGAGCAGCGTCGGATCGATCTGCAACCGGTCAAACTGCGCAGTGTATTCCGCGACCGCGGCACCACCGCGTGCCCGCACATTCGCGATGATCTCATGCACCGGACCATCAACAGCGCCATGGGCCCCGCGTTCGCGCGCCAGAACAGCTCGCAGGCGATCATCGAAGCCGGAACCGGATGCATCCAGTCTTGAGACCATTATCGGCGCCTTTTCTCATGGCTTGGCACATGACGTGTCGGCCAGACATAATCGGAGTCCAGAAGTGTGACGTCCAGCATTTCGACTTCAAGGCGGATTTCGCCATCGCCGGCAAAGGTTATCACGATTTCTCCCCCCGGGGGCTCATCGGCAGGACGAAATTCGAGCTGCAAAACGGAAACGACGAGTTCCGGGTCAGACCGCGTCAGCCCGCGCGCCTGGGCGGCCAGCACCCCATCGACGGCCAGCAGGGCGCGGATGCGCCTGCGCTGGCGCGGATGTCCTGCCGTTTCTTCCCAGCGGAACCTGTTAAGCTCGATATTGAACCGGCGCTGGCGCTGGTCGTATTTGAGATTGGCCGCTTTCGTGACCGCATCCTGGACGGCCGCAGATATGATCCTGAGATCGTCTGCATCCTCAGCGAGAAGTCGAAGCGGTGACGTTTCGGTCATGACAGCACGGCCCTGCTCAGTCGCTCAGCCGCGTGACGCGCGCCCCGCAGCTGGAAAGTTTATCTTCGAGGCGTTCGAAACCCCGGTCGAGATGGTAAATCCGGTTGACCACAGTCTCACCTTGCGCGGCAAGCCCTGCAATGACCAGAGAGACTGACGCGCGCAAATCTGTCGCCATGACGGGCGCGCCGATCAGAACCGGAACGCCCTTCACAACCGCTTCAGGCCCGCGCACGGTAATGTCCGCCCCCAGACGAGAGAGTTCCGGCGCATGCATGAACCGGTTCTCGAAAATATTTTCGCGGATGGTGGAGGTGCCGTCTGCAAACGTCATGAGTGCCATGAACTGGGCCTGCAGGTCCGTCGGAAACCCAGGATGCGGCTCGGTGTCGAGATCCACGGCCTTAAGCCGGTTCCCGTTGCGGCGGACCCGTATCGTGGCCGCATCCTTGTCGCAATCGACCGTCACACCGGCCTTCCTGAGTGCGGCAAGGGCCGCGCCAAGCGCATCGACAGGTGCGTTGTCCAGTGTGACATCGCCCCCGGCTGCGGCGGCTGCCATGGCGTAAGTCCCCGCCTCGATCCTGTCGGGCATAACCTGGTGATTGACGCCCGAAAGCCTCTCAACGCCCTCAATACGGATCGTACCGCTTCCCGCTCCGGAAATCCGGGCGCCCATGGCATTGAGGCAATCGGCAAGGTCGGCGATCTCCGGCTCGCGGGCCGCATTCTCCAGGATGGTTTCACCCTTGGCGAGTGTGGCCGCCAGCATGGCATGCTCCGTCGCGCCAACCGACGGGAACGGGAAATCGACATGCGCGCCTTTCAATCCCCGAATCGCGGCGGCTTTGACATAGCCGGCCTCAACGACAATGTCGGCTCCCATTGCCTCGAACGCCTTCAGGTGCAGATCGACCGGCCGCGCGCCAATGGCACATCCGCCCGGTAAAGACACATTGGCATGGCCTTCACGCGCCAGCAGCGGGCCGAGCACATTGAAGCTCGCGCGCATCTTTCGCACCTGGTCATAAGGGGCAATCGTGCTGGTCAGCTGTGCCGCATTGAAATGGCAGGTGTGGGCGCCCTTCGGCCAGTAGACCTCGACACCGAGCGTGCCGAGAAGCTGCGACAGGAAACGTGTGTCGGAAAGGTCCGGCATGTTCGAAAGCGCCACAGGCTCTTCGGTCAGCAGTGAAGCGACCATGAGCTTGAGGGCGGAGTTCTTTGCGCCGGAGATCGGAATGCGGCCGGAAAGCGGCTGGCCACCTTGAATGCTCAGTCTGTCCATGGGCACTGTTGCTACAGTGTGCCGGCGGCGCGGGGAAGGCCGAATTGCGGCATTGCGATGAAGTCGGGTCTCAGGACTCGCGGTCAGCGCCTGAAGGGCCCTGCCGCCTCTGGGCCGCCTTGCGACGCTTCAGGTTTTCACGCAGGGCCTTTGCCAGGCGTTCAGCCCGCTCATCGCGCGCGCCACCATCGTCGGTCGGCCCCTTGTCTCTTTGATCTGACATCTTCTGCCGCTTACGCTCTTTTCATCTTCGCATGCATAAGCTAAGGCCGTCGCCTCAGTCCTGCAACGCCGCAGTAGCTCAGTGGTAGAGCGCACCCTTGGTAAGGGTGAGGTCGAGAGTTCAATTCTCTCCTGCGGCACCATTCCTGACCGGTCGGCGCAGCCGAATTTTTGATCCGGGGGATCAAAAATAGGGAAGGAATGCCCCGGCAGGGGCTCTTGTCTGTGTGTTTCCGTATCGCGGCTGCGCCGCTCAGATGAAACGCGCTCAGGGCTGTGTTTTCTCTTTGACCGCCCGCTACGCCTGCGGCTTCGCGATGGGTCGCGCTTGAGTATTGATTTTCGGTGATTGTGCGCAGACGAGCATCCTTGCACACGGACATGACTGCCGACTTTATCACCCCATAATTGTTGGCAGCGATCGAAGATGCGCCTCTCTCCAGGCGCCGCTTGTAACCCGTGCTGCCTTTTGGCAACGTAAGGGAGGCTAAGGGAGGTTGCGATGGGTTGGGGCAAGGCGGGGATTCTGGTGGCGGTCTGGTGCGTATGGGCTATTGCACCGGCGTTGGCCCAGAGCGGAGCTGACGACCAAGAGAAATATGAGGCGGCTCGTCATGCCTACCTTGTGGGCGACTATGCTGAGGCTTTCGAGCGGTTCAGCGCGCTTGCCGAGCGAGGGAATGCCCGCGCACAATACAACCTTGGACTGATGTACGCCAATGGATATGGCGTTCCCGAAAACGATGCCGAGGCCGTGCGCTGGTATCACCGTGCCGCCGAGCAGGGCAATGCCGAAGCCCAACTCAACCTCGGCGTCATCTACGACAATGGAGACGGCGTTCCCGAGAACGACACCGAGGCCGTCCGTTGGTACCGCCGTGCGGCCGAAAAAGAGGTGGCAGGCGCCCAGTACAACCTCGGTTTCATGTACGACAATGGAGACGGCGTTCCCGAGAACGATGCCGAAGCGGTGCGTTGGTATCGCCGCGCCGCCGAACAGGGGATGGCCGACGCCCAGTTCAATCTGGGATTAATGTACGACAATGGACGAGGAGTTCCCGAGAATGACTCCGAAGCCGTCCGTTGGTACCGCCATGCGGCCGAAAAAGGGGATGCCGACGCCCAGTTCAATCTCGGCGTCATGTATGCCTCTGGAGACGGCGTTCCCGAGAACGATGCCGAGGCCGTAAGCTGGTTTCGCCGTGCGGCCGAACAGGGGCATGCCAAAGCCCAGCACAATCTTGGCGTCATGTACGCCAATGGAGAAGGCGTTCTCAAGAACGATGCCGAGGCCGTGCGCTGGTACCGCCGTGCGGCCGAACAGGGGGTGGCCGCCGCCCAGCACAATCTCGGCGTCATGTACGCCAATGGAGAGGGCGTTCCCAAGAACGATGCCGAGGCCGTGCGCTGGTACCGCCGTGCGGCCGAACAGGGGCATGCCGACGCCCAGTCCAACCTTGGCGTCATGTACGCCAATGGAGACGGCGTTCCTGAGAACAATGCCGAAGCCGTGCGCTGGTACCGCCGTGCGGCCGAACAGGGTCATGCCCTCGCCCAGTCCAACCTTGGTTTTATGTATGGCACTGGCGAGGGTGTCCCGCAAAATTATAGCGAGGCCTATTTCTGGTACATCCTGTCCGCGGCGCAAAGTGAGGAGAACGCCTCTCAGAATGCGGAGTTGGCTAGAAAATACCTACCACGCGACCAGATCAACGCGGTCCAGCAACGTGCGGCGGCCTGGACTCCGAAGCCTCAAGACGCAAAATGAGGCTCAATTGATCGCGCGGCCTGCTCCAGTCCTTCCTGGACGCGAATGCCGTCGATTATGAAATGGGCGCCAGCGATACACCGCTTTCGACGGCCGACATTGCCGAGCGCGCCCGCAAGGCGACTGTGCAAGTAATCTGTGAGGCCGATTGAGCCGCCCAAGTAGAGCCTAATATGCACGCCCCGGCACTACAGGCCCTTATTGGGGTTGATCAGGTATTTCTCGCCGGTGGTTTTGGCATTGTAGGCCGCCAGGATGTCCGGTTGCAGTGCCTCATGCAGCGAGATTTCGGCGGTGTAGTGGCTGGCAAAGGTGGTTTTCAGCTCGTCCAGGACGCGGGCGCGCAGCCGGGCGCGGCCCTCAGATCCGATCTTCTGGAGGAAGGGCGTCAGGAGCCAGCCACCCACACCCCAGGCCATGCCTACGCCCGGCGGCAGCGTGGTCGGCGACAGGTCGAGGCGACCATAAATATAGACCTGCTTGTGCTGAGCCGATCCATAGCGGCTGAATTCCTTGGCATTCCGGTTGGCCGCAGCTTCCATCGCTACGACGATCTGCCCGGCCAGCGGCCCGCCGCCAATCGCATCGAAGCCGAGCGTCGCGCCGGTTTCCGCAAGCGCATCGATCAGGTCCGCCATGAAACTGTCCGATGTGGAATTGACCACATGTTTTGCACCGATCTCGCGCAGCAGCGCTTCCTGCTCGGGCTTGCGGACGATGTTCACAAGGTCGATGCCGTCGGCCAGGCAGATCTTGTTCAGCATCTGGCCGAGATTTGAAGCGGCTGCGGTGTGAACCAGCGCACTATGGCCTTCCATCCGCATGGTTTCGGTCATGCCGAGCGCCGTCAGCGGATTGACATAGCAGGAGGCGCCTTCGGCCGGCGTCACGGAGTCCGGCAGCGCCATGACCTGCGCGACATTTAGCTTGCGATATTGCGAATACATTTCACCGCCAAGCGCGGCGACGGTCTTGCCCATGAGAGCCTGGGCGGCGTCGGACTCGCCAGCACTGATTACAACACCGGCGCCCTCATTGCCAACCGGCATGGACTGGTCGAGACGCGCGGTCATTGCCCGAAGAGCAGGTGGCGGAATGTCGGCGGTGACGCTGGGATGGGTCGCGCTTCCGCCTGTGCGCAGTGTGCTCATATCGGCGCCGCCAACAAGGAGGCCGAGATCGGACGGGTTGATCGGCGTCGCCTCCACGCGGATGACCACTTCATCGGGGCCGGGCTCGGGAATGGTCATATCGACAAGCGAGATTTCAAGCTCGCCGCCTGATTTCGCCTCGGATCTGAGTTGCAGGCCGGTGATATCTGCCATGATGGGCTCCCTTGTCGCTGTGTCGCTGTCTATGCGTTGATCATTTCACCCGATCACGCCCGGTAGCAAGCCTGACCCGACGCCATCACCCGAAGACGCGCCCTGCGAGGAGGTAGGTCAGTGACGTAATCGCGAGAATGCCAAGGAGGTTCAGCCGGAACCCTGCTGCGGCCATCGTTGGCAGGCTCACATGTCCGGTCGCAAACGCCACAGCATTCGGCCCGGTCGCCATGGGCAGCATGAAGGCGCAGCTGGCAGACATGGCCAGCGGAGCAGCCAGCAACTCGACTGGCAATCCCGTCGCAAGGGCCACCGCGCCCAGGACAGGCATGAGAGCCGATGCCGTGGCGATATTGCTCGTCACTTCGGTCGCGAAGATGACGAATGTGGTGAGCACGAGAATGAGAAGCAGAATTGGCAGGGTCGAAAGGCCCGCCAGCTCCCCGCCGAGCCAGGTGCCCAGCCCGGTGGCCGAGATGGCGCCAGCAAGCGCCATGCCGCCACCGAACAGCAGAAGCACGCCCCACGGGATCGACTCTGCGCTCTTCCAGTCGAGCAGTGCCGTCCCGCGCCCAGCCTTGCCCCCGGCGGGAATCAGGAAAGCGAGCACAACCCCGATGATGGCGATGATATGATCGCTCAGGCCGGCCAGCGGCTGGGTGCCGGCGATCTCCAGGCGCTGCAAGGGCTGGCGCAGAATCCATAGCAGGGCCACGATAGCGAAAAGGATCAGTGTGCGCGCCTGCGGGACTGTCAGGGGCCCGAGCGCAGCAATCTGTTCGCGCACCACACGCTGGCCTTCCTCGCCCTGCTGGTGAGCCTCCAGCCGGAACGCCCAGCGCGTGAGCACAATCCATGCAAGCGGCACCATCACGATCACTGTCGGGATACCAAGCAGCATCCATTGCAGGAAACCGATGGAGAAATCGGCATTGTCATTGAGATAGCCGACAATGATGAGATTGGTTGGCGTGCCGATCAGGGTGCCCAGCCCGCCAATCGAGCAGGACCAGGCAACACCGAGCAGCAGCGCCCAGGTGAAGGGGGCCTGAAGATTGTCACGTCCCAGAACCGCGCCGGCCACTGAAAGTGCAATCGGCATCATCATGATCGATGTGGCCGTATTGGAAATCCACATCGACAGGAGCGCGCCCGCGACCATGAAGCCGCCCACGATCATGGCCGGGTGATCGCCCGCCCTCGCCACGATGTTCAGCGCGATCCGGGCATGCAAGTCCCATTTCTCGATGGCCTTGGCGATGATGAAGCCGCCCATCAGAAGAACCACGACCGGATGCATGTACGCAGCAGTCACATCTCGCAGCGCCTGAACTCCGAAGACAGGCAGAAGGATGATCGGCAGGAGGGAGGTCACCGGAATGGGGATCGCTTCGCTGACCCACCAGGTCGCCATCAGGATAAGGAGCGACAGGACAAGCCATCCCGCGCGCGCGGCCTCCGGAGACCCTGCGAGTTCAACCAGCGCGTCAGGCACCGCCAGGAGCTGCAACATGAGCGCCATGACCGGCCCCAGCCAGAGCCCGATGGCCTGGCGAAGCGAGCGGGTCGCCGCCTCGTCTTTCGTTTCCGATCGCATTTTTTCACCCTCAGCCCACTGCGACGCGCATTTCGCGTCCTAGCATTGGCGTACTTCGCGTGACAGGCGCACGCAATTGACCCGGAGCCCTAGAGACTTCATTCACGCAGTGAGTGTAGGCTAGAGCCTCTGGAATCGGGAGTTAATTGGAATGCGGATTGTTGTTGCGGGGCTGGCCGCCCTGATCATCGGCGCCGGCGCATCGGCACAGGGGATCGAGCAGACGAAAGGGCAGTTCCAGGACAAGTTCCGCCAGCTCGATGAAGTGCTGCCCACACCGAATATCTACCGCAATGCCGCCGGTGCACCGGGCCATGAATACTGGCAGCAGGAAGCCGACTACGAGATTGAGGTGCATCTCGATGAAGAGGCCCGCCGGCTGACCGCGTCTCAGACCATCACCTATCAGAACAATTCGCCTGATACGCTGCGCTATCTCTGGCTGCAGCTGGACCAGAACAAGTTTCGCAGCGATTCGATGGCAGAACTGGCCTCTGATTTCGGCGGCCTCGGGCGCCGCGGGCCTGCGACCTCCGCGCCGGACGAGGACGATCCGGCGAAGCTCAGCTTCGGCGAACTTCGCCGTCAGCAGGCCATGGAAGACGGCAGCTTCGGCTATGACATCACTGCAGTGACCGACCCGTCCGGGAATGACCTGGATCACACCATCGTCGGCACATTGATGCGAATAGACCTTCCCGAACCGCTGGAGCCCGGCTCCAGCACGGTTTTCGGTGTCGACTGGGCCTATAACCTGGTCGAGGAGGATGCCGTCTGGGCGCGCGCCGGATATGAGCATTTCCCCGATGATGCGCGCGAAGGCGGCAATGATATCTTCCTCGTCGCCCAGTGGTTTCCGCGCATGATCGCCTATTCAGATTATGAGGGCTGGCATAACAAGGAATTCCTCGGGCGCGGCGAGTTCACCCTGGAATTCGGCGACTACACTGTCGAGATCACCGTACCCGACGATCATATCGTCTCTGCATCAGGCGTCCTTGCAAATGACGAGGAGGTACTGAGCGCCCGTCAGCGCCGTCGGCTCATTCGCGCACGCAATGCCAGCGCGCCGGTCATGATCGTCACACCTGACGAGGCCCTGGAGAATGAGGGCTCCGATCCGGAAGGTGAGAAGACCTGGGTGTTCGAGGCCGAGAATGTGCGTGACTTCGCCTGGGCCTCATCGAGAAAATTCGCCTGGGACGCGCAGGGCCACAATCAGCCCGGTGCCGAAAATGAAACCGTCATGGCCATGTCCTTCTGGCCCAAGGAAGGCGGCGAGCTATGGGAGAAATACTCCACCAATGTCGTGGTCCACACGATGGAAGTGTATTCCCGCTTTTCTTTCGACTACCCCTACCCCACCGCCCAGTCAGTGAACGGCCCGGTCGGGGGCATGGAATACCCCATGATTACCTTCAACGGCCCGCGCACCACGCTGCAGGATGATGGTTCGCGCACTTATTCCATGGCCGAGAAGCGATTCCTTGTTGGCGTGATCATTCATGAGATCGGCCACATCTATTTCCCGATGGTAGTCAATTCCGATGAGCGTCAATGGACCTGGATGGATGAGGGGCTGAACAGCTTCCTCGACAGTGTGGCGGGCTATGAATGGGATCCGGCCATACCCTGGACCCGCTCACTGCCGCGCGATCTCATTCCTTACATGACCTCCGAAAACCAGGTCCCGATCATGACACAGTCGGATTCGGTGCTGAACCTTGGCCCGAACGCCTATGGCAAGCCGTCGGCAGCGCTGCATATCCTGCGCGACACGATCCTTGGGCGCGAGCGATTCGAGTTTGCCTTGCGCGAATATTCCCGTCGCTGGAAGTTCAAGCGCCCGACGCCGGCGGACTTCTTCCGGACCATGGAAGAGGCGTCCGGCACAGACCTGGACTGGTTTTGGCGCGGCTGGTTCTATACCACCGACCATGTCGATATATCGCTCGACAAGATCTATCGCCTGCGTCTCGACACCGAAGATCCCGATATCGACTATGCCCGCAAGCGCCAGCGCGAAGCTGACAAGCCGTCGAGGGTCGGCGTGCTTCTCGACGCGGAACAGGGTATCGAGCCCTGGGTCTCCCGTAATCCGGATGTGCGCGACTTCTATGACGAGAATGATATCTACACCGTCACCAACAAGGAGCGGAATGCCTATCGCGAATTCCTGGAAGGCCTTGAAGACTGGGAACGCGACACGTTCGAGCGCGCCGTCGATGAAGACAAGAATTACTATGTGCTCGAGTTCTCGAATGTCGGCGGTCTGGTCATGCCGATCATTCTTGGCCTTGAGTTCGCAGATGGCAGCAATGAACGCCTCTATATCCCGGCCGAAATCTGGCGAAGAAATCACCTCAGGGTGCGTAAACTGCTCATTTTTGACAAGGATACCGAGCTGAAACAGGTGATCGTCGATCCCAATTGGGAAACCGCCGACGCCGATATCGAGAACAATTACTATCCGCGCCGGATGATCCCCAGCCGCGTCGAGGCGTTCAAGCGCAAACGCTCCGGCCTGTCACGGCGCGATATCATGCAGGATATCAAGACCGAACTGGACACCGGTGAAGGAGATGTCTCGCCTGAAGCGTCCGGGGCCGCTTCGTCTTCGGAAACGAACGACCGCTCGTCCCCCGTCGAAGCGAAATCTGCCAATACAGAAAGTGCCTCGTCGGGCGAAAAACAAGACACGCGGGTCATCGAAAGCGAGCCCGTCTCCGGTGAAGTCGGCGCGCCCCAGAGCGCCCCGCAAGAACCGGAGGTGCGTGAACTGAATGCAGAGGCGGGCGAGGACACCGCTCCCGAAGCAGCTCCCAGCCGTCCGAGCGTGCGCGCGCTTGAGGTCGGAGCCCCTGAGGATACCTCTCCTGCGGCAGCTCCGATGGAGACCAGTGAAGCCGATGCCGGGGAAGCTGACGAAACCAGCCGGGCTCCAGATGCCGGCGACACCCCGGAAGACAGCGCCAACCTAGAGGACCCGGGCGATGAAGCGGAAGAAGAGGTCCTGACCCCGGCAGAACTGCTTGACCGTCTCTTCGGACGCCGTGACGACCAGGAGGAATAGTGAGCCTGCTGCGTTCGGCAATCCTCGCAACACTCGTTGTCTTGCTCGGCCCTGGCGCGGGTGCGCATGAGCTGAAGGCCGCGCTCACCGAAGTCTTGTACAATCCGCGCAGCGATCAGCTGGAAGTCGCGCACCGCTTTATCATCCACGATGCTGAGCATGCGATCGCTGCGACCACGGGCCGTCAGGTCGACCTGGCCTTTGACGCGGACGCGCGCGACGCTTTCGCACAGCATGTGGCGAACCATTTCACCCTTGCCAAAGGGGACCGGCAAATTATCGACCTGACGCTTCTCGGCTCGCAGATCGATAATGGATATATCTGGGTGTATCAGGAAGCGCCGTTAAACATGGTTGACGCTGACACGCTGGTCATTCGCCACGATGCCCTGCGCGAGCGCTGGCCCGACCAGGTGAATATGGTTAACATCCGAAAGGGGAAGGATGTGCGTTCGCTTAGATTCGCCGGAGCGGACAAGTTCAAACGTATCCGGCTTGGCCAGGACTGAGCCTCTTCCCTCTTCACTCCCCGCTCTCAACGCGCCACAATACGGGGCATCAAGGAGGGAATGGATATGGATGAATATGGCGAGTATGACGCCCTGGGGCTGGCAGATCTGGTCCGGCGAAAGTCTGTCAGCCCGACGGAACTGCTCGATGCTGCGCTCGAACGCGCGCAGGACGCCCAGGACCAGCTCAACTGCTTCTCATCTCTGTTCCCGGATATCGCCCGCGAGCAAATTGCAACCGGATTGCCTGAGGGTCCCTTCAAGGGCGTGCCCTATGCCACAAAGGATCTCGGCGTCGAAATCAGGGGCGCGCCCCTCACGGGCGGCTCACGCGCCTTCCGAGGCAATGTCGCCGCGCGAGACAGCGTTCTAACCAAGCGCTATCGCGCTGCCGGCTTCACGCTGTTCGGCCAGACCACAAGCCCCGAATACGGGCTCACCACGTCGACCGAGAGCGCACTTTACGGTCAGACCCGCAATCCCTGGAACACAGCGCACACCTCGGGCGGCTCTTCGGGCGGCGCATCCGCGGCGGTGGCTGCCGGGGTCCTGCCAATGGCACAGGCCAGCGATGGCGGCGGATCGATTCGCATCCCCGCGGCCTGCACCGGCCTGTTCGGAATGAAGCCCTCGCGCGGGCGTATCCCCATGGGCCCGGGAAAGACCGAGAACTGGAACGGCCTGTCGACCGTACATGCCGTCTCGCGCAGCGTCCGCGACAATGCCGCCATGATGGACGTCACCCACGGGATCGAACCGGGCGCGCGCTATAGCGCTCCGGCGCCCGAGCGCAGCTATCTCGAAGACGTCGCACGCCCGCCGGGAACCTTACGGATCGCCCTGTGGGACACTGCTCCCAATGGCACCAAACCAGATTCCGACGCGCGCGCTGGCCTTGACAATACCGCGAAACTTCTTGGCGATCTCGGCCATGAGGTCGAGCTTTCGGCGCCCGAACTCGACGGCGACGCGCTCGGCAAGGGCATGCTGATGATCGTGTCGGCCCATTCTGCCGCCATGTGCGATGCCCGCGGCGAAGAATTGGGGCGCGATCTCGGCCCGGAAGACCTTGAACCTGTCACGCTGCGTTTCGTCGAGCTTGGCCGTACCGTTCCAATGGCGGAACTTGTGCGTGCCGACCATGCCTTCATCGATGCAGCGCTGAAATACCATCATTGGATGGACGCCGGAAAATTCGACGCTGTACTTATGCCGACACTCGCGCGGCAGCCCGATCCGCTGGGCCGGCTAAGCCTCGACCCTGAAGACTTCGAAGCCTATGGTGAGGCCGTATCGACCTTCGCGCCCTGGTGCGCACTCTACAACCAGATGGGCGCACCCGCCATTTCGGTGCCGCTGCACTGGTCGCGCGAGGGGCTTCCGTTGGGCATGATGTTTGGCGCGCGTTACGGCGAAGAGGGCCTGCTCTATCGTCTCGCCGGACAGCTGGAACAAGCCCAGCCCTGGTGGGACCGCCGGCCGGGGATCTGGCTCGGATGAGTAAGTTGGCCACGCATCAGGGCGGCTGCCATTGCGGTGCGGTCCGGTTCGAAGTGGACCTTCCGCTGGCATTCGAAGCCGAAGACTGCAACTGCTCGATCTGCGCCATGTCCGGTAATATCCATGTGATCGTGCCGGCCAGCAGGTTCCGGCTGCTTCAGGGCGCCGACGCCATGCGCGAATATCGTTTCGGCTCCGGGAAGGCCCGGCACCTGTTCTGCACCACATGCGGGGTGAAGAGCTTCTATGTCCCGCGCTCGAACCCGGACGGCTATGGCGTCACCTGGCGCTGCCTGGATGACTGGATGGCACTTGATGTCACGGTCGCACCATTTGACGGACAGAACTGGGAGGAAAACGCCGCCCGGCTGGCGCACAAGTCCCAAGCCTGAGCCGGTTTTTATTCGGGCCCGCTGCGATGTCGGCCTATCCAGCGTCCGCTCCGGCGCGGCTGCCCGGCAAACCTTCGCTGTAACAATTCGGCCAGTGCGGCACGCTGTTCGGGGGACAATTGCGCCATTTCGTCCGCCAGCGTGTCCTGAATACTCTTCTGCAGCACGGCGTCAGCCTCTCGCAGCCGGGCGAAAGCCGCCTTCATCTCCGCGCTGTCGAACGGCTCTGCGCGCAAGGCCTCAGCGATCCCGCGCCGGGCTTTGTGCCTTTCAGCCATCGCCCCGCGATTTCCGCGCATCGCCTCACGGAAAACCCGCGTGACCCTCGCCCGGTCTTCAGTATCGAGTGTGGCCAGAAGGCTGGATGCCATCCGGGCCTCGGCTGGTGGTGGCGGACTGCCTCCTGACGCATGATGCGGCCCGCTACCGGCGAGAAACTGGCCCGCAAGCATTCCGACGAGCAGCATGTTGACCATCAGCGACGCAATGAGGAGGGCAGGCAGCGTCCGGGATACACCATCCTTTCTCATTCGAAATCCCCTTCCAGCCCGCTGTCAAAGTTCTGCAGCCCCAGAGCGGCATAAATAGCCTCATCGACCGGTTCGACCGGCTCGGGCACATCAGCCATCTGCAGGCCGATAAACACACCGGTGGCCAGACTGGCCAGCGCCGCACCCGCCGGCCATAGTGCACCTGATGGCCCTGCGGACCTGAAGATATCCCCAAGCCCGCGCCATTGCAGTCTGGCCGGCTCCGGCGCATCGGCCAGGATGCGTTCGGCCAGCCCGGCAGGGGCTTGCGCAACGATCAGTCCGGTCAGCAATTCGTCTGTCTCCCGGGCCTCTGCGAGCGCCTTCGCGAGGGCAGGCGTCGGGTCCGAAAGCGCCGCGAACACTGATGGCGTGCGGGCCTCATCGGGCCAGCCCGCAGGATCGACACCCCAGGCATCGACAAGTTCGATCAGACGACGTTCACTCAAGTCTGGTTCGCTCATTCACTGCCTCCCTGGATGATAGTGTTGCGAAGTTTGCGCCGCGCACGCGCCAGAAGGCTTTCAACCGCCTCAATGCTGATATCCATGATCTCGGCAGCCTCGATATTGGTCCGGCCCTCAAGCGCGCATAGGTGGATAACAGCCCTCTGGCGGTCCGGCAGCCCGTCCAGCGCGGCCTGCAGCCTCTTGAGCCTCTGGGTCTGGTCGAGCACTTCATCCGGTTTCAGCGCCCAATCCTCAAGATCAGGGGGTTCGGCCATCGCAGTTTCATGGTGTTTGCGCAGCCGGTCGCGGCAGAGATTCAGGGTCACACGGTAAATCCAGGTCGAGAATTTCGCCCGCGGCTCCCATCCGGGCAGGGCTTTCCAGGCGCGCAGGAAAGCTTCCTGCGTCACGTCCTCTGCCTCGGCATCATTGCGCAGCATCCGGCGCGCCAGGGCATAGGCCGCTGGCATATGGCGATTGACGAGCGCCGCCTGCGCCTGGCGATCGCCGGCAGCGGCCCTGGCAATCTGATCGGTTTCGCTGACATGGGACACGCAAAGCTCTTGCTGGAATTCGGCCGGGCGCGGGAGCGGCGGGAGAGGTTTACAGGAAACGCCATCTCCCGCACCCGGTCGAAGCATCCGGGCCTTGCGGGGGAGATGCAAGGCCAGGCCTGTGGGCTTAGTCCCGCGTCCCGCGCCGCTCGCCACGCTTGCCACGATGCTGACGCATCCTGTCCTTGGCGACACTGCGTTCGTCCTCTGTGATAACGCCGTCGCCATCCGTATCGACCCGATCGAACATTCTTTCAGCGCGGCCGCCAAACTCGTCCGGACCGATCGCACCATCGCCATCCGCGTCCATCATTTCGAACCGGCGCTGGGCGCGATCCGCCTGCCGACGCGCACGTTCGGTCTCGCGGAAGGCTTCCATCTCAGCGAAAGACACCGCCCCGTCGCCATTGGCATCGGCCTGCGCGAATTTTTCGGCCCGCTGGGCGTCAAGCTCTGCGCGCGTCACATTTCCATCGCCGTTCGTATCGACCGCTTCCAGGCGTGACTGATGATGACCCGAACCGCGATGATGATCGGCAAATGCGACCAGACCGCCGGTCATCGTCATAAGGCCGCCCGCAATGATTGCGAATTTCAGGGAATGGCTCATTGTTGAACTCCTTTGCATTTAACCCCTACGCTGGATCAAACGCGCGAGACTCAGCATTCCGTCGCTGGCGCTGCACATTTTTTCCTGTGAATGTCAGCGCCCGCCGTCTTGAGCTGCTCCAGGCGCGATTTCAGTGCCTCGAAATCATCTGCGCCGACCGCGCGGCACAACCGGTTCTTCAACCCGCTGGAGAACCGCGTCTCATCGACGGCGTCACCAACCGCCAGTCGCAGAACCTGTTGCAGTGATTGCAGATAAGCGAGTGCGGATGACAGCGTCCCGGTCTCTTCGGGCGACAACCATCCAGCTTGTCCCAGGCCCTCCAGCGCATCTGCCGTGCCCGGCCTGACAAGATCCGCCCGACCCGATTGCAGCATACCCAGCTGGGCGACGAACTCGATATCAACAAGGCCGCCTGGCGCCAGTTTGAGATCCCAGAGGCCCTGCCCCGGGCGCTCGTCACGCAGACGCCGGCGCATATCAGCTACATCAGCCACAAGGCCCGGCCGGCCCGCACGCTCCGTGATCGCCCCGAGTGCGATCCCAAGAGCCGCATCGCCGAGTTCAGGACTGCCAGCCACTGCGCGCGAACGTGTCAGCGCCATATGCTCCCAGGTCCACGCCTCCTCCTTCTGATAGCGCTCGAATGCCGACAGGCGCACAGCGACAGGGCCCGACCGCCCTGACGGTCTCAGACGCATATCGACCTCATAGAGTGTACCCTCTGCCGTTGGTGCCGAGAGCGCCGTGATCAGGCGCTGGGTAAAGCGGGTAAACCAGGATTGGGCCTCGGCAAGAGCGTCCGCTTGCGGATCATAGATCACAATAATGTCCAGGTCCGATCCGGCTGTGAGTTCACTCCCGCCATGCTTGCCCATGGCGAGAACCGACCAGCGACCGGGCGCAGCACCATGCCGGCGCGCAATCTCGCTCTCGGCTGCCGCGGCCATCTCCTGAACGGTGTTATCGGCCAGCGCCGTCCAGGCAGTGGCTGCAGTGGCGGCATTCAGACGGCCATGCAAAAGTCGGTGGCCGATCAGGAAACTCTGGTCGCGGTGATAGAGTCGCGCGGCGTCCATCGCCGTTTCGAATCCCAGCTCAGGGTCGATGCGCAGTTTCGGTGGCGGCTCGGTCGTCAGCAACGCTTCAAGCAATTCGGGACGCGCACCCAGCGTCCTGGCCAGGCGCGGAGCAAGCGCGAGGGTGACCACAAGATCATCAAGAATGTCCGGTTCAGCCAAGAGCATCGACAGGGTCTGCACGCCCGAGCGCAGGCTGGCGAAAAAGGTCGCGAAATGTCGGAAAGCGAGATCGGCCTCGCCTGTCTGCCCCATGAATTCCAGCAATGACGGAAGGATCGCGGTGAGCAATTCCTGGCCCCTGCGGCTGCCGGTGGCAGGAACCGCGCCATGGTGCCACTGGCGGATCATGTCGATCACGCTGGCCGGATCGGAAAATCCGAATCCGGCGAGCGTGCGCACCGTGCCCGGGTCGGTATCCACACCGGTGAAGACGAGATTGCCGCTAACCGCTTCAGCATGCCGGCGCTCCTCCTCGGCAAACAGGTCAGTATAGATGGCGTGCACGCCCCGGCGTGTCTTCCTCAGATCACAATCGAAGCGCGACAGGTCTTCATAGCCGCAAAGACGCGCCAAACTCCGGCGCTTGTCTTCATTGTCGGGAACATCATGCGTCTGTTCGTCATTGATCATCTGAACCCGGTGCTCGACACCGCGCAGGCTCTCATAGGCCGCGCTCAGCTCCTGGCGGATGACATCATCCACAACGCCTGCTTCCGTCAGAGCCGCGAGCGCCGCAAGGGTTTCGGACTGGCGAAGGCGGGCATCGCGTCCGCCAAGGATCAGCTGCTGAGTCTGGGCAAAAAACTCGATCTCGCGAATGCCGCCGGGGCCAAGTTTCACGTCCGGCGCGGGATCGGTCAGCGAAGGGTCGCCGGCAGACGTGTTGATCATACGCTTGATCGCGTGAATGTCAGACAAGGCCCAGTAGTCGAGATGCCGACGCCAGACAAAGGGGCGAATGACATCAAGGAAGTCACTTCCGACCGCCTCGTCACCCGCGCAGATCCGACCCTTGATCCAGACCATTCGCTCCCAGTTTTGGCCGACACTCTCATAATAGAGCGCCGCCATCCGGGTCGACACAGCAACCGGTGTTGATCGCGGGTCCGGCCGCAAGCGCAGGTCTGTTCGAAAGACATAGCCCTCGGCAGTCTGCTCATCGAGGAGGCGCGCTGTGTCCCGGATCACACGCACCGCCGCATCACCCGGTTCCCGATCACCGCCGTCGAAAACATCGCGATCATAGAAGGCCGCGAGATCGATATCGCTCGAATAATTGAGCTCATGGGCCCCCATCTTGCCGAGAGCGGCAATGAACAGACCCCTGCCCTCCAGCCCACGCGACCGGAGCGCAACCGCCAGCGCGGCCTTCACGCAGGCATCGGCCAGCAGGGTGATGGCACCGGTCACTTCGCCCAGGGACCAGACACCGGACAAGTCGGCGAGCGCGATGATCAGGTGCCCCTGGCGTTTGCACCGCCGCAGGAGAATCGATGCCGCGTCGAGATCGCCTTCCTCGGATTCAATCTGCGAAATCGTCTCCAGCAGAACGGAAAAGGCAGGTTCACACGCCTCGGCATTCTCCGGCAGCCCGTCGTGATGGCGCTCGACAAGCCGTGCAAGATACACGGACTGCTCGGCGGCGAAGCGGACAACATCGCCAAAAACGGCGGCAACGGGACGGATCTCGATCATGGCGGCGAGCCTATCAGGCCCGGCGCAGGCGCAAAACCGCCTTCAGCCCCGGGGCCTCATCCGGTCCGCCAGCGCTATGGAGTATCAGGCTCCCGCGATGGACGGTGGCCACAGCTTCGACAAGGGCGAGTCCAAGCCCCGATCCCTGCTGCGTACGCGCACTGTCGCCCCTGACAAATCGCTTCTTCACATCGTCGCGTTCAGATTCCGCAATACCTGGCCCGCTATCGGCGACAATGAGATCGATAAAGCCCTCTGCATCGCGCCGAGCGCCCACCGAGATCCAGCCACCAGGCGGGGTATATTTGATCGCGTTTTCAATCAGGTTCGACATGGCCTGAGCGATCAGGCCGCGATCGCCCATAACATTCATGTTGCGCCCGGGCTCCACTTTGAAATCAAGCTCCGCCGCCTCGGCCACTGGCTCCAGAAATTCCGCGACATCAGACAGGACTTCGCTTGCATCCATCCGCACCAGACGTCCCTCGGTCCCCGCCCCGAGACGTGCCAGGCGCAGGATGGCATCGAAAGTCGAGAGAACCTGATCGACCTCGTCGATAGTAAGGCGCAAAGCTGATTCCGCATCGATCGTGTCCAACGGCCGCGCCAGTGCCGCCTCCAGCCGGTTGCGCATCCGTGACAATGGAGAGCGCAGATCATGCGCGATCGAATCTCCGGTGTGTCGGCTATCTCGCACGAGGTTTTCCAGCCGGTCCAGCATCGAATTCATCCGTTCGGCAAGCCGGTCGAACTCATCGTCCCAGATGCGCAGCGGCGCACGCTGGGACAGGTCGCCAGCCATCACCGCCTCCGCTGTCTGGACAAGTTCCTCCGCGCGGCGTGCCACGGATCGCGAGATCAGGACCCCGCCAAGCAGGGACAGCAAGAGCCCCACAGCGGCCGCTGTATACACCGCCAGGGTGATCCGCCGCGTGATCACACTGCGTTCGCCCGCATCGAAGGCCACCAGAAGCCTGGCTTCATTGCCGAGCTCGATAATCCGGCCCTCGGCATTGACGACCATCTTCGACCCGTCAGGCCGGCGTGCATCAATCTCGAACGTGACCTTCCCGATATTTTCGCTCGGCAGGCCGGAAAGGTCACCGGACAGTTTGATGCCCGACGGCGTCTCCAATTGGTAGAGGAAATACCGGTCCGGCGCCGAGGCCCGCTCGATCAGGGACTGGCTGACGCGCGACAGGCCGCCATCCTGATAGGCGCGCTCTATGGAATCGATCTCGGCATTGATGCGCGCGTCGGTCTGGTTGCTCATATAACCGACGGTCGAGACATAGAGATATCCAAGCAACGCTGCTGAATAGAGCGCGATCAGAACGGCATAAAGCAGCGACAGACGAAATGTCGTCGTCCGCGCAAAGGCCGGCAGGCGGAACCTCATGCCTGAAGGCGGTAGCCTTCGCCACGTACCGTATGCAGGAGCTGTTCATCGAAGTCCTTGTCGATCTTCGAGCGTAGCCGGGACACGTGGACATCGATCACATTGGTCTGAGGGTCAAAGTGATAGTCCCACACTTTTTCCAGCAGCATCTTGCGTGTGACCACCTGACCGGCATTGCGCATGAGATATTCCAGGAGCCGGAACTCGCGAGGCTGGAGATCAATTTTCTGATCGCCGCGCACCACCTTGCGCGCCAGCAGGTCCATTGTCAGGTCACCCGCCTTGAGGACAGTTACGGGGACCTCACCTGTCTGGCGCCTGCCAAGCGTCTCGATCCGTGCAACGAGTTCGGCGGGGGCGAACGGCTTGGCAAGATAATCATCCCCGCCGGCACGCAAGCCCTCGACGCGATTCTCGACATCCGAAAGCGCTGTCAGGAAAAGCGCCGGCGAGGTACCGCCGCCCTCGCGATATTCCCGCACGAGCGTCAGCCCATCCTTTTGCGGCAGCATGCGATCAACGACCATGACATCATAGTCACTGGTCCTCGCCTTTTCGAGGCCCGCCACGCCATCATGGATAAGGTCTGCCTCATAGCCGGCCTCTGCGAGAACCTGCGAGATGAACTGAGCGCTTTCGCGGTCGTCCTCGATCACCAGAATACGCATGAATGTCTTACTCCTCGCGCGTTTTGCGCCGCTTATTCCTCAACCGCGATCGGCACGGTCATGAAGGTTGTCACTTCGCCCGCACGCACGGCCAGAAGGACATTGTTTCGACCACGGCTGCGTGCCTCATCAATTGCGCCCTCAACGGCGGAGGCCGATCCGACCGGCGTGCCATTGACTTCGAGGATCGCCATACCGGCGCGCAGACCGGCTTCCCGCAGAGGCGAATCGCTGGCGAGATCGGTAATCACCACCCCGCGCTCATTCGCCCGCAGGCCGAGAGTCTCCCGCGTCTCCTCGTCGAGTGGAGCAAGCCGCGCGCCGAGCGGGCCTTCGGCACCATCGCCGGATGTTTCGCCGTCACCATTGCCCGTGGAGGCGGTATAGGGATCCTCAGGGCGTTCGCCGACCTTCACCTTGAGCGTTTGGCGCTGCCCGTCGCGCAGAATCGTGAACCGGTTGGACGAGCCTGCAATAAGGCGACCGACTTCGCGTGTCAGCGCTGTGGCATCGCCGACCGTCTTGCCGTTGACGGACACGATAATGTCGCCGCGCCGCATGCCGGCATCGGCGGCCGGACCTTCCATATTGACGTCAGCCACGATCGCGCCTCCATCGGCATCAAGCCCCTGCGCCTCGGCCATGTCCTCGGTCAGGTCCTGGATCACCACGCCAAGCCAGCCACGCGACACCCGGCCATCTTTGATGAGGGTATCGGTGATATCCCTCGCAAGATCGGACGGAATCGCGAAGCCGATCCCGACTGATCCGCCCGTGGGAGAAAATATTGCCGTGTTCACGCCGATGACATTGCCATCGAGATCGAAGGTGGGCCCGCCCGAATTGCCGCGATTGATGGCCGCGTCGATCTGCAGGAAGTCGGTATAAGTGCTCGACCTGCCCAGCTGGTCGCGCCGACCCAGCGCCGACACGATCCCGGCCGTCGCAGTGCCGCCAAGTCCATAAGGGTTGCCGAGCGCCACCACCCAGTCGCCGCGCCGCAGGTCAGGGGTATCGGCAAACCGCACATAAGGAAAATCCTCACGGCCATCTTCCACCTTGATGACAGCGAGATCCGTCTGCGGGTCCGTACCAACCATTTCGGCTTCGAGTTCGCGACCATCTTCCAGCACGACCTGAATCTCGGTCGCGCCATCGATGACGTGATTATTGGTCACGATGTAGCCATCCGCTGTAATGAAGAAGCCCGAGCCGAGTGCACGGGCTTCCTCCGTGCGGGGTTGGCGGTCGCCGTCTTCACCAGGCTCGCCGAAACGACGGTCCATGAAATCCTCAAAGCCCGGCATGTCGCGGAACCGGTCCATGAACCGTTCCATATCGGCAAGGCTCGTCACCTCTCGCTCGGAGACAACATTGACACTGACCACCGCAGGGCTGACCCGTTCGATCAGGTCGGCAAAGCTTATCGGCGCATCATTCGGAGTCTCGATCTTGATCGGGCGCGCATCCGCCGGCTGCAGGATCTGCGGCCCGAAGCTGAAGGCTGCCATCGCGGCAGCGCCAGTCAGTCCAGCGATCATTGCCTGTGGAGAAATTCCGAACCTGTCCGTCATATCGTCTCAAACTCCTCAAATTCGCATCACGAAGATGCATTTAATGTTTCTAGCCAGTCGCAAAAGCAGTTGGGCATTAAACATCATTTAGCTAGTGTTTTCCTGCCTTTCGGACAGCCGCGTGCGAATATGGACCTGTTCCTCAAGAGTCTTGTGCACGGGACATTTGTCTGCAATCTCCAGCAGCCTTTGGCGCTGATCCCGGTCGAGATCACCAGAAATCGAAATCTCGCGCTCGAAAATGTCAATCTTGCGGCCTTTCTCGCAATCGCTGCAGTCCTCGGCATGATCCTTGGCATGAGAAAGGGACACGGACACGCGCTCCAGCGGCCAGCCCTTGCGCTCGGCATACATGCGCAAAGTCATGGATGTGCACGCTCCCAGACCTGCCGTGACCAGTTGGTAGGGGTCCGGGCCGCGCCCGCCGCCGCCGACCGATGGCGGCTCGTCGGCGAGCAACCGGTGCTCGCCGATAACGACTTCATTCTCATAACGCCCGCCACCGGTCTCACTTACCACTATCTCCCGGGAACCCGCTTCTTCTCGCTGCGGCTGATCCTTGTCCGGCGAGGCCGAATAGCGAGCCGACCAGGCCGCAATCATCTCAGCGGCGAAATGCGCATCCCGCTCGGCGCTCAGGAGGTGATCGGCTCCGTCGAGCCCGATGAAACTCTTGGGGTGTCTGGCTGACACGAACAGGCCGGTGGCGTTTTCGATCCCGACCGTCTGGTCAGTCGGCGAATGCAGGATGAGGAGCGCCGAGCCTAGCGTGCCGGCTGCTTCGCGCACTCGGGCACCGCGAACATCTTCGAGAAACTGCTTCCTGATCGTGAAAGGCCGCCCGGCCAGCGAGACCTCGGCTTCGCCTTTCTCCTCAATCTCATCGACATGCACGTGGAAAGCCTGAACAACATGGTCGGCATCGGATGGTGCGCCGATCGTGGCCACAGCCTTCACGCTGTCGATCTGGTGTGCCGCCATGATCGCCGCCGCCCCGCCAAGGGAGTGTCCGATAAGGATGTGCGGGCCGCCGATATTGGTCCCCAGCCAGCGGGCGGCAGCCAGAAGGTCCTCGATATTCGTCGAAAAATTCGTGTTGGCGAAATCGCCTTCCGAATGGCCAAGACCGGTAAAGTCGAAGCGAAGCACCGCGATCCCTTTTTCGGCGAGCCGGCGAGCGATCCGGTGTGCGGCGTGAATATCCTTGGAACAGGAAAAACAATGAGCAAACAGGGCGACGGCGCGAGGCGACGTCTCGGGCATGTCCAGACGCGCCGCGAGTGTCTGCCCGGCTGTGCCTTCAAATTCGATCCGACCTGCTTTCGACATGTCCAACTCCTGCCTGACCTGATTCATACCGGCCTGACATGGGTACACGTTCCCTCGCATGGGAGTCACATTCTCGTGCAGCGCAGTCGCGCAAGCCTAAGGGTCCTGAAGCGTTTCGGGCGCAACCGCCTCGACCGGCTTGTCGCTCCCGGCCCGGCTGCGCGCGATCGCCAAACCGGCGCCAGCCCCGACGAGCAGGAAGAGAAATGGCGTTCCCCACAGGATCCAGCCCGCAATACCGCCGCTCTCCGGGCGAAACAGCACAAACTCACCATAGCGGTCGGCGAACCAGTCTCGCACTTCGGTATCGCTCGCGCCTTCGGCAATCATGTTGCGCACCCGCTCGCGCATTGTTGTGGCGATATCCGATGCGGACTGTGAGATCGGTTCATTCTCGCAGGCCACGCAGCGAATCTCGCGCATCAGGGCCTGAGCGCGCGCCTCTTCCGCATCGGTCAGCGTGACTCCATTGGCCATGAAGGCCCACAGGATGGATGCGATGATCGTTTTCACGCCGAGACCTCCTATTCCGCAGGCCGGGGAGCAGCGCTCGCCTGAGGCTCATGCTCAAGGCGGGGCTGTTTACGCCGGCGCCCTCCAGCCGCCAACCCGCCGCCCAGCGCCATGATGATGACACCAGCAAAGAGCACATCGATCAATGGATTGTAATAGGCGCGGAACGTCCAGCGCAACTCGCCATCGACAGTCCGGCGATCGCCAAGCGCTGCATAGAAATCGCCTGTTCCGGTCTTGTGGATCGCGGTCTCTGTCGTCGGCATGCGCGCGGCCGGATAGAAACGCTTTTCCGGTTGCAGCAGCGCCTGGCTGGAGCCGCGCTCGATCACAAGGTCAGCGCGCTGGGCTTCCCAGTTCGGCCCTTCCACCGTCCGAATATCGTCGAGCCTAACCGTCCAGCCGGCGACCTCGGCCTGCTCACCGATGGCCAGGTCGAGCGTCGTCTCAAAACGCTGGGTCGTCTCGACGACAGCCCCGATCACAAAGAGACCCAGGCCAAGATGGGCAAGGCTCATGCCCCAGACCCGCGCGGGCAGCCTGAAAACGCGCGGCAGGTGCACCGCGCGCCTTTTCAGCTCCAGCAGGCTGCTGGCCACGAGCCAGAGCCCGAGCGCCACACCAAATCCGGCGCCCAGCGAAATGTCCAATGGGCCAGTCCCCAGAAGCCAGAAAATCGCAGTCAGGCCGGCAAGACCCGCCAGCCATTTCCAGGCTCCCACAAAATCGGCGCGTCCCCATGCCCAGGCCTGCACAATCGGAAGCGCGACAAGGGCGACCACCAGAATGGGGACGAAAGTCAGCCTGAAATAGGGTTCACCAACAGACATCTGCCGGCCAAACCCCTCTGCAATCAACGGGAAAAGCGTGCCGAGCAGGACAGTTGCCGTCGCCACCATGAAGACGAGATTGTTGCCCATCAGGGCGCCTTCGCGGCTCACCGCCTGCCAGGCTGGGCCTCGCTTCAGTTTCGGGGCCTGCCACGCAAATAGCGCCAGTGCGGCGCCGCCATAGATCAGGAGCCCGATAAGCAGGACCAGCCCGCGTGTTGGATCCACAGCGAAGGCGTGAACCGAGGTGAGAATTCCCGAACGCACCAGAAACGCGCCAAGGATCGAGAACAGGAAGGCCAGCACCGCAAGCAAAGCCGTCCAGACCGCAAAACTGCCACGCTTCTCGGTGACGATCAGCGAATGCATCAGAGCCGCCCCGATGAGCCAGGGCATGAGGCTGGCATTCTCGACCGGATCCCAGAACCACCAGCCGCCCCAGCCAAGCTCATAATAGGCCCAGACACTGCCAAGCATGATCCCGGCTGTGAGGGGCACGAATGCCGCCATGGCCCAGACCCTTGTGGTCCTTGCCCAGGCCCTGTCGATACGCGCTTCCATTAACCCGGCTGCGGCCAGCGCAAACACGAAGGAATAACCGACATAACCAAGATAAAGCATCGGAGGATGGAGCGCGAGGGCCGGGTCCTGCAGCAATGGATTGAGGCTCGCCCCTTGCAATGGCGAGTTGTCCAGCCGGGTGAACGGGCTGGAGGCGAACAACAGATATGCCAGGCTACCCGCGGAAAGCAGTCCCTGAACGCCCAGCGCGCGCGCCTCGAACATATCGCGACCTGTTCGCATGAAAGTGGCGCCAGCCGCGCCGAACCCCAGCATGACGAGGCACCATAGTGCCATGGAGCCTTCATGGTTTCCCCAGGTGCCAGCTAGCTTGTAAATGTACGGCTTGAGCGTATGGGAATGGTTTGCCACCAGCGCGACCGAAAAGTCTGAACGCGCAAACGCATAAACCAGCGTGGCAAAGGCAAGCAGCATCGCCACGAAACTACCAAGGGCGAAACTGGCCGCACCGTCCCGGCGACCCGACAGTCCGGACCAGCCGGTCGCGAGAGCGAAAGCGAGGGCGAGTAACGCCGCGAAATGGCCAAGTTCAGTCATGCGCCAGGCTGCTCGATATGCTTGAGTTCGCGGGGGATATAATTCTCGTCATGCTTGGCAAGCAGCTGGGTTGCCTCGAACTGCCCCTCACCGTTAAAACTGCCGGTCGCCACCACGCCTGAGCCTTCACGGAACAGGTCCGGGGCCACACCGCGAAAGCTCACACCCAGACTGTTCGGACTGTCGTCGATGACCGTGAACCGGATCAACGCATCGGCGCCGTACTCCAACGAACCCGGCTCGACAAATCCGCCGATCTTCACGCGCCGCCCTGTCTCGGGCAGTCCTTCCGCGGCCAGGCGTTCAGGCGTGAAAAAAAGGTCGGCCGTCTCCCGCATGGCAAAGACGACCAGTCCCGCAGCTGCAAGAAGTATCGCAGCGGCGATCGAGAAAGTCCAAAGACGTCGTGTGCGCGCTCTCATGGAACACCTTGTAATCCGGCTTCGGCCAGAATGCACTGCGGCCTATTCGGCCTTGATCCCGGATTCCCTGGCCGCAGCAATCCAGGCGTCGAACATCTGCATCTGGGAACTGCCCGGCTCGATCCGGCTGCGAATCCCATCCCAGGCCTGTTGGGCCTGTTCAGGCTGGCCGGCCTGCCAGTCGGCCAGCCCGGTCATGAAACCCGCCCGCAATTCTCCGGGAGACAGCTGCAGGGCGCGTGCATAGATGCGCCGGGCATCGGCTTCCACCCGCCCTTCCGACAGGCGAACAAAAGCATCCGCCAGGCCAATCATGGCCGGCACGAACTCGCCATTACGGCGCAGTGCCGACTGATAGTGTCGGATGGCGTCCTCATCGAGGCCCTGGCCAGCCTTGATTTCGCCCAGAAAATAATGTGGCTGGGGATCGTCGGGCCGCGCTTGGGCAAGGCCCTCCAACCTGACAACAGCCTCGTCGGGTGTCATCTGTGCCGGATCTTTTGCCGCCAGCTCCGCATCGCGCGCGGACAAAGGCCGGTCGGCCATACCTGGCGAGCCGACAAACGCATAAGCCAGACCGGCCAGTCCGACCGAAATTGCGGCGAGTATCCAGTCGTTTCGTTTCATCGCCGGGGCAACCTCAAACTGGCACGAAGACCCCCGAGCGGACTTTCGCCCAGCTGCAAATGCCCCGAATGCAGCTCCGCCAGCTCGTTCACGATCGACAGGCCGAGTCCTGTGCCGGGGGCGCTCTCATCCAGTCGCACTCCCCGCTGCAGGGCCTTTTCACGCTCGCTCGCATCGAGCCCGGGACCGTCATCGTCAATATGCAGGTCAATCCAGCCCGGCTCTGCGGTATCGACGGAAACCTCAACGCGGTTGCCGGCCCACTTGCACGCATTCTCCATCAGATTGCCAAGCATTTCCTCAAGGTCCTGTTTCTCACCCCGGAACACCTCGCTGTTCGGGCTCGTTGCTGTCACCTCGATACCCCTGTCTGCAAACAGCCGGTTGAGCAACCTGACAAGGCTATCAACGACAGGCTGGATCGGCGTACGTGCGCTCAAGGTCTGCGCGCGGGCCGCCGCCTGCGCGCGTTTAAGATAGTGCTCCACATTGGAATGCATGGCTGCGGTCTGGCGACGCACCACGTCATCGAGGCCGGTTTCGCCCATCGCTTCGTTCCGCAGGACAGCCAGCGGCGTCTTCAGCGCGTGCGCTAGATTCCCGACATGCGTACTAGCGCGCTCCACAACAGACTGATTGTCATCCAGCAGCTTGTTGACCTCTTCAGCCAGTGGCGCAACCTCGGAAGGGTAGTCTTCATCCAGACGGGTGCGCTGGCCTTCGCGAACCGCTGCGACATCGGCCTGCACACGCCCGAGGGGATGAAGAACCAGCCGGATCTGCACCACAAGCGCTATCAGGACACCCCCGGCAAGCGCCAACATGGCCCCGATCAATAGCAGGAGGAACCGCTGGGCACCGCGATCCGTCGCGTCCCGGTCTGCTGCCGCCATGAGCAGGACGCGCTGGCTGCCGGTCTCCAGCCGGATGGCCCGCACGCCGACCCTTAGCGTTTCGCCATTCGGGCCTTCGGCGTTGGAAAATACGCTTGTTCCCTGGGACGTAATGGCTTTTTGCTTCAGGCGCGGCGGAATCGGAGGATCGGAATCCCACAGGCTGGCGGGCCTTTCATCGCGGCCAAAACTTCCGTCCGGACTCAAGGCCAGGATCGCCCAATAGCGGCCCGAAAGCGGTATCTCGTATCTCCGGTCGGCCGGCAATTTGGCATCATCGGTGATCAGCTGGCCTTGCGGAGAAAAGTCCACCGCCCGCGAGAGCGTCACCAGAGTCGCATCAAGATCTTCCTCAAGTAGCCGGATCGTCTGGGCGCGGTACAGCGTCGACAACGCGAATGCGCCACCAGCCAGGACGATCAGGCACCAGACAGCCGCGCCGATTAATAATCGCCGGGCAAGTGAACCGGCACCGAGTATAGAGGCAGGTTTGATCGACGAGACTCCTGATGGGCAACGCTAAACCTGCGTCATCGCCCCAAATCGTTCATCCTGCAACGCGTTGTTCACTATCGGGTATGACCAGGCGGTAGCCCAGGCCGCGTTCGGTCAGGATCCGTTCGGACCCGATCTTCTTGCGCAAACGCCCGATAAAGACCTCGATCGTGTTCGAGTCGCGGTCGAAATCCTGATCATAGATATGCTCCACAAGCTCGGTACGGGGCACGACGCGACCCTGATGGTGCATAAGATAGGACAGGACGCGGTACTCGTGGGCGGTCAGCTTGATCGGGTCGCCATTGACCGAGGCCCTTGCCGCGCGCGTATCGACACGCAGGGCACCCGCCTCCAGCGCTGCTGCCGAATGTCCGGTCGCCCTCCGCAGGAGCGCGCGCAGCCGCGCCAGCAATTCCTCAGTGTAGAAGGGCTTCGTCAGGTAATCATCGGCCCCGGCATCGAAACCCGCCACTTTTTCGCTCCAGCGGTCGCGAGCCGTGAGGATAAGGACCGGGAAGTCCTTTCCATCGCCGCGCCAGCGTTCGAGTATTGTCACGCCGTCGAGCTTCGGCAGGCCGAGATCGAGAATCACAGCATCATAAGGCTCGGTTTCACCCAAAAAATGGCCGTCCTCGCCATCAGCAGCGAGATCGACCGCGTAACCGGCCTGTGACAGCGCTCCGGCCAGCTGGCGGCGTAGATCAGGATCGTCCTCAACAACGAGAATGCGCATGGCTTATCCTCCAACAGAATTGATGAGTTGCCCCGATTGCGCGTCGAAGCGCAGCCTCAGCCGGCGACCGTCCTCAGTCATCCATTCGACGCGGTACTCGAAACGGCCATTTCCCACGGCAAATAGTTCCGCATCCAGCTGATAGCCGCCATAATCGCGTTTCAGCTTCGAAAAGATATCACGAAGCGGAATTATGTCTCCCTTTTTCAGGGCATCGCGCGCCTGACCGGGTGAATAAGACTGCGCCCAGCCCTGCACCTTCGCAGGATACGCACTTGTCAGCCCAAGAGTGAGAATTCCGATCAGTACCCGTTTCATGGCCGCTGTCTAAGCCCACAGGACTGAACGCCCCGTGAATGCACTGCACCATCCTGTTAACTCTGCGATCAGCGATTACTGGCCCTTCAGGAAATCCTTCAGAGCCTCATCACGCGGATTATCGAGAACGATTTCCAGTCGCACATAGAGATTTCCTGGTGCGCCGGGTTTCTGTACACCTTTCCCCTTCAGCCGCAGCACCGTTCCGGTGTTGGAACCAGGTGGCACCTTGAGAGTCACAGGGCCGCTGGGCGTGCGCACTTCCAGCTTGCCGCCAAGCACGGCCGTCTTAAGCGGCATGGGCTGGGCCATCCGCAAATCGTCGCCTTCGCGTGACCAGATAGCCGAGTCCCTGATGCGAACTTTCAGCATGGCATCGCCGGGCGGTCCGCCTGCCGGTGAGGGCTGGCCCTGGCTCTTGAGACGCAGCGTCTGTCCATCACTGATCCCCGCAGGTATTTCCACATCCAGCGAGCGGCCATCACCCATCGTCATGCGCCGCCGCGCACCCGTCACGGCATCGGCGAGTTCAATCTCTACGCTATAGCGAAGGTCGCGCCCCTTGATCGGCCCTGTGCGACGGCGCGTGCGAGCGCCACCGAACAGTCCCGAAAGGACATCCTCGAATGCGTCGCCATGCATACCGTTATGGCTGCCCCCGAATCCCTCCGGCCCATAGCCGCCGGAACCGAAGGGCGCGCGTTCATGGCCATCCCCGTCGATCTCACCACGATCATAGCGCTGGCGCTTTTCAGGATCGCCGAGAATTTCGAATGCCGCAGACACCCGCTTGAATTCATCGGCCTTTTTAGAGTCGTCAGGATGCAGGTCCGGGTGCAGCGTCTTCACGAGCTGCCGGTAGGCCTTCCTGATGTCTTCGTCGCTGGCTGTCCTCTGGACGCCAAGCACTTTGTAAAGATCGCCGTTCAATGCTCTGGGCCTTCGCCATAACTGCGCAACTGCCCTCTAATTAGCTACTCCAGCGTCAGGATTGAAGACCACGGCCCAGCACGTCCGTCCATGCCGATCTGACGAATGCGAACCGACTGGCCGATTTCGGGTATGCCGGCCTCATAGCCTTCCACGATCTCAAGCTGGACCTGACCGACGCTGGACGTCCATTCGATTTCGAACACTTCGCTGAGCCGCGGCTCGGGCAGGTCCCAGTTGTCGGGCCTGTCCGGTCCACGCGACAGCCAGGTGAGCTTGCGCCCCTGCGCGCTGGAGACAAGCCGCAAATGCACCGGCCTCCAGGCCAGACCCTGTACGTTGTTGAAAGTCGCGACGCGCGTTTCACCGAAGAGCCCGGCCTGCCAGACCAGACCAACGCCGATTTCGTGGGCGCCGATATCTGCGCGCTCAACCACCGTTTCGAGAAGGACGATGGCAGCGCCCTGCGCTGCGCCCCGCCCTGCGGCGACATCGGTTCCCTGCAGTCCGCGCAGCAGCCGGGTCAGGCGATACTGCCTTTGACCGATCAGTGTCGCATCGACAAAACCTAGCATCTCCCAGCCCGCATCGGTCTCGACCAGCAGCGTATTCGCACCGGCGAGGATCGACGCAGCGTGGCCGCTGGAAAGTCTGGCTTCAGACACTTCAAGTTCCAATTTCGCCGCCAGGTCCCAGCCAGGGATCACCCGCCGCCGCAATCAGGGGGCGTGCATCGTCCGGCTGGCCGGTCAGGCGCGGCGCATCGATCACCAGAATTTCAGGATCGGACGGGTGCAGCGCCTCCCGGCCAGCCGCCGGAAGCTCAACTGATCTTGAAATCTGCGGCTCGGAAACCGCTCGCGAAACAGACACGCGCGCAGCACTGTCGGCATGTTCGAGACTCTCAACCCTCCAGTCGCCTTGAATCGGCCCGAAATGGAGACGGTGTCCCGGCAGGATCTCCAGTGCCGAAGGCCCGAGCTGGAGTTCACCGGTCTCCCGCGGCAGGCCTCGCTCAAGCAGCCGGGCGGCGATGCGCTCGGCGCGCGCGCGCGAGAGAGTGAGAGGAAGCTGCACACGGCGCGCATCCCTTGGATCACCTCCCGGGCGACGCGCCTCGGCGATGGCCGGCTCATAGTCACCTTGCAAGTCGGCATAGGCCAGCTGCACGCGGCCCGGCGACTTGTCCATGAGCGCCCGCGAGACCGACAGACCAGGGGCAGCAAGCTCCGCGTCCACCAGGCCAAGCCAGCGCGCAGCATCGCCTGTCTGGAAACGCAGACGCCCGTCCTCCTCTGCGACTTCAACGGAAAAAGCGGCCGCAAGCGGTTCGATCGCCCCACGAAGCCCGTGAACACCATCCAGCGCATAGCCCTCGACCAACCCATTGACGCGATCGCCGTCAACCGGTCCGACCCCTGCCCGCTCGCACAGGTCGAGCAGGACATCAGCGAGAGGGGCGAGCCCGGTCCGGCCATTCAGCCAATGACCGCGGGACCAGTTCTCCCCATCGCTCCAGATATCGTCTCTAGCCGGCCAGGTCGGGAAGGGCCGGGCATCCCACGCCCAGACAAGGGTGCTTTCGACGGCGCTGGAATCGTCAAAATGAGGTAGAACGCTGATCAGCGCCCGCGACTGGAACACATCGTCTCTGGCCCCTGAGGAAAACGGCGGCAAGGCGCTTTCGGAACTCTTGGGGTCCCAGAACAGGTTCGGTGAATTGCCGCCCTTGTCGACGGCCGGAAACCCGATCTCGGAAAAGCGCACCGGCTTCGATTGCGGGATCCAGCCGGTCGGACTGATAACGCGTACGCCAGCAGGCCGCTCATGATGGGTCTGGCTCCACCAGTTCGCGATATCTTTTGCGCGGAAGATCCAGTGTTCGCCATGCGCGGTATCGACAATCGGCGTGCGGAGCTGGTTCGCGCGCGCGTCCGCATCAGCATAGTACCAGTCATAGGCCTCACCGCCTTCGATATTGTCGCTCAGATAGTCGGGGTCATCGGGGCCTGCATAACCTGCAAGCGCATCGAGATGAGTCCCGCCGTCGCGCCAGTCGCCCATGGGCGGATACCAGTCGATACCGACGAAATCGATATCCCCATGCGCCCAGAGCGGGTCGAGCGGAAAACGCACATCCTGGCTGCCATCATCGGGGACGTGGGAGCCATATTCGGTCCAGTCGGCTGCATAGGAAATCTTTGTCCCCGGCCCGACAATAGCCCTGACATCTGCCGCCAGATCCATCAGTGCCGCGACAAAGGGATATCCGCCCGCGCCATCGCGCAGCCGTGTCAGTCCGCGCAGCTCCGACCCCAGGAGAATCGCCTCGACACCGCCTGCAGCCACGGACAAGGCCGCCATGTGCAGGACGAACCGGCGATAGCCCCAGTCCTGCGGGTCACCATCATAAACGACCTCACTCCCACGGACATGGAAATCCTCAGGTGCCGCCTGGCCCATGAACGCCTCGGCGGCACTGACCGCCGCAGGCGTGCTATCGCTCTGGCTCGTAATCCGCCCGCGCCATGGAAAGACTGGCTGCTCGCTTCCTCCGTAAGGATCAGGCAGGCCATTGCCGGCAGGGACATCCATGAAGAGGAAAGGTGACACGGTCACGGCAATTCCCGCGGCATTCAGCGCCTGGATACCCTGCACGACCGCGCGATCTGCCGGCGTACCTCCGTAATTTGGCAAGCCCTCTTGCTCGCCAGACACCAGATAGGCCGTATCCCGCTGCTGGCCGCAGACTTCCCAGCTCCAGGGGACTGTCACTTTCTCGCGTGACTCGACACCTGGCCTGACGCGGCAGGTCTCGGCCCGCAAATCGTCGCCGAACCAGCCAATCGTCAGCGCCGCGCTTCGCAGATTCGGAAAAGCGTCGATGAGCTGGTCCAGCGAGACGAGGAAATCTGCACGTCCGTCATGCGAATTGGCATTGACCGGGCGCTCGCGGCCCGGAAATTCGCGGGTCCGCACGATCTGTGTGGCATAAACAAACTCCCCCGATGCCGGGATGATGTTCACGCCTGTCACCTTTTCAGCCATGGGCCCTGCAGCCAGTCTGGCCCGGGGCGGCTTGATCACCTCGAACGAGAATTGCGGCAAACGGTTGCCGAAACGCTCCAGCGGCATGTCTTCAAACACGATAAAGGCCGTGCCGCGATAGGCTGGCGCCTGGCCGGATCCTTCCACGGCCTCGATCAGCGGATCGGCGTCCTGTGTCTCGCTTCCGCGATAGACGCGATAATCATAATCACTGAGCCGGACCTCTTCACCATTGGCCCAGACCCGTTCGATACGCTGGATCTCGCCCTCACCGATGGCCACCGCAAAGCTGAGGCTGTAGCGATATTGAGCGACTGACGGTCCGCCCTTTCCGCCCCCCTCTTCATGCCGTGTCTCGCGAAACCGGGCCGCCCAGATGACCTGGCCACCCACACGGGCGCGTCCATACACATTGGCGATGCCGGCACCTTCCCGGCTTTCGGTCAGGTGGAGCGCCTTCAGTCGCGGTCCTTCGCGGCTCGGCGCAAAAAGCGCCGCATCTACAGACGCTCCGGCCACAGCACCCGCCGCCGCTCCCAGGACGTCGCCATCAAGTACGGTCCCGAGGATGCTGAGCCCGTTGGGCAGGAAACGGCGCCCGGCTGCCGCGCCGGCCTCAGACAGGACGATACGAGCCATGTCAGTTCCTCTCCAGTTGCGGGAATGAAAATGCCGCAGCAATCCGGCGCTGCCACCAGGGCACGAGACGCGTTTCCGTGACCGAGCGCCCCCAATAGGCGTGGATGATCCGGCTTGCGGCGCCTTGCGCCTCGCTGACAATGGCGCAGTGCTTGGCCGGGCAGCCCGGGCCCATACGGAAGAGCAGCACATCGCCCCGGCCGCCCGCCCCTATCGGAATTTCGACAAGATACTGGCGCGCGGCCTCAAGCAGTTCCTCGCGGCCTGTTCTCTCCGACCAGTCCGACGTGTAGGGCGGAACCGCGACCGGCTCATCGCCAAGCAATTCGCGCCAGATGCCGCGCACAAGGCCGAGACAATCGGCGCCGCTTCCGCGAAGGCTTGCCTGATGGCGGTAGGGTGTCCCGATCCATCCCTGCGCCGCGCTGACAATCTCTTCGCGCCTCATCGCCGGCCGCCATCATTGCCGCTGGCCGCTGGGCCGGACAGGACGAAACCCGGCCCGGGCATGTGCGGGAAGCCGCGAAAATTAGCGGTATTGTCATATGTGTCGCGGCAGGTCTCGAAACTGTGGTCGCAGGTCGCCTGCTCCATGCCGGGGGCGGTCAAGTCAACGCCGCAGCGGGCATCGCCGAGGACCGCATCACACACGCGCGAATAGACCCGCCCGACAGGGCGCTCGAAATCTGCCTTCAGCGAGACAAGCTCGGCTTCGAACGCACCCCCGTTCTGGCGCAGCTGCGTCAGCCGGCCAGACCAAAGCCAGGCCCAGTGGCTCGTATTCGTCCAGTCCACACGGTAGACATCCACGCGCGCCCCGTCCCAGAGGCCCGCGCGCAGGTCAGCCTCGTCGATGGCGTCGCTGGACAGCGCACCTCTCGCATCGGCGCGTCCCGGCGCAAGTCCCTGGCCCGTCGAGAAGCTCGCCTGTTCAAAGCCCGCTCCGGGTTCATAGGTCACACCATCGACCAGCAAGGGTCGGTCATGTTCGGTTGCGCCGATGATCTGGCCGTCTGCCCGGGTGAGTTTCCAGCACAGACATGTCCGTGAAGCGCCAGAGCGGAGTGTGTTGATCAATTCGTCTTTGGAGCCCGTCATAGCCTATCCGATCAGCTCAATCAGTCGTACGTTCACGATCCGCCCGGCGCCGAAGCCTTCCAGGCTGGCATCAAGGGTTTCGCTGTCGAAACGGGCCGGACAGTCAAACTGGAACCCGGCCGTGACAGACGCGCCGGCCGGCGGTGGCGTGTCGAAAGTAACAAGGCCGGTCAGCGAATCGACGCTGGTGCCAGCCACCTGTTCGGATCCGTCAATTGCAAGCCGCACCGTGCCATCGACCGGCTTGATGATGCGCCGCACCGCCGCGCCATAATGCTTGACCAGCTGGAACCCGGTCTGCGCCCCGTCGCCCTCGCCGATCAGCTGATCGAGAGGCGTGATCGCCTGATCCGGACGCGCACTTCGGTCGTCGGTAAAGTCGCGAAAACGGAACCCGTGCAGGGGACCGCCGCGCGCTTCGAAAAACTCGATCAGGGCGTTGAGCTCATCAAGCGTCGAAACGGCACTGCCGATATCCCAGCGCCGCCGGGATGTGGACCAGACGGCATTACGCAGCTCGGTCCCGCTGGCCAGCTGAATTATCTCGGTTCGCCGCTCCGGCCCGCCAATGGCGCCGAAGGCCAGCGCCAGCGGAAACCGGACTTCATGGAAATTCGTCAGACTCAAAGGAACCTCCCGCCCGAAGCCGCGGCCCGGGCCAGCGCTGAGGAGATGGCGCCCTGGCTGGCAAGAATGCCGCGCGCATCGGCGCTGCCATTGGCGTTGAGATTGACGGTAATGCCCGGCACCGCGCCACCATTGCCGCCGGCAAGGACAGTCTCCGCCGCGATCCTCGCCAGGTCCCTGAGGATGGCCTCGGCCATTTTCTGGAAATCGAGTTCCCCGGAGCGGGCCGCCCGGGCGAGAGTTTCCTCGATCCGCCGCCCGGCGCTGGCAAAGACATCTTCCAGGGCCGCAGCCGCTTCAGCGCCCGGCCCCTCGGCAAGCTGTCGAAGCGTATCGCCTGCGATCTCGATCTGCTGGTCGAATTCATCCATCCTCGGTCTCCATGTTCTTGGGGGCGGGCTCACCTGCGCAAAGCGCTTCAAAATCCGTCCGGGTCATCGGCTGGTGCCGGCTTGACGAGAGCCAGCACCACTCGCGCAGGGACAATCGCCAGAACGCCTCCGGCGAGATACCCAGCGCCAGGGCTGCTCGCATCATTTCGGGCCAGGACAACATCACATCACCCCTCCAGCGCCGTGGTGAAGGCCTCGCTCACCGCCCTTGCCGCTACCGCCGGAGAGACAGGCAGAGCCGACAGGCGCGCAGCGATGTCGATATGGCCGCCACCTCTGAGCAGCGCCTGAAGGACGCAAAGCAGGTCACTGGCTGAGAGTTTCGACAGGCGCGCGGTCAGCTGCGCCATCGAGCCGGCGTCGAGCGCGGTCTCGATCTCCGCAAGCGCGCCGAGCGTCAGGCAGAGGCGATACGACTCGCCATCGATCTCGATCGCGGCCTCACCGCGCGCCCGGTTCATGTCCCGCCCCCCTGAGGCAAGAACACGAGCGCCCCGGCGCTTTCCAGGGTGACGGAAAAACCCGCCTCACCGTCATAGCTGCCCTCCCAGACAAGTTCGGCGATCTGGAAGGCGCCGGTGAGCGAGCCGAAATGGGGGATCACGAGTTCCCAGTCCGGTACCGCGCCCGCGAAGAACACCTCGCGCATCCGCGCATCGCTCGCGGCATCCTTGAAGACGCCCGCGCCGGAGACCTTCGCCGACCTGACGCCCGCACCTGCAACCAGCTCGCGCCAGGCGTCAGGGCTGTCGGCGCTGGTTCCGTCCACGCGAACCGAAGACAGCTGGAAGCGTGTCGAGCGGATCCCCGCGAGGGTCTCATATCCACCTTCACCATCGGCTATACGGATGAGTACATCCCTGCCCTTCTGGCCTGCCATCACGCGGCCTCCTCTGAAATGATCCTGAGACGCACAAGGCCGCGGAAACGGCGCTGGTCGGCGGTGCGCAACACATCGGAATAGACGACCTGCTGAAGGACAATCTGCTGTCCAGGCAGTTGCAACTCAGCGGTCTCGAAGGCGGCGCGCAGGGCGCCGACAAGTTCCAGTGCGAAAGCGCGCCCGCCATGTCGGGACTCTGTACTGATCGTGATCCGGCATTCCCGGGCAGCGACCCCGCACGCACTGGCATCGCTTTCCTCGACCCGCTCCAGGCGGGCAAAAGGAAAGGCAGGCGCGCCGGCATCGCCATCATGAATGCGCGGCGGATGGCCGAAGACGTCCCGGACACCAGAATCGGCGCGCAACAGGTCGAGCGTGGCGCGCACCAGGTCGGCGCCATGCGAAGCGGCCAGAACCCCCTGCCCGCTCATATCCGCACCTCCCGACGAGCCGCCAGGATGGCCTGCACAGGCGCGGGCATGGCATCCTCGCCGTCGCTGGCGCGAGGCTGGCGGCCATAAGCCTGCGCGACAAGGACCAGAACGGCCTGTCTGAGATCGGCGGGCAAGCCGCTTGCTGTGGCAGAAAACCCGGTTTCGAAATCCACTTCGACGCAGGAGGCGTCATCCACCGACGCCAGAATGCTCCACGGGCGCAGGACGAGGCGGCCGCAATCGTCGAGCTTGAAACGGTCTGAATGATCCTCAATCGCACCGGACGAATGGCGCACACTGGCCGAAACCAGTCGAATGACTGGGCCAGGCCGCAATAACTCCCCACGGCCTCGCAGGCGCGCCGGCCAGTGGCTGTAAGTCTTGCGAAGCGTCCGCGTCACGAGAGCCAGCCCAGCGGCGTTTTCCAGCCGTTCGGTGGCCGCATCGATCAGGCGCGCGATATAATCGTCTTCGCCAGCATGTCCGATGCGCAACTCATCGCGGGCCTGACCAATGGATACAGGCGGCTCGGCTGGCGGCGCAATCACCGTCAGTGTCATGGGGCTCACCCCCTTGTTGGAAAGAAGAAAAAAATGCTCTCCCGACTTTCAGGACGGCCGGGAGAGCGAGGCTTCAGGGGGGAACGCTAGAACGCCATCACCTTGATCGCGTCGAAATTCTGGACACCGCCGCCCACGCGCTTGGTTGTGTAGAAGAGCACGTAAGGCTTGGCCGAGTAGGGGTCGCGCAGGACACGTGCGCCCTGGCGATCGACAACCAGGTAGCCACGGCGGAAGTCGCCAAAGGCGATCGCCGCATTGCCCGTTCCGATATCGGGCATGTCCTCGACTTCCGTGACCGGATAACCCAGCAGTGTCGCTGCCTCACCGCCGGTGCCGGGCTGCCAAAGATAGCGGCCGTCTACGTCCTTGAGCTTACGGACGGCCGACACGGTCCGACGGTTCATCACGAAACGCCCATTCGCGCGGTATTGCGATTTCGGCGCATAGATCAGGTCGATCAGCTGATCGGCCGGGTCGGTCGCGGTAAAATCGCCCGGCACCGAGCCGATTTCCCCCCATTGGTGGCTGGCATCGGCGGTGATCGTGTAATCGAGCAAACCCTTGGGCTTGCCGAGACCGTCACCCGTCACGAAAGCAGCGCTTTCCTGCGCCGAGAAGGCCGCTTCCACCTCATCTGCCAGCCATTCATCGATATCGGCATAACTGTCTTCAAGCAGCGTCTGCGTGGCCGCCGGCATGGCATAGAGTTCCCCGGCCGGAAACTCCAGGAGCGCCAGGTTCGGCGCCGTGGTCTGCGCACGCGCATCCGTCTCGCCGCTCCAGGCCGCAGCCGCACCAAGGCCCACAGGCTTCTTGTAAATGCCCGCCGAGGTCTGGCGCACAGTGGCAATCGCGCGCATCGGGGAAGCGGCCTGCAGGCGCGCCTCGATCATGCGGTCGAGCTCCGGCGGGGCGACATAGCCGCCCTGCTCATCACTCCCGGTATTCAGGGACTTGGTATCAAGCCGGGCAAGGCCGCTCTCGTCGCCCCCACGCAGATAGTGCTGCCAGGCGGCCTGACGCTCATTGTCAGCGGGATCGAGATCCGACTTTGCCGACAGTGCTGGCTGCGCATTCTTCAGGCTGAGTGCCTCAAGCCGCCGATCGATCCGTTTGAGACGCTCATCGGTCAGCGGATCGCTCGCGCCTTTCGCTTCCATCTCATCGAGACGGGCATCATTGGCCTGCATATAGGCCTCGAAGGCGGCCATCAGTTCGGCATTCGCCGCACCGCCATCGCCATAAGCCATTTTCGTTTCCTTGGTCATGTCATCTCCCATTCCACCAAGCCAGTTGTTCCTTGCCGCCATCAGGCCGCGCGCGCTGTGTCTGCCGAGACCTGCTGCAGCCGCGCACCGGGCTGCATGGGTCGGGAGACCAGTGAGATTTCGATCAGGTCGATATCGATGAGGTCGCGACCCCGCGTACGACGCGCGCGCCACAATCTCGGTCGGAAGCCGATCGAAAGTCCGTCCAGTCCGGTGCGGAGCAATCGCTGCGCGCCGTCAGACTCAACCAACCCGCGCACGAACAGGCCGTAGCCATCTTCGACCACTCGTACCCACTGACCGGCCCGCGCGCCGCTGCGATGCTGGAGCAGAAGCTCTGGCGCGCGGGCCTGTCTCAGGCTGCGGGCAAAGGCCCCGGCCCGGATCACGTCGCCTGACAGGTCCTCGACCCCGAAGACGGCCGCATAACCTTCGATAAGCACCGGATTATTCATGGCTGGCGCTCCAGGCGCTGCTCGATCCGGTCAAGCTGGGCGTCGATATGCTCCAGCTTCGTTTCAAGGCGGGCCAGACGGACCGGCTCGGCCCTGGCAGCGTGCTGCGCCTGTTCCAGTGCGGCAAGCCGCTCAGCCGCACCGCCCGCCCAGAGCAGGACCGCCCCGAACTGGGCGGTGACTGCAAGCAACACGCCAAAGCTGATCTTCCGGTCCAGAGTGGCCGTGGTCATGTCGCCCTCCCATTTGACGGGAGCGGCCCGGCCAGCGCGCGCTTTTCCGCGTCGCTCAGAAAGCCGACCGCGTCGATCCGCGCCCAGGCCTCGGCGCGCTCAGCTGCGAGCGCCGCAACACGTCCGGCCACCGGGCGCACCTCGGCCCCGTCAAATCGCGGACCCAGCCAGGCTGACAGCGCGCCCGCCATCTTTTCGGCCAGCGGCAGCACCGACATCTTCCAGAAGGCGCCATTGGCTTCGCGGTAATTGGAGTATGTGTTGTCGCCGGGAATACCGAGCAGCATGGGCGGTATGCCAAAAGCGAGCGCGATTTCCCTTGCCGCCGTGTGACGCGCTTCCAGGAAGTCCATATCCGCTGGCGACATCGACATGGGTTTCCAGTCAAGCCCGCCCTCCAGCAAAAGGGGCCGGCCCGCATTCGCCGCGCCGGTGTGCGCGCTCTCCAACTCGCCCTTGAGGCGCTCGAACTGCTCATCGGTCATCCGCGCATCACCCTTGCCATAGACGAGAGCGCCGGACGGGCGTGCGGAATTGTCGATCAGCGCTTTCTGCCAGTCCGCCCCGCCATTGTGCAGGTCCAGCGCGCGCCGCGCCGTTGCAAGCGGCGCAAGGCCCAGCACATCGTCGAGGGGGTTGAAAAGTTTCAGGTGCAGGACAGGCAGCCAGCCATCGCTGGTGCGGCCAATGGTGCGGCGCGAATGGCCGACATCATAGCTCCAGCCCTCGATCCAGCCATTATAGCCGGCAACCGGCTTCATACGGTCTGGTCGAAGCGAGAACAAAGCGCCCGGCGGCTCGTCTTCGGCCAGTTGGGCGGCTTCCAGATAGGCATTCCCCGTGATCTGAAGATGGGAATAGAAAGCCTCCAGAAGGCTGCGCCCTTCCTGGCCGGGCGCCGGGCGCGACAACAGGTCCTGGAGCCGCTCATCCTCGCTCGCCAGCGGCACCGAGGCGGCGGCTTCAGCCAGCATCCGAACGCAGCGATAGGCGACCGGATTGCCCGCATACCCATCGCGGGCAAGCGCTGTGGGTGTTCGGCTTCCCCAGCGCGGCGCCGCAAGCTGAGCGAGGGCAACCAGCGGCCCACCCGCCGATTTCTCGTCCTTCGTATCCTGCCAGGGCCATCTCATGCGCCGCTCCCATCTGGTTCGTCCGAGCTTGATGAGGTTTTACCCGAACCCGGCATGCGGTCGGACAGACAGGCTGGCGAACCCAAGAGAATCAGTCCCTTGGCTGGTTTTCAATCAGGGACAGGGCTGCGCGAGTTCATCCTCTGACGCTTGGGCATGGAAAGTCCGGCCGGCTTTCGCTAGTGTCCCGCCTCTTTCACTGAGGATTCGAAAGCCACATGACTGGACAGATTATCACCGTTGCCAATTCCAAGGGCGGCGTCGGCAAGACGACCACATGCGTCAGCCTTGCGGAAGGATTTGCCGCAGAAGGCCGCAAGGTGCTTCTCATCGACTTGGACATGCAGGCGAATGCCTCCATGCTCGTTTTCGGAGCTGAGGGAGACGAGCGTTTGTTCCAGGCGATCTCGGAAGAAAAGACCGTGACGGAATATCTCAACGAAAATTTCTTCGGTGAAGCACTGGTACCCCTGTCAGAATTCGTCACGCCGCGCGCCAGCGATGTCAGCCATGCCGGCCGCCAGCTCGATATCAGCCTCGTCGCCTCATCACCCGGCCTGCGCCGGACCGAGCGCGAGCTCATTTATGTCCTGACCGAAAAAGGCTACGCGATGCGTGCGATTGAAAGCCGTGTCGGCAACCGGCTCAGGCGCGATCTCAACAAGCTGCGCGAAGAGTATGACATGATCATCTGCGATTGCCCGCCGGGCATTTCCGCCATGACCGAGTCGGTCCTCGCAACGTCCGACCTCATCATCGTGCCTACGATACCGGACTTCATGTCGACCCTGGGCCTCGACCTGTTCACCGGCGACGTCATGGGCCATCTGCGCGACCGGGGCGTTGAACGCAAGCCGCTCGTGCTTGCCACGCGTTACACAAGCTCGCCGCACCAGCGGATCGTCCTCAAGGCGATGAATGAGGGCGGCGACGATCCCGACAGCGAGTATACGCTTCTGGAAACAACGATTCCATCTTCGCCCGACTTTGCGGTCAACCCGATTGAACTCGGCGTCAAGCCGACACTGGGGCAGAAATGGGGCGGTGACGCCCTCGTCATCCTCAATGCCCTCCTCATGGAAGTGAAGGACCATCTGCATGAGCCTGCTCATTGACGGAAAGGCCGCCATGTCGGCCATGCTGCGCGCGCCTGAAACCTTCCGGCGGATCAAGGACAATGACTGGGCGCTTTCCGCGCGCCAGCTGGCGAAGAAACAGCTGATCGCCGGGCGTCAGAAGGTTGCAGATATCGCAGCGATCCGGGATGCGCTCGGCGACGATATCTTCGACAAGACGCTGGAGTCTCTGACGACCAACCAAGCCAAGCAGCTCGCCGCCCGTATAGACAGGGACAAAAGCCAGGGTGACTTCAGGTCCGGATCCGAGGCGGTCGCTCATGTGCGCACACTTCTGGAAGGCAAGCCCGCCACGGGGGGCGGAAAAGTCCGGCAGGAACGCCCCCGCGAAGCGGTGACTGCCGACGCTGGCGAACCGCCCAAGCGCTATCTTGGCCGCAAGGCCTTCCGGACCGGGCGCTAAACGTCAGACCGTGCGCACTCTCGGCGCATCGCGGCGATCCAGCATCAAGGCCCAGACCGCCCAGACAAGGGCATCGACACGATCCGGCGAACCTGCCTGGCCCTGTGTGCCGAACGAACACAGTTCCGCCTCAAGGTGAGACAGGCCCGGCACATGCGCAACAGCGCCGCGCGCATAGAGGGCCGATACGGGCACCGCCCGATCGCGCTTGCTGACGCGGGCATGGACCAACCGGACAGGGATATCGCAGCCGGCTGAGCGGAGCGTGTGCCGGATCATTTCTCCTCCCTGATTGGCTTCTGCGACAATACTGTGTGCGCCTAAGTGGCGGGCGAGCGCGACCACCCGCGCACTCCAGTCAATGGGCGACAATCCCTGCGCACTCGAATCGCCGAGAATGAAACAGCGCGCATCAACCCCTGCCGCCTTTGAGCGTCCTGCCGCCACGATCCCGCAGGCATCCGACGTGGGTGACGCGCCCGCCGGCGGATCGACGGCCACTACCACTTCCTCGAATGTCTCAGGCGTTGTCGATGCCATGACGCTCGCGACCAGTGACCGAGTCCACAGGCAGCCTTCCTCGGCTTCCAGCAATTCACCATCCAGTTCCTGGCGCCCGAGCCGGGTGCCGCCATAGGCGCGCTCGATCGCGTCCAGAAATCCGGCGGCAAGATTGTGCGCATTCTCGGATGTTCGGGCATGCGTGACGGCGCATGCCGGCTCATCAACAAGCCGGCGGATCAGCCCGATGGGCCGGGGCGTCGTCGTGACCATGGCGCGCGGCGCTCCTCCCAGCCGAAGCGCAAATTGCAACATGTCCCAGCAGGCATCGGGATAGCTCCAGGCCGCCACCTCATCGCACCAGGCCACATCGAATTGCGGTCCACGCAAACTGTCTGGGTCTTCCGATGAAAACGCGAAGGCTTCTGCGCCATTGTCAAAATGGAGGCGGCGACGCGACACATCGTAGACAGGTGGCGGAGCACCAAAACGATAGGCTAGGGCCCGCAGCCCCGAAGGCCCCTCGATCATCACTTCGCGCACATCTGCCAGGGCCGGTCCGATAAGCGCCGCTCTGCGCGCGCCGCCATACAGCAGCGCAAATCGCAGCCATTCAGCCCCTGCCCGGGTCTTGCCGGAGCCGCGTCCGCCAAGGAACAGCCAGGTGCGCCAATCGCCCGCGGGCGGGCGCTGGGCTGGCAGGGCCTGGCGCAGGAACGGCACATACATGAGCTTGTGCAATTGCGCCCGGCTCATATCCTCGATGGCCAGAGCGCCCCAATCCATAGTCCAGTCGTTCCAGTCTGCCACATACGCCATAGGCCAATCTCTCCCTCATTGAGGGTGGCGAGGATGGATCAATCAGGCATGCAGTGGGGCCCAGAGTGTCCAGTTGGCCGGAGCGACGGGGCCCTGTCCGTCAGCCGGTCCAGTCTTGTGCCGCGTTCAGGAGCGCCATCCGGTCAAGGGTGAAATCGGATCTGATCCACGCATCCTTGAGTCGCGCCAGCATCTGACCGATCTCCGGGCCTTCCAGCCCCAGCCCTTTGATGTCGTCACCGCCCACCGGGAAATCGGGAACCGGCCAGTCGCGGGCAATTGTGAGAGCGCGGCGAAGATCGCCCGGCGACGCCCCTGCCAACGTCGCGCCGAGCAGCAGCGTATCGACAAAACTCGTCTCGCCCAGAGCGTACCGCGCCGCACGCAAGGCTGGTTCGGTCGCCGTAGCGGCTGGTCCCTGACCAGCCTTCGTCCAGGCGCGCAGCCTGTCCGATTCCGCATTGGACAACCTTGCATGGGAGATGAAATGCGCCATGATTGGTTGCTCCTGACCGGTGAGCGCCATCAGTCGCCGCATCGGATCGGGCGCCTCTCCCAGACCGGTTTCCAGGTCCACCAGCCTTTCAAGCCGCGCGACACCGTGACGTCCATCATGGCGCGGCAGGAGTTCGTCCAGGACGCCACAGGCCTGCATCGCCGCGACTGATTTCTTTGGGTCAGGCGCGCCCAGCAGCCTCTTGAATTCCTTCCAGATACGCTCCGCAGCGATCACCTTCAGGCCCGCCCTCTGGCGGGCGCAGGCCTCCAGGCCCGCCTCGTCGATGTCCGCGCCATACCATGCGTTGAACCGGAAGAATCTCAGGATACGAAGATAATCCTCGCGCAGTCGGTCATCCGGGTTTCCGATAAAGATGATCCGGCCGGAATATGCGTCCCCGACACCGCCACCGACGGGGTCGTGGATGCGGCCATCGGGCTCGGCATAGAGCGCATTCAGCCTGAAATCGCGGCGCTGCGCATCCTCGGCCCAGTCCTCAGTATAAGCGATCACTGCCCGCCGGCCATCGGTTTCCACATCCCTGCGCAGGGTCGTGATCTCGAAGGGGTGGCCGGCCTTGATCGCCGTAATCGTCCCATGATCGATTCCTGTCGGGACCACACGGATCCCTGCCGCGACAAGTGCGTCTGCCGCCCTCTGCGGCACCAGCTGCGTGGCGATGTCGATATCGTCGACCGGCCGATTCATGAGCGTATTGCGCACGCACCCGCCCACAAAGCGTGACCCGCCCGGCCGTGCCGCCTCCAGGGCGGCAATGACCGCGCGCGTGGTGTCAGCGGCCAGCCAATCCGGGCAGCCGAGCGCCGCCATCAGTCAGGCTCATTGTCAGTTTCGCCGTCCCCCGAGGCATCGGGGTCCGCCTCCTGAGGCCCGGAAACCCCTCGCGCCTGCCCGCCAGGATCCTCGCGCGCCGGCATTCCGACGCCGCTCAGATCCTTCTCGCAAGGGACCGTCTGCGCCGGGATCAGAACGCCGTTCTCGAACCTTGCAGGCTGATAACATGTGTTGCGGTCCCGCTCGGTTGTCAGCGCGATCGCCAGCATCACCGCATATCCGGCAAAGGCCAGAACGACGCCGCTGCCAAAAAGGAGATTGAGCGGCCAGGTCTTTCGTCCCCTGACCTCGGCATCCATTACCAGGAGCCGATAAATTCCGTAAAGAATGAAGGGCAGCGTGAACAGTACGAATGAGATGACGAACTGTCTGGCCATGCGCTTTCGTCTCCAGTTCCGGTTGCGGGTACACTGTCATTACATAGAGACATTACGGCAAAGCAAAAGTGCGGCGCATCTTCCGCCTGAAAGCCGGGTCTCTAGTCCGGGGCGTAGAGTTCCTCCCAAAGCGTGCGGATGATTCCGGCCGTCACGCCCCAGATCCGAAACCCGCCATGATAAATCTGGTAATAGTGCCGGGTCTGACCCTGCCATGTTCCGCTCTGGCGGTCATGATTGTGTGGATTCAGAAGGAAGCTGAGCGGCGTTTCAAACACAGCCGCGACTTCTGTCGGGCAGGGCACAGGCTCGAAGTCGGCCGGAAGCAGGCCGATGACCGGCACCACCCGGAAACCGGTCCCCGTCAGATAGGGCTGCCCGCGCGCGATGAGGTCGACGGTTTCAGGATTGGTGCCCACTTCCTCATGCGCTTCGCGAAGCGCGGCGGCGACCTCATCGGCATCGATGGGGTCAACCTTGCCGCCCGGAAAAGCGACCTGGCCTGGATGTTTGGCCATTGTGTCAGGTCGGCGCGTCAGAAGAGCTGTCGGACCGCCCGGACGAGGGATCAGCCCGATCAGCACACCTGCCGGCCGGATGGCGTGGATGTGCGCATCATCAAGAAAGTCGATATCGCCGCCCTCGGGCAGGCGTTGGGGCCCACTCAGCGGGTCCAGGCGCAAGCGGGCGCGCTCGACGAGGTCTTCAAGTGTGGTGAAGGGTGCCATAGGCCCCTCAATCAGCTCCGCCATCATGCGGCTGCCGGACCGATAACGAAGAATCGCCCCCGGCTCCAGACACCCATGCTCAGTCCGCCATCTTCAGGGTTCGCCACCGCAAGACCGGCGAGCTCGTAGAAAACCGGGCGCGTCAGCCTCGCGAAAAGCCGCCCGCGCACATGCAGATAGGGCCTCGGCTCAAGTGTTTCGGGATCATTCTCGACCCGTAATTCATCTTCCGGGCCGGCCACAACCACATCCCCGACATTGGTCCGGAAGACCAGAGCTTTTTCGTCCTCCCGCTCAGTGGCCTGATCCATGCGCACGGCAAGAAATGGCACATCCGCAACATGGACAACGACTTTTTCATAAGGTGTGACGAGATAATGCTGGCCGTCATCCTCGCGCCGCAGGATCGTGGAGAACAACCGGACAAGTTTGGCCCGCTTGATTTCCCCGCCCTCGTGCCACCAGCGCCCCTGCCTGTCGATAGACATGCCAATATCGCTGCACCGCTCAGGGTTCCACAGATGCACCGGCGGCAATTTTGCCGGGTCAGTCGGATCGGGAATGATCTCCGACAGGACCTGTTCCAGGCTCGGTATGGAATTCGCACTGGATTTCAAATCATGCTCCGCCATAGTTTTGCTCTAACTCATTGCTTTGACCACACAAGCCAAGTTAGGCCGCATTGGTCATTGCCCAAATCGACAAGGCAATCGCAAAGTGCCACGAACCGCTGAGAGGAAAGGCCTTCCGTATATGTCCGATGAGAGCCCCGAAATTGTCGAAGAGGCCGAAAAGGCCGTAGAACAGCTAGCGGCTGTCAAGGACGAGATTGCCAAGGCTGTGTTCGGACAAGACCGCGTGGTTGAATTGTCGCTCGCCGCGGTGCTCGCCGGCGGGCATGCGCTGCTGATCGGTGCACCGGGACTGGCCAAGACGCGGCTGGTCGAGGCGATGTCGACGGCGCTCGGGCTTGACGGAGCGCGCATCCAGTTCACGCCCGACCTCATGCCATCCGATATTCTGGGCTCTGAAGTGCTCGACGAAGCGCCGGGCGGCGAGCGCAGCTTCCGCTTCCTGCGCGGGCCGATCTTCACCCAGCTCCTGATGGCCGACGAGATCAACCGCGCCTCCCCGCGCACCCAGTCCGCCCTTCTCCAGGCCATGCAGGAACGGCACGTCACCGTTGCCGGTGTCTCGCACGAACTGCCAAGGCCATTCCACGTGCTGGCCACCCAGAACCCGATCGAGCAGGAAGGCACCTATCCGCTTCCCGAAGCCCAGCTTGACCGGTTCCTTCTGAAGATCGACGTGCAATATCCAGATCTCGACACCGAGCGGCGCATTCTTGTCGAAACGACGGGGTCGGATGAAAACGATGTGAAACCGGCGCTGGATGCGCAGCGCCTCATCGCACTTCAGGCGCTGGTACGCAAAATGCCCGTCGGCGAGAAAGTGCTCGATGCCATTCTTGCGCTTGTGCGCGAAGCCCGCCCCGAGCAGACCGGCGATGAGCGGGTCAAACGCCTCGTCGACTGGGGCCCCAGCCCTCGCGCCGGACAGGCGCTTATGCTGGCCGCGCGCTCGCGCGCCTTGCTGCGTGGGCGCCTGGCGCCCAGCATTGAGGATGTCGAGGCCCTGGCAGAGCCCGCGCTCGGCCACCGCATGGCGATGCGCTATGATCCCAGCGGCGAAGCTCCGGGCCTTGGCGAGCTGATCAATGATCTTGCTCGCAAGGCAGCCTAACACGAGCCCATGACAGACCTCGCCGCCCTCCGCTCACAAGCCGAGATACTGGCCTCCTCGCTGCCGGCGCTCGCCTTCCGTTCGACAGCCTCGGAGGCGCCGCATGTCGGCTCGGCCGGACGGCGCAAGGCGGGGACAGGCGAGCATTTCTGGCAGTATCGCCGCTATGCCCGCGAAGATGACTCCGCACGCGTCGATTGGCGGCGTTCGGCAAGGGGCGACGAACTTTACGTCCGCGAAAGCGAGCTGGAGACAGCACGCACTGTGTTATTCTGGTGCGATCCGCATCCCGGTTTCGACTGGCGCGGCAGTGATGAGCGGCGCACCAAGGCCGACGAAGCCCGGATGCTTATGCTCGCTATCGGAACACTTCTGTCGCGCGAGGGCGACCGAATCGGTGTACTTGGCTCCGGGCGCAGTCCGGGCTTTGGCCGCCGCGCCATCGATCGGCTCGCAGAGGACCTGATGACGGATCAGTCGGGGCCCTTTCCCGAGGCCCCGCGAAAACCGGCCACGCTGATCGTCGCCAGCGACTTCTATGACAAGGTCGAGACGTGGGAAAAACGCCTGATGCCGCTCGCCTCGGTCTCCCGGGAAGGCATATTGCTGGCCCTTTCCGACCCTGTGGAACTGGACTTTCCGTTCGAAGGCCGCGTGCGGCTTACCCGTCCCGGGGAGGGTTTCCAGAGACTGTTCGGACGCGCCCAGTCACTTCGTGACACTTACAAGGCGCGCTTGCATGAGAACCGTACGGGCCTCAAGGCGCTGGCCACACAGCTGGGCTGGCGTTTCGTGGAACACGACACGTCAAAGGTCTCTCTCGCCGGCGCGGCAGCGCTGAAACGTGCTCTCGAATCCTATGGCGGCGGCAATTGAATTTCGGCGCGACCACTCTTCAGAATCTGATGCTGGGCCCCTTCCTGTTTGGCGCCCCTCTGGCGCTTGCCGCGCTGATCCTCCTGCCGGTGATCTGGTGGGTTCTGCGGGCCACGCCGCCAGCGCCGCGGGCTGCGGAACTGCCCTCGCTGCGCCTGCTTGATGATATCGACCCGCGAGAGGAAACGCCCGACAGGACACCCTGGTGGCTCCTGCTCCTGCGCCTCCTGGCAGCGGCCCTCGCGATCGGCGCCCTGGCCCAGCCTGTTTTCGCGCCGGCCGGGCCTGCCGATACGTCTCAGGACGGGCCGCTCCTTGTGGTCGTTGACGATGGCTGGTCCTCGGCGCTTCGCTGGCGGGATGTGATCAATGCAGCCGATGCGGGCGTTGCAGCCAGCGGGCGTGACACGCCAACCCATCTGCTGCGCACCGCACCACAGGCCCGTCATTCCGATCCTGCCGAGCGCTTTTCGCGCCAGGAAATGCGCCGTCGCCTGGACACTGTCGAGCCGGTGTCCTGGGGCGTGGACCGAAACGATGCGCTCAGGCGGTTAGATGACAGCGGGCTCGCCCCCGCGCGCATACTCTGGGCCACCAGCGGCCTCAGCGACGGAACAGATCTCGATTTTGCCGCCGCCCTGGCCGCACGCGCGGCGCTGTCAGTCTATGTGGCCCAGCCACGTGGGCCGGCAGCCATCACCGGTCTTTCGAGCGACGCCAGCGGCGTTGCTCTCACTGTCAGGCGCGTTGGCGACGGTCCGGGCCTCGACCTGAATGTCTCCGCACTCACGATTGATGGCGCATCGCTTGCCACTGCCCCTGTTCGCTTCGAGCCAGGCAGCGATGAAGCGGTCGCACGTTTCGAATTGCCCGGCGGAGCTCTCAGCCGGATTTCCCGCTTCACCGTTACCGGCCAGCAGGGCGCGAGCCTGACGTGGCTTTGGGACAGTGCCAATCGCATGCGCCGGGTGGGGCTGGTCTCCGGTGGCGGCTCGGCCCAGCCGCTCTTGTCGGATGTGCACTATGTCCGCAAGGCGCTCGAACCCTTCGCCACGATTATTGAGGGCGAACTTGCAGACATCGTGCAGGCCCGGCCGGATGCGATCATCCTGACAGATATCGGAACAATATCACCCTCTGCGATCGGCCCCCTGACCGACTGGATCGAGAGTGGCGGTGCGCTGATCCGTTTTTCCGGTCCCAACCTGGCCGCCCAGAGCGACAGCCTGGTGCCGGTGCCACTTCGCCGCACGGCCAGGGCGCTCGGCGGCGCGCTTGCCTGGGATGAGCCGCAGGCCATCGACGACTTTCCCGACAACTCCCCATTCGCAGGTCTCGCTCCGCCTTCGAATGCCGTGGTGCGCCAGCAGGTCCTCGCCCAGCCTGCCGCAGACCTGCAGGCACGCACATGGGCCCGGCTGGAGGACGGTTCGCCCGTCGTCACGGCGGCTTCGCGCGGATCGGGAACGGTGATTCTCTTTCATGTCACTGCGGGGCCGGGATGGTCGGACCTGCCCTATACAGGCACATTCACGCAGATGCTCCGCCGTGCGATTGCCGCCGGGCGCTCGGAAGTCCGCATTGATGAGGAAGGCGCCTATTCCCCACGCCTGACACTGGATGGCGCCGGGCGCCTTGTGACACCGCCGGGCCAGGCGGCACCGGTGATGGCAGCGCAGTTCGAAACTGTTCAGCCTTCGCCGCAGCATCCGCCGGGACTGTATCGCGGCCCGGCCGGGACTCGCGCGATCAATTCGGCCGCCGGCGCAAGGCCGCGCGTCATGGACAACTGGCCGGCAGGCGTGCAATTGCTGGGAGATGCGCAAACGCGGCGGACCGATCTTGCCGGGCCGCTTTTGACCGGTGCACTCTTACTGGTCATGATCGACCTCCTCATTGCCCTTTCGATGGCCGGCCGGTTGCCACGGCTCGGCAAGGCGCATACCGCCTTTTTGCTTATCGTCGGCCTGTCGGCCATCGCCGCCCTGCCGGAGACGGCTTATGCCCAGGCTTTCGGGCAACGGTCGATGGAAGACGGGCTCACCAAGTCAGAAGCTGCCGCAATCAATATGAGGTTCGCCTATATCGAAACAGGTGACAGCGAGCTTGATGAAATGACCCGAGCCGGCCTTACAGGCCTGTCGCGGATTCTTTTCCTGCGCACCTCTGTCGAACCGGCCCAGCCGGATGCGGTGAACCCGCAGAGCGATGCATTGGAACTTTATCCGCTGATTTATTACGCCGTCCCCGAAGCCGCAGAACCACTGCCCCCTGAAACGGCGACCGCGCTGAATCGCTATATGCGAAATGGTGGTGCCCTGATCATCGATACGCGCTCAGGCGGTGATTATGGCAGCGATGCGGCCCTCGACAATCTGTCGGAACACCTTGCAGGACTGGACTTGCCGGCGCTCGTGCCGGCCGACAACGACCACGTCATCACAAAAAGCTTCTATCTCATCGACGGGTTTCCGGGCCGCTATAGCGGCCAACCGCTCTGGCTGGAGACAACCGGGCCGGATGGAGAGACCAGCGGCGACGGTGTATCGCGCCTGTTTGTAGGTACCGCCGACTGGGCGTCCGCCTGGGCGATCGACAATCGGGCGCGTCCACTGGCCTCGGTTGATGGCGGCAGCCGGCAGCGGGAAATGGCCAACAGGTTTGGTGTCAACCTCGTCATGTACATCCTGACCGGCAACTACAAATCCGACCAGGTCCACCTGCCTGCACTGCTTGAGCGGCTTGGCGAGGATGGCGCTGCACAGGACGGTGACTTCGAACTTGATGACTTGCCGCCATCCATCCGCGACGGAGGGCCGCGCTGATGGAAACGAGCATCAATGTCACCCGGATCGGCTTCGAGCCCTGGCTCGGCTGGCCCCTCTTCGCAGCGCTGGCCGGACTGGCCGCACTGTTATGGCTCATCTACACGCTCGCACGCGGCAAGGCACCGCTCACACGACTGGGGGCCATCGCGCTCATGCTTGGCGCGCTCGCAAACCCGTCAATCGTTGAAGAAGACCGCGAGCCGCTGGCATCCGTGGCCGCCGTCATCCTCGATCGCTCTGAGAGCATGCAATTCGGACAGCGCGCGCAGGCTGCGGACGCGGCCCGGGCGCGCGTCCTGGAACGTCTCGGCGCCGAAGCCGGGATCGAAGTGCGCACACTTGAAACAGACCCGGACGCAAACGGGACAAATCTCATATCCGCCCTTGAAGGCCTGATGGCGGATGTTCCGCGCGATCGGATCGCCGGCGCGATCCTGATCACTGACGGTCAGGTCCATGACGTGCCGGCAGATGTCTCTCGGCTGGCTGAGCTGGGACCGATTCACGGCCTTGTGGTCGGCGATCCTGACCGGGGTGATCGCCGGATCGAATTCGTCGAAGGACCAAGCTTCGGCATTGTCGGCGAAACGGCTGATTTCGTTATCCGGGCCGAAGATCCCGATGGCGGGCGAATTCCGGTGACTCTGTCCCTGAATGGTGGCGAGCCGCAGAGTTTTTCAGTCACTTCGGGGCGAGACACACCGGTTTCCATTGAAATCGAACGGCGCGGCTCGAACATGCTGGTGCTTGAAACCCCGCCCGGCCGCGAGGAGCTTACGCTCGCCAATAACCGGACAGCCGCGAATATCCGGGGCGCCCGTGACCGCCTGCGCGTGCTGCTGATCACCGGGCGACCGAATGCGGCCGGCCGGGTCTGGCGCGACCTGCTGAAATCCGACCCGCAGGTGGATCTCGTCCATTTCACGATCCTTCGTCCTCCCTTGAAGAATGACATCACACCAATCGAAGAGCTCGCCCTGATCCAGTTCCCGACCGAGGAATTGTTCGAGGACAAACTGAAGGACTTTCACCTCATCATCTTCGACCAGTATGAGCGCCGCGGCGTGGTCACACAGTCCTATCTCGCCAATATGGCGCGCTATGTCGATGATGGCGGCGCGCTGATCCTGGTGGCCGGCGAGGCCTTTGCCGGCCCGGCAAGCCTGGCGCGAACGCCGCTGGCCGCCGTCCTGCCGGCCATCCCGGACGGCGATATCTTCACCGGCGGATTCGATCCCGCACTGACCGATGCGGGACGGCGTCACACAGTCACTGCCGCGCTCGAGGGGCGCGACTGGGGCCGCTGGATGCGTTCCGTAGGTGCGCGCGCCGAAGCCGGCGACGTGTTGATGACCGGGCCAGATGGCTCACCCCTGCTCGTGCTCGACCGGGTCGGCGACGGGCGCGTGGGCCTGCTCCTGTCAGACCAGATCTGGCTGTGGGCGCGCGGCCATGATGGCGGCGGGCCGTTCTCGGAACTCATCCGCCGCATGGTCCACTGGATGATGAAGGAACCGGAACTCGAAGAGCGCCAGCTCGCCTTGATCGCCGATGGCAAGGAAGCGCGCATTCGCTTGCGCACCCTTGCCGATGACGCACCCCCGCTGACGCTGGAAACGCCCGAAGGCGAGTTGCTACAGCCGGAATGGGAAAGCGCCGGCCCCGGCCAGTTCGTCGCGCGCACGCCGATCCAGCAGCTCGGGCTCTACCGTGCAGAGGCCGGCGGGCTGGAAGCAGTTTCGCTCAACGGCCCCGCCAATCCGAGGGAATATGCCGATCTGACATCGACGCAAGACCGACTTCGTCCTGCGGCAGTGTCCACGCGCGCGGGCCTGTTTCGTGTTGGTCCGGATGGCGAGCGTCTGCCAGATATCCGAAGGGTCGGCGCCCGAGGTGATGCCGCCGGCGGCAACTGGCTCGGCCTGCGCGAGCGTGGGGCCTATGCCGTGACCTCGTCGCGTTCAACACCGCTCCTGCCAGGCCTGATTGCCGCGCTTGCGCTGATGGCGGTCATGCTCTGGGCGTGGCGCCGCGAGGGTCGATAGTCAGGCAAGCTCCGGCGCCGCCCTGACCCGGCCTGAGACATCTGCGCCGGACTGAGCAAGCGACCTCAGCATGATCCGGCCTGCATCCTGAGGCCCCGGCATGGCGATCCGGTCCGGCGCGGCGACAGTGAATCCGATTTCGCCGAAATAGGCCGGCGCTCCGATCAGGAGGGCCACCGGCCAACCCGCCGTCTGCCCGGCCTCCAGCGCCTCGCCGGTGACCGTCAGGCCAAGTCGGCTGCCGCGATAAGCCGGATGCACCGCGACCGGACCATAGAACAGGGCCGGCAGCGGGCCGATCCGGATCGGCCAGACGCGGCACACACCGGCAAGCTCGCCATCGCGCATGGCAACCCGGTTGATGGCCGGCAGGGACGAGGAGAATTCGCGCAGCCGCTCAGCCGTTCTGGCGAAATGCCCCGGCCCGAATGTCAGGTCGAAAAGGCTCTCAATGGCGTCGGCATGGGTCGGCGGGTTCTCGGGGAGGATCTCGATCATCGCGGCGGAGTAGTGAAAGAGGTGCCCCGGTGCAACCGAAATTGACCGAAGACTGACGGCAAAGCGGCTTTCATTCTGCCGCAAGCCCGGTATCTTCCGCCAAAATGCTATATCTGGAGGAATTTATGGGCATTCTGGACGGAAAGACGGTTCTCGTCACTGGGGGCGGCAACGGGATTGGCCGGGAGTGTGCGCTGCTGGCCGCACGCGAAGGCGCGAAAGTGGTGGTCAATGATCTCGGTGGCAGCCTGACCGGTAGCGATGAAGGCGATGCCGGCCCGGCAGAACAGGTCGCCAGGGAAATCCGCGAGGCCGGCGGCGAGGCGGTGTCCAACTCCGAAAGCGTGACCGAGATGGCTGCGGTCGAGGGCATGGTCGAGCAGGCCATGGATGCCTTCGGCGGCCTGCACGCGATCATGAACCCGGCCGGCATCCTCCGCGATACCATGTTTCACAAGATGAGCGAGGAAGACTGGAAGGCCGTCATCGATGTCCATCTTCACGGCACGTTCAATGTCACCCGGGCCGCGATCAATCATTTCCGCGACCAGGAAGACGGCAGCTATGTCCTGTTCACCTCGACCACGGGCCTGATCGGCAATGTCGGCCAGGCCAATTATGGCGCCGCCAAGCTGGGCATTGCCAGCCTGTCCCGGATCATAGCCATGGAAGGCGCGCGCAGGAAAGTCCGCTCCAACGTCATCGCACCCTTTGCCTGGACCCGGATGATCGCCTCCATCCCGGTCAAGGACGAGGCGGGCGCCGAGCGGGTCGAGCGCATGAAGAATGGGATGCGCGCCGACCAGGTGGCCCAGCTCGCGGTCGCGCTGGCCGCCGACAAGGCCAAACATGTCACCGGCCAGATTTTTTCGGTCCGCGGCAATGAAGTGATTCTCTTCGACCAGCCAAGGCCGGTAAAATCGGTCTCGCGGCTGGAGGGCTGGAGCCCTGAGACGCTCATCGAGCACGCCTTCCCTGCGATGGAGCCCGACTTCTTCGACCTTGGCGCGACAACCAGCGTTTTCCCCTACGATCCGGTCTGAGCGGCCCCGCGATCGCGGGCTTGCACGCCAGACGGACTTACTCTAGCGCATCGTCACATCACTCTGAGTGAGTGACGATGCGCGAGGTTCCTGTTTTGGCGCATTTTCTTGATGCGAACCGGTTCCCACTTCGCTTGAAAATGCTTTAGGTGCCAGTCCGTTTGCCGGGAGATCGTCAATGCCAAGCGCTACAGACGGCTACGCTTTCACAGGCCCTCACCTGTTGGGACTCAGCGGACTGAACCGGCTGGAATTGCAGTCCATCCTCGACATCGCCAATAACTATGCCGACCTTGCCCGGCAGGGTCGGCGCGGTCCCCCACGACTGAAAGACAAGACCGTCATCAACCTGTTTTTCGAGAATTCGACGCGAACCATGTCGAGTTTCGAGATTGCCGCCAAACGGCTCGGCGCTGATGTCGTCAACATGCCAGTGGCGGCCTCAAGCGTGAAAAAGGGCGAAACGCTGATCGACACGGCGATGACGCTGAACGCGATGAAGCCGGACGTGATCGTCATCCGCCATTCGGCGTCCGGCGGCGTGAAACTCCTCTCGCGCAAGGTCGATTGCGCGGTCATCAATGCCGGCGATGGCCTGCATGAACATCCCACACAGGGGCTGCTGGACACGCTGACAATCCTTCGCGAAAAGGGTCGGGTCGAGGGACTGAACGTGACCATCTGCGGCGACATTGCCCATTCGCGAGTGGCCCGCTCAACCACATACGCTCTGCACCAGCTCGGCGCGCGGGTGCGCCTGGCCGGCCCGCGCACGCTCCTGCCGCGCGATGCTTCGGAATGGGGTGCAGAGACGGTCCATACCGATTTCGAGGCGGCCCTTGCCGATGCCGATGTGGTGATGATGCTGCGCCTGCAGCTGGAGCGGATGGACGGGGCCTATCTGCCCAGCCGGCGGGAATATTTCAGCTTTTACGGCCTCACACCGGCGCGTCTGGCACTGGCCCGGCCGGACGCTCTGGTAATGCATCCCGGCCCGATGAATCGCGGGATCGAGATTGAGAGCGCGATCGCCGATGGCGAACAATCCGTGATCACAGCACAGGTCGAGATGGGGGTCGCCGTGCGCATGGCAGTTCTAGACATGCTGGCCGGGAGCGACCTGAAATGATGACCGCCATCTGCAATGCCAGGCTACTCGATCCGGCGAGCGGCACAGACATCCAGGGCGGCCTGCTGATTGAAGATGGCCGGATCGCCGATTGGGGCCACCATCTCACCCAGCCCCCTTCCGGCGCCGACGAGGTGATCGACGCTGGCGGTCATTGCCTGGCGCCGGGGCTGATCGATCTGAGGGTCAAGACCGGCGAACCGGGTGAGGAGCAGCGTGAAACCCTCGCAAGCGCGGCGCGCGCGGCCGTCGCTGGCGGGGTCACGACCATGGTTGTGATGCCCGACACTCGCCCCGTGATCGACGATGCCGCGCTTATCCAGTTTCTGACGCGCAACGACGCAAAGCAAGTGCCCGTCAATATCCTCGCCGCTGGCGCACTGACCGTGGGTCTTGCCGGCGAGGCCATGGCCGAAATCGGCCTGATGAAGCGCGCAGGGGCGGCCTATTTCACCAATGGCGACAATCCTGTCGCCGATGCCGGGATCATGAAACGGGCCATGACCTATGGCGCAAGCCATGACGCCATCATCGCCTCGCGTCCCGACAATGACGCGCTTCGCGGCGGGGGGGTCATGAATGCCGGCAGTTTCGCTGACCGGCTCGGCCTGAAAGGGATCGCGCGCGAGGCCGAGTGGGTCGGCGCAGCGCGCGACCTGATGCTGAGCGAAGTGACCGGGTGCCGGCTGATACTCGACCAGGTCTCGACCGCCCGCACGCTGGAACTTCTCGCAGATGCGCGTGCGCGCGGCGTCCCGGTCGGCGCAATGGCCGCAGCCCATCACCTGTTTTTCAATGAGCTCGATATCGGCGACTATCTGACCTACTGCAAGGTCAACCCGCCCTTCCGCGCCGAAAGCGACCGCCAGGCCCTGATTGCCGCCCTGGCCGCCGGCGAGATCGAGGCTGTCGTCTCAGCCCATGACCCCCAGCCGCCCGAGGCCAAGCGCCTGCCATTTGCCGAAGCCGAGTTTGGCGCTGCCGGCCTCGAAACCACGCTTTCCGCCGTGCTCAGCCTTGTTCATGATGGCGTCATGGACCTGCTGGGCGCGCTGCGGGTGCTCACCTGCGGCCCCGCCGACCTGATTGGTCTTGATGCCGGAAGATTTGCCAGGAGCCAGCCCGCCGACATCGTTCTTTTCGATGCCGCTGCCCCCTGGAAATGCGAACGCGAACGGCTTCGCTCCCGCTCGACCAACTCACCCTTTGACGGCCGGCTCATGCAGGGCCGTGTCCTGAAGACATGGTTCAATGGCCGTCTGAGCTTCGATCGCACTGCAGGCGCTTGAGCCCCGCCCGCAACCTTGAGATGAGGCGCCATGCCTGACCCCTCTCCTGCCCCCGATCCGTTCCACCGGATGTTTGCCGAGGCACCCAAATCGGTCACTTTTCGAAAGCTCCGCAAGCGGATCGCGCGCGCAGCGATGGAGGCGATCGACACTTATGCCATGCTGGGCGATCGCGCGTCCCGGCCTCGCTGGCTCGTATGCCTTTCCGGCGGAAAGGATTCCTATGGCCTGCTGGCGGCGCTGATCGACCTGCAGGGCCAGGGCGCCCTGCCCGTGGACCTGATCGCCTGCAATCTGGACCAGGGCCAGCCGGGCTTTCCGAGCCGGGTACTGCCCGACTGGCTCGCCAGCATGGGAGTCAGCCACCGCATCGTTACGCAGGACACCTATTCCATCGTGACCGACAAGGTACCCGAAGGTGCCACTTATTGCGCACTCTGTTCACGCTTGCGGCGCGGAATCCTTTACCGCATCGCCCGCGAGGAGAATTGCGAGGCCATCCTTCTGGGTCATCACCGCGATGATGCCCTGGAAACCTTCATGCTCAACCTCGTGCATGGCGGCCGGCTGGCAGCGATGCCGCCGAAACTGCTCAATGATCAAGGCGATGTCTTCGTCCTGCGCCCGCTGATTCACGTAGCGGAGGCCGATCTTGCAAAATTCGCGACACTGATGCGGTTTCCGATTATCCCATGCGACCTTTGCGGCAGTCAGGACGGGCTGCAGCGCCAGGCCATGAAAGCGCTTCTCGACGACTGGGAAAGCCGGAAGCCGGGCTTGCGCCAGACCATGATGCGGGCCTTGTCGAATGTGCGCGCCGGCCATCTCGCCGATCCAAGCGCTTTCGATTTTGCTGGTCTCACAGCGGGGGTGCCGGGCGAACCCGATCCCAATGTTCCGTTCTGATCACGCCACCTATTGCTGAAGCCGCAATCCGGCCAGCTGGCTGGCGATTTCCCGGTAGGCTTCTTTGAGCTGCGCGCCATTGGCGGCATTGAAATAATGCCCGGTGGTGGATGTGGCGCAAGCCTGCAAAGCCGCCTGACCGCTGGCCGGTGCCTGGAAGGCGACGGAATAGACGATCACGCCTTTCGCCTTCATCGCGTCGCAAAGATCATTGGCCTGATCATAGGAGTCGCCCAGGGCGGGCATGTATTCGGTGTTGAACGCACCGTCGGTCATCAGGATCACGGCCTTGATCGATTTCGGTTCGCTATAGCTGAGCGGTTTGCTGGCCGCTGGCCAGATGTCGTCCCAGTCCGGTGCAATGAGATACCAGGCCCAGGCGATTCCGAGATGACCCGCCGTCGAACCGGCGGCACTCAGCCCATCCACAGCCGTTTTGAGCGAGTCGCGTTGAGTGCTGATCGGCTGGACCGCACTGGCCGGACAGTCCCAGGTCCAGTTCCGGATCCATTTGCTGGCGCCAGGCTCGTCATCCTTGAAGGCCGCCCATCCGATCCGCTCGGTCGCGCATGTGGAATCACCCGGCGACCAGCCCGGCCCCATCGCGTCAACCGAATATCCGCCGGCATTCACGGCCGCTGCATAAGGCGCAAAGCCGATCCGGACCCGGTCTCCCGCATCGACCGGCATGAGGATATCAATGGCATCCTTGGCCGCCGTTTTCAGGTCAGTCAGCTTCTGTCCGGACATTGAGCCGGAGACATCGAGCATCAGTCCAAGGTCCAGCTTGGTCAGCTCGGCCTTCGATGAAGAACTCGCCCCGATCGCGACGCTTGTCTTATTCATCAGCCCGGCGAAAGTGGTCGGCAGCGTACAGTCAGCCTCGACCGTCACCGTGTCATCGATCCGGTCGATGAGCACATCAGGCGCCGTGCAGCTGACATCGCCTTGCGCATTGAGGATGGCGGTATTGAAAAAGTCGGCGCCTACGGCCTCGATATCAGAATCGGTCTTTGTGGAATCCTGCAACTCTTTAGCCGCAGCGAGGCTGGCGCTGTCGATTGCGGACTGGATGGTCGCTTTCGCATCAGAGCTGCGTTGCAGATCAATCGCAACGCCCATCAGGACGACGAGGGGCAAGAGGGCGAGCGCGAAAATGATCGCCGTGGTTCCACGGGAATCGCGGCGAAATCTTTCGCCTTGCAGTTGATATTCGCGTAACTGGTTCATATCCGGACAACCTTTCCAGCGTCTGGATCAGGTATTGCCAACGGCGTGCCAATTGCGGGGAAACCTTCAGTACTCGTTCACCAAATGGGGGAATCGGGATGGCGGCTTTCCTGCCGCAGCGACATCTGCTCCATTTGGAAATGAGTAAGGGAGGAACCGGGAGAAAACGGCAATGAATGTGACGGAAGCAGTGAGACGGCGGATTTCGACCCGCGCCTTTCTCGACACGCCGATTGACGCAAACGATGTGCGTGACTGGCTGGAAACAGGCCAGCGCGCGCCGTCTGGCGGAAATGTCCAGCCCTGGCGCGTGATTGCGGTGACCGGGGAAGAAAGGAACGCCATCATCGAGATGGCCCAGGAAAAACTCGCGGAAAATCCGAAGGGTGAGCCGACCGACCGGCCCATCTATCCGCCCGATTTGTGGGGCGTCTACAATGCCCGACGCAAGCGCGTTGGCGAGATGATGTACGAAACCCTTGGAATTGCGCGCGAAGACAGGCCCGCGCGGCTGGCCTGGTTCTCGAACAATTACCGCTTTTTTGGTGCGCCCCTTGCTGTCTTCTTCATCATCGACGAGCGTATGGGCCATGGCCAGTGGGCTCATATGGGGATGTATATGCAAACGCTGGCCCTGCTCGCGGTCGAACGCGGCTGGGGCACCTGCATGCAGGAATGCTGGGGCATCCTGCGGCCCAGCCTGAAGGCCCATTTCGCCTTGCCCGATAATGAAATGGTCTATTGCGGCATGGCCGTGGGCCACCCCGATGAGAGCCATCCGGTCAACACGCTTTATGCCGAACGCGCCCCGCTTGAGGAAATCGCCGAATTAAAGGGCTTTTGATGCCTCGTTCTGGCCGCATCAGGGCTTAGGCTGGACACTATGGAGATTGACCGCCGCACAGCACTTTCGGGCCTTCTGGCGCTGCCTTTTGCAGGCTTTCACACCGGAGAACGCACAACGCAATGGCATCGCCAGCTGATAGATGCGAGCCGCGCACAGATCGGTGTGACGACACTTTATGACGGCGCCTATGCGAGCCTTTCATATCCTGGCGGCGATGTTCCGCGCGAGCGGGGCGTGTGCACCGATGTGGTCGTGCGGGCCTATCGCGACGCCTTCGGATTCGACCTTCAGGAAGCGGTACATAACGACATGCAGGCGGCATTCGGCGCTTACCCGGCGATCTGGGGCCTGTCGCGTCCCGACCGAAACATCGATCACCGGCGTGTACCAAATCTCGAGACTTTTCTGAGGCGTGCAGGCGCGGAGCGGCGCCCCGATGACTGGCAGCCGGGCGACCTGATCAGCTGCCGGCTTTCGGGAAACCTGCCGCATATTGCCATCGTTTCGAACAAGCGCGGGCTCGACCGGCAATGGAAAGTTTTGCATAATATCGGCAGGGGTACCGAAGAGTCGTCGCTGATCGGTCTTTACAGACAGGAACGACGCTTCAGGTTTGCGCCGCCTGGTCTTTGATCGTCACAATCTGGCGAGAGGCGATCTACTTGATCTTGCCTTCCTTGAACTCGACATGCTTGCGAGCGACAGGATCATACTTCTTCAGCACCAGCTTCTCGGTGATGTTCTTCGGGTTCTTCTTGGTCACATAGAAATAGCCCGTCCCGGCGGTCGAGTTCAGGCGGATCTTGATGTTCGCTGGCTTGGCCATGGCGTCGGGCTCGCTGGTGGGAAAGTCTCGAAAGCGCGTCTAATGACGGCCTGCGCCGGAGATGTCAAGCGGTGAGGGCCATCACCTTGTCGCAGCCTGTGTCCAATGGACAGATGAGGTCTTTACCGAGGGCACCGCCCCGGTGTTTTGAGGGCACGAATGAGGGCAACCAAGGGCAGACCCGCCCCGCCCGCCAAAGACCGGCAGGGAGGCCGCAACCAATGCCTGACAGTGACAGTCCTATCCAACTCAGACAGAGCGGCGCCATCGCCGAAATCGTCCTGAATGTTCCATCGCGCCGAAACGCTCTCAATGACGCCATGTGGGCGGCGATCCCGGGCCTTGTCGCCCGGGCCAGCGAAAACAAAGACACCGACATCGTGATCCTCCATGGCGGTGAAGCCGGCGCCTTTGCAGCCGGTGCCGACATTTCAGAGTTCGAGACGATCTACGCGAATGAGAAAAGCGCCCGGCGCGCCGCCGCCAATGTCTCCGACGCGCTCATGGCGATCGAGACCTGCCCCAAGCCGGTGATCGCCGCGATTGAGGGGGCGTGCATTGGCGGGGGCGTTTCGCTGGCCCTGGCCTGCGACCTTCGGGTGGCGGCGAAAGGTTCGAAATTCGGCGTTACGCCGGCCCGGCTCGGCCTGATCTACCCGCTCGCCGACACCCGCCGGCTGGTTGCCATGGTCGGCGGCGCGGCCGCGCGTGACATCCTGTTCACAGGGCGCATCTTCGACGCCGCAGAAGCCGGGCGGCTGGGTCTCATCGACCGGCTCACCAAGCCCGGAGAGGCCCTGGAGGCAGCACGCCATCTCGCCGGAGAGATAGCGTCCCTGTCTCAATATGCCGTGCGCGGGATGAAACAATCGATCCTGAAGGTCGAAGCCGGACAGCGCGAGGAAGACGCCGCCTCGGTCGCCGGCTTCGTCGAAGGTGCGCTGGGAGAAGATTTCCGGGAAGGCTACCGTGCCTTTCTGGGCAAGCGCCCGGCGAAATTTCCCTGGCGCGGGTGAGGCACCTGGAGCCTTCGAGACGCGCTTCACCCAACGCCGTCATTACCCGCTTCATGCGGGGGTCCAGCTCACGCCCGCACCGCCAGACAGGCAGCGAGACCCTGGCCCTTGCCACAAGCAACACGCCCGACTCCCCTTCCTGAGCTGGATGGCCCGGATGAACCGGGCCATGACGGGGACGCGGAGAAGATGGGCTGAAACACAAACCGCTTGCCCGGCCTTGAGCCGGGCCGGGGATGCGGGAGACGTATCAGGAAGCAGGAGACTCGCGTGCGCGGCCTGAGAGCCATGGCTTGCAGGCGTGCTTTCGAACCCGGCAGTCAGCCCGAAGCTGAGCGCGCTCTGTCAATTATGGATGAGGATGATGTCTCCCCCCGCCAAAAGACCAGGCCACAGGCGAGACAGACAAGGATGAGGTTTTTTTACGCATTCGAAGCAGAGAATGAACCTCATCCTGAGGCGCGATCCGATCAGGATCGCGCCTCGATGGATGACCGCCGAAAATCAGGCGACCTTCGACACAGTGTCGGTGCCAGCCACGGCCTTGTCGAGATCGGAGCCGATCAGGTCGCCAAGATGGCCGAAACCAGTGATGTCATAATGCGCTTCAGCGAAACCGGCGATGGCCGGCAGGATCGACCCGATCTGCTTGTGGCCCAGATCGCGCGCCTGAAGCTCGCCGATCATGGACGCGGCGACATTCCGGCGCCCGCCCGGTGTCTGTTCGATCAGCCGGGCAATCGTGCCATTGGGCGCGCCGATCTCGGATCCTGTGCGTGCCGAAAGGGTGCGCGCACCGGGCAGCCGGCGGAACAGCGCTTCAGCGAAGGGCGATCCCTGACGCTCAGCCGCATTGAAGATGACGCCGAGCGCCTCTCGCGTCTTCGCCTGGGTCAGTCCCGTCTCTGTGGCGACGTGGCGGATGAGGTCTCTCAACATGGTTCAATGGCTCCGGGTAAAGATTTTCGATGCCGCCATTAACCCTCATCAGCCTTTCGAAGGCGTTTACGCTTCTGCCTGATTCGCGCCTCGGCCCGGCCCTATTCGTGAACAAGTGTTAGGACCGGGTGAATTTTTTCGCCCGGTTTGTTAACTCATTCGGCCTGTGCAAAATGGATGGCCATGATTTTGCAGGGATTTCCCACCCACACGGCCACATGCCGAGGAGTTGATGACCGAGGAGCCCAATCCATCCGATCTCGCGCCAGACGCCGGCTGGGATGTCTATCTGTGCTATCGCGTCGAAGATGAGGCGCTGGCACGGGCGCTGCGCGGCCAGCTGAAGCGCCGCCGGCCGGGCCTGACAGTCTGGGCGGAGAAATCATCTGCCGGGATTGGCAACGGTTTCAACCAGGATGCCGATGAGGCGCTCTCGCAGAGCGATCGGGTGGTCATGCTGTGGACACCAGCCCGCCTTGCGAGCGCGGCGACGACAGAGCTGGAAGCCATGCGGGCGCTGACGCTCCAGAAACCAGTTCTGAATGTGTCGGCCGGCATTGGCGATCATCCCGTGCCCTCACCATTCGCGCGCTTTCGAACCAATGATGTCTCAGCCGTTGCCCAGCTGGCAGGCCGATCGCCCGGCTGGGGCCAGCCGCCCCGCCCGGACATGGCCGAACTCGATCGCCAGGTCGAACCGGTGGCGCGATGGGTCGACCAGACACCACCCGCAGACCCCGCCCTGGCCGATACCCTTCTGAGCGCCTTTGCCCGGTCTGCCGGATGGGCCGGCAGCCGCCATTTCGAAGCCGTCGCCGAGACCCTGGCGCGCGGCGACCGGTCCAGTGCGGTCGAGCTTCTGCTCAATGCCGGCTATGACACATCGCGCATCGACCAGATCATTTCACCGGTGCGGCTCAGGCTGGCCGATACGCGCAAGCCGCGGCCGCCCTGGGGCGCCTGGCGCCTGGAACCGCGCACCCCGGCGCATACGGCCGGCGCCAATGCGGCCTGGCTCTGGGCGGGGCTCGGCTTTGTCGCTTGCGGACTGTTGTCGCTGTCGCTCTGGCTTCTGGCATCGGTTCTCGGCAGCTATGATAGGCCAAGCGCTGGCGCGTCCGGCCCTGCGCGCGCACCGCTTGGCAACTGCGAGCGGGCGAGCGATGGCCGGATCGAGAATGCCCCGTGTACGCTGCGCGAAGCCAATGGCGCACACGCGCCGGAAGATGCCGCCGCGCCGCTTCCCGTGCCGGAACAGACAGACCTGACGCGCGAGGAACGCCCCGCTGCCGGTTCCGATAAAGAGGACGTCCTGCGAACTGCGACCATCGACGCACCGCCCGAATCTGGCGACACGGCCTCGCCTGCGCGCAACAGTGCCGCTCAGGCGGCTGAACAGGGCGAACGCTGGCGAGACGAGGCCCAGCCAGCAACACCTCCCCCACCCTCGCACAAACCAGAACCCGATCCACCACCGTCGGCCCAGACAGCTCCTGACACAACGCCGCCGACAAAGTCCGCGCCGAGTCTGCGCCCGCCGGCAGTCGCTGCGCCCGCGATAGATATGCCGGCCCAGCTCGACCCCTGCGAGACGCGCCGGAAGGTGCCCTGCCGACTGACCGTGGCAAAAACCGGCTTGTGGACGCTACGCGAAGTGGCCGGATTCTATTACGGCACACCGCGCGCCTGGTGTCGCATCTACCGGGCCAATCCCGCGACATTTGCCGGGCGCGCCAGCAAGCGGGGCGGCGATGAAGCCTGTATCAGCCTCAACGACACTCTCGACCTGCCGCCGCGCACAGACAGCGGCAATTACTCACTGGCCGGCTGCCCGGCCGGGGCCAACCCCTCGCGGCGCTGCGAATAGAGAGCCCGCCCGCTTGAGAGACGCCTATTCGGCCGCCTTCGGCATCTGCGTCTTCTTCGGCCCCATGAAACCGAACAGATGGCCCGCAACCTTGCGCATCTGGATTTCCTCCGAGCCCTCGGTGATCCGGTAGCGCCGATGGTGGCGATAGATATGCTCAAACGGCTTGTGGCGCGAATAGCCCATGCCGCCATGGATCTGCATCGCCCGGTCAGCGGCATCGCAGCACAGCCGGTTCGCCCGGTAATTGCACATGGACACTTTGTCAGACAGGTGGATGGCCACATCCGGCTTGGACATCTGGTCCATTTCCCAGGCCGTCTTGAAGATAAGCAGGCGCAGCATCTCTGCTTCGGTGTAAAGCTCCACCACCGGGAACTGGATCGCCTGGTTGACCGCGAGCGGCTTGCCGAAAGGCGCGCGCTGGCGGGCATAGTCGATGCTCTCATCGAGGCAGAAAAGCGCTGCGCCTGTGGAACTCGCGGCCTGGCGGATACGGTTTTCGTGGACGAAATGCTGGGCCAGCGCGAGGCCGCCTTCGGGTGGGCCGAAGACGGCATCTGCGGGCACCCAGACATTGGTGTAGGACACGCGCGGATGGTCTGTGGGCATGTTAAAGGTCCACATATACTCCTCGATCTTCAGGCCCGGCGCGTCGATCGGGACCAGAAGACAGGAAATGCCGCGCGCATCGCCGTTATTGCCGCTGGTGCGGCAGAAGGTCATGATGTGGCTGGCAACATGCGTGCCCGTCGTCCACATCTTCTCGCCATTGATCAGCCAGCCGTCGACACCGTCGCGCTTTTCCGGCCGCGCAACCGTCTCCATATGCGTGGCGTCTGAGCCGTGATCAGGCTCAGTGAGTCCGAAACAGGCGCGAAAGCGGCCCTCCAGAGCATCATTGATCAGGTGTTTCTGGTCCTCTCGGGCGAAATCGCGCAGCATCAGGATCTGCGGCATGTTGCCGACAATGGAGTGCTCATTCTGCAGGTCATTGTGCAGGCCGAGCCCCTTGCGGGCGAAATGCTCGCGGATGACCGCCATGCCGAGATTGGTGCCGTCCTGGCCGCCAAATTCCTTTGGCAGGGCATAACGCAGATGGCCGGCCTTGTCGGCGCGATTCCGGGCCTCCTTGAGCAGGTCTTCCCATTCCTGGCGCGGCAGGCCGCCATTCTCGAAATCGGTGCGCGCCCATTCCCGTCGGTGATCGAAGAAGCGGATATTGTCGTCCCGGCGCTCCAGCGGACGGATCTCGGCCTCAATAAAAGCATCCAGCTCTTCGAGATATTCCAGCAATTCGGCGGGGATGTTGAAGTCCATGGCGAGCGCTCCCTTATGTCGTGTCTGTTTGGGGTGATGATACGCGACTATCATTTAAGCGCAATGCAGGTCGCGCCCGGCGACCGGTAGCTAAGCCCCCGGGCCCCGCCGGGCCGGCGGGTGAATGCTGCAATGCAAAATTCTCGCAACATGCGCTCTGAACGCTGGACAAATTATTCACTGATCTATATGCGGGAGTGGCAGGTCGCGCTGATGCGGCCTGAAAACGCACTTCCGAAGGATCCTCCCAATGCTTCGCTCCTCAATCGCTTCCTGCTTTGCCTTCATGATCGCCATGCCGGCGCTGGCGGGAACAAACTTCACGGCCAAACTCGCCGAACCCGTCACTGAGACCACAGATTTCGTCGCCAACAAGGCTGTCTGGCAGTGTGAGGGCGACACTTGTGCGGCCGAACTGCGCCGCAAATCGCCGACTGTGCGCAGCTGTAAGAAAGTTGCCGGCGAGATCGGCAAGCTGGTCGCTTTCTCCAGCGAGCGCGGCGAGCTGGACGCGGACGACCTCGAGGCCTGCAACAAGGCCGCAAAAGACTAAGGCTTTTCTTCATTACACACCTCCCTTTGGCCGCCCGCACTCGAGATGGGCGGCTTTTTTTTTGGCAGGAACTTCGCAACCGCAACAATCGCATCGCGTAACAAGCGCGCTTGCGCTCAATCGCCGCGCATGCCGCCTGCCTTGTCCCTAGCGCCAAACCGAAGCGCGATAAGCGTCAGGCTGAGAACGGTCAGCGACATCACAAAAGCAAGGATCGCATTTCCGCTCCACCCGGCGAGATCATAGGCCGCCGTGCCGGCCCAGCTGGCCACGCCCCCTCCGATGAACATCATCATGATATAGGCTGTCATCAGGCGGGTGCGCACCTCGCTGTCCTGGCTCAGAAAGGTCATCCTACCGGTGATATCGATCATCGGGCCGGCGAGGTTCATGATCACGATCGGGATCATCAGCAGCCAGAGGCTGTGACCAAAGACATAGAGCAAGGATGCCCCGGACAATTGCACCGCCGAGACGATCGCCCTGGCCTTTCGCGCGCCGGTGCGGTCGGCCCAGGCACCGAGACGCGGCGTCACGATCAGGTTGAGCAGGGTGAAGCCGGCCAGATAGCCGACAATATCGACGCCATAACCCATCTCCTCGCTGGTCAGGTGCAGGCCGAGCCCGAGCCAGACCGACAGGAAAATCCCGAAGCTTAGCCCCTGTATCGCCCCTGAAAGCAGGATTTCGGGGAATCTGGCGATCACGCCGGGCAACGAAAAGATCAGTCGCAGATAGCCCTGGTGCGGGGTGTCGCGGCGCGCACCCTCCCGCTCATCCATGATCAGTGGCAGCATGAAGGACACCGCAAGCATCAGACCGGCAGCCAGGTAATAGACCGTCCGCCAGCCGAAATACTCCCCAAGGATGCCCGCACCGACCCGCGCCACCAGTATCCCGGCAATGATCCCGGTGGTCAGCACGGCCGTCACGCGCCCGAGCCGGGCGGCCTCCACGCGCTTGGAGACATAAGCCGGCAAGAGATAAGGCGCGATCGTAAAAAAGCCGAGCAAGGTCGAGCCGGCCAGGAACAGCCAGAACTCCCCGGCAATCGCCATGACCGAGATCGACAGGAATTGCGCGGTCACAAAGATCGAAACAAGTCGGCGGTTCGAGAACCGGTCCCCCAACGGCAGCAGAAGGAAGATCCCCACAGCAAGCGCCAGCTGGTTGAGAGACGGAACCGCACCGATCATCGATGCGCTGACTCCGAAATCCTCGGCCACACGCGCAATGATCGGATGGATATAATACGCGTTCGCAGTAACAACCGCGCTCGCCAGCGCCAGCAGACGGATCTGCGCCGGCTTCAGCCGCTGTTGCGGCTGGTCTGACTGTTCCTGATCGCCTGGAACGCTCACGCGTCCTGCACTGCGCGATTCCGGCCCGTTCGGATGATTGTCGATGGATGCCTCCGTCGGCGATTGCAAAGCGTCATTGGCACCGGAGTTTTTTTACTGGTGTCCGCACTCTCTACAACCGGTGTAGCACTGTTTCTGGGTGCAACCTCAATGACGCTTCTTCCGTTTCTTTCGTAAGCGCTGTCTGACGATGAAAGCTATTGCGCGTGCAGACAGCATTTCTTGTGTTACCGGAAGGACGGTGGAGGCCGGCCGCCAAGGCTTGGTCGATGGAGCCAATGAAAATAATAGGCCTACTTATCATAAAGGGTGAACCTACCCAGGTTTGCCTGAGGTGCTCGACCGCCGGTCAAAGACATGATCCGGTTCATTGAGGACCAGCGGGATCAGTATGGTGCCCTAGCCATCTGCAGGGTGCTGCCGATTGCCCCGTCCAGCTATTACGAACATGCCAGGCGCATCCGCCAACCAGAGACGGCGCCGCCGCGTGTGCAGCGGGATGCCGCCCTCAAGCCGGTGATCAAACGCCTCTGGAAGGACAACTTCCGGGTCTATGGCGCGCCCAAAGTCTGGCGGCAGATGAACCGCTAGGGCGTCGCGGTCGCCGTTCGCAGGCACACTCGAACCATTGACGTTTGCCTGCTCACCACCGTCGAGCGTTTGATGCGTAAGCGGTGTCTGACCACCACGGCTTCGCCGGGTTGTTTCCGCGGCCTGTGTT
>CAYQBG010000007.1:0-185116 GCA_964415675.1 uncultured Hyphomonadaceae bacterium
GATTCCTAATCTGTAGGTCACAGGTTCGAATCCTGTCGGGATCGCCATGAAAACAATGTCCATTCCCGCCCCATGGCTCTAATTCTTGCGCCTTGGCGAACCCAGAAACCGCTTTTGATAACTCCGGGGTCTCGATTGGCCCGCTTGAGCGATCCGTAAACTGCGCAGACGCCAAAAGAAGGTTCGGGGAGGCAAGTCACCAGTGCCTCGAATTGATGCGTCATTCAGATTTCCTGTCACAGACGCTTCACATGGGCAGCGGCACAGCTAGTGTGGCGCGCAGTCAAAAGCCAAATGCGGGGAGCAACATGGAATCGATCGTCGGATTCATTCAGAACGTCTCGGGCCTGATCTGGGGCGGGACCTGGGGTGACGCGGTCGTGTTCCCCTATCAGATCGGCCCTCTGGCGATCGTGCTGCTGGGCACCGGCCTGTTCATGATGATCAGGATTGGCGGGCGGCCGCTGCGCCGGTTTGTCCCCGCTGTTGCCGAGGTCTGGCAGGGGCGCAAGGCTCAGGGCGAAGATGGTGCGATTACCCCCTGGCAGGCGCTTTCCACCGCGCTGTCCGGGCAGGTCGGCACCGGGAACCTTGCCGGTGTGGCGACCGCCATCACGCTGGGCGGGCCGGGGGCGATTTTCTGGATGTGGGTGACGGCCCTGTTCGGCATGGCGCTGGCCTTTTCGGAAAGCTCGCTGGCCGTGAAATACCGCGAGACCGACGAATATGGCCGCATCAATGGCGGACCCATGTATTACATCAAGAACGGCCTGGGGAAGAAATGGGGCATCCTCGCCATCATCTTCTGCCTCGGCACGCTGTTTTCGGCGACCGCCACAGGATCAATGATCCAGGCGAATTCGATCACCGAAGCCGCACTTGAGCTGACCAATAACCAGATGGGCCTTTCGGTCCCGAACTGGGCTGTCGGACTGATCATTGGCGGGCTTGTCTTTGCCGTGATCATTGGCGGGATCAAGTCGATCGGTTCGGTCGCTGGCAAGGTCGTGCCTTTCATGGCGGCGCTTTATGTGCTGATCGCCTTCGCTGTGCTGGTGGTGAATTTCGACAAGGTGCCCGGCGCCTTCATGCAGATCATCACCTCGGCCTTCGGTTTACAGGAAGCGGTCGGCGGCGCAGCCGGCTATGGCATGATGCAGGCGGTTCGGTTCGGCATTGCCCGGGGCCTGTTCTCCAATGAGGCAGGTCAGGGCTCCGCGCCTATCGCTCATGCCGCGGCACAGACGAAAAATCCTGTCCAGCAGGGCGAGATTGCCATGATCGGCGTCTTCATTGACACGATCATCATCTGCACAATGACCGCGCTGGTGATCCTGACGATCCAGGGCGATTTCAAGAAATCTCCGGCGCTCATGGCGGCCAATACATGCACAGATGCGGGGATCGAGCTGCCAGTGGTTCAGGGCGCGGATGTCGAATTGCGCTACTCGGTCAGCCAGTTGTTCCCGTCCGCCTATCAGGATGGCCGGGAAGACGTGATTGCCACTGTCGGACCTACAGCGCAAAGCTATCTGCTGCGCTGCCAGTCCGAAGGCGTGGAAGTCTCCCAGCTCGCACTTGACGCGGCAGGCAACCCCGATGTGCTCATAAGCGTTGCCCATGCCTGGGAGACCGATGCTGACAGCTCCGCGATCACGACCCGCGCCTATGCCGAGGCCATCCCCGGCATCGGTGCGCTGGTTGTTCCCATCGCGCTTTTCTTTTTCGCCTTCACGACGATTATCGGCTGGTCCTATTATGGCGAGCAGGCCGTGACCTATCTTCTCGGCGAATGGGCCACGCATCCATTCCGCTATATCTGGGTCCTGGTCGTCTTCGCCGGCACGCTGGTGACCAATACGGACGCCCTCTGGCTGCTGGGCGATATCGCCAATGCCTCCATGGCCTTCCCCAACCTGATTGCGATCCTCGCCCTGTCCGGCGTCGTGGTCGCCATGCACAGGCAGAATGACGATCCGGGACATGGCCATCCGGTGCATGACTATTCACAACCTGACGAGGACCCGCCCGGCGAATAGGACGCTTACGCCGTTGAAATGAGGCATGGAAGGGCGGCCGGCGGGTCGCCCTTTCTATTTGCGAAGAAAGCGCGGAAGGAAGGGCGCGAAGGCGCCCAGCCCAAGAACGATTGCGGCAAACAGCATCACCGCGCCCAGCGCGTCTTCCTGGCGCTCGAAGCCGAAGACCTGCTGCATCCGGCAGGCAAGGCTGCCACAGCCGCCGCCGGACCGCGCCATCATATCACTCAATATGCCCATGGCGATGAGCACGCCGATGCCGGCGACAACGCCTAGCGACGCGCGCATTAGCGCGCCGGCGAAGGTGAGTTTCGCCCGCCGCCAGCGTGAACCACGGCCCTTTTTCTGCCCAAAGACCACATCGAGAAGGTCGTCCATATCCTCGTTGAAATGCGAGGTGCGCAGCTGGAAGGCGTTCAGTTTGGGCAGGTGTTTCAGCTCTTCGGGCAAGCTGTCGGCGCTGGGCATCGGGGCGCCGTCAACGAGCACGGGGATCACCCTGGCATCGCTATTCAGCGCCAGCGCCGCCTCCCGCCGCACGAAATCCTGCGGGTCGAATATGCGCGCAGTCCCCTCCGGCCCGGTCGAGGCGCCCAGATAGTCCGTCCCGATCAGGACGAGGCAATGGCTGGATTTTGCCAGCGAAGTCTGGATCGCCTGCTCGAAATCCTCGCCGACACCGATCTCGTCAAAATCCAGAAACACCTCATCGACCCGCGGAATCTGGTCGAGGAAGGTTTTCATCGAACGCGCCACGGTCTGCGTGTCGGCGCGGCGATAGGAGATGAACAGTCTCATTCCTGACCGCTTTCCTGTAAGAGTTGATAAAGACCCGCACCGCGCAGATGGGCGAGGCCAACAATTGCCGATGGCAGGTTCCGGACCACGTCGCGCGCACCCGTCCCTTTTTCGAATTCGTAAATCAGGGCGTGAAGCTCATGTTTGCGGGTCCATTTCAGCGTGTCGAACTCGGCCGGCAGGGCTGTGACATCGGCCTCGCGCATCATCTTGCCCGCATCATCCACGCTGGGCGCCTGTGTGACACTTTGCTCGTCATATTCCAGATCGGTGACCGCAAAAACGATCTGGCGCCAGCGCCCGGGCGGCGCATAAAACAGACGCGAGAAATAGCCCGTCAATGACCACGGCTCATCCTCATCAGGCGGACGGAACCGGAGATCGTCGTCCAGGGGGCGACCTGTCTGGTCAATCCGTTCCAGTCGCGTGACCAGCGCGAAGCCGTCACAGCCGATCGACTGGAAACCGTATTCCAGATATCCAGCCTCGCTAAGCGCTCCGGTCAGCCGGTCGGCGATATCACCAAGAGGCGGTGCGTCACCGAGAGGACCTCTCACCAACTGGCTCGGCACGACAACGCGGGCCGAGGGCTCAGGCGGTGGCCAGTCAAAGCTTGCAAGGCGGCCATACTCACAGGCCGAGTCCAGGAGAGCCTCCAGGTCGACAGGGTCCTTGCCACCGGCCTTCCGATAAAGGAACTGGAGACGCGCCGCCGCAATTTCAGCATGCTGGCCACGCGGATAAACGGTCAGATAATAGGCATAGGCGCGCTGAGTATCGACGCCGGAAACGGCATGAAAGAGGCGGTCATCCTCGCTGGCCTCCCACATAACCGTATCGCTCGTCGATGGCGGCGGTGGCGGTGGCGGTGGCGGAGGAGGTGGTGGTGGTGTTGGTGGCGGCGGCGATGGCGGTGTCGACTCGCAGGCCGCCAGCAGGGCCGGCGCCCCGACCGACAGTCCCAGCACCAGCGCAAGCGCCAGCGCGCCGCGCTTTCTGCGCTGGGCCTTGCCACGACCGGCCGGCTCGCTATTCCTCATCGCCCAGCCCCGAATAGATGCCCGCCGCCCGCACATGGGCCGCCCCGCCAAGGCGCGAGACCTGTCGGACGTCCCGGTCCGCTTCGCCCTTCTCGAATTCATAGATCAGCGCATGCAGCCTGTGCCCTCGGGTAAAAGGTCGCTGGAGCATGGCGTTCGGCAAGGCGGTGACATCTGCGCGTTCCAGCATTTCGTCCAGCTCCTCGCGTGTCGGCGGCGCGGCGAGCTGGTCGCGTTCATAGGGCTTTTCGGTCGCCGCGAACACGATCTGGCGATAATAGCCGGGCGGCGCATAGAAGAGCCGGGAGATATAGCCGCCGAGCGACCAGTTCGGCTTCGACTCCGGCGGAGCGAAGCGCAGGGTGCCCTCAAGTGGCCGACCTTCCTCATCGATCCGCTCAAGACGCGTGACCATGGCAAAGCCGGAACAACCCACCGACTGATATCCAAATTCGACATAACCGGCCTGGATCAGAGCGCTTTCCAGCCGCTCGCCAACCTCACCAAGGGTCTGGGCCTCGACAGTCGTGCCTGCCAGCAGGAGGGCGCGGGGGATCGTGACCTTTGCGGAGGGCTCGGGCGGCGGCCAGTCGAAATCATTCATCCCGCCCGTGTCGCAAACCTGCTCTGTCCTGGGCGTCCCGACCTCCTCTACACCGGGATCGACAGAAGCCGGCCCGCGATCTGGCGGCCCTCGCACCGGGTCAGGTTCACTTTCCCCGCCCGGCTGAGATATATCGCCTGGCTCTGGTTCTACAACAAAGGGCTCTGCGGGCGCCTCATTCCTTGGCGGCGCGGTGTCACCTTGAGGTTCTACACTTTCCTGCGCGCAGGCGGCCAGGCCTGCGAGCAAGGCGATGGCGGCCGCCATTCTGACCGGCCTGAAGAAATCAACGGACATAGCAGCACCCACTTCCCTCACACTGCGCCCGACAATGGAGCGCAACCGGAGACTACCAAGCCGACGGGGTTTGGGGAACCGCGAACTCGCGATGACCGTGTGAAGCTTCAGGGCATGCGCCGGACTGGCAGGCGCTTATCAAGCCGGTTCGGTCCGGCCCGGCTTTCATCGGTATTGGCTCAGCCTGGCCCTTTGCCGTCATTGGTCTTCTCAGAGGTCCAGTCCCCCGGTCCTGAGCCGGGGCTTCCATTTCGTACGGCCTTCCTTCAGACACGAATAGCTCGTCGCGGGAGACCCCGGATCTGTGGTTCGCTTTGCCCGGGAATGCCGGGATGTGGAAAGCGACCGCCACCAGCCGGCCCTAATCTCCATCCATCCTCAGCGCCGCGACAAAGGCTTCCTGCGGGATTTCCACCTTGCCGAACTGGCGCATCTTCTGTTTGCCGGCTTTCTGCTTGTCGAGTAGCTTCCGCTTCCGGGTCGCATCGCCGCCATAGCATTTGGCCGTGACGTCCTTGCGAAGCGCAGAGATGGTCTCGCGTGCGATGACCTTGCCGCCAATGGCCGCCTGGACGGGGATCTTGAACATCTGACGGGGGATCAGCTCTTTCAGCCGTTCGCACATCTGGCGCCCGCGCCCTTCGGCCCGGTCGCGATGAACCAGCATGGCCAGCGCGTCGACCGGTTCATCGTTTACGAGGATCGACATCTTCACGAGATTTTCCGCGCGATAGCCGACGAGTTCATAATCGAAGCTCGCATAGCCGCGCGAGATGGATTTGAGCCGGTCATAGAAGTCGAACACCACTTCATTCAGCGGCAGTTCGTATTTGACCATTGCCCGGCCGCCGACATAGGAAAGCTCCTTCTGGATACCGCGCCGGTCCTGGCAGAGCTTCAGGATCGCACCGAGATATTCATCCGGCGTATAGATCGTCGCCGTGATCCAGGGTTCGCGGATTTCGCGGATCTTCGTGACTTCCGGCATGTCGGCGGGATTGTGCAGCTGCATTTCCTCGCCATCAGTCATGGTCAGTTCATAGACCACTGATGGCGCCGTCGCGATGAGGTCGAGATCGAACTCACGCGACAGCCGTTCCTGAATGATTTCGAGATGCAACAAGCCGAGAAAGCCGCATCGAAAGCCCATACCGAGGGCGGCGGAGGTTTCCATCTCCCAGGTGAAGCTCGCATCATTCAGGCGCAGCTTGCCCATGGCGGCGCGCAGATCGTCAAAATCGGCCGCATCGACAGGAAACAGGCCGCAGAAGACGACCGGCACGACATCCTTATAGCCCGGCAGGGGCGCATCCGTGCGGCGCTTTTCCTCAGTGATCGTGTCGCCCACAGCCGTGTCGGCCACCTCCTTGATCGAGGCCGTGATAAAGCCGACCTCTCCGGGGCCAAGCTCATCTGTATCGGTCGGCTTGGGATTGAACACGCCGACCTTGTCGATGTCATAGATCGCGCCGGTGCGCATCATCCGCACCTTCTGCTTCTTGCGCAGGACGCCATCGATCACCCGCACGATGACAACGACGCCGAGATATGGATCATAATAGGCGTCAACCAGCGAGGCCTTTAGCGGCTTGTCCGCGTCTCCATCCGGCGGGGCGGGCAAGCGCTCGACGATGGCCTCCAACACATCGGCGATCCCGAGCCCGGTCTTCGCGCTGATCTCCAGCGCATCAGACGCATCGAGCCCGATAATGTCCTCGATCTGCTCTTTCACGCGATCGACATCGGCGGCCGGCAGGTCGATCTTGTTGAGGACCGGGACGATCTCATGGTCCTGGTCTATGGCCTGATAGACATTCGCGAGTGTCTGCGCCTCAACGCCCTGGGAGGCATCGACCACAAGGAGCGAGCCCTCACAGGCGGCCAGACAGCGTGAGACTTCATAGGAGAAGTCCACATGGCCGGGCGTATCCATGAGGTTGAGAACATAGTCCTCGCCATCGCGTGCGGTATAATTGAGCCGCACCGTCTGGGCCTTGATGGTGATGCCGCGTTCCTGCTCGATGTCCATGGAATCGAGCACCTGTTCGCGCATTTCGCGTTCAGTCAGGCCGCCGGTCACCTGGATGAGCCTGTCAGCCAGTGTCGACTTGCCATGATCGATATGGGCGATGATAGAGAAGTTGCGGATTTTGTTGCGGGGTGTCATCAGCGCGATATAGACGGGGTTTCGGGCGGCGAAAAGCGCCATCATGCGCGAAACGGATAAATGCGGAGCCCGATCAGATGCGCCAGTTCCTCCTGCCGGCATTTTTTGCAAGTCTTTTCCTCGTCGCCGCCTGCAGCGAGCGAGCCCCCCGGCGCACCACGGCAGACCGCTCCGTGCCCACACTCACAGGCGCCCCGCCCCTCGTGATTGCCCATCGCGGCGCTTCCGGGATTTACCCCGAACATACGCTTGCGGCCTATGAAGCCGCCATCGATATGGGCGCTGACTTCATCGAGCCTGACCTCGTCATGACCCGGGACGGCGTGCTCATCGCGCGCCATGACCGCTATCTTTCGACCAGCACCGATATCGCCGAGCGCCCCGAATTTGCCTCGCGCAAAACGGTCAAACCGGTCGGCGATGGCGAGCGCGAGGACTGGTTCGTGGAGGATTTCACCCTGTCCGAGCTGAAATCCCTGCGTGCGCGGCAGACACGCGCTGGCCGCCCCAGCGAACATGATGGCGAGTACACGATTCCCACTTTCACCGAGATCCTCGGCCTCGTTGCGATCACCAATCAGACCGGCCAGACGGTCGGCGTCTATCCCGAACTCAAATCTCCCGCCTATTTCAAGGTGCAGGGTCTCGACCCCAAGACTGCCCTCGTTGCAGCGCTGGACGCCGCCGAACTCAGATCCGTCGGCGCGCCGGTTTTCATCCAGAGTTTCGAGCCCTGGGTCCTGCGCGAACTCGATAAAGAGACTGACTGGCCGCTGATACAGCTCTTGCCGGTCACGACAGACGAGGCGCTGTCTCCGAATGCCATTGCGGAATATGCCGACGGGATCGGTCCCTGGAAAGAGGTGCTTATGGGTTTCGAGGGTGGGCCCGAAGCCTATATCGCGCTGGCCCATGGCAATGGTCTCGCAGTCCACCCGTACACATTCCGCGACGATGATATCGGACCGGGTTTCGACAGTATCGAGGCGGAGCTCCGCGCCTTCTACGATCTCGGCGTCGATGGCGTTTTCACCGATTTCCCGGACACGGCCCTGAAGGTCCGCAGCGGCGAGGCGGGCGGCGATTAGGGCAGGCTCCCCGCCGGTTCACCTTCATGATAAAGTCCGGACAATGGCGGATACACGACACCCCCCCACAAACTCCCCCATCAGCGGGATCACCCAGGACGGCCTGCTGACAGACAGCTGGTATCTTGCCGCGCCCTCCGCGTCGCTGAAGCCCGGCACGCAGCAGCGGCGGATGATCCTCGGCGAGCCGTTGATGCTGGGTCGGACCGCTGCGGGCGAGCCCTTTGCGCTGCGGGACATCTGCCCTCACCGGCTGGTGCCACTCTCGGCCGGCAAGCAGCGCGACACCGATGGCGAGCCGACTGTGGAGTGCCCTTATCATGGCTGGCGCTTCGGCACGGACGGTGTCTGCCGGCTGATACCTAGCCTGACAGAAGACAGTCCCTATGAAGCCTCGCGGATCAGGGTCCGGCGCTATCGCGTGCATGAAGCCAATGGCGCACTTTTCATCTATGTCTCCCACGACCCGCGCGCGAGCGCACCGCCCGCTATGCCGCCACCGGATTTCGGCCCGCTTCCCGTCCGGCCCAAATTCATTGTCGAGCGCCAGTTCAACGCGCATATCGATGATGCCGTGATCGGCCTGATGGATCCCGCCCATGTGCCGTTTGTGCATTCACAATGGTGGTGGCGTCCGCCCTCCGCCGGGCTGCATCTCAAGGAAAAGCGCTTTGTTCCCCGGCCGCACGGCTGGGCGATTGCGCGCCATCAGCCCTCATCCAACTCGCTGGCCTACCGGGCTGTTTTTGGCGGGAGGGTGAGCATGGAGATCATTTTCCAGCTGCCCGGCTTTCGCTGGGAGATCATCGAGAATGACCGCGCACGCTTTCTGGCGCTGACCTGCCTTACGCCGGAAACGAAAAACCGCACCCGCATCACCCAGCTGACATGGTGGTCAGGCGCGCCGCTTCTCAATCTCGCCGTTCCGGTTCTGAAAGCTGCGGCCCGGAAATTCCTCGATCAGGGTGGGACCATGATCGACCTGCAGAATGAGGGCATGAAATACCAGACAGCGATGATCTGGTTCGATGATATCGACGTGCAGGCCAAATGGTACCGGCGCCTGAAACAGGAATGGAGCGCGGCCCGTACCGAAGACAGGGCATTCGAGAACCCCATCGAGGAAACCATCCTGCACTGGATGAGCTGACCGGGGCGAGGCGGCGCGCCGCCATTTGCATCCGGAAGAGAGAGCGGGATCGGAAGCTGCCTCAAACCTCAGGTCGGCGGATCGATCCGGACAGGTTCATAAGGACTTCTTCAGCACTGAAATAGGCCGGGTCGTCTGCGGGCTTTGCGCCACGGCCCATGATGATTTCAGCGGTCGCCTCATAGCGTACGATCTCGCGATAATCTGACGGGCCGAAACCAAAGCCCCAGGGATCGCGATAGGCCGAGCGATAGAACCGCCGATAGCCCGGATGACGCAATCGGCTCCCATAGGATCCGTAAAAGGAATAATCGCAGTAGAAGCCCGAATAATAGGGTGAATGGCTGAACCCGGTGGAGATCAGGCGGCTGTCCTCGTCGGTCTCGCGGCGCAGGACGCGGAAATGGTCATACCCTTCCTGGCTCGTCAGTTCGGCAGCCCGGTAAAGCAGATATGTCTCGACTGTCCGGCGATCGGTGAGGCTGTTGCCGGCAAAACTGACCTGCCAGCGATTGTTTTCCAGCTTCTGGTCAAAATAGCCACGCGTGTCATTGCTCGCCGCCTGGTAGGGCGTTGCGGTGGCGCAGGCACCCAGCAGCATCAGCGCACTTAGGAGAGAAGCGAAAACAGCCTGTTTCATGGTTCAGATCACCCGTGTTTTCTGTTCATTGTACATTAACATATGCAAGCTGAACGCCAGAGTAACGTCTACGTGTGCAAAAAGGCGGTGAAATCGCCGCGAAAGGCCCGGGCGTGACTTGCCGGTTGGGTCATGAATGGCGGATGGTTTGCGCAAAGCTGAATGGAGAACTGCCATGATCACGGTCCACCACCTGCGCGTCGGGCGCTCGATATTCACCGTCTGGCTGCTGGAGGAACTCGGGCTCGATTACGAACTCAAGATCTATGACCGCAACGAGATGGGCCGTGCGCCGCCGGAGCTGAAAGGCGCCCATCCGCTGGGCAAATCCCCGGTTGTCGATTTTGGCGGCTTTGTCCTCTCGGAATCGCTTGCCATTGCGAGCTATCTGACCGACGCCCACGATCCTGAGGGACGGCTCGCCCCGCCGGCGTCCGATGCGATCGGGCGTGCGAAATGGATGCAGTGGCTGGTCTATTCCGAAGCCTCAGCCTTCGCGCCGCTGCTGATGAAGCTGTTACTGTCGCGCGAGGCCGATCCGAAGCCGCCGGTGATCAGCGCCTTTGCCGATGGCGAGGTGACGCTCCATCTGGGCTATATGCAGGACAGTCTTGGCGACCAGCCCTATATTCTTGGTCGTCGCCTGCAGGCGCCTGATATCGGCTTCACCTATATCTGCCAGATGGCCGAAAGACTGGGGGAGCTTGGCCCCTATCCGGCGCTGAAATCCTATATGGAGCGCAATCTTTCCCGGCCCGCCTTTCAGCGCGCTCTGGAGAAGACGGGCGGCTGACCAGCACGGACGCCAGGATAAGGGGGCGGGAATGGCACTGAGCTGGGCAGAGATTGAACAGGTCGAGGGCTTCAGAGGCATTGAGTCGCTGGTGCGGCGCGAGATCATACCAGCCCTGTCTGATCTGCCGCGCGAGACCCTCAACAGGGATGGCGCGCCCAAAGGGTTACAGATGGTTGCCTCGGGTGCGATGGCGGCCTTTGCCGTCCTGTTCATGCTGGTCATATTCATCATGCCGGACACATTCTTCGGCGTGGCCCTGCCCCTTATCCTGTTTCCGGTTCTGTTCTTCGCATGCGTGCTCGGTGCGCTCTGGCTGAACCGGAAGAAGGTCGCCGCATTTGTTGCACGGGCGAGCCGTCGGCTGGAGGCGCGCGGGCAGATCCTCTCACGCGTCGCCGATCATGTCGGCCTCGACTATGTGTTGCGGCCCGGCACGCGCCCTGGCTGGCTAGACTGGGCAAAGCGCCAAAGCTGGATCCCGCCGGAAGCGCGTGCGGCGTTCGAGCCGCTCGGTGGCTCTGGCGAAATGATCCAGGCGACCCAGGCTGTGCGCGATGCCGGATTCCTGACCACGAATGTCCACGTCATCGGGACACAGGCGCAGAAGGCACAGTTGCATGACGCCATGATCTCATCGATGAATTTCGAGGATGGGTTTTACGGGTCGCGCGCCCGTGTCGGCTTTGAAATGCTGGAATGGGTCGAGCGCGTGGAAGATAGCGACGATATCCACCACCTGATGATCCTGATGACGGCGCCGCGCGCGTTTGACAGCGTTGTACAGCTGAAGTCGAAATCGGCGCGCTGGTGGGATACCCGCGTCTCAGACAAACCGCTCAAGGCAGTGCGTATCGGGCCGGAGGCATTCCGCAATTCCTATGATGTGCGGGCGAACGACCAGGTTCTGGCACATGTCCTCTTCGATCCGGCAGTGATCGCTGCGATGGTCGATCTCACCCATGGCGACGCCTTCCGGGCAAGCGCCATAGGCGACCAGCTCATCTTCGAAGTGGCCGGCGCGAACAGGTTCACACTCATCGACGAAGCCACAGGTGTCTGGGACGAGAACAGCATAAGGACCGGTATCAGCGACCTTGCCGAGGCGCTGTCCCTCGTCGATGCCCTCGCTGCTGCCTTCCGCGTGCCCCATGAGGAGCGCGCCAAGCCGGGCTGAAACAGCGCGGTCAACGCGGCTGATGCTGATGAAAAAGCCCCGGCGCGCAGAGGCGGCCGGGGCTCATCCATTGGCGGGGCAGAAGCCCTGCCTCAGGCGGCGCTGACTCCAAGCACTGCCTTGGTTTCGAGGAATTCCTCAAGCCCGTGCGCACCCCATTCGCGGCCATTGCCAGACTGTTTGTACCCACCGAAAGGCGCATTCATGTCCGGGCCGGCTCCGTTGACGATCACCTGTCCGGCACGGATACGCGAGGCGACCTGGCGGGCGTGCCCATCATCTGCGGATTGCACATAGGCTGACAGGCCATACTCGGTATCATTGGCCATCTCGATGGCCTGCTCCTCGCTGTCATAGTCGATCATGACAAGCACCGGGCCGAAGATCTCCTCGCGCGCAATCGTCATGTCATTTGTGACATCGGCGAAGACGGTGGGCCGGGCAAAATACCCCCGGTTGAGGCCTTCCGGACGCCCTGGACCGCCGGCGACGAGGGTCGCGCCCTCCTCGATGCCCTTCTGGATCAGATCCTGGACCTTCTGGTACTGATTGGCATTCGAAATCGGTCCGATGGCGCCCTTGTCGGCCTCGCGAGGCATCTGCACCTTGACCGATTCGGCAGCAGCTTTCGCTATGGCAACGGCCTCGTCATGCTTGTCGCGCGGGATGAACATGCGCGAGGGGGCGTTGCAAGACTGGCCGGAATTCATCATCATCGACATCACGCCACCGCCCACGGCCTTCTGCATATCGGCATCGGGCAGAACGATGTTAGGCGACTTGCCGCCAAGCTCCTGCGCAACACGCTTGACCGTCGGCGCAGCCGCCTGGGCAACAAGCACACCGGCGCGGGTCGAGCCTGTAAAGCTCATCATATCGACATCCGGGTGGCCAGACATATAGGATCCGACGGTGGGTCCGTCGCCGTTGACGAGGTTGAAAACGCCCTTCGGCACGCCGGCCTCATGCAGCACCTCGGCGACAATCATGGCATCCAGCGGAGCAATCTCGGACGGTTTGAGCACCATGGTGCAGCCGGCCGCAATCGCCGGCGCGACCTTGCAGGCGATCTGATTGGCAGGCCAGTTCCATGGGGTGATGAAGCCGCAAACGCCAATCGGCTCCTTACGGATATACCAGCCATCCTTCTCCTCCTCGAAGGGATAGTTGCGCACAATCTGCGCCATGGTGGCATAATGGCCGAGACCGACAGGCGCCTGTGCGGCATTAGCGAGCCACATCGGGGCGCCCATCTGGTCGGAAATGTTCTCGGCGATCTCGCCCATGCGCGCCTGGTAGCCGGCGGCGATCTTGTCGAGCAGTTCGGCGCGGTACTCCACCGAGGTCGCGGCGAATTCCGGGAAGGCGGCCTTGGCGGCGGCCACGGCCTTATCGACATCGGCGTGCGAGCCGAGCGAGATCCGCGCGAAGGGCTCCTCGGTCGCCGGGTTCTCGATATCCACAGTGCGCGGCTCGACCGGATCGACCCATTCGCCGTTGATGTAGAATTGCAGATAGTCCTTCATGGGACTGCTCCTCCCTTCAAGAATGCATGTCAAAACCTGACTTGCCCACTATAGGCGTCAGATCGTCGCTTGTCGCGGGGTTGCGCAACGGCAAGCCCATTCAGTCTGCCGGGCCGGTGCTGACCGCGACCATGGCAGCACGCAGGACACGGTCGCCAATCTTCCAGCCTGACTGGTAGGTTTCCGCGATAGCCCCGGAAGGCTGGTCGGAGGGGACCTGGCTCACGGCCTGGTGTTGGTTCGGATCGAACGCGGCTCCGGGTGCGGCATCGATCACGGTCATTCCATGGCGGGCCATCACCGCATGAAGTTCCTTTTCCGTCATCTCGATCCCCCCCAGCAGGCCCTTGCCTGCTTCGGACAGGTCATGCCGGTCCGGCTCTGGCAGCGCCTGCAGAGCGCGGGCAAGATTGTCGGAGACAGAAAGGAGATCACCAGCGAATTTCTCGATGGCATAGGCGCGCGCATCGACGACTTCACGGGCAGCCCGCTTGCGGACATTATCGACCTCAGCCAGTGATCGCAGGAGCTTGTCCTTCAGGTCCGACGTTTCCGCCTCCAGTTCTGCAATACGCTCGTCCGGGCCGGGCTCGGATGCTGTTTCTTCGCTGGCGGCCTCGACTTCGCGATCAGGGGCCTGTGCCTCGCTGCCAGCCGGCTCTTCCGGATTGACCTCGTCCATTTCGTCCAGACGTGTCGTCTCGTCGCTCATTCAGATGCCTTCCTTTCCGCGCCCATTGGTGATCAGTCGGCCGACCACCTGTGCGGTGTAGTCAACCATCGGTATCACGCGGGCATAGTTCAGACGCGTTGGACCGATCACGCCAAGCGCGCCAATCACCTGTCTCTGCGAATTCATATAGGGAGCCACGATGACGCTTGAACCCGACAAGGGGAACAGCCGGTTCTCCCGGCCAATGAATAATCTCACCCCCTCGGCCTCCCGAGTGGAATCGAGAAGGTCGAGCACAGCCTGCTGGCGCTCTAGCACTTCGAAGAGCTGGCGCACACGGTCAAGGTCCTCAGCCGCGCTTGCATCTTCCAAAAGGTTAGCGCGGCCCTGGACAATCAGCGTGCGGCCCTCATCGCGGGTATGGCTCGCACCGCCCCATTCGGCCAGCCCCTGCGCCACCAGGGCCGTCGAGGCCTCATCCAGCGCGGCGCGCCGCTCAGCCAGTTCCTCGCCGATGGCCTGGCGCGCCTCTGCCAGCGTGCGGCCCTTCATCCGGGTCGACAGAAAGTTGCCGGCCTCAATCAGCGCCGACGGCGGAAGACCTTCAGGCAGGCGCATGAGACGATTCTCTACATCGCCATCCTCGGTGACGAGGACGCAAAGCGCCTCGTTCGCGCCGAGCGGTACAAATTCGACATGGCGCACGGGCGCTTCGCGTTTCGGCGAGGCGACAAGCCCTGCTCCGCCGGCCAATCCCGACAAGAGATGGGACGCTTCTGACAGCACACTGTTAAGATCGCGGCCCGCGCCGGACAGGCGCGCCTCAATCTCTTCGCGATCTTCCTCGCTCGGCTCGCCGGTTTCGAGAAAACCATCAACAAACAGCCGCAGCCCTGCATGAGTTGGAAGCCGCCCGGCCGAGACATGAGGCGCGTCGATAAGGCCCAGATCGGCCAGATCGGCCATCACGTTCCGGATCGAGGCGGGTGAGAGCGAAATGCCCGAGCGCGACAGTCTTCGCGATCCTACCGGCTCGCCAGACTCCAGGTAACTCTCGACTATATTGCGGAATATATCCCGCGAGCGCGCATCAAGCGCCTGCATCAGCGAACGGGTATCGGATGCGTCTGTCATTTCAGTCCCTTGGATAGGCGCGCTTGAACGCGGTTTCAAGCGTTCCGGCGCACCATGGTTAGCCGTCCGCGAACAGATTGACGACAATTGCGTGCTGCCGGCTCATTCCGGGGAAACAGCCCCCGGGCTAAGCCACAATATGGCATACCCGTCATCTGGCGGGCAGCAGGGGCGAGGCATGCTGGCGACGCGATGGCAAAGGCAATTCAGGGCGGCGAAGGGCGGTGCGACAGCCGTGGAATTCGCCATGGTCGCACCTGTCTTCCTTTTCATGATCGCCGGGATTGTTGAATATAGCCTGTATTATTTCAAGACGAGTCATTTGAAGCACGTTCTCTACGAGGCCAGCCGCAACATCCAGACCGGGGAAGTCAGTGCGGCCGACAACCCGCAGGTCTATTTCCAGACAGAATATTGTAAGGATGTCAGATTTCTTGCCAGTTGTTCCAGTATCTCTTTCGATGTTCGGGCCTTCGACAATCTCAGCGACGTCACTTATCCTGACGCCGCCTTCGACACCACCGGTCGGCCGACGAATTTTGTCTTCCAGCCTGGCGCATCCGAACAGATCACCGTGATGCGAGTCTCCACGCCCTACCGGTTCGTCACGCCGATGATTGCCGATATCTTCCAGCCCAGCGGTACACCGGCCATCATTGTTGGCTATTCGGTCGCCAAGAATGAGCCCTTCTGATGCGCGGGGCTAGGTTCATACGCGAAACACGCGGGCTGGCAGCGCTGGAATTTGCAATGATCGCGCCGTTCCTGGCGGTGCTGATCATGGGCATCGCCGAAATGTCGCTGCGGTTTCGGGCGATTGACGAGTTTCACCGCTATCTGCAGCAAGCAGGCGACTATCTCTCGCGCGAGGATGAGCTTTTCAGCGCCGATATTGATGCGATTTATGCGGCGGCAGGCGAAATCATGAAGCCGGTCGAGCTCGCCGGACAGCTCGATCTGGACGTCTCCAGCATTGGCTTCATTGCAGATGGCAGCCCGGAACTGCTCTGGCAACGCATTCGCGGCAACACACCGCCCTCATTCGATGTCGCGGACGCTGCGGGCCTCGGAGGTCCGGGTGAAAGCGTCATCCGCGTCAGTGCGCGTTTCACCTATCAGAGCCCAATCAGCGGGCTTGTCGGCGTCAATGCGCTTCAGCTCGATCAGGCCGTCTATTTCCGACCGCGCGCGACCCGCGTAATAGCCATCGACGGATCGCTGGCAGATGAAGGTGCCAATTGGGACAATGATGGCCAGAGCACTGGCGAGGTCGCTTCATGATGCGATTGCTCAGACGCCGCGAGGGCAGCATTTCCGTGCCGATGGCCCTCATGCTCACCGCTGTGATTGCCATGACAGGCCTAGCCATTGATGGCAGCCGCGCCTTTCTGGCCCGCGACAAGCTCCAGGGCGCACTCGATGCGGCGGCACTGGCCGTGGGCTCCACCTATGACACGAACGAAGCACTCGATGCGATGGCGACGGCTTTCGTGCAGCGCAATTTCAGCATTGGCGCAGCGACGCTCGGCGATATCACCGTGGTCTCGACCGCCGAAGATGTGACCGTCTCGGGCAGTCTCGAACTCGACACGTTCTTCATGCAGCTTTTCTCGCAATCGAGTGTGACGATTAGCGCCTCGACCGAGGTCAAGCGAGCCGGCGGCGGCCTCATGGTGGCAATGGTGCTCGACAATACCGGGTCGATGTGGGGTTCGAATAACATCGGATCCCTGCGCACGGCCTCGCAATCGCTGGTCGATCATGTGTTCGACGGCGAGACAGCGGCGGAAGACCTGCGCTTTTCGATTGTGCCTTATGCGGCTGCGGTAAACCCCGGACCGGAAGCCGATGCCATCATCCCGCGACCGCGCCCGCATGGCGCGCTCGATCCCGCCGACGAAACCGCCTGGAAGGGCTGCGTGATGGAGCGCACCGGCGCCAACTCGCTGGCGGACACTGATTCCAGCGTCGAACAATGGCTGCCCTACTGGTACCCGCCCGGCGTCGATAATGATTACACCGAAGGTGATGGCGACACGATCGTGCCCGGCGGCGTGGTCAATTCCAACCAGATCACTGGACCGAATATCGGCTGTCCGACACCGATCCAGCCCCTGACAAAGTACAAGAGCCTTGTCGATGCCACGCTGTCGGACATGACCGCCTGGAATCGGGGCGGCACGCTGACCGATATCGGCATGGCCTGGGGCATTCGGGTGCTCTCGCCTGGCGCACCTTTCACGCAAAGCGCCACCGAGACAGATGTAAAGAACGGCATGCCGATCTGGAACAGCCCACGCTGGCGCCGGGCGATTGTGCTGATGACGGATGGGGAGAGCAGCTTCTACAATTTTCCCGGCGGCGGAGGCTCAAACCAGGAAGGCACCAGCCCCAATGACAGCCATCCCAGCGCATCGGATTATACCGCCTATGGCCGCTGGAATGAGACCGGTTCCAACGCCAAGGCCATTTTCGATGCCGCGCCCGGATATGTGCGCGCGGACGGCTCCACTGACAATTCCACCCGCGGCAAGCTCAATCGCCGCATCCATGACCTTTGCACACAGGCCAAGGCGCAGGGGATTGTCGTTTACACTGTCGTGTTCACCTCCAGCGTGGGTCAGGACACCCGCGAGATGTATCGCTCCTGCGCTTCTGATCCCGGCAAATACTGGTATGCCCCGACGCAGGGTGCGCTCACCACAGCCTTCGCCCAGGTCGGCTCGGACCTCTCGCGCCTGCGGATCACACGATAGTTCGCTAGCGCCAGTCCTGTTGCAAATGCAACACATTGCGGATCTGCAGGGATAGCGCTAGGCGGGCGCGATGGTCCCCATGTTCCGCCTTGCCGCCGTGACGGTCCCGCTCGCCCTCTCACCCCAGGCTGCCCGTCCAGACACACCCGATAAAGACCGCCGTCTTGACCCGGTGATCGTGACCGCGACGCAGCGCCCGCAGCCGCTCAGCGAGATTCCCGGCTCGGTCAGCGTGATCGGTGGCCAGAGAGCCAGGGAGGTCAATGGTTTTGATGGCGCAGCCGATCTCACCGGCTTGCTGACCGGCATGCAGGCGGCGGTCGCCAATGGGACGCAGGTCGCCTTCCAGATCCGCGGCATCGGAGCCGTCGACCACCAGGCGCTGACACCGTCGGCGGCCGCTGTCTATAATGACGGCGTGTTCCTGGCGACCAATGTGCAAACCGGTTTGCTGACCTATGACATTGCCCGCGTCGAAGTGCTCAAGGGCCCGCAGGGCACGCTTTATGGACGCAATGCCTCATCCGGTGCGATCAATTTCATCACTGTGCGCCCTGGCCCGGATCAGGCAGGGCATGTCGAAGCCGGATACGGGCGGTTCGACCGCGTGGACCTGAAAGGGGCTGGCGGCTTGGCAGTCGCGGACACTGTTTGGATCCGCCTCGCAGGCCGCTATCTCGGCGAGGGCTCGGCGCTGGACAATGTCGAAACTTCCGACACCCTGCCGGCCGGGCCGGATGCAGCAGGCGGCGAGCACGACGCGTTCGGCCTGCGCGGTTCGCTCCTCTGGCAGCGGGCTGACGACTCCGAGCTTTTGCTGCGCGTGCATTATGAGGAAGACAACGGGATCAACCCGTCGCCGCGCAATGACGGACTCGAGATCGGCAGACACGAAATCGCGGTGGCCGGGGACGGCGTTCAGGACACGGATAATGAATTCTACGGGGCCTCGGCAGAGTTCCACCGACCCGCCGGCCCATGGGAGCTGACCTCCCTGACCGCGCTGGAGGGCTATAACCAGCAATACGGCTTCGATTTTGACGGTACACCGGCCCCTTTCGGCGACCCAACGCTGAACGCCAATCTCGCCTATGACCGCGACTATTGGCAGGCAAGTCAGGAATTGCGGCTGCAAAAGGGATGGAAGGGCGGGCATACATTGCTTGGCCTCGCCGCCTCGTCTGATGATTTCAGCCAGCGCTACACGATCTGGTGCGGTGTGCTGGACCCGGAAACCCTGATCGGCACTTGCCGCTATGTCGGCGCGCCCGGCCGGGTCGGGCCGCAGCCTGCATCGCCGGGCACTGCCACAACCCTGGTCACCGATATCAACCAGACCCGCGAAACGATTGCCCTGTTCAGCCACAACACTGTTGAACTGACACCGAAACTGACATCCACACTTGGCGCCCGGCTGACCCATGAGGCCATCGAGGGCGAAGGCGAGGGACGGCACATTTTCGATGACGGAACCGTGGCCCTGAACAATCGCGGCGGGCTGGGGCCGGCCAGAGGCGCCAACCGGATCGAAGACACGAAGCTCACAGGACAGGCGGCGCTGAGCTATCGTTTCGACAAGGCCGGGACGGCCTATGCCTCGGTATCGACCGGATACAAGAGCGGCGGCTTCAATGGAGAGGTGCAGAACAACGCCACCCATTTCGCCGATGAAGGCCTGTTTGGCGCCGAAACTGTCACGGCCTGGGAGATCGGATACAAGTCCAACCCGACAGAGCGGCTCGCCTGGACACTGGCCGCCTTCCACCAGGATTATGACGCTCCGCAGGCGCGCATTTTCGTGCAGTTCGACCTGCCTGACGGCTCAAGCATTGTGTCCAACTCTCTGTCCAATCTCGATGCCGCGACATCGCGCGGCCTGGAAGGGACCCTGGAGTGGCGTCCGATCGACGGACTTGATGTGTCAGCCGGCCTGACCCTTCTGGATACGCAAATCAAACAAGACAGCGACCTCGGCGGCAATGCGGACCTTTTCGACAGCAATCCACTGCCTTTTGCCTCAGACATATCTGTAACGCTCGCCGCGCGCTATGAATGGCAAATCGCCGAAGAGATGCGCGCATCCTTGCAAGCCAACGCCAAATCTCGCAGCGCGTTTTACCTGGACGCTGAAGGCCTGGATTCGCGCCGACAGGATGGATACATGACACTTGATGGTGAAGCGATGCTGAACCTGACCGAGCGCGGCGTGAGCCTCGGCCTGTGGGGACGCAACCTTTCGAACGAGGATTATGCCGTCTCCGGCTTCGGCTTCATCGGCTATAACCGATTCAGGTCCAGGCCGGCGAGCTGGGGCGTTCGCATTCGCAGGGATTTCTAGGGCAGGTTTTGTTCGTAGCAGGGTGGGCGTGATCCAGGTTCGCTTGCGCAAACGACCCTCCGCTGCCAAGCTCGGTCCATGGACACAGAATTTCGGATCCTGAAGGCCAATGGCCTGCAACACCGCGTCGCTGTATCGGGGCCGGAATACGGGCCACTCGTGCTCCTTGTGCACGGTTTTCCCGAAAGCTGGTATTCGTGGCGACACCAGATCAGGGCACTTGCGGAGGCCGGCTACCGGGTCGCCGCACCTGATGTGCGCGGTTATGGCGGAACAGACAAGCCGCACGAGATCGAGGCCTATGCCATCGAGGCGCTCGCCTCCGACATGGCAGAGATTGCCGCAGCGCTGTCACCCGGCAAGCCTGCCGTGATCATCGGCCATGACTGGGGCGCGCCCATCGCCTGGACGAGCGCGCTGGTACATCCGGAACGATTCCGCGCAGTCTGCGGCATGTCGGTGCCGCATGTCCCACCGGGGCCGATGGCCGGACTGGACCTGTTCAGGAAGGTCTTCACCGATCAGGGGCGCTTCTTCTACATTGTCTATTTTCAGGATGAAGGTGTCGGCGAAGCGGAACTGGAAGCCGATCCGGCCGCGACGATCCGAAAATTCTACTATTCAATCTCAGGCGACGCGCCTGACGGTGCCTGGCCGCTCGACAAGGCACATGGCGAGCCCTTGCTGAAGGGCCTGCCCGAACCGGCCATGCCCCTGCCCTGGCTCAGCGAGGCGGATGTCGCCTATTATGCCGGTCAGTTCGCCGCTTCGGGTTTTCGCGGACCGCTCAACCGCTACCGCAACAGCCATCGTGACCATGACTTCCTCAGCTCGCTGCCCAGTCATGTGATCGGCCAGCCGAGCCTGTTCATTGGCGGGACCCGCGACCCGGTGCTGAGTTTCTATCCCGGCGACCCGATTGAGGCGATGCGCCCCTGCCTTCCGGACCTGCGCGCGGCGCACATCCTGGATGGCTGCGGACACTGGACCCAGCAGGAACGCGCCGAGCCGGTCAATGCACTGCTGCTCGACTGGCTGGAGCGTCTTTAGAGGGGCTCCTGCCGGTCGTCCAGCTACGCATCCACCGAGGCCGGCGCCGTTTCGTCATAGACCCGCGCGACGAGGCCGGCGATTTCCCGGCAGGCCGTATCGGCAGCCGGTGACACACCGGTGAACGCGGTAAAGCCATGGGCAAGGGCGTCGTAGCATTTGTAAATCGTGTCGACGCCTGCCGCTTCGAGGCGATTGGCATAGGCCTCGCCCTCATCCACAAGCGGGTCGAACCCCGCGGTCGCGACGATGGCGGCCGGCAGTTCGGTCAGGTCCATCTCCTGACCCGGCGAAATGCGCGGATCGGCCGGATCAGCGCCGTCAGGGATATAGTGCCCCATGAACCACGCCATAGTGTCGCTCGAAAGCGGATAGGTCTCGCCATAGGTCTCGTGCGAGGTCGATGGCTGCGAAACGTCGATCGCCGGATAGATCAGCAGCTGCATGCGGGGCATTGGCCAACCCTGACGCCTGGCTTCCTGTGCGATGATCGCTGCGAAATTGCCGCCCATACTGTCGCCGCCAATAGCCGCTTCACCGGCAGGAGCGCCATACTCGCCGGCATGTTTGAGCGCCCACAGATAGGCTGCCTCACAATCCTCCAACCCGGCCGGCCATTCATGCTCTGGTGCAAGGCGGTAATCGACCGAAAGGACCGGGCAGCGCACAATGCCGGTGATCATGGTGCAGAAGGCGTGAGAGGTCTCCAGATCGCCGATCACCCCGCCGCCAAAATGGAAAAACACCATCATCGGCGCGGATTCGTCCTGATATTCAGGACGGTAGAGACGCACAGGAATCTGCCGGGACCGATCGCTGATCGTGAAATCCTCCCAGCGCACGCCGGGCTCAGGATTGGCGGCGAACATGGCAAGCCCGGCCGCCGAGGCCGCACGGCCCTCCTGCGCGCTGAGCGAACTCATCGGTGGCTGGCTCTTTGCGCCATGAGCAAGGAACTGGAAATGCGGATCAAGCGTCCGTCCGCCAATCTCGACGGGCTTGCCGCCGGACAGTTTCACAAGCCAGCCGCCTGGCAATTTCAGAAGCAGTTTCGCGATTGTGGCCTGCAGGCTCATGATCCGCCCTCTCGTTTCAGCAATCGGCGCGGCGTCTGGCGCCGCATCTCATTCGCAGCATGCTCGCATTGCGCGCGCATCAACGCCAGCCAAAAGCAGCCTTGACGCGAACTCCGCGGCACCATCGACATCGACCGGATCGCGGCGCAGCATGAAATCGCCCATTTCGCGGGCAATGCCGACTGCGGCTGCCGTCAGGTATTCGGTATCAAGATCGGGCACCCCGCCAGCTTCGAAATGACGCTCAAGGTCGGCGCGGACCTCATCGATCACTGCCAGCATTTCCGGCGTATCGACACGTACACCGAGAAGCATATGCGGCTTCACACCGGCCGCGCGGGCCTCGTCGTGTTCGACTTTCACAAAAGAGAAATAGGCCCGGTACGCGGCCCGGATATAGCTCTCGAAATCCGTTGCCCCGGCCCGGACATCAGCCAGCACATCCCTGAACCGCCGCGTAGACTGATCCGATAGTGCTTCGAAGACCTCTTCCTTGGACTTGAAATAATTGTAGAAGGTGCCTGCAGCGAGATCGGTCTCGCGGATAATATCGCGAACCGTCGTCGCCTCGAAACCGATGCGGGCAAATACATTTCGCGCCGCCTCCAGAATCGCCTGCCTGTTGGCAGCCTTCGCTCTCGCGCGCCGACCTGTCGCGTCCGCCTCAAGCGAATCCGCCATTTATGATCTCCCGGATCAAAACTGAATGCGTCTCATGGCGCAAATTGTGACGCTGCGTCAACTTTCTGGTCGCAGAGACGGCTCCGCCACGTCGCGCTTGAGGGCTTGATAAATGCCCCAGGTCACATCCAGCAAGATCAGAGCCAGGACGCCAAGCATCGGCTGGCCAAGCGCGACGAGGGCACCAAAACCGGCAAAGATGCCGACATGCAAGACGATGATCCTGCCATAGGGCGCGGACATCGTCTCGCTGAGATCGGGACGGGACGTCATCGGCCGGGCACGTGTCTCCTGCAACATCATGGCGCCATGCCAAGCCAACAGGCCGACAGCGAGGAGACCAATCCCGGGGCCTGCACGGATCGCATAATCGATCAGGAAGCCCGGTGAAGGAAATGGCGGCGATCCGCCCGACGACATTTCCGCGAGCACCACAAGAAACACACCATGGACGAAACAGAACATCCCGTAATGCAAAGTAAAAAAGGCGCCCATGAAGACCGCTCCGGCCAGCATTCCGACCCCACCCTTTGCGCCGACCAGGAGGAGCCGGACCAGCGTGATCGCGCCGATAATCACATTTTCCAGCCAGTAGAGCATGACGAGCGGTACCGCCGTCCAGCCAAGGAACAGGACGGCATAAATGGGCGCGAGATCGAGAATCAGCCCGGCGAGCGCAATAGGATTGCGATAGGTGCGCGCCATGAGCCCCGGATCGAAATCAAACCGCCTGAACACACCGCCTCCGAAACGTCATTTACAGCCCTTTTCAGGCGCGCCCAAGAGCCGGCCGCGCGGGTTTGGCAAGAATGGCGTGATCCAGTTTTGGTCAGCTGCCGGCAGCATCCCACTCATAGGCCGGGAAGGAAAGCGGATCATGAACACCCAGCCCGTAGGATCCCCTCGGACCCCACTGCCCTGTCAGCACCTCATAATGCAGGTGAATTGCCGTGGCATTTCCGGTCTCACCCATCAGTCCGAGCGGCTGGCCAAAGCCGATCCGCGCGCCGGGCGTAATGTCTGGCGAGATATTCTGGAGATGGGCATAGCGGGTAAACACGCCACTCCCATGATCGATAACCACCTGCAGCCCGTAACCGCTGGCGCGCGAAGCCTCGCGAACGAGGCCCGGGCCGGCGGAAAAGACCACCCCCGCCGGCCGGGCCTGCAGGTCGATCCCCTCATGAAGCCGCCCGGCGCGCGGCCCGAACCCAGAACTTAGACACACATTATTAGCCGGCGCAGTCGCAAGGATGACCTTGCCGCCCACAAGGATCAAAGGATTGAAACCGGTTACGCGGCCCTGACTGTCAGCGGTGGGAGCGTTCGACACCGTCGTCGCGCAGACCCGCAAATCGACATCGGGCAGGTAGGGGCCCTGCTGAGCCAGTTTGCCTGACGGGGTCGACCAGCGCGACGCGTCAGGCGGTGGGATAACAATTTCCGGGCTTTGAGTTCCGGCGCAGCCATTCAGGACTATTACGGCTAGATGAGCGCCGGCAATGCAGACCGCTCGTTTCATCCCGCCAATGCATCGAGTTGCTGCTCGTCCTGAAGCGGGCAAAGCTGCCAGAAAAGGCCTTCCCAGCCACTGTCGAGCGCGAGCCGGTGCAGCGGCCCATCAGTTGCGAACAGAATAACTGCGCGTTTGCGGCCTTCGGGGCGCTCAAGCGTCAGTGCGGCGATAGTCGCGTCGATGTCTGCCAGGGCTTCAACTGCATCCTGCCAGCCGGTCCAGATGAACTTGTTCTCACTGCGAACGATACAGGGGCGGATATCTTGCAGGCACACGGCGAATTCATCGATAGTCATCTCAGGCAGGAACCTTTGCTCTCTTCGTCCCCCGCTTGATCTCTTTCATGAGGTTCGTGACGTAATCGTTAAAATCAACCTGCATCGTATGACGCGGTGCATCATAGAAATGGCCGAGATACTTCCTGTCGTCAGCTTCGGTCATCTCCTTCATCTCGGCATCCACTGGCAGCTCGTACTGACCGGCAAGATGCGCCGCCACGAGTTTGGATTGTTGCTCTGCAAAATTGACTAGTGTCGGTAGCGGCTGGGCGAGGCCGAGAAAATAGAGATTGCGATAACCGGGGCGAATCATCCGCTTGAAAAGCGGCAGCCGGTTCTCATCCGGCGTCAGTTCGGGATCGTCGAAGAACGGGAAACTGACCTTGTATCCCGTGGCCCATACAATCGCATCGAATTCTTCGCGGCTGCCATCAGCAAAGACCACCCCGTCGCCATCGAGTCGCTCCATCGCCCCTTTCGGCATGATATCGCCACAGCCCACGCGCGTCAGGAATTCGCCGGACACGGAAGGATGGGCATCAAGCGGTTCATGGTCCGGCTTTGGCAGGCCGTAATCTTCCATATTGCCGATCGTCTTCCGGATCTTCGCGCGGGCGAGCTTTCGGCCGAGTCCCGCCGGCATCCAGCCGGGCAGGACGGCCTTGTCGGCGGGCTGGCCATCCATGTATTTCGGCAGCACCCACACCCCCCGGCGCATGGAGATGGCCAGCCGCTCCGCGATCGGGCGCTGGGACAGCTCCGAGGCGATATCCATGGCGGAATTTCCGGCCCCGACAATGAGCACCCGCTTGCCGCGGAAATCATAGGGCTCGAACGGGTCGCGATAATTGTGGGAATGAACCTGATAGCCACCGAACTCACCCGGATAATCGGGCCAGCGCGGATCCCAGTGATGGCCATTGGCCACGCAGAGCGCATCATAATCGCGCGCCTCGCCGCTCGACAGCATCACGCGCCAGCGCCCGTCTTCAATCCGTTCGGCGCGCTCGACCTTTGTATTAAAGGTGATCGTCTCGCGCAGGCCGAAATGGTCCACATATTCCTTGAAATACTCAAACAGCTGGCTGTGATGAGGAAAATCGGGCCAGTCGTCGGGCACGGGCAAATCCTCAAAGGCAAGCCGCCATTTCGATGTGTCGATATGCAGGCTCTCATAACAGGATGATGCGCCGTTCGGGTTCCTGAAATACCAGTTCCCGCCGACCTCATCCGACATTTCAAAACAGTCATAAGGCAGGCCATGATCCTTCAGCCGCTTGGCCATGGTGAAGCCCGAACAGCCCGCACCGATGATGCAGGTCTTCGGCCTGTCAGTTCCCTCGAACGCCATTTCCATGTCTCCTCCGTTGGCCCGCCGGTGCCATGCCTTGCATTTGCTCTTGCTGCCCATGATGGTATCGACGTTTGCGTAAGCGTCAATTTCGCAAGGAGGCCCGATTGACCACGGATGTACCCGGTATCGCGCTGGAGATGATCCAGGAGCATGCTGCGAGGATCATGACCGGTGTGCCATGGGCCAATCATCTGGGCTTCGAAGTCACGCGGATCGAGCGTGGCCGAGCCTTTGCCCGCGCACCATGGCGCGAAGACCTTGTCGGCGATCCGGAGACAGGCGTTATTCATGGCGGCGTGATTACGGCCCTGCTGGACAATCTCTGCGGTGTCTCGATTGCGACAAGGCTGACTGAAATTCGCTCAATGGCGACGCTCGATCTGAGAATTGACTATATGCGCCCAGCAACGAAGGGCGAGGAGATCATTGCAGAGGCGGAGTGCTATCATTTCACCCGCTCCGTCGCCTTTTCCCATGCCTGGGCCTATCATGGCAGCCGCGAGCGGATCATCGCCACCGCCTCAGGCGCATTCGCGTTGAACGACCCGAAACGCTGGGCGCCCGGTGCCGGCAGCCTGGCAGAGGTCGCACGCGAACTGGAGGAAAAGGGATGAGCCGGGGTGACGCGCTGAGAGCATTTCTCGACACCGTGCCCTTCGCCCGGACGCTGGGCTTTTGCTGCGACATTCGCGGCGATGAAATGACGGCGATCCTGCCGGCCGATGACAAGCTGATCGGCAATGTCGGCATCCGCGCGATCCATGGCGGGGCGACCGGCGCCTTGCTGGAACTCACGGCCATGTCGCAGGTTTTTCTTGTCACTGAACTCGAGCGGCCGCCTCGGCCGATCGATCTGACCATTGACTATTTGCGCACTGGCCGCGCCGATGAGACCGTTTATGCGCGCGCAAAAATCGTCAAACTCGGATCAAGAATAGCCACAGTGCGCGCGGAAGCGTGGCAGACAGAACGCGCCAAACCGATCGCGGCGCTCAGAGCGCAATTCATGGTGTCGAAGACCGACACACCGGCCTGACGCGGTCAGGCGCTGGCAAGGTCTCTTGCTGGCTGCTCCTCGTGTGTTGCGATGGCGTCAAGCGTCTGCGCCAGCGACGTGCGGCAGATATCGGTCGCGGCCCGGATATCTGACGATGATCCCCCACCAGCCGCGACCTGTTCGAGCCGCTTCAGCCCCTCGGCAAGGCGAGCCGTTCCCGCACTCAATGCCATCGACTTGAAAGCATGGGCCTTGCTGGCGATGGTCTCCGCATCTGCTCCGGCTCCCAGGAGAGATTCGATCTCGCTCATGGCATCGGGGGCGCGCACGACGAACAAATCCCAGATCTTTTGCCTGATATTGCGCCCCGCCCTGCTGCCAAGTGCGTCCATATTGCCAAGCGTATCGGTATCGAAGACGGGACTGGCATCGGCAACCGCGCAAAAGGTTTGCCCAGACTTCATGGCCTCGTCGTCATCCGCGGGGCGCAGGGCAGCATCGGCCAAGGCCGCAAGCGCGCCGGACAAACTGTCCAGCGTGAAAGGCTTCGTGAGATGCGCATCTGCCCCGGCCCGTTCCCAGGCATCATTATCGGTTCCGGCCACCTGCGCAGTGAGGGCAATGATCGGCACGCGCCGCGTTCCGACATCGGCCTCGTAGGCCCGGATGCGTCGGGTCGCCTCGAAGCCATCCATGACAGGCATTGACCCATCCATGAGGATGGCGTCGAACGCACCTTGTGCCGCGAGACTGACGGCCTCCATTCCATCCTCGGCAAATGTGACCGCTATGGCGAGCTGGCCCAGCACTTCGCCGAGCACTTCGCGGTTGATCAGGTCATCTTCGGCAGCCAGCACATGAAGACCTGCCAGGCCCGTCTGCCGGGGGCGTTCCGGAGCTACGCCAGTTGGCGCGCGCAAGTGCGACCCGCCACGAAAAGCGCATATCAGCGCATTGGTGAATTCGCGCCGCGTCTGCGGTCGGAAGGCAACGTCGCAGGCCAGCCCTTCTTCCACCAGCTGGCTAACATCTTCGCCCAGTTGCGCAAGCACGAGAACCGGCGCGTCATGTGGCGGCAGCTTCGAGGCCTCCTTAACACCCGCAATGATCAGTTCGGCGGCCTCCAGCGGTACAATACGGCAGTCCTGCTCGCAAATTGCGCGGTCCAGCATCTGCCTGGCTTCGGGCAATTCCAGCCGGATGGCGATATCGATCGGGTGGTCGATGCCGGCCGGCGCAGACTGGTCGATCTCAGCTTCCAGCGTCACCGTGAAGCAAGAGCCTTCGCCCGGGACACTCGCAGCGGAAATCTCGCCGCCCATCGCCATGACCAGTCGTTTGCAGATGGCAAGTCCAAGGCCGGTGCCACCATAGCGCCGATTGGTCGAGCTTTCCCCCTGCGAAAATGCCTCGAAGATAGTGTCCAGCTTGTCCTGAGGAATGCCAATACCGGTATCCTCGACCGTGATCCTGAGCCGGGCCGCGCCCGCATCTGTCAGCCCGGCTAGGCTCATGACGAGCCGGACAGCTCCTGTATCCGTGAATTTGAGCGCATTGTTGACGAGATTGGTGAGGACCTGGCCAAGGCGTGTGGGGTCGCCGAAGATGGTTTCGGGCACATCCTGGCCAATATGGCACACAAGTTCGAGCCCCCTGGACTCAGCGCGCTCACGGAAAAGGCTCACGACATCATTCACCAACATGTCGGTGGACAGGCTTTCCATTTCGAGTTCGAGTTTGCCAGCCTCGATCTTGGACAGGTCGAGAATATCATTGATGATCGTCAGCAGGCGCTTGCCGGAGCGCGAAATAATCTCGGCATAGCGACGCTCCTTTACCGGAAGGTCGGCCGTTCCGAGCACTTCCGCCATCACGAGCATACCGTTCATCGGTGTGCGGATCTCATGGCTCATCGTGGCGAGGAAGTCCGATTTCGCTGCATTGGCCGCTTCGGCTTCGTCGCGGGCCAGCCGCAATTCATGGGTCCGGGCATCGACGGTGTCCTCAAGCGTCTCGACCTGCCGGGCAATCCGTGCATCGCGCGCCCTGATGCTCTCGATCATCTGGTTATAAGCATTGGCGAGAATTCCGGTTTCCTGGTCGGAGGCCTCAATCGCCGGCAACGGACTGGCCTGGTCGTCGGCGAAGGCGGCCATTGATGCCGTCAGCTGGCGCAGGGGCCGCGTCATTCGCGTGATCACGATCTGCATCATCAGAAGGCCCGCCGTAATCGTACTGATCGCGATGATCGCCGTCTTCCCGAACGCTGCCTGTATATTGGCGCGCAGGTCAGAAATGTCTGACAGGATGGCGATTGTCCCGACCGGCCGGCCCGAATTCACGATCGGGACCTTCACACGGATCTGCCTGGCCGCCCACAGCTCTGCTGTCGACATGCCTTCCGGATCAAGGTTGCGATCCACGAGCATCGCACTGCTGCCGAGTTGCAGGAACGCAGGGCCATCGGATGTCTCGACGGTCACATGCAGAACCCCTGGCAGGTCGCGCACACCACGCAATGCCCGCTTCGCGCCAGGGCGATCACCCTGCGCCAGCGGCTCGGAAAGGGCCGCAGCATAGGCTGAGGCGGCGCCGGCGATCAGTTCACGCTTGCTGGCGACCTCTCGATCAAAGCTTCTCCAGCCACCCACAACCGACAGGACAGTAACGATGCCGACCATCACTATGGCCATGACCAGCGACAGCCGAAAGCCAAGCGTGCGGGCATGGCGCTGTTGGGGATGAAGTCGGGACATGGACGGCGGAAAGCTCCAGGGCGAGGGCTCTGAGCGCTAACACAGGCTGGCGAATCAAAGCGGAACCGGTTCGCTTGAATTCGATGGACCGGCCTAACCGGCATGCAAGCTGCGTAGGGAAAATGGCATTTGGGAGAAAGACCGTCGCTTATCGGTCAAATTTCACGGTTTGCGTTACATTCGTTCACACTCCGAAAGGTGCACGGTGACGCTAACGGAAATGATGTGAACGGGCGGTCAAACAGTTGTCTTTCTCTGCTGCGCTAATTATTGATGATGATCCGCTCTACCATATTGTGGCGGAGGAGACCCTTGTTTCGCTTGGCTTCTCCAGCGTGGCGGTGGCTGAAGACGGGGCGACAGGTATCCGCCGCCTGCGCGAGGACCCCGACCAGTTCGACCTCGTCCTGTGCGACCTCAACATGCCGGAGATGGATGGCGTGAGCGTCATTCGCGAGCTTGGCCAGATCGACTATCGTGGCGCGCTCATCATCGTGAGTGGCGAGGATATGGGGCTGATCTCCACGGTGCGGACCATGGCGCAACTCGTAGGCGTTCGTGTGCTTGGCGCGCTCAAAAAACCGCTCGACAAGGATACGCTCGCGACGTTGTTGCGTAATCCGGCGACCATATCTGAGCAGCGGGCCGAGAGGGTCACGCGCCATATGCTGAAACAGGCGATCAGCGAGGGGCGCATCCAGCCCGTCTATCAGCCCAAGCTCGACAATCGCAGCCGGTCGATCACCGGCGTTGAGGTTCTCCTGCGGGTGATTGGCGAGCATGGTGAACTGCAATCGCCCGAACCCTTCATCATCGCCGCCGAACGCGACCGGATGATCGACCAGCTGACGGATGTCATCTTCAGGCGCGCCCTCAGCGATGCGACTGAATGGAAGCAGGACGGCTTCGAACCGCGCCTGGCTTTCAATCTGAGCCCGGTCTCGCTCAATGATCTCGACCTGCCCGACCGGCTGAAATCCCACTTTTCCGAAGCCGGGCTCGAGCCCAATGCCACCACGCTGGAGATCACCGAGAATCGCCTGCTCGACCACCATGCCGATGTGCTCGATATTCTCTCACGCCTCCGCCTTGCAGGCTTCAGGCTGAGCATGGACGATTTCGGCACCGGCGCGACCAGTATGGAACAGTTGCGGCTTTTCCCGTTCAACGAACTGAAGATCGACAAATCCTTTGTGCTCACTGCGCTCGAAGACGAATTCGCGCGCACCACAGTGGAGACAGGGGCGCGGCTGGCCGCCATGCTCGGACTCGATATTGTGGCCGAAGGGGTCGAGACGAAAGAAATGCTCAACTTCGTCATTCGCTCAGGAGCATCTCACGCCCAGGGCTTCTATATCGCCCGGCCGCTCGCCGCTAAGGACGTGACGGAATGGGTGCGATCAAGCGCCCATCGGATGCCAGATATCGCCGCGTGAGGAAAAAGCTGACGGATGGAGCACTTGCCATCGGCCTGCTGCACATGGCCTAAACTGGCCCATATGGAAACGCCCCTGACAACCGCCCGGCGCATTGTCGTCAAGACCGGGTCGGCGCTGATCGCCGAGAATGGAAGCCCCCGCGAGGGCTGGCTTGCCGGTCTTGCCCAGGACATGGCCTCGCTTCGCCAATCGGGAAAAGAGGTCATCCTGGTCAGTTCCGGCGCGATCGCACTCGGGCGCGGCGCCCTTGGCCACGCTGGCGAGGGGCGGCTCAGGCTGGAGGAAAAACAGGCAGCTGCGGCCTTTGGCCAGCCGATCCTGATGCGTGTGCTCGATGGCGCACTTTCGCCATATGCCATACGACCGGCTCAGTCTCTCCTCACCCTGTCAGATACTGAAAACCGTCGTCGCTGGCTGAATGCCCGGGCCACTCTGGAGACAATCCTGAATGCTGGCGGCCTCCCGGTCATCAATGAGAATGATACGGTCGCCACTGATGAAATTCGCTATGGCGACAATGACCGGCTGGCGGCGCGTGTGGCGCAGATGATTTCGGCTGACTGTCTGGTCCTTCTGTCAGATGTGGACGGGCTTTACACAGCCGACCCTCGCCATGATCCGTCCGCTGAACATATCCCTGAAATGACCGCTCTGACACCGGCGCATGACGCAATGGCCGGAGGCGCCAATGTCGAGACAGGCCTGGGCTCGGGCGGCATGGTGACAAAACTCGCCGCTGCGAGGATCGCTTATGCGGCCGGCTGCGCCACAGCGATCACGATCGGCGACCGCAAACGCCCGTTAGGCGCGCTGGCTGAAGGGGCACGCGCAACCTGGATCCGCCCCCCTCTCAGTCCTGCAAAGGCACGCGCGACATGGCTGGCGGGTCATCTCCGCCCGGAGGGGACACTCGTGATCGATGAGGGGGCGGCACATGCCCTGGGCGCCGGGGCAAGCCTGCTGCCCGTCGGAGTCAAGTCTGTCGATGGGCGCTTCGAGCGCGGCGCCGCCGTGGAGGTACGCGATACCGTCGGGCGTGCCGTCGCCAAGGGCATCACTGCCTATGGGTCGCAGGATATTGCCATGATTGCCGGGCGCCAGAGCGAGGATATCGAGACGCTGCTGGGCTGGCGCGGACGCCCTGCAATCATCCATCGCGACGATCTCGTCCTGATCGGGGACCCCAAATGATACTGCACTTCGAAATGCGCGATGAGACTGTCACCCGCGCGCTCGGCGCCGCGCTCTCGGGCATCATAAAACCAGGCGACGTCATCGCGCTCGAAGGTGGCCTTGGAGCTGGCAAGACGACACTGGCCCGCGGCCTTGTTTCTGCCCTTATGGGCCCTGATACAGAGGTGGTAAGTCCGACTTTTACCCTCGTCCAGACCTATGAGACGCCCGCCCTGACGGTCTGGCATTTCGACCTTTACAGGCTGGAGGCGCCCGGCGACCTGACAGAACTTGGCTGGGATGAGGCCGCATCCGGACTGGCGCTTGTCGAATGGCCTGAGCGTGCTGGGCGCGCGCTTCCCGCCCGGCGGCTCGATGTCCGGCTCGAATCGAGGCAGATTGGTCGTATCGCGCATCTGGAACCTCATGGCGAAGACTGGCATGAACGCCTTCATGGCTTTCAATTGCGACCTTCGTAGCGAGAGTATCTCCGCGTTTCTTGCTGCCGCCGGTTGGACTGGCGCAAAGCGCACACCGCTTGGCCAGGATGCGTCCACCCGCCGGTATGAACGCATTCAGCGTGAAGACGGCGCAAGCGCCATCCTCATGGATGCGCCAAGGGTTGAGGACGCGCCCTGCCCTCCGGGCGCAGATGAGTCCGAGCGCCGGCAGCTTGGCTGGAATGCGCTGACACGGCTCGCCGCCTCGCGCGTCGATGCCTTTGTGGCGCTTGCCGGCGAACTGACCGCACGTGGCCTGTCCGCACCCGATATTTATGCCCATTCCACAAATGACGGCCTCGCCCTGATCGAGGATTTCGGCCATGCTCGCGAATTTGCGCGCCTGATAGAACGACAAGATGTCGATGAGGTGACAGTTTATCGCGCTGCCGCTGCCGCGCTCGCCCACTTGCATCGGGGAGACACTCCCGATATCGCGCGCGGCCATGGCGAGGTCTGGCCGCTGCTCGAATTCGACGCGCTTGCCTTGAGGACAAATGCCGAACTGTTTGCCGAGTGGCTTCCTCGATCCGACCACAGGATGGTAATGGACAATGATGCTCGCGGACGGTTCGATGGTGCGCTCGCTGCATTGATCGACCAGGCCATGTCATTTCCGCGCGCATTAACACTGCGCGATTATCATGCAGAAAACCTGATCTGGCTTGCAGACAGGGAGGGGATCGGCCGGGTCGGCCTTCTAGACTTCCAGGATGCGGTGATCGGCTGGGACGCATGGGACATTGCCATGCTGGTTCAGGATGCGCGCCGGCCGGTATCCCCGCAAGCACGCGAAACGGTCCTGAGGTATTATCTTGACGGCACGGGTGGTGGCCGCGAATCGCTGGACGAACGGCTCGCCGTGATCGGGACACTCAATGCCTTGCGGATCACGGGCCTGTTTGCGCGCCTCGTACACAGGGACGCCAAACCGCGCTATCTTGACTTCATGCCCCGCCAGCAAGCCCACCTCGCCGCCAATCTCAAGCATCCGGCCTTATCTGAAATGCGCGCAATCGTCGGTGACACAGCCCCTTTCATTCTGGAGGCACGGGTATGAGCCATCGGCCAGACACAGCCATGCTCCTTGCGGCCGGGCTTGGCACCCGGATGCGGCCCCTGAGCAATACGACCCCGAAACCGCTGATCGAGCTTGCAGGCCGCGCGATGCTGCACCGGCTGCTGGATGTACTGGTGGAGGCGGGCGTGAGCCGCGCCATCGTCAATATACATCATCTTGCTGACAAGGTCGAAGCAGCTCTCGGCCAGCGCGCCGATATCGAGATTGTCGTGTCAGACGAGCGAGACGAGCTGCTCGAAACTGGGGGCGCACTGGCCAAGGCCCATTCCCTGCTCGGCGACAGTCCGGTCTATGTGCTCAACACCGATGCGCTCTGGGGGCCAACCGATCCAGCGCCCCTGCAGGCCCTGGCTGACACGTTCGCCCCCACCGAGATGGATGAGCTCCTGCTACTGGCCGATACCGGCCGATGTCTGGGCTATAACGGCTCGGGCGACTTTTTCCGCAGCGAGACAGGTGTCCTGACCCGACGCGGCGACTCTGCGACAGCGCCCTGGGCCTATGCCGGCGTGCGGATCGCAAGCCCGAAAAGCTTCGCCAGCCTTCCCATCGAACCGTTCTCGGCCAACCGCATCTGGGACAAAGCACTTGGCCAGGGCCGGCTTCATGGCCTTCCGCTGGACCGGTTCTGGCTGCATGTTGGCGATCCGCAAGCGCTCAGTGATGCCGAAATGTGGATGAGGTGCCACGGGGCGTGAGCGTAGCGGGTCTCTTCTCCGCCAGTTCGCCGCGGATCTTCACCCTTTCACCGGGGCAGCCTTTCCTGCGCGCGCTCGCCTGCCAGCTTGCATCTGAGACCGCGCTTGCCGATGACCCTTCCGCCCTTGCCGGCGCCGTCATCTATGTACCCAACAGGCGGTCGGCCCGCCAGCTCGCGCTTGAGCTTTTTGACGCCGCCGGAGCGCCGGGCGCGCTGCTGATGCCGGATATCCGCACACTGGGTGATCTTGAGGACGCGGCCAGTGTGCCGGGCGCCGAGGCGGCCCTTGCCGACCTGCCCGCACCCGTGACGGACGCGAAACGGCTCGGCGCGCTCATTCAGATGGCGCAGCGCTTCTTTCAGGTCACCCGCGGGCGCGAACTGCCATTGCAATCAGCGCTGGGAACGGCACGCGAGCTTGCAAGACTGCTCGACCAGGCGGCACTCAGCGGTGGCGTAGACTGGCCGAAACTGCCCGACCTCGTCGAAGACACCCAGCTGGCCGGACACTGGGAACTGTCCGTCAGGTTTCTGGAGATCATCACTGAGACCTGGCCTGACTGGCTCGGGGAGCGTGGTGTGATGGATGCAGCCGCCTATCGGGAGGCAGCCGCCCGGGCGCTCGCTGACGACTGGCTGGCGCATCCGCCTGAAGAGGCGGTCATTATCGCCGGCTCGACCGGATCGACTCCTGCCGGCCGGGTGCTTATGACCGCAGCGCTGGCCCTGCCCAGGGGCGCGGTGATCCTGCCCGGTGCGGAACGCGGGACACCGCCATCAGATTGGGCGGCCATGGCAGCCGCGCCGAGCCATCCCCAGAATGTTTTTACCCAGACGCTTTGTGAGCTGGAGCTGCAGCCGCACGACCTGAAACCCTGGCCGAATGAACCGCCGCCGCCCGGCGCCCTGGCACGTGAACGCCTGATCGCAGAGGCCCTGTCGCCGGCAGAGCTGACCGGCGACTGGCATGAGCGCATCGCCAGCATGGCCGGAAACGAGGGACGGGTTGCTTTCACACAAAGGGCGCTGGCAGGGTTTGCTGTCATCGAAGCTGCTGACGAGGCCGAAGAGGCGCGTCTTGCCGCGTTGATCCTTAGGGAAACTCTCGAGCGGCCCGGTGAGACCGCTGCACTTGTGACCCCGGATGCCGGTCTTGCCCGACGCGTCAGTGCGCTACTGAAGCGCTGGGAGCTCGATGTCCACCCCTCGTCAGGCACTCCGCTTCTGCACACACATGCGGGCAGCCTGGTTTCGCTCCTGCTCAGCTGGTGGACTGACCCTGCAGATCCGGTAGCCATGGCGACGCTACTGCGCCATGCCGGCGTCGTCCCGCCTGCCGCAACGGACGCTTTCGAACGTCTTGTACTTCGTGGACCGCGATGGTGGTCAGACCCGACCGACCTCGCCGGCCGCCTGAAAGCAAGACTCACCCATCCCCGCCAACGCCAGCGGATGGCAGAGGAGGACATCGCCGACGCTGTAGCATTGGCCGGCTGGTTTGCTGAAGCCGCGTCGGTCTGCCCGGAAGGGCCAGTCGACGGCACCATTCTCGGTGAGGTTGTGAGTGCCCTGATTGAGGTCTTTGGCGCATCCGAAACGGTTTGGGCCGGCGAGGCCGGGCGTTCGACAGCCGAAGTATTTGCCAACCTGTCCGACATTGCCGCGGGTACGGGGCCCCAGTCCTCACTAGCCTGGGGCGAGGCGTTCAGGTCACTCGCGAGCGATATAGCAATCGCCCCGGACACCGACGGCCATCCGCGTCTGGCGATCTGGGGCCCGCTGGAGGCGCGGTTGCAGAGCGCGGACCGGCTGGTACTTGCGGGTCTGAACGAAGATGTCTGGCCGCAGCAGCCGCCGGCCGACGCCTTCCTGCCCCGGCATTTCCGACGCTCGCTCGGCCTGCCCGACCCGGAAGAGAGGATGGGCCTGGCCGCACATGACTTTGCCCAGCTTGCCTGCCAGCGCGATGTAACCTGCCTTTATTCGGCCCGCCGCGACGATGCGCCGGCTGTGGCCTCGCGCTGGATCTGGCGGCTCAAGACGCTTGTGCGCGGCGCGCTGGGCGACGCCACCAACGCTGCGCTGGCCCCTCAAGAGGGACACGACCCGCGCGAGTGGCTGAAATTTCTCGAACAACCGGACAAGGCGTTCCGGGCCCAAGTCGCGCCCCGGCCATGCCCGCCGCCGAAGGCACGGCCAAGGCGGTTGTCAGTCACTCGGATCGACTGGCTGCAGCGCGACCCCTATGCGATCTATGCCAGCGAGATCCTGAGACTGCGGCCGCTCGACCGGGTCGGCAAGTCCCTGGACGCGCGCGAGCGGGGCACCGCCATCCATGCCGCACTGGAAAGGCTGGAAACTGATGGCGGACCGGACACCGCCGAGGCGCTGCTGCAAAGGCTGGAAGAGGAACTCGCCGATGCCGGTTACCGCCCCGAAGATCTGGCCGCCGAACGCGCGGTTCTTGCCCGTACGGTGGATTGGTATCTCGGCTGGCGGGCCGGGCGGGCGCCATCTGTGCGCCGCAGCTGGTTTGAGGTCGAGGGCGGTCTCGACTTGCAGATAGCCGGGGCGCCCTTCCGTCTGACCGCAAAAGCCGACCGGATCGACCTCATGTCGGGGGGTGAACTGACCCTATTGGACTTCAAGACCGGCGCGCCGAAAACCGACAAACAGATCGCCAGCGGGATCGAACAGCAAATGCCGCTGCAGGCCCTTATCGCCCGGGAGGGCGGGTTCGCCGATGTGCCGGCCGCGCCGGTAGAGGCGCTCATCTATGTCGCATTCCGCGCTCGCCGCGAGGCCCGGGAGCTGAAGGAGGACCCTGGCACCCTGGCCAATTCGGCGCTGGAGGGACTGAACAGGCTTGTGGCGGCCTACCGCGAGGAAGGCCAGGTCTTCCTGTCTGCACCGCGCGTCCAGTTTGTGGGCTTCGATTATGGTTATAACCGTCTGGCGCGGCGTGCCGAATGGGCCTCGGAGGTCGGCGATGAGTGACATATTCGGGCCGCTGCAGTCTCCTGACAGCGACGAATTCAAGCGGGCGGTCGCAGCGCAGGCCGTCGCCGCCAATCCGGTCAATTCCGCCTGGGTGGCCGCAAATGCCGGGTCAGGAAAGACAAAGGTGCTGATTGACCGGGTCGCGCGCCTCCTCCTGCGCGGTGCTGAGCCGGCGTCGATCCTGTGCATCACCTATACGCGCGCGGCGGCAAATGAAATGATGAGCCGGCTGTTTCGCACGCTGGGTGACTGGTCGGTCATGGAAGATGGCGCCCTGCGCGAAAAGCTCGCAGCGCTGGAGGATCGGGGCGCGAAAAGTTTCAGCAATGAGGAGCTGGCCCAGGCCCGCGCGCTGTTTGCGAAGGCGCTGGAAACCCCCGGCGGGCTGAGAATCGAGACGATCCACGCCTTCTGCGCAAGATTGCTGCGACGTTTCCCGCTTGAGGCGGGTATCATGCCGGGCTTTGCCGACCTTGAAGACGATGAAGCGGCCCGGCTCTGGGATGCGGCGATGTCCGCGGCCCTGCTTGACGCCCGCAAGGACCATCCCGCTGCGCTCGACCGTCTCGCAATCGAGGGCGGCGGACTGGGCGCACGCGGAGCATTGTCCGGGCTGCGCGGCGCGGCGGCAAGGGTACTTGCCTTTGCCGATGCCCATGACGGCAATCCCGATCAGATGAAGGCCAGCCTCCGAAAGGCCCTTGGCGCGCCATCGGAGACCATAGCAGAGATCACCGCCCGGGCCATGCTGATCGAATTTCCAGAGGCCGACCTGCGCGCCATTCTGCCCAGCCTGCGCGATTGCGGAAAACAGGCCAGCACGCGCACGGCAAATGCCATTGAGGCAGCGCTGGCGACAACCGACCCGGAAGGCCGCTGGAGCGCCTATCGCAACGCCCTGGTCAGCCCCTCCTCAAACGCGCTCTACAAGACCCTCGCCAATGCCGGCGCCCTCAAGGACGCCCTCGTCGAAGACCTGCTGGGCATGAAGACTGGCGAGGGCCGCGAGATCACCCGCATCCGCGCCTTCATCGAGGCCCGCAAGGCGGCCGAGGCCGTCGAGCGCAACCTCGCCCTCCTGAGGGTGGGGCTGCCGGTCCTTCGCCATTTTGCAGCGGGCAAGGCGCAGCGCGCAGCGCTTGATTTCGATGACCTGATCGTGTCGGCCCGCCGCCTGCTCACCCGCTCCAACCAGACCGACTGGGTGCTTTACAAGCTTGATGGGGGCCTCAGCCATGTCCTGCTGGACGAGGCGCAGGATACCAGCCCCGAGCAATGGGACGTGATCGGCGCCCTGACGGGTGAATTCGCCGCCGGATCTGGCGCCGAACGCCAGCAGGACCCGCGCACCCTGTTCGTGGTCGGCGACGAGAAACAATCGATCTACTCCTTCCAGGGCGCTGCGCCGGAGCAATTCCTCAGGGGTCGCCATGGTTTCGCGACGCGCTGGCCGGATGCGCAGACCCCGGACATGGAAATGTCGTTCCGCTCAAGCCCGGAAATCCTGAACTTTGTCGATGAGGTCTTCGACACAGACGCATTTGACGGCCATCCCTTCTCGGTTGATCCACCGCCCGAAGCTGACCGGGTGCACCATGCCGCGCGCCGGTCCAACCAGCCCGGACGTGTCGAGCTCTGGCCACTGACCGAGGCCCGGGAGACCGAGGAGGCGGACCCCTGGGACGCGCCTGTCGACACCTTGTCAGAGGCGTCACCCCGCGCCCGGCTGGCCAGTGAGATCGCCGCTCGGCTGAGGGAGATGATAGATTCCGGTGACACTGTCTGGGCCGAAGATCGCGATGGACACTGGACGCGCCGCCCCATGACTCCCGGCGACATGCTGATCCTGGTGCGCGGGCGCACCGGCGGACTGTTCGATGGCCTGATCCAGGCGCTCAAGCAGGCCAAACTGCCGGTGGCGGGGGCCGACCGGCTCGTCCTTGTCGATCATCTCGGCGTTCAGGACTGCCTCAACCTTATCCGTTTCGCCCTGTTCCCCGGAGACGATCTGACGCTGGCGGAAATCCTGCGCGGCCCGTTTTGTGGGCTCGTCGATGACGACCGGCATCTGTTCCCACTGGCGTTCGGGCGTGGAGCACAAAGCCTGTGGGAGCGGTTGCGGGCCAGCGAGAACCGTGAACATGAGACGGCGAAAGCCTTTCTGAGCCGGCTGGTCGAGGCGCGTGATTTGCCGACCTTCGAATTCCTCTCTCAGATTCTGGACACCGTCCAGCCCGATGGCCAGACCGGTTGGCAGCAGATAATCGCCCGGTTGGGCACGCCTGTGCGCGACCCTGTCGAGGCCCTGCTTGCCAGGGCCATCGCCCATGATCGCGGCGATGCGGCGTCCCTGCAGACCTTTCTGTCGGCGATGGAAACCGATGCCACACAGATCAAGCGCGACCTGGCCGAGTCCGGCGGCGCGGTGCGGGTCATGACGGTCCATGGCGCAAAGGGCCTGCAGGCGCCTGTCGTGATCCTCCCTGATGCGGTGGCCGGGCCAAAGCCGGGTGGCGCTGGCCTACTCGATATTGACGGCGTGCCCGTCTGGGCCACGCGCCAGGATGCCGACACTCCGCAAATGGAAGCTGCGCGGCAGCTGGCCGGCGACAAGGAATTGCGCGAGCACCGCAGGCTGCTCTATGTGGCGCTGACCCGCGCACAGGATCGGCTGATCGTGGCGGGCGCCGCACTCGGCAACCAGACGGGCGGGTATCATGACGCCTCTTGGTACGCCCTGTGCCGCAATGCGCTGGAACGGCTCGGCGCTGATCCGGACGAGACAGGGCACATGGCTTATGGTGGGAGCGTGCCACAGCTGGCGCACATCAAGGCGGAGGCAGGTGTCCCAGCTGACCCGTCGCCGGGCTGGCTCTCCCGGCCCGCCTGCACACCGACAGCCGGACGCCACACGCTCAGCCCCAGCCAGATCGGCCATGATGATGGACCGGTGCTCTCACCTGGCGACACGGACCGCGCCTGGCGCCTGCGCCGCGGACGCCTCATCCATGAGCTTCTCGACAGATTGTCTCACATGCCGCAGGCTGGCCACGATGCCGCCCTTGACCGCTATCTCGACCGGCAACCGGACCTGGATTCAACGCGGAAGAGCGAACTTGCCGACACTGTTCGCAAGACACTGGCAGATCCGGCCATGGCGGAGGTGTTCTCACCTGGCGGGCGGTCGGAGGCCTCGATTGTCGGTCGCGGCACAGGCTGGCCGGACGGCACCGTCATCAATGGCCGGATCGACCGGCTGGTGTTCCGTGGCAATGCCATCCTGGTTGTCGATATCAAGACCGACCGCCCCCCGCCGCGCGACGAGACCGGCGTGCACGACGCCTATTTCGAGCAGATGGCGACCTATGCCAACGTGCTGGAAGCCGCCTGGCCTGGAAGGGAGGTTCGATGTGCAATTGTCTGGACAGACGGCCCCCGCCTCATGCGTCTGTCGCGAGAGCGGTTATTAGAGGCACTTAACAGAGCGCAGAGCCGGGTTTCAACCGGCACCGCAGCGACTATCTAACCGGGGAAGCAGAAGAAACAGAAAAGGATGACTGAAATGGCAACCAAAACGATCACTGACGATGATTTCGATACGACAATTGCCGGTGGAACGCCGGTCGTGGTCGATTTCTGGGCCGAATGGTGCGGACCCTGCAAGCAGATGGCCCCCCATCTGGAGGCGGTCTCAGATGAGGTTGGCGACACGGTCAGGATCACCAAGATCAATGTCGATGAAAACCCGATATCAGCGTCAAAATATGGCGTTCGTGGCCTCCCGACGCTTATGCTGTTCAAGGATGGCAAGCTTGTCGACAGCCAGCTGGGCGCAATGAGCAAACAGCGTATCGCCGACTGGATAAAGGAACACGCCTGACCGGTCCCGGTGCTGCGCGAAGCATTACACGCGCAGCACCGCCAGCGCGGCTGCCACGCCGGCTACAGCCGCGAAGATCAGAGACAGGCTGACCGCGACAATCCGCTGGCTCTTCTTGCGCTGGCGAAGGCCGGGAGCGCCTTCGCTTTTCTGCCGCGGCGATAGCGTCCAGCGATTGGTAAAAAATCCGCCCGCCGCGATGACACTAAGGACTGCGGAGCCATACGCGCCGCCGAGTATGGCGAGCGCAGCGGCGGCCAGAAGCATTCCAGAAATCACACCCGACCCGTCCTTGAGAAGCTGGCGCACATGTCCGTCCGCCCGCGAATAGTCCAGCCGGTCGAATGAACAGTTCGGTGCCATGACGCCAATGCCCCAGGCAAGGCCGGCGGCACCGGCTGCAAACATGGCGGCGAAGCCTGCCGCAAGAGACTGGATCGAACCGAGCATTCTTCCGTCTATGGCAGGATTCTGCCTCAGGATGCCAGCGGCGAGAACGTGACGCCCGCCTCAATGCCGGAAATGCCGCATCCCGGTGAACACCATCGCAAGGCCAGCTGCATCCGCCGCCGCGATCACCTCATCGTCGCGGATTGACCCTCCCGGCTGGATGACCGCCGTTGCGCCGGCCTCCGCCGCCTGCAACAGGCCATCGGGAAACGGGAAAAACGCATCGGAAGCAGCGACACAGCCTTTCGTTCTGGGCTCTGTCCAGCCTGCCGCCTCTGCCGCATCGCCGGCCTTGCTCGCGGCGATGCGGGCGCTGTCGATCCTGCTCATCTGGCCCGCGCCGATCCCGGCCGTCGACCCATCACGCGCATAGACGATCGTATTCGACTTGACATGTTTGGCTACTCGCCATGCAAACAGCATATCGTCGAGCTCGGCGTCTGTCGGAACTCGTTTCGTTGCGCTTCTCAGGTCATCCCGTCCCACTCGGCCATTGTCGCGGGACTGGACAAGAAATCCGCCGGCCACGGATTTGACCGCACGTCCCGGTGCGGCGGGATCAGGCAGCGCATCTGTCAGGAGGAGGCGGAGATTCTTCTTCTTCGCAAAAACCTCTAGCGCGGCCTCATCCGCCCCGGGCGCGATGACCACCTCCGTGAAGATCTTCGTGATCTCTTCGGCAACCGGTCCCGTCAGCGACCCGTTCAGGGCGACAATCCCGCCGAATGCAGATGTCGGATCACAGGCCAGCGCCTTGCCATAAGCATCTATAAGGTCGGTTCCAAGCGCCACACCGCAAGGATTGGCGTGCTTGATGATAGAGACGGCCGGTCGCTCGGCGCCGAGTTCGCCAATCAGTTCATAGGCGGCATCTGTATCATTGATATTGTTGTAGGACAGTTCCTTGCCCTGCACCTGGCGGGCTGTCGCAACACCCGGCCGCGCCTCGCCGCTGATATAGAAGCCGGCGGACTGATGCGGATTTTCCCCATAGCGCAGGGATTGCCGGAGCCGGCCGCCAAGCCCGACCCAGTCCGGCGCCTCAATACCGGCCTGTTCGGTATACCAGCCGCTGATCGCCGCATCATAAGCTGCAGTTCGCGCATAGGTCTTGGCCGCAAGGCGTCGGCGCAGGTCAGCGCTGACCTCGCCGTCACTGGCTTCCAACTCCGCCAGCGCAGTATCAAGATCGTCGCCATCCGTACAGACGACAACGAATGCCGCATTCTTCGCCGCCGCCCGCAACATGGCCGGACCACCAATATCGATATTCTCTATTGCGGTCTGGAAATCGGCGCCGGCCGCGACCGTCTCCTCGAATGGATAAAGATTAATATAGACGAGATCGATGGGCTGGATGCCGTGCGCCTCAGCATCGGCGACATGCTTCTCCAGATCGCGGCGAAACAGAAGGCCACCATGCACCGCCGGATGTAACGTCTTGACCCGCCCGTCCATCATTTCGGGAAAGCCTGTCAGATCTGCGACATCAGTGACATTGATTCCGGCTTGCACGAGAATGCGGGCCGATCCGCCAGTAGAGACGAGTTCAACCCCTGCCGCCACGAGCCGGCTTGCGCGTTCAACGAGACCCGACTTGTCGGAAACGGAAATGAGCGCGCGGCGGACGCAGATGGTGGCGTCGGTCATGGGTTTGATCCTGACTTTGTGCGAAAGGCGTTCAACAATAAGCTGGGGGCGCTAGCACACAATCCCGGGGCGTCAAGCGCCGGTCGCTTCCCGTTCAAGCGCCAGGCGCGCTGCGCCATATTCGGGCACCAGCTTCCAGAGAAGGGCCAGCGCTTCGTTTCGATCCCGCTTTTGCGCGGCACGTATCAGGCTTGCAAGCACCAGGTCGAAGCTGGCATCGACGCCGTTCGCACCGTGAACGCGAAGGATACCATCGACCCCGGCCGGCGAGATATCCTCAAAGTCGTAGGTGAGTTCCTCATTGAGCTTCTCGCCGGGTCGCAAGCCAGAAAATTCGATCCGGATATCGCGGCCTGGCACGTAACCGCGAAGTCGTATCATGGATTCCGCGAGCGCAACGATCCGGATCGGTTGTCCCATATCAAGAACGAACAATCCGAACTCCTCGCCCTCATCGACAAGGGCTCCGGCCTGCAAGACCAAAGCTGCCGCTTCCTCAACGGTCATAAAATAGCGGGTGACGTCGGGATGCGTAACCGTGACCGGACCGCCGCGTTCGATTTGCTCGTTGAATAGTGGCACGACAGACCCTGACGATCCCAGCACATTCCCGAATCGAACAAGAGTCGGGCGCAGGGAGCCACGTCTCGCGATCCGGGCCACGGCAATCTCCGCGAGACGTTTCGTGGCCCCCATCACATTGTCCGGGTCAACAGCCTTGTCCGTCGAAATAAAGACAAGGTGCCGCGTTTTCGCCTTGACGGCAGAGCGAGTGACATTGATCGCCCCCTCGACATTGGTCAGGACGGCTTCGCAGACATTCTGTTCCATGAGCGGGACATGTTTAAGGGCAGCCGCGTGAATCACGATATCAGGACATAGCTCGCGGAAAATCTGATCAAGGCGGGCCACATCGCGAACATTGCCCAACACTGCTTTTATGCTGACCTTGGGAAACTCACGACGAAGCAGAAGGTCGGCGCGATAAAGATTGTATTCAGACGCATCGAACAGGGTCAATTCGGCGGGGCCCTGGGCGAGACACTGTCGCGCCAGTTCCAGACCAATCGTCCCACCGCCTCCGGTCACCAGGACACGGTTGCCACTGACGAGGCGCGACACTGGCCCGACATCAAGGCTGCGCTCTGGCCGCGATAACAGGTCTGCAGTGCGCAGATCGACAAGTTCGGGTGCGGACTCACTGGGGGCCAGAGCAATGATCTTCGCACCAAGCCGTGCCGCAACTTCCAGAATCGCGTTCATGGCGGCCGGTTTCCTCGCCTCGCCAGTCACCGCGACCCATGGGATTTCACCGTAGCGGACCTTGAGAATTTCCAGAACATATTCCAGCTGGCGAACATCGCCCAACACCGGAACGCCGCGAATCGCGCGGCCTGGCTGGGCTGCATCCATCGCGAGCAGACCCAATGTGCGCACCTTCGGACCCTTTTCGGCACTGCGAAGGCTGCGGAGCACGGCAGCAGCTGTCTCTGAATCGCCCACCAGAACAGCTTTCGGCGCATCGGATTGGGCACGCCGGAAGAACTGAAGCGGTCGCTGGGTCGTCCTCAGCAAAGCGACCATCCGACCGGCAAACAGGGCCAGTGTCCAGATTGCGACGGCCAGAACGAGCGATGATCGCGGGATACCAGTCAGTCGGTTCCAGAGGAACAGGATCGGCAGGAAGATCAGCGCCGTCAGTACGACCGCCTGCAAGATGCGGATTGCATCGTCGAGACCGATATGTCGCCAGACCTGCCGGTGTACCCGGGCGAGAAGGAAAGCGGCGACCGCCGAGAAGCCGAAGACAAGCGATGTCACAATTGCGAGGAAACCGAAATCAACCGGGATCCCATCAGTTTGCCACCAGCGGATAAACAGGGCGATGGCCATCGAAACGACGGCGGCCGCTGTGTCGAAACCCAGGGTCAGCATCATGGCCCGCCGGGCCTCTCTGGACGCGCTCATCATTCGGCCGGCTCCCTGACGAAGGCCCACCTTACGCAATTGGGTGGTTCACTGCCATCACCATTCGGATCAGCCCGGCCAGACAGCACGATCTGTTCAGTGCGCTCAACCGTTCCATGCGCCAGGTAGACGGAGTGGTCGAGACGCGCGCCGGAATGACTGGTGCGAAAGCGCCAGCGTCGCCCATCAGCACAATTTAACAAGATTGCATCTCGTCCCATCTGCGCGTCGACCGATGGATGGAGATGAAACCGGATCTCGAAACTGACAGGTTGCGCATCCTCATCGGGCGGCCGGGAAACCGGCCGGACCAGGCTATCTTCGCCGGCCAGCCGGCAGCCATCGCTTGCAAGGAAAAGACGCCTGCGATGCAGCAGGCCAAAATTGTCACGGTAGCCGGAATGCTGCGCGTCGAGCCAGATTTCGTCAGCTTCCTCCAGGCGCTTGGCGGAAATGCCGTCTGGCCCGTCCGGGGCCAGAAGGTCCGACGCTTCGCTGCGCCGGAACACCGCGCTGTCGCGCCCCCCGAGGACCAGTGTGGAATGGGCCCCAGTGCGCCGGACAGCAGCCTGCCAGTCGACATTGACATCGCGTGAGGATCCGCACGAGGTCACGATGCGCGCCTTGCCGTCAGCAAACTCGAAACCGAGGGCACCGGCATGCGCAAGGTCGCCAAATGGCGCTTCGGGTGCGCGCCCGACATCCAGAAGCACTTCGACATCGCCACGGATGAGCTTCTGGAAACCGGACTTCGGCGAAACGCTGAATCGCCTCGGGGTCAGGTCCAAGGCGGACAGGACGGCCTCAATTTGCGCAGCCTGGGCTTCGCTGGAGTCGTTGAAGGGGAAGAGCGCCCCGTCAGCACAGCGAAAGAACCCCAGCATTGCCCCCATTCGCGCAAGCCATTTGTCGATGAATGCGGCCTGGCCAAGTCCGCGCCGCTCCATGAGGCTGCGGATCGCCAGCAGGTCCTTCAGGGCAGCAAGCAGCCGCTCGGGACTTCGGCTAACATGACCGCCATCTGGCAGAATCTGTGCTGTGCACTCCGCTTCGAGCATTTGCAGCGCGACATCCTGACCACGAACATCGTTGAAGAGAATTGCACGAACCAGATCGACAGCGAAGGTTCGGAATCGCGCTTCGATATCCGGTGTGCCATCTGCAAGTGCGCAAACATGCCGGATCTGGCGCAAGAGGACTTCCAGACGCTCACGGCCAGCGCGCCCCTGATCTTCGCCAAACAGGACGTCACCGGAAAGCATCCAGTTCCAGGCCCGGTCGGCGGTAGGTCCGGCGCGCCAGGCGAACCCGTCGAATCGTCCGAAATCAGCGATCCAGGCATCCGTCAGGTCACGCGCGCGATCGCATGCAAGATCGCCAAGCGCCACAAGATCGCCCAGCCACTCAAAGCGGTGTATACGGTCCCTGAAATGCAGGGATGCATCCTCAATTGCCCATGGGCGCACCCCGTCGCCGAGCTCGAAATGTTCCAGACCATAACACCAGATGCCACGCTCAAGCGAGTTGCCGCGCAATTCATCGGCAATCGTGACTGTGGCAAGATCAGACCAGGCGATAGGGGTCTCTCCGACCGCCTCGGCGATTTGCGGGCCGGGAGCAAATCGTTCAGGCACGAGCGCACCGGGCCGGCCGCGGAAACGCTGCCACAGTGCCGCATCCTCCTCGGCGCTGCGGTGCCTGTTCTGGTTTTGGCGCATCGGGGCGCTCATCCCTTCGCCCGCCTGACTCTAACAACTACAATGGAATGCCGGGCCTGAGCGCGGCGATATTATTGGCATACGCTTCCGGGCCACCCTTGAAAACCGCTGAGCCGGCAACAATTGCAGTCACGCCCGCTTCAATCGCGCGCGGACCCGTTTCCGGATTGAGCCCGCCATCGACTTCCAGAATGATATCCCTGCCCGATGAATCTATCATTGCCCGCAGCGTCTCGATCTTGCGCAGCTGGCTGTCAATGAAGCTCTGGCCGCCGAACCCGGGGTTCACGCTCATCACCAGAACCAGATCGATATCACCCAGGACCGGCTCGACAATACTGGCTGGCGTAGCCGGATTGAGTGCAACCCCCGGCCGCATGCCGGCGTGGCGAATCAGCTGTAGCGTGCGGTGCAGGTGCGGTCCGGCCTCCGGATGCACTGTCAGGATGTCCGCGCCGGCCTCAGCAAATGCTGCAATATAGGAATCGACGGGCGCGATCATCAGATGTACGTCGAATGGCTTGCGGGAATGGGCGCGCAAAGCCTTGATGACGGGCGGGCCAATGGTGAGGTTAGGCACGAAATGGCCATCCATCACGTCAACATGAATCATGTCCGCGCCGGCACGATCAATGGCCGCAATTTCTTCCCCGAGCCGCCCGAAGTCGGCGGAGAGAATGGACGGAGAAATCAATACGTCCCGCATATTCGAACTCTTATGTGCGAACCGCCACCCGCACAAGGCGGATGGCGGTTTTCGGTTGAATCGCGCAACGGCTTCGTCTTGCGAAGGGTCAGTAGGCGGGGGTGACGACCACACCATCGGTGCGGAAGGTGACATTCACCGGATTGCCCGGAGCGATGTAGACATCTGCTCCCTGGACGATTTCCTTCACCTCGCCACTGTCGAAACGCACAGTGTAGGCATAGCCGTTGCGCGTATTGATTGCCTTGCCTGCTTCGTTACCGGCAACGCCGCCAAGAACGGCACCGCCGATAGCGCCAGCCGTCTGCGCTTTGTCGCCCCCGCCGAGCTCTGAGCCGGCGAGACCGCCAAGAACAGCACCGGTCGCTACGCCGATCACCGAATTGTCGGGACGGATACGTACTTCTCGAACAGCCGTCACCGTTCCGCTGCGCACTGTGGCGGCTTCACGCACGCCCGTCGAGCTGACTTCGTTTGCGCCGTAGCTGCCAGCACAACCGGCCAGAGCCAGCGTCATCGCCGCAAACGCGCCCGCCATCAGCCGGCTCGGCTGACGAATAATGGAAACCTGATCGGTCATAGCACTGTGCTCCTCTGCACGTTAAAATCTGGGACAAACCTGCCCGCACCGCATTGAATGACACATGAACCTGACGCGGCAATAATATGGCCGAGTTGTGTCGTCCCGATGAATTCGCATCTATGAGGCGAATTACAACCGCGTCAGGCGAGAGATGAAAAATGCGTCATGATCGAATTCACCTGTCGGAAGGGTGAGGACATCTCCCTGATCTGTCAGCGCATACTCAAAACCCTCCATTTCCTGGCGCTGAAACGGCGTGCGATGCCACTGCCCGCTCTCCAGTGCCGATTGAATGACTTGAATGCCCTCGTCGGGCAGCGGCGTGCAAACACAGTAGATGAGTGTTCCCCCCTCGCGCATCATATCGGCCGCCGCCATCACAAGTCGGGACTGAATGTCCGGAAAGCGGGCGATATCTTCAGGACGTTTGATCCAGGCGCCTTCCGGATGGCGACGGAGGGTGCCCAGCGCCGAACATGGCGCATCAAGAAGGACCTTGTCGGCTGGCGCCTCAGGCCGCCAAGTTTCGGCATTCGCGATGATGACGTCAACGCGATCTTGAAGGCTCGTCCGGTCCAGATTGGCCCTCAGCCGCCTCAGCCTTGGCCGGGACCGATCAATCGCGGTCACCTGGGCGCCGGTTGCCGCCAGCTGCAGCGTCTTGCCGCCGGGCGCCGCGCAAAGGTCGAAGACATGGTCTCCCGGACCTGCTGCCAGAAGTTTTGCCGGCAGCGCTGCGGCCGCATCCTGAACCCACCAGCCGCCTTCTGTGTAACCCGCAAGGCTTTCGACAGGCCCCAGGGGCAGGGCCAGGGAGCCAGGGGGCAAGAGCCGGGCGCCAAGCATGGCTGCCGCTTCCGCCGGTTCTTTCGCGGTGATGTGCAGCTCCGGCTGGCGCCTGTGGGCCTCGGCCAGTGCCTCAAGGCCCGCTTCAGGCAGGCTCTCCCTCAACCTGTTCATGAGCCATTCCGGCCACACGGCCTGGCATGGAGAAGCCGCGAATGCCCGATCGTCGTCAACGGCACGTCGCAGCACCGCATTCACCAGTCCGGCTGCGCGGCGTGTATCATCACCCTCGTGCGCGGCCGAGACAGTCTCACCAACCGCGGCATGAGCTGGCGTGCCAAGACACCAGGCTTGCGCAGCGCCGATGCGCAACAGCCCGGCCACCGGCGCGTCCAGCCGCTCCATCGGCGTTTTGAGTAATGGCGTCAGACCAATATCGATGCGCCCCAGTTCGCGCAGGGTCGCGCTTGTCAGGAGGCGCGCGAATGCACGGTCCGAGCCCGATAGCGCGGCAAAGCCGGCGCTGTCATCCAAAGCTTCATCCAGCGTGCGCCGCGCCATCAGGACATGGCAGAGCAGGTCGACGGCGACACGACGCGGGCTGGGCTGCCCGCTCAATCCCACGGCCCGCGCGCAGCATCCCAGGGGCCGGCACGGCGGCGTGTCTCGATGGCTGGCGGCTGGTTGTCATTGGAACTGTTCTCAGCCTCGCCGGCCAGCTTGCGCAGTGCCGCGACGCGGTTAGCCGTCGAGGGATGGGTAGAAAACAGGCTGTCACCGCGCCAGCCCGCGAGCGGGTTCATGATATACATATGCGCTGCAGACGGATGTCGCTCGGCATGGCGATTGAGTTGAGCGCGCGCACCCCTGTCAATCTTTTCGAGCGCAGAAGCCAGCCAGAGTGGATGACCGCAGATTGCGGCACCGCGCCGGTCAGCTTCATATTCTCGTGAACGGGAAATCGCCATCTGGACAATGCCGGCCGCCATCGGCGCAAAGATCATCACGGCGATACTGGTTATCAGACCGCCGCGTTCCCGGCTGCCGAAAAAAAGCGCGAAATTCGCAAGCATGCCGATAGCGCCGGCCAGCGTCGCTGTAACCGTCATGATAAGGCTGTCGCGGTTTTGCACATGGGCAAGCTCATGGGCCATCACGCCGGCAACTTCTTCGCGCGACAACATCGACAAGAGTCCCGTTGTCGCGGCCACGGCGGCGTTTTCAGGATTGCGGCCAGTCGCAAACGCGTTCGGCTGAGCCGTGTCAATGATATAAATGCGAGGGGCTGGAAGACCGGCATGTTCGGCAAGATGCAAAGTGTCATTATAGAATGTGCGCACCACCGGCGAGCGATCCTCGCCCGTTACCTCGCGCGCACCCTGCATGCGCAATACAATCTTGTCGGCATTCCAATAGGCGAAGGCGTTCATGCCTGCGGCAACAATAAATGCAACGGCAAGGCCGGGCAGTCCCGCTGTCAGATAGCCGATTGCCAGGAACAGTCCTGTCATCGCAGCCATCAGAATAAATGTCTTCATCATGCCCATAGCTGGGATACACTCCGAGTGCGTTAATTGTCGCCCCTGCTCGTCAAGCCATTTCACAGACTTATATGGAGAGAGTTAACGAAGCAGGGAGTCTGTGTAACACATGTCGCAACTCAGCGATGAAGAAATCAAGCGCCGCAAGCGTCTCAGCGACGTGGCGCGCCGGGCACTGGAAGAAGCCGATGCGCGCCGAGAGGAAGATGAAGAAAGGCTCAGAGCCCTCGAAACCGCTCGGGAAAACGAGGAAGGCGGACCAAAAGCGATTGAACCGACGCGTTTTGGAGATTGGGAACGCAAGGGAATTGCCTACGATTTCTGAGCAGGCCACTGTGTTCATTCAGGCGACACGGCGCTCGTCTACGATTTCCGACAATGTCACGCCAAGCTCTCCGTCAGCAATGACAAGGCGTCCCCGCGCCATGAGCCTGTCGGACACGAATATGTCAACCTGATCGCTGGTCCCGCGATCGAGCGCCAGCACTTCTCCCGGCGACAGCGCCATCAGGTCTTCCATCGGCATCCGCACTTCGCCGAGCACGACATCCACACGCACTGGAACATCCATGAGGGTCCGCGCGAGGGCCGGGTTGGCAGCTTCGGTCATGTCGCAAATGTCCTCATGTTTCAATTCTCGTCCGGGCTTGCGGCGACAAGCTCGCTTCGTACAGCGAAGAGATCACCCTGCCCGTCAACCAGTGATCGCGCGGCCCGGTCCGACAAGGCCGCCAGGTGACCCGGCAGGACGCCGGCCTGACCGAGACGGTCCAGAGCGTCAGTCAATTCGTGAAGCGCGCCAACCGCTGTGTCCAGCCGGGCGATTGCATACTCCAGCCGGCGTGCCGCGCCGGCATCAAGCCGCGTCTGCGCGTTGGACGCCGCATCGGCATAGAGTTTCGCCCCAAGGGCTGCTAACTCCTTCGGCGCGATTTCAACCGTCTCGCCGCCGTCCCGATGTGCGGCCTGCAGCGGTCCAGCGGCGAAATCCGCGCTGAAGTTGAAGGGTTTCAGCTTCTCGACCCGGCGCCGGCTCATTCAACAAGCTCATCGTCTTCTGTGCTGTCCAGACGGATATCGCCCCGCCGGATCAGGCCCCTGGCAATATCGACAAGGAGTCGCTGTGCCGCATCGACCTCACTGCGCCGGACCGCGCCGAGCGCTGCCATCTCCTCGCGAACAAGCTCGCCAGCCCGTTGGGTCATATTGGAGAAGAAGGCCTCACGCGTGGATCCGCGCGCACCCTTCAATGCAAGGACAAGATCCGCCCGCTCGGCATTGGCGAGCAAGGTCTGGATACCAGCGGCGTCGAATGCGCCCAGGTCGTCAAAGCCGAACATCAACGCGCGCACCTTTTCGCCGGTGCGCGGATCGACCGCCTCCAGCCCCGTCAGCAGAGCCCCCTCGCGGCGCGTGTCGAACTGATCGAAAATACGGGCAACACGCTCATGTCCCGCGCCCTCTCCAGCACCAAGTCGCTCCAGCATTCCGTTCAGGCTGTCATTGATGACGCAGCTCACGGGTTCAGGTGGCGGCGTATAATTCACCATGCGCTTGAGGATGGCGATGGCCTGTGCCTGGTCGAGCATGCGAAGCACGCCGGCGGCCTGGCGCGGGCTCAGGTGCGTCAGAATATAAGCGGCGATCTGGGGACTTTCTCGCCCGGCAATAACGGCCAGCGTCTCCGGTGCCGCTGCCTGCAGCTTCTGCCCGACCGGGCCAGCAGACTGGCTTGCCTCAGCCGGTTCACCAAGCGTCTCGCTGTCGCGCAGAAACAGGTCAAGCAATTCGCCTTCATCAAGAGTTTCGTCAGCACGCAGATCTTTCATATGCGATGTGATCATGTGCGTTTCGTCAGGTGTCAACTCCGCCCAGACTGGCCCCGCACCCCGGCCCATCGCACGCATGAGGCGCGCAGCGCGAACAGGACCGGTCTCTGACGGCCGGGCAGCCAATGGAGCGGTCATCAGCGCGCATCCTCCGTAGAGAGCCAGGCGCGCACTACACGGGCCGTCCTGACCGGGTCGTTGCGGGCTGCAGCAAGCATGGCACCTGCGTATGGCGCGTCAGAAGGCCGGGATGGCTCCGGTCTCGCCAGTTTCGACGGGGTTGACGCAATGACAGGCCCGCTCGACCGTCCCGAAACAAGAGCTATCCAGCCGATCCAGCCGGCGAGGCCAAAAAGCGCGATGATTTCGGCAAGCTCCAATCCGGTCGGCCGTGAGATCGCCTGGGGGGCAAAGACGGTTTCGCGGATATCCAGGCGGTCGCCCGCCGCCTCGTCAAACAGCCCGGCGGCTGCGAAGAGGTCGGCTAGCATGGGCGCACTCACCGACGCCGGAGCCTCTTTTTGATTGAGGAGGATAAGGATCTGCCGGGATCCGGCCGGTCCTTCCGTCGCAGAGACCCGCACCGCACGCGGGCCAGTCAGCGTGGCCGCGATTTCGGAAATCCGGCTTTCAAACTGCGAACGGCTAACCGGGACGTCCTCTGCAGGCAGGGTTGCCACTCCTCGCCAGATGGCCAAGCCCAGCGCGAGCAGAGCGGCAGCCACCAGTGATCGGGGGCCGGGAGCCGAATTTACCTGATTGCGCGCAGCCATGCCAGTCTACTCCGTGCCGAAGGCGCCGAGGGGCACCATGACGCTTCGCACACTGAGTAAACCAGACAGGGTAAATCGCGGCTTAACCTGCCGGATCTGTTGCGTGACGGTATTTCTGAATTCGCGTGGCGCGCAGTCCCTTTGGGCCATGGGTGCGATAAAGCCGCTCCCAGCCAACATATTCCTCTTCAGACAATCCATAGCGCGCCAGCGCCTCCTGCCGGCTGATCAGGCCGCCTGTGACCGCGGCCACCACTTCGGCCTTTCGGCGCGTGACCCAGCGCCGGATATTCGGCGACGGGAGGTCGTCCAGCGTGAGCGGCCGGCCGTTCGGGCCCTCAACACTGAGATTGTGAGCATTCTGCTGTTCCATGGCTTCCACCTTGCGACACATATCCAAGCGGCGCCCCTTCTGGGTGCCAGTCCGACAGGTGTAGCCCGCAGCCCTTTAAGGCCGGGCTGAAACCGGAACGGCAGTTTTCATCAAAATTACGGGCGCCCCTTGTCAGCCCGTTCGGATTTCCCCGGCAGGCTGGTCGATCAGTCCGAAAGTGGCGGCGATGAAACCGCCCCCAAGGACACGCGTGCCGCTGTCTGCGTCGTAAAGAACACAGGCCTGCCCCTTGGCGACGCCTGCTTCGGGATCGACAAAATGAACCGCAGGCTCCTCGCCCATCAGGCCCAGATATGCAGGGATGGGCGGGCGGGTTGAGCGCACACGCGCCAGGACCGGCAGCCGGGCCGCGCAGGCGGAGGAAAGATCACCCTCACCAAGCCAGTTCAGCTCTTCCAGTGTCAGGGCCTGCGTTGCCAGCGCGTCCTTCGGCCCGACAATGACCCGGCGTCCCGGCGCATCGATCTTCACGACATAGAGCGGCTCGCCCGTCGCGATGCCCAGCCCGCGGCGCTGGCCCACCGTATAGTGGATCACGCCCTCATGCTGGCCGAGCACGCGGCCATCCATATGAACGATATCGCCGCCGCGCCCGGCGCCCGGACGCAGCTTGCGGACCACATCGGCATAAGAGCCCGAAGGCACGAAACAGATATCCTGGCTGTCGGGCTTGTCGGCAACGGAAAGACCGAATTGTTCGGCGAGATCGCGCACCTCGGCCTTCGGCATCCCGCCCAGCGGAAAGCGCAGGAAATCCAGCTGCTCGCGGGTCGTCGCGAACAGGAAGTAGGACTGGTCACGCGCCGCATCGACTGCGCGGTGCAACTGCGGCCCTGCCGCACCTTCTGTACGCCGGATATAATGACCGGTGGCGAGGCAATCGGCTCCCAGATCCTTTGCCGTGGTGAGCAGATCGGAAAATTTGACCGTCTGGTTACACCGAATGCATGGGATGGGCGTCGAGCCGGCAAGATAGGTATCGGCGAAATCCTCCATCACCTGCTCACGGAACCGGCTTTCATAGTCGAGCACATAATGGGGGATACCGATCCGGTCGGCGACATTGCGTGCGTCATGAATGTCCTGACCGGCACAACAGGCCCCCTTTTTCTGGACAGCCGCACCATGATCATAGAGCTGCAACGTGATACCGATCACCTCATAGCCCTGCGCTTTCAGGAGCGCGGCCACGACGGAACTGTCGACACCGCCGGACATGGCCGCAACCACGCGCGTATCGCCAGGCGCTTTCGCAAAACCGAGGGAATTGAGACCGCCGGCGGGAGAAACCGCGGCAGTATGGGTCAGGTCTGTCATGTTCCACTCCAGCCGGGTTCAAGGCCCGGCGCAGCTGTTGAAGTGACCCTAGATAGACCCGCAGGCCCGCAAATGGAACCGCGCGTCGGAAGACGCATCAGCCGATGAAAAGGCGAATGATGAACCCGACAAAGGTAACGGTGGCCACACCTGCTGCCCAGAGGGCGACGAACCAGGCGATTTCTCCGGGGCCTGTCCTCGATTTCGGCTCTCGTTGCGCCATCAGTGATAACCCGATTCTTCATCAATCTTGCCGCGGAAGATCCAGTAGGCCCAGGCAGTATAAGCAAGGATCATCGGCAGCAGGATCAGTGCACCAACCAGCATGAAGACAAGGCTGGAATCGGGCGCTGCAGCCTCATGAATAGTCACCGCACGTGGAACGACATAAGGTGCAACGCTTATACCGAGGCCGACATAGCTGACCGCGAACAGGACGATCGTACCAGGAAAGATAATATAGTCATTGCGGAACAGGGTGCCCCAGATCAACACGCCACCGATGATGGCGACCAGGGACGGAACCGGCAGGACGAAGACAAGCTGTGGAAAAGAGAACCAGCGCTCGGCGATCTCGGGTGACAGCAGCGGGGTCCAAAGGCTGACAATGCCGATCGCGGCAAATGTCCCCACGCCAGCATACCGGGCGAGCCGATAGGCCCGCTCGCGAAGGGGGCCCTCTGTCTTCAGGATGATCCAGCCGGCACCGAGAAGCGCATAGCCCGCCATCAGCGCAAATCCGCAAGTGATCGAAAAGGGCGTCAACCAGTCCCACCAGCCGCCGCCATAAGCGCGCCCATCAACCTCGATGCCCTGGACGAAGGCGCCGAGAACAATCCCCTGCGCAAAGGTCGCCACAGCCGAACCCCAGAAAAAAGCCCTGTCCCAGTGGCGCTCATGGGCAGGGTCGCGCCAGCGAAACTCGAACGCCACCCCGCGAAACACCAGCGCCAGGATCATGGCGATGAAGGGAGCATAAAGCGCCGGCATGACAATCGAATAGGCTAGAGGAAAGGCTGCGAAAAGCCCGCCGCCGCCAAGGATCAGCCAGGTTTCGTTGCCGTCCCAGACCGGCGCGACGGTGTTCATCGCAAGATCGCGCTGGGATTTGTTCTCCAGCAGCGGATAAAGCAGCCCGATTCCGAGATCGAAACCATCGAGGACAATGTAGATAAAAATCGCGAGCGCCAGAAGGCCCGCCCAGGTCGTCGGAAGGTCAAGCATCATTCCTCCCCCCGAGCGGATTTTCGATTGCCTCGCCAGGGACCAGGCCGGCCGCTGGCGTGGTTCCGGCCGAACGGATCGGTGCAGCGGAGCCGTCCGGATCATCGCCGCCCGCCGGGCCCTTGCCCATGAGCCGGAGGATATAGGCGGTGCCGATGCCGAAAATGACGAAATAGACAATGATGAAGGCGATGAGCGAGGCGCCAACGGCTGGCGCCGCGACCGGCGCAATCGAATCCGAGGTTCGCAGAAGCCCGTTCACGGTCCAGGGCTGCCGGCCAACTTCTGTTGTGATCCAGCCGAAAAGAACTGCCAGGAAGCCGGACGGCCCCATGATCATGGCCGATCTCAGGAAGAGCGGCGTATCATAGAGACGACCGCGCCAACGTAGCCAGAGACTGACCACTCCAATCGCCACCATAAGGAAGCCGATGGCAACCATTGCGCGGAAAGTCCAGAAGATTATCTCGGCATTGGGCCGGTCTTCAGGCGCGAATGATTTGAGGCCTTTGACCTCGCCGTCCCAGTGATGGGTAAGGATGTAGCTGCCAAGTTTCGGAATCTCGATCCGGTGCGTGGTTTCCTCATTCTCCATGTCCGGCAATCCGAACAGGATGAGTGGCGCACCAGACTGCGTCTCGAAATGGCCCTCCATGGCGGCAACCTTGGCCGGCTGGTGTTCCAGGGTGTTCAGGCCATGCAGGTCGCCGGCAACGATCTGAAGCGGCGCGACAAGCGCGGCCATCCACATAGCCATCGAAAACATCGTCCGGGCTTCGCGGTTCTTCCGGTCGCGCAGCAGGTGAAACGCCCCCACTGCGCCCACCACGAAGGCCGTCGTCAGATACGCCGCCAACACCATGTGTGCGAGGCGGTAGGGAAAAGACGGGTTGAAGACGATCGCAAGCCAGTCCTCGGGCACGAATTGGCCCGCCTCATTGATCGAGAATCCTACGGGTGTATGCATCCAGCTGTTCACCGACAGGATCCAGGTTGCGGATAGCAGCGTCCCGAATGCCACCATCAGCGTGGCGGCGAAATGCAGCGATCTTGACACCCGACCCATTCCAAACAGCATGACGCCGAGAAAGCCGGCTTCGAGGAAGAAGGCGGTCAGCACTTCATACGCCATCAGCGGGCCGAGGATGGGCCCGGTCTTATCGGCGAAGACCGACCAGTTCGTGCCGAACTGGTAGCTCATGACAATGCCGGACACGACGCCCATGGCGAAGGCGAGTGCGAAAATCTTTACCCAGAACCTGAACAGCCTGAGATAGACATCGCGCCCGGTTCGCAGCCAGAGACCCTCCAGGACGGCAAGATAGCTTGCCAGGCCGATCGAGAAGGCCGGAAAAATGATATGGAAGGACACAGTGAAGGCAAACTGGAACCTTGCCAGAATTGTCGCATCAAGGCCTGAAAGCATCGGCGCACCTGTTTTCGCCGTCGACGCTTGCGACGGCACGGCATGGTAATTCAGTAATCGCTAAAGTAGTATCACCTGAATGACTGGCGAGACTCAGAATGACGCGCGTCAGGCGGTCGCAGAACAAAGACCCACACGAAAGACGTGCAATCACATCGCGCCCTGAAGCCACTATTTGCGGAAAAAGCGCGCAGCCCCGAACAGGCCACCGAGGACCGAACCAATGCCGCCGAGGACCATGAATAATGGGTTGGCGGCCTGCGCAAAACTGACCGCCTGACGAAGGGTCGACACCTGGACCGTGATCTCGTCGCGGAAGGTCCGCACAGGCAGGAGCCGACCGTCCAGCATGGCATAGACCTCGATCACCAGGTCCTGCGGCCCCGTCTCGACCGGCGTGACGCGCCATCGCCAGGAGTTTTCGGTCAGGGGCGAGAGCCGCTGAACCTCTGGTGACAGGGGTTCGATCTCGAATGCCGTACCTATAAGGTTCACCTTCACCTCGTCAGAGACCTGCGCTTCGCTCTCCACCACGCTTTCCCGGCCCGGCAGAGCATCGGCCGCACTATCACCGCCTGTCGCATCGATCGCCAGCGTGACATTGAACGCCCGTCCGAACGCTGCCTCCTGTGGCGTTTCATGGGCAATGGGCACACGCCGGAGCCGCTCGGCAATATAGGCATCGCGGACCGTCTGCGGCTCGATCGCGCCCGTCCCGTCAAGATCAAAACCTGGCGCCATTTGCGGCTGAACCGGACGCGGCGGCGCTGGCGCCGTTGCGTCAGGCACGTCGTCTGAGCTTACCGTCACGCGCGGCGATCCCGACTTGGCCAGAAGCCCCGCCACGCCCAGACCGCCCATCAGCAAACCGACAACAACAAGTATGACAGACACAATTCGCATATCGAGGCCTCCACCAACCGGTCGCTTGTTTGTTTATCATCGCCCGCAATCGGGCGAAATTGCGCCCGGCTTTCAGCTGCGCACACATTCGTGAAAGGCGATTGCGGCCGCATTGGACACGTTGAGGCTCTCCATCGCGCCTGGCATTGCGATTCGGGCGAGTTGCATGCAGGCTGTCGCGACCGAGGGCCGCAGGCCGGATCCTTCAGCGCCCAGAACGATGGCGACCGGCCGATCATCCGCCACCGCATCTCCTATGAGTTGATCTGCCCCGCCTGCCAGCCCGACCGTGAGATACCCGGCGTCGGCCAGTGCCTCCAGCGTGCGTGCGATATTCACAACCCTGACTTCCGGCACAAGGTCGACGCCGCCGGCGGCTGACTTGGCCAGCGTACCAGTGATTGGCGGCGAGTGCCGCGTTTGCAGGACAAGGCCGCCAAAGCCAAATGCGGCCGCCGAACGAAAGATCGCCCCGAGATTGTGGGGGTCGGACACCTGATCGAGCACACAGATGCGCGCGGGCGCGGCCTCGATCAGGTCATCAATCCCGATCGGGTCGAGATGCTCGGTGAGCAAGGCCACGCCCTGATGGACCGCGCCGGGCGGCAGGAGTCCGTCGATTTCCCTTATTGTCAGCAGCTCCGGCTGCTTCAGGGCGAGCCTCCGTGCGGCATTCTCCGTCGCCACAAGGCGGCGGGCGCTGCGCCGCGGATTGTCGAGCGCCGCCAGCACGGCGTGACTGCCCCACAGCCAGACCGGACCATCGGCCTGCAACTGCGATTCTCGCGCTGACTTGCCATGTCTGCGGTTGCGCACTGGTTTGTTCATTCCTATAAGGCGCTCTTCGATTGTTGAGGGGGCCGGGGTTTCCGGCCTTTTTTGACGATCGCGCGCATGCGCGTCAAACGGTGTTTCTTGCGGGTCGCCTGGAGGGGTGGCCGAGTGGTTAAAGGCAGCAGACTGTAAATCTGCCCGCGTTAGCGTACACAGGTTCGAATCCTGTCCCCTCCACCACCTGCCGGCACCGGGCGGTCGCACGCACAGGCGCGGGTATAGCACAATGGTAGTGCAGCAGCCTTCCAAGCTGAGGATGTCGGTTCGATTCCGTCTACCCGCTCCAAGCCCCTTCTGCGCGGCTGCGGCCACAACAGGACCGGCGCCCGACTCCTCTCACTGATGGTCAGCCCTCAGGCCCTTCGAACCCGGATGGCCGGGCTTTGCAGGGTCCGGCGTCTTGGGCTTGTAGCGGCACAGGTCGGCGATCGTGCAGCGCCAGCATTCAGGTTTGCGAGCCTTGCAAACATAGCGCCCGTGAAGGATCAGCCAGTGATGGGCGCCTCTTTTGTAAACGGCCGGCGTCACGCGCTCCAAGCCGGCCTCGACGGCGTCCGGCGTTTTACCGGGCGCAAGGCCCGTTCGGTTCGCCACACGGAAGATATGTGTGTCGACGGCAATCGTGTCCTCGCCAAAAGCCTCGTTCAGTACCACGTTCGCCGTCTTGCGACCAACACCGGGCAGCTGCATTAATGCCTCGCGGGTCGCCGGCACCTCGCCTTCAAATCGGTCCACAATCATTTGCGACAGGGCGATCACGTTTTTTGCCTTGTTGCGCCACAGCCCGATGGTCCGGATGTGTTCCGCCACTCCTTCTTCGCCAAGGGCTAGCATGGAGTGTGGCGTGTCAGCGACCGCAAACAATGACCGGGTCGCTCTGTTCACTCCAATGTCGGTCGCCTGGGCCGACAAGGCCACGGCGACCACCAGCGTGTAAGGGTTCACATATTCCAACTCTGTCCTGGGCGCAGGCCGCTCTTGCGCGAGCCGGCCAAAGAGTTCGCCAGCTTTGGCCTTCGCCATCGTGCGTGGCGCGCGCTTTTTCTTGCGGGACGTTTCAGCGGCAGGCTTTGACATGATCGGCGGGTTCAGGCGGTTTGGGCGTTGCAGCAAATCCAGAACAGGACTGGGCAGGTCTGCTATCACGACCTAGCTTGGGAAGCGATGGAAAACGAAGCCCGCCAATCCCCTGTCTATATGGACGCCATCCTGGTCCCGAACCGGTCGCTCAGTCCACGGGCCTTTACGGTTTTCATGGCCGGTGTGGCGGTCGTCAGCTTCCTTTCGGGCATGGCCTTCCTGTCGATGGGCGCCTGGCCGGTGCTCGGCTTTTTCGGGCTTGATGCCCTCCTGATCTGGCTTGCCTTTCGCTGGCACCGTGGCCGCGCGCCTGAAGAAACGCGTGTGCGGATCACGGCGGACGCTGTTGAACTCTGCCACCGTGACAAACAAGGCCGCGAAAAACGCGCCAGCCTTCCAGCTGCATTCGCCCGGATCGAGCTTGAGGAGCCCGTTGGCGCCAATAGCTGGCTGCGCATTGAGCATGGACGAACAGCCTATATCATCGGTCGTTTCCTGACACCAAAGGAAAGATCCAGCCTCGCCGCAGCGCTGCGCCAGGCGCTGGTGAAAGCACGGGCTGAACGACATCCGGCTTAAAAAATGACGCCGGCGTCATGGTTTTTTCTCGGAAGGCATGTTACAAAATGCCTCAACGGCGAGCCAACGCCGAAATGATGTCGATCAGGAGGACGTCGATGGCCGACACTGTACATACAATTTCCAATCCGCTTGAGCGCCCGAAGACCACGGTCCGTGAAAAGCTGTATGACAACCATACGGATGTGGGCGCGCAGATCCCGCCAGCCTCGCAGGTGGACCTTGCCACGCTTGACATAACCGATCCGGAAGTCTGGCGTCAGGATAAGTTCTGGGACCGTTTCGAGCGGATGCGCGATGAAGACCCGCTGCACTGGTGCCCGGACAGTTTCAACGGCCCTTATTGGTCCGTGACGCGTTATGAAGACATCATGGCGATTGATACCGATCACAAGCGGTTCTCGTCCTCATGGGAACATGGCGGGATCACGCTCGGCGGTCCGATCGAGGATTTCGAACTGCCGATGTTTATTGCGATGGACGAGCCGCGCCACTCCGAACAGCGCAAGACGGTCCAGCCGGCAGTCGCGCCCAACATGCTGAAAGTCTATGAGCCGCTGATCCGCTCGCGCACCCAGGGGCTGCTCGACACACTGCCCGTCGGTGAGCCCTTCGACTGGGTGGATACGGTCTCGATCGAACTGACCACGATGATGCTGGCGACGCTGTTTGACTTTCCCTTCGAGGATCGCCGCAAGCTGACGCGCTGGTCGGACGTCGCCACCAACCCCTACAATCCGGATATCTGCCCGGGCGGCGTTGAACAGTGGAAAGAGGAACTCCTCGAATGTCTCACCACTTTCCAGGGCATCTTCCAGGAGCGAGCCAGCAAGCCGCAGCAACCTGACCTGATGAGCCTTCTCGCCCATGGTGAGAAGACCCGGAACATGTCGCCGATGGAACTGCTCGGGAATGTCATCCTGCTGATCGTCGGCGGTAATGACACGACGCGCAATTCCATGTCGGGCTCGGTGAGGTTCCTGAACCAGAACCCCGGCGAGTTCGCCAAGCTGAAAGCCGACCCGTCGCTGATCCCGAACATGGTGTCGGAGACGATCCGCTACCAGACGCCGCTTGCCCATATGCGCCGCACCGCGCTGGAAGATGTCGAGATGCACGGCAAGACGATCAAACAGGGCGACCAGATCGCCATGTGGTATGTCTCCGGCAATCGCGACCCGCGCCACTGGGACCGCCCGGACGACTATCTGATCGAGCGCAAGAATGCGCGCAGCCACATCTCCTTCGGCTTCGGCATTCATCGCTGCGTCGGCAACCGTCTGGCAGAGTTGCAGCTGCGGGTTCTGTGGGAAGAGCTTCTGGAGCGCTTCTCCGATATCGAGATGCTGGAGGAGCCGAGCTTGACGTCAGGCGCCTTTGTCAAAGGCTACACCTGGATGCCAGTGATCTGCCATCCAAAATAATTTTGCGGGACATCGCAAGATCTTCCTGCCCCGGCCCCCTAAGGCCGGGGTTTTTTGTGGGTTGCGCCACAAGGCCGCTGGCGCGTTCACCCGCTTGCCTGAAGGCCGGCTGCGAACTACCCCATAATTCATGACAGATACAGAGACACCGGCGCAGACTCTGCGCCTTGGCACACGCGGATCGCCTCTTGCCCTGGCTCAGGCCGAAGAGATTGCGCGCGAACTTGCCCGGCTCTCAGGCGGAGCCATTCTCGGTGAACCGGTCACCTTCACCACGAAGGGCGATCAGCTGACCACCGAACGACTGATCAATTCCGGTGGAAAGGGCCTGTTCACACGCGAACTTGACCGGGCACTGGATGAAGGCAGAATTGATGTCGCGGTACACTCGCTGAAGGATGTTCCGACCCAGCTACCCCACGGCCAGGAATTTGTCGCCTTCCCGCCCCGCGCCGATCCGCGCGACGCCTTTATTTGCAAGACGGTAAGCCACCCGCGCGACCTGCCCCGCGGTGCGGTTCTCGGCACGGCAAGCCTGCGCCGTGAAGCCCAGTCCCTTGCGCTGAGACCGGATCTCAACGTTGTCACCTTCCGCGGAAGTGTCCAGACACGGATGCGCAAGCTCGATGAAGGACGGGCCGACGCGACCTGGCTCGCCATGGCGGGGCTTGAGCGCCTCGGCCTCACGCATCTCGCCCACCCCATCGCGCCCGACGATATCCTGCCCGCGGCAGGCCAGGGCATCATTGGCTGTGTGGCGCGCACAGACTCGCTTTCACCCGCTGCCCGGGCTGCTTTTTATGCGATGACCCATCCTCCCACCCGCTACGCTGCCCTTGCCGAGCGGGCGTTTCTGGATGAACTGGATGGCAGCTGCCGCACGCCCATCGCCGCACACCTTTTCGACAGGGGCAGCGATCTCGAATTGCTGGGCGAAGTCCTGGCGCCAGATGGCACCCGGCGCTGGACGGCAAGCGGCACCTGCCCGAAGGGGGCCGACGACGGTGCACTCACGAGTCTGGGCCGCCGGCTCGGTCGCGACATCCGGGAAATGGCCGGCGGCGAGCTGCCGGCTTTTGAAGACGATTGAGCGCACGGCGCATTCTCGTCACGCGAGCGCAGCCCGGCGCGCAGGAAACGGCCTTGCGCCTGGAGGAGATGGGATATGAGCCCATCCTCTGCCCGGCCATTTCACTGCGGACCCTGCCGGAAACGCCGCTGCCCGCTCAAGACGGGCTGGCCGGGCTTATTTTCACCAGCGCAAACGGCGTTCTGTATTTCTGCCAGCGTTCAAAGGACCGCTCGCTTCCAGCCTGGTGTGTCGGCCCGGCGACAGCGCAAGCCGCGCGTGAGGCGGGCTTTGGTGATGTGAGAAACGCCATGGGTGATGCAGACCGGCTCGCCGCTTTCATCGAGACCAAAGCCTCGCCCGAAGACGGTCAGCTCTTGCATGTGGCCAATTCAGCGGCTGGCGGCCAGCTCGCCGACCGATTGAGGCAAGCCGGTTTCAAGGTCGGCTTCGCACCGCTTTATGCGCCCTCACCCGCGCCGGTGCTGACCACAGAGGCCGCGGAAGCCCTGGAGCGCGGGGAAGTCTGCGCAGTGCTTTTCCACTCTGCGAAGGGCGCCGAAGCCTTTGCCGACCTTGTCAGCGCCACTGGCTTCGACCTGCGCGCCGCTCATGCTGTGGGCGTCTCTCAAAAAGCGCTTGGTCCTGTTGCGGACCTCGACTGGGCAGGACTGACAGCGCCCGGAGAACCCAATGAATCAGCATTGCTGGCCGCATTGCAGCATGTGTTAACCCCGGCTTGAGGCCCCTTATGGCTTGTATAAGACTGCACCGATAAGCGGCGATGGTGAGACAAAAGAAATGAGCGCGAATACCGGCAATGAAGAGCCTATCGATGCCGAATTCGAACCCGCAAAGGACGTGGCGGCACCTGCGCAGAGGGCCGCCAAACGCGGGCCGGGCTGGTTATCCACCTTCTCGATGATGCTGGTCGCCACAGCCGGGGGCGGCGTGCTCGGATATGGCGCGGCCCGGTATGCTCCGGAATGGCAGGGCACTCCAGGCTTCGAAGGCCTTGCCGGGGCACAGGCCGCCACGGAAAACAGCCTGAACACGCTGCGCACCCGCATTGTAGAGCTGGAAGCCCAAACTGGTGAGGCATCAGCGGAGGATCTGCAATCGGCTGTTAAGGCAATCGACACCCGGATTGGCACGCTTAGGGCGGACATCGACGCGCTGGGCGACACGGCCGCCGATACCGAACGTCTCGACCGGCTGTCGAGACGGATATCTATCCTCGAAGCCGCCGGTGAACGCGACGGCGCCTCCCCGGAAGAGGTGACGCGCTCCTTGTCGGCACTTACCGGCCGCCTGGACTTGTTGTCAGAGGAGCTAACCGCGCTGAACGAAAGCCAGGGCGAGACCTTATCTGCAACAGACGCGCTCGCCGCGAAGGCTACCGCCGTGGACGAAGCCATAGCCACGCTGGGCACGCGACTCGCTACTCTCGAAAACACCATGAAAAAAAATGCCGCAGCGTCCAGGGATACAGGTGACAGGCTCGGCAAGGCTGCGCTGGCACTGGCCGAGATCGAGGCTGCCGCTCGCCGGGGGCAGCCCTTTCCGGCCGCCCTGGCCGATCTCGCTGCCGCACGCCCGGAAAGCAGCGCTGTCGATGCGCTTTCGACAATTGCACAGACTGGTGCGCCCACGATTGAGACACTGGCCAGGTCATTTCCGGACACGGCCACAGCAATCCGCAAGGCCGGCGAAGCTGCCGATGGTGGTGGCGCAGCTGGTCTTGCAGGGCGAATTTTCGGTGATGCAATCGAGGTCCGGCGCGACGATGAGCGCCCTGTGGCGGGTCGGGTCGAGACAGCCGGTACAGCCCTTGAATCCGGTGACCTTGGCGGCGCAATCGCAGCGTTGGAGACCCTTGAGGGCGCATCTGGTGCAGAAGCGGCGGCATGGCTTGAGCAAGCGCGCCTGCGGCGCAGATTGGAGCGCAGTCTCGACACGCTGCGCCTGGAATTGATGAGACAGGAGCCTTAGAGGCGACATGATACGCGGCACCACACTTCTTTTCGTTCTTATTCTCGCCGGCCTCGCCGCATTCGCAGGCTATTGGCTCTATTCACTTGAAGGAACGGTCGAAATCGCGGTTCCGGGAACGACAACCAGCCTCCCGCTCGGGCTTGCGCTACTCATCGGCATTGTTGTGGCCGGGCTTGTCGCGGTGGCCTGGTGGGTCCTGGCAGGCGTCGTCACTCTGCCCTGGACGGTCGGGCGTGCGCGCCTGGATGCGAAGGTCAGAAAGGCCAACAAGGCGCTTGCCGAGGGCTTGCTGGCCGCAGAGGCAGGTGATGCCGCAGCCGCGCTCAAGCTCGCAAAACGCGCGGCCAAACATGCCGAGGATGATCGTCTCAAACTCTTGCTGGAAGCGCGCGCGGCCGAAGCGGGCGAAAACTGGAGCGAGGCCGAACGCGCCTGGAGCGAACTGATGCAGCTGCCCGGCGGCCAGCTGGCCGGCCTGCGCGGAACAGCCTCTGCCGCCATAGAACGCGGCGATGCTAGCGGGGCGGAAAAGCGCGCACGCGCCGCACTGGAGCTGAAATCGGGCGCCGAATGGCCGTTCAATTCCCTGTTCGACATCCAGGTGAATCAGGGCCGGTGGGATGCGGCGTTGTCAACGCTGGCCATTGGCGAGAAGCGTGGTCTTATATCTGGCGAAAGTCTGCGGCGCCGGCGTTCTGTCCTGCTCACTGCGCATGCAGCAGGGATCGGCGGCGAGCACCGCCAGGACGCCCAACGTACGCTTGCCGAAGCGATCCGCGGCGCACCAGGCTTCCCGCCGGCCGCCTGGCATGGCGCACGCCACCTGATGATCGACGGAAAGACAAAATCGGCGCAGAACGTGCTTGAACTCGCCTGGAAAGCCCGCCCGCATCCCGCGCTCGCCGAACTTGCCCGACGTCTCACGCCCGAGGAAAAAGCAGAAGATACACAAAAACGACTCGACGCGCTGATCCGCGCCAATCCAGGACACAGGGAGAGCCGGATCCTTAAATCCGAGATCGCCATGGACAAGAGCGAATGGCTCGCGGCCATCCGCGAACTCGCCCTCCTGATCGAGGAGAAGCCCACCGCCCGGCTCTGCCTCTTGATGGAAAAGGCGCTCAAGGGCTATGGCGACACCGGCGAGGCAGAACGCTGGGCGCGAATGGCGATGACGGCCGCGCGCGAGCCCGACTGGTCAGATATCGACCCGCGCGGCAATGCGTTCGACTTTGCGGCCAAGGACTGGTCGCGCCTTGTCTACGCGTTCGGCGACACGGGCGAACTCGTCCATCCGCGCCATGAACAATTCTCGCGTGAACTTGCCGCAGGGGCCGGGCGCAAGGCGCTGCCTTCGCCCCGGGACCTCGCGCCGCCGACCGTGCCCCAGGCGCAACCGGCCAGCGAGCCGCCGCGCGACTTTGCCAAGCCCGAGCCGGACAGCTGACCCGCGCGTTCACACTTCGCATCTTGCCCCGCTGCGCCGCTCGCTGTATTCAGCCCGCTCGCACGGGTTCCAGACCCGCGCCGGCGCCGCAATAGCTCAGCTGGTAGAGCATCGCATTCGTAATGCGGGGGTCGGGGGTTCAAGTCCCTCTTGCGGCACCATACTCTTGTCCGAACAGGTCCGGAGACGAAGAAATCGATCCGGGGGATAGATTTCAGGCGGAGAATGCCCCGGCGGGGGCGTGCTAGTTTGTTTCCGTATCGCTGCGCTCACATGAAACGCGCATGAGGGCTGCGACACTCAGATCTGTGGCGTCGGCCAGCCGCGGCGCGCGCATGCGGCCAGGACAGTATTTCGCAACAGGCACGCAATCGTCATCGGTCCGACACCGCCCGGCACCGGCGTGATCGCTCCGGCCATGGCCGCGCAACTATCGAAATCGGCATCGCCGACCAGCCGTGTCTTGCCTTCGCCCTTTTCCGGGGCCGGCACCCGATTGATGCCGACATCGATCACCACCGCGCCGGGTTTGACATGTTCGCCGGTGATCATCTGCGCGCGCCCGACAGCGGGCACGAGGATGTCGGCCTGCCGGCAGAGCGCAGCCAGGTCGCCGGTTCGCGAATGCGCGATGGACACTGTGCAATTCTCCGCCAGGAACAGCATCGCCGCCGGCTTGCCGACAAGGATGGATCGCCCCACAATCACGGCATGGCGCCCTGAAAGGTCCGCGCCCAAAACCGTTTTGGCGAGGATCACACACCCCGTCGGCGTGCAGGGGCGCAGGCCCGGCTTGCCAAGCAGGAGCCGTCCCGCGCTCGCCTCGGTGAGGCCATCGACATCCTTTAACGGGTCAATCTTCTCAATCGCCGTATCGCCGTCCAGCCCGACCGGCAGCGGCAATTGCAACAATATGCCATCAATCTCGGGGTCGTCATTGAGCGACCCGATCAGGCTCTCGACCTGAACCTGGGTCGTGTCAGCCGGCAGGCGGTGATGGATCGAGCGCATCCCGGCCTCTTCGGTCTGGCGGACCTTGTTGCGCACATAGACCTGGCTCGCCGGATCCTCGCCGACCAGCACAACAGCCAGTGTCGGCTGGCCGGGAAGCGCAGACACCGCCTGCGCCACGCTCTCGCGCAGGTCGGCTGCGACCTGTTTGCCGTCGATCCGTACCGCTGCCATGGCCTGCCTGCTCCTTCAACCGGATTTCAATATGCTCCGGGTCGCCAACAATCCTGACGCGCCGGACACACTCCTTGCGCCTTGGACCACACACGCATCCGGTTTCGCAAGGCTCCGTATACTAGACAAGCTGGTCATCGCGCCTGGCGAAACGGGCGAGGAGATAGGCCGGGGTGTCCTCGATCGGCTCAAGCTTGCCGAAATCGAAGGCGCGCCGGTCGATGACCAGATCGGCCGGGCGCAGGGTCCGTGAAAGCTCCAGCCCCTCAAGACGCCGGGCCCGCGACAGGGCGACATAGGCCTGGCCATGGGCGAACATGCCGCGATCCAGATCGATATAGACATGGTCGAGCGTGAGGCCCTGTGCCTTGTGAATCGTCACCGCATAGGCCAGGCGCAACGGCATCTGCTTGAAGGTCCCCACCACTTCACGCTTCACCTTGCCGGTCTCCTTATCGAGATCATAGCGGTATTTTTCCCAGGCCGCTTGTTCGATCTCATATGCGCGCCCATCGATGGACACGATCACGCTCGAGCCGCCAAAGCCCTCCACGGTGGCGAGTGTGCCATTGACCCAGCGATTTTCCGGATCGTTGCGGATCATCATGACCCGCGCGCCTTCCTTGAGTTCGAGATCGGCCTCGGTCGGGAAGCTGCGCTCTTCGAACTGGCCGTCAACACTGGCCTCGAAACGGCGCACAGGAGTCGAAAGTGCGTCAAGCCGGGCCTGATTGATACGGAAAGCATTGGCATTGTTTGGCGTCAGGACGACATGGGTCTCGCTGGCCTCAATCGCACTGCGCCCGGTGACGCGGGCTTCGAGCATGCGCCGGTCCGCTTCGGTCAGGCGGCCCTGACGAAGGGCCCCCAGAAGGGCGAGGAATTTCGGATCCTCCTGGCGAAAGACATGTTTCAATGCGAGCAGGGCGAACTCCCCGTCGCGAAAGGCCGTGGCGTTGAAGAAATAAGCCCCGCCATATCGCTCCTTCAGGATTTCCGCCTCTTCTCCCCTCACAACCGGCGGCAACTGGTGCAGGTCGCCGGACAGGATCATCCGGACCCCGCCAAACGGGCGCTGTGACTTGCGATTGAGGCGCAGGGAGCGGTCAATGGCGTCCAGCATGTCGGCGCGGACCATCGAAATCTCATCAATGATTACCGTCTCTACGGCCTTGACCAGCCGCGTGGACCGCAATCGCCGAATATCAGCCGGCTCAATCAGCCGCGGCGGGAGCTTGAAAAAGGAGTGCAGCGTCTGCCCGCCAACATTCACAGCCGCCACACCTGTTGGTGCAAGGACGATCGCCTTGTCACCGGCCACATCAAGAAAACGACGAAGCAGCGTCGTCTTGCCGGTCCCTGCGCGTCCGGTCAGGAACAGATTGCCCTGCGCGCCAGCCCCCTCTGCCACCCATTGCGCGGGGCGGAGATAGGGGTCACTGGTCGTTGCAAGGCCGGAAGGAATTGCATCATTGGCCATGATCGGTCCATTTACAGCATGATTTCTTGCTGGCGGCACCCCATCAGCCGCTCCGGATTAAGCCGGCCTTAGAAAAACACCCTTATCGTCGTGATTAATCGAGGGGCGCGGACAGGGTCTGAAAATCATGTATCCAGCGCGTGGAGAACACGCCGCATATCCGTATTCAGATGATATTGCGGCGACTGAAACCGAAAATCAGCAGAAAAGGGATCAGGCGGCTCGCCAACTTCGCCCGGTGCTCGGGGGGCTGTTCGGCGCAGCCTTGCTATTCGGTCTGGGTCTTTTGATGACCAGCCAGCGAACCGGTGCGGCGTCGCCTGAAGGGGCAGCGCCCGGTGAGGCCAAACCTGGCGAGCCCGCGGCATCCCTTGCGGAAGCGAGTCGCCCAGCCGGGGATTTGCCGACACCCAGCCGCATCGCCAGACCGACAACCGGCGCGCCACAATCGCCTGGTAACGGGCCGGCCGGCGACCTTCCGCCCGCCGTGACGAGACCCCTGACCGGTTCGGCAACATCGGGACAACAGCGCAACACCGAGCCGCCGGCCATTCCGCCCGATCGGCGCGAAACAGCTGAAACCCATACTGCCCGGCCTGACCGACGGTCCAACGCGGCCCAGACGGAAAGCTCGGGGGACACGGGCACATCGCCAGCTGAGACGTCCGACGATGGCTCCGAGCCGGCCTCCCGGCCGGTCGCAAGCCGTGCCGTAAGACCTGACAGCGAGCGGCAAATGGTGTCCAGAACTGATCAGCGCGGACGGTCAGCCAAAAGCGATGATGGACAGGCCGGCGAACCAATGTCGCAGGCCTCCAAAGCACCGCATTCAGAGGAGAATCCGGCGCCCTCGCCCCCCAGCGGCGGGCAGGCAACCGGTCCGGAACCTGGTTCTCGACCCGCCAAGGCCGTCCGGACGGCCACCCCAAATCCGCTCGCGCCCTCGCCTGAGACGGAAACAACAGGCGAAACAAAGGCCCGCGGCACGCTCACCAGCGACACGAAACAAGCGCCGCCCCTCCCAGACGACACCGCCGGATCGCGTGCCGGGCGAAAGACATCTGACCAGCCGGGCGAGGCCGGGAAAGCGTCGAAGGCGATCAAACCAGAAACTCCCCTCATCCAAAGGCCCGGGAAGAAAGCCATGGCCGAAACAAACTCTTACCGACCATTGGGGGCAAATACGAAACAAAAGTCGTCCCTTCCCGAAGATGCCCGCTCTTCACTGGATGACCGGGTTTCATCCGACCGGGCGGAGACCATCAGACAGGCGGCGCCAGATGCATCAGATTCCGGCCTACCCGTCGTCCGCACGCCCATGCTGGAGACGGCTGGAGGAATCGCGCAGACTGGAACAGCGACCGGCCAGCCAGAAAAGACTTCCATAAGTCCGTCGAGTGAGGCAACAGCAGACAAGACCGTCGCCAGTCAGACTAAGCCTTCCGGGAACACCCCGGCCGAATCGGCGCCTTCCGCCGCCGGTCTCCCTCTTCCGCCCGATCCGCGCGAGCCATCGAGCTCTGCGCCACTGACATTGAGCAATCCTGCCCGCTTGCAGCTGGCATCACGCGAGCCGGTTCAGCGTGCCAGTGAAGACATGCCTCAGCCTGTTGCGCGCACAGAACCTGACGCGCCCATGCCGCCGCCCCCTCCCCCGCCTCCTCCGCCTATCCGTTTCACGCCAGATGGACCCTTCCTGGTGCAGGTCGGCGCGATGGCGAACAGGGAAATGACCTGCGCGGTCTGGGAAGAGATGGAGCGGCGCTGGCCTGACCTTTTCCTAAAGGCTGAAAAATCGGCCCTGCGGACTGAATTGCCGGATGGACGCATCGTCTATCGGATGCGCGCAGGGGCTTTTGCCAGCCGTGAGGAAGCGACCCGGTTCTGCAAGAGGATGACGGACACCGGCGGTGAGTGCTTTGTTACAACGAGATGACCGCAACGGCGCCGAATGCTAGATGATCGTATGGTCATGACATCAGCCCAATTGGAACGCCATCGGCGTCATATTCTCCTGAAGGAGATCGGTGGTCCCGGATTACAGAAGCTGCGCGACGCAAATGTGGCCATCGTCGGTGCAGGCGCGCTGGGCGGGCCTTGTGCACTATATCTGGCGGCCGCCGGCTGCGGGCGGATCGATATTCATGATGATGACACTGTCGACCTGTCCAACCTTCAGCGGCAGGTCCAGTTCGATGAGGCGGATATCGGCTCGAGCAAGGCGATCCGGCTCGCCGCAAGGCTCGACGCGCTCGATCCGTCTTTGACGGTACGGGCCGTCGAGCGTCGCTTCCAGGCAGGCGATAACCCTGAGGGCGATATCATCATCGATGCGACGGACAATTTCGAAACGCGGTTTGCGCTGAACAGGCTTGCCCATAAGACCCGAAGATATCTTGTTTCCGGCGCGGCGACAGGCTGGGCCGGCCAGGTCAGCGTCTTTGCGTCTGGGCGCGAAGAAAACGCTCCGTGTTATCAATGCTTCGTTCCGTCTCTTCCAGCTCGCGAGGATGACTGCAATACGCTCGGCGTGGTTGGCGCTGTCACTGGGATCGTCGGCGCACGAATGGCATTGGAGGCTTTGAAGCTGTTGACGGGCGCCGGCGCGCCACTCATCGGCAGGCTCTGGGTCCTCGATGGCCTCACAGGGGAGAGTCGGCTCGCGAGACTTCGTCCGGACCCGGACTGCCCTGTCTGCGGGCGCTGATTTTTCCTTTGACACGCTTCTTCTTTGACGGTTTTACGACCGTGACAGTAGCGTGACATCAGAGGTGAAGACATTGAGGCGACTGCTCGCCGTTCTCCTGACAGTCGTGGCGATCCTGGCTGCAGGCTGGCTGGCGCTGCGCCGGCCCGATATCCCTTTTGACACGCTGGAAACCGCCTATGCCAATGCGGAATCCCGGCTCGCTGTGGCCGGCGAGAACCGCCGCATCCATTATCGCGACCAGGGAGCCGAGGACGCGCCGGTCGTGTTGCTCGTACATGGCTTTTCCGCATCCCTGCACACCTGGACGCCCTGGGTACGACGCCTGTCGGATGATTATCGCATTGTCTCGCTGGACCTTCCGGGTCACGGGCTGACGCGTGGCTTCGAGCCGGAAAGGGTCGGCACCGACCTCTTCATTGAAAGCATAGACACAGTCGCCGATGAATTGGCGCTGGACAGTTTCACGCTGGTCGGCAGTTCGATGGGGGGGAACACCGCCTGGGCTTACGCTCTGAAGCGGCCCGAACGCCTCGATGGGCTGGTTCTGGTCGCCGCGTCCGGCTGGCCGCGCTCCGAAGAAGAGTTGGAGTCGGGTCCGTTCATCTTCCGTCTGCTTGAGAACCGTCTGGCACGCGCTGTCGTGAAGGATCTCGACATGTCGTCAATGATCAGGTCGGGCCTCGAAGACAGTTTTGCCGACCCGTCACTGGTGACCGATGCCATGGTGGAACGCTATTCGGCGCTGTCACGCGCGCCCGGGCACAGGGACGCGCTGCTGAGACTGATGTCTCGGTCTGATCGCGAAACGGCCAACCCAGAGAAGATGCAAGAACTGGATCTGCCTGTCCTGGTCATGCAGGGTGACAGGGACAATCTTGTCCCGCCCCGGCATGGCAAGGCGTTTGCCAAGGCAATCCCCGGCGCCCGGTTGCTGTGGTATGAAAATGTAGGCCACCTGCCCCAGGAAGAGATCGCCGCGAAAAGCGCTGCCGACCTGCGCGCCTTTCTCGAAAACCGGGTCTACCCGGACGTCCCGGTCGAGAGTGAACCCACTGACGGCCCGGGCCCCTCGGGAGGCAATGGCGTCCAGCCCTGACCGGCCCTAAACCTGCCCTCCCCTGCCCTTATTGCTGCCCTGGGCCGCTCCATGCGCGACAAGACTGTTGGCAGCGGCAAGGACGGCTTGCCGCGAAGTACGCGGAGACCAGCCGAGCACGTCACGCGCCTTCTGGCTGGACACAAGACGCTTCTGGCCAAGTTCCGGCAGGATTTGCTTCAGCGGCGGATTGAAAGGGGCCATCAGCCTCACAAACCAGCCCGGCAGGGTCCGGCGCGGAATTTTCTTCGCATAATCCGGGAAATCGGTCCGCAAGAGATCGGCCAGATCGGAAAACCACATGAAATCATCAGCCAGGATGAACCGCTCGCCCGCCGACTGGGGGTGCTCCATCGCCAGCAGGTGCGCATCAGCCACATCGCGGACATCAACAAGCTGAAAACCCATTTTCGGCAGCGCCGGCAATCGCCCACCCAGCAGCTGCGTGACGAGTTCCAGCGATGCCGAGAAATCATCGCTCATCACGGGGCCAAGCACGGCGGCCGGATTGACCGCGACCATCTCCATCCCTGCTCCCTCACTGGCCATGAAGTCCCAGGCTGCACGCTCAGCGATAGTCTTCGAGCGCGTATAGGCGGTGTTATCCTTCAGATTACCGGGATCAGACCAATGCGCCTCGGTAAGCAGGTCTGGCCGCTCTGCTCCCCAGCCATAGGAAATCGCAGCCACCGAACTCGTCAGGACCACCCGTTTTACGCCGGCCGCCTTCGAGGCCCTCAGAACGCGAAGCGCGCCTTCCCGTGCGGGAATGATCAGCTCATCGGGATTGCGCGGCAGGTTGGCAGGAATGGGAGATGCAACATGAAGCACATAATCCATGCCCTCAACAGCCTCATCCCAACCCGCATCATCGCCGAGATCGGCGACGCTGACAGCCACCTCCACAGGCCGGCCCGAATACGCTGACAAAGCCTGCGACAAGTGTTCGGCCCGCCCGTCGCTGCGCGCGGTCCCCCGAACACTATGGCCGCGCTCTATCAGCGCGAGCACACAGTGCGAGGCGATAAAGCCCGTCGCACCCGTCACGAGAACGTTTGCCATTGTATCAGCCTTCCTTTGCACCGGAAGTCTTGCGCGTGTCGGATCAGCCGGCAAGTCAATCCTCAGGACCGTGACCGCGTTTTCGCGCTTCCCGAACGGCAATATATAGCGTTGAACCGACAATGATGGCCGCGCCGATCCAGACATAAAGGCCAGGCAGCAGGCGAAACAACAGCCAGTCGGCTATGGCGGCCATCGGTAACCTTAGATAATCCATCGGCGCCAGGAAAGAGGCATCCCCCCGGCTCATGGCGCTGATATAGCAGAACTGGCCGCCGAGCCCCGCAATCGACATCCCGAAAATCAGTAGCCAGCTCACCAGGTCCGGGTTCGACCAGTAATAGATCGCCGGTCCCAATAACAGCACCGTCGACAGCAGGTTGGCCCAGATCAGCAACTGGCCGGCAGTGTGTGAGGCGCTAAGGCGCTTGACCAGAACAATCGCGCCGGCAAAGGCAAAGGCGCTGAAGACCGCGAGCGTGGCCCCCCAGTCAAAACTTACGGCCGAGCCCGCCTGCGGCAGCCAGAAAAAGATCACCCCAGGCACAGCCATAACAAGCACGCCGAAAAAGCCCACGGCGACCGCACCCCATCGGCGCGGCCCGACCAGTTCGCCAAGGAGGAGCGCGGCCAGAATCGTGACGAAAAGCGGCCGGGAGAAACTGAGCGCATTGAATTGCGCCAGTGGCAGGTCGAAAAAGTCCGAAACGGCGATCAGGGAAAAAATGAACCCCAGCGTGCCGAACAGGCTGCGGGTGAAGATAAGTCCAAACTGCCCGGTCCTGAAGGTGGACCGGCCCATCCGTATAATCAGCGGCCCCGTCACCGCGAGCCCGATCGCTGCGCGCCAGAATGCAAGAAAGACCGGATGAACACTCTCGGAAAGCTGCTTGGCCAAGACAAGATACACGGTGAAGCTGACACCGGACGCAATCATAAGGAAGGCACCCTGAAGGTTGCCGGAAAGACCTGAAAACCATAGACCTGCGCCACTTTTTCCAGACGCTTTCCCGGTGCTAGGCTTCGGGTTTTTGTGGGAAGGCTCAGCGGCCATGGGGCGTTTCAATCTTGAGGAACTTTACCTCGTTGACGCGCTGTGGCGTCAGCAACCTGCCGGCCATGTCTGGACAGGCTGGGCTGCACCGAGCGAGCGCCCCGAAGAGATATGGATTTTCCGAACCCGTGCCCATTGGCGGCGCTTTCCCCTGCGCAAGACAAAAGACGGCTTCGCCCTTTTCGACGAAAAGGACCACCGTGTCGCCGAAGCTGACAGCCTGGTCGCCCTGCTCAAACGGGTCGAGGCAATCCCGGGCCTGCAGCCGGTCGACGGTGGCAGCTGACCGGGTGACCGCCCGTCTTATGATCATCCTTTCTTCATGGCGTCCGCCATCTGCTCGGCTTGTTCAGGTGTGATTTCCAGCGCCTCGAGGATGGGGCCGGCATCCTCTTCGCGCCAGGAATGCGGCGGACCGACCGTGATCCCGCCATCGACGACAAATTCGCTGCCTGTAATAAAGGCTGCGGCATCAGAGCCCAGGAAGGCGGCCATTTCCGCAATGTCACGGCCCTGCCCGGTGCGCCCGGCCGGCTGCATTTTCCCGCCAGCCTGCGCCAGCAGTTCGGCCATCTGGTCGGCCTGTTCACGCGGAAGACCAAGAGACGCACCGAATATCGAGGTCGCAATGAAACCCGGCAGGATCGCATTGACCCGGATATCGTATTTGGACAGTTCGGCGGCCGCCAACTTAGAGAAATGCGCCACGCCCTTCTTGCAGACCGAATACACGATCGGAGCATATCCTGCCGAAATCGCCGAAATCGACGAGGTGTTGATCACGCTGCCGCCTCCGCGCGCCCTGAAATGCGGCACCGCATAATGTGTGCCCAGAAAGACAGACTTGAGAAGCAGGGCAACCGTCGCATCGAAACCTTCGGGATCGAATTCCTCGACAGAAGCGCTTGTTCCGCCTGAGCCGGCATTATTGAAAAGAATATCGAGCCCGCCGAATATCTCCGCACCAGTATCGATCGCGCCCTTTATCTCGCCGGGCACCATGACATCGCAATGGCAAAAGCGCACCGTGTCAGCCCCAAACCGGGACTCTAGCGCCCTGCCCTTCTCATCCTGGATGTCAGCCGCAAGCACGCGCGCACCTGCGTCCACGAATGCCTCCACGCTTGCGAGCCCGATGCCGCTCGCAGCGCCTGTGATGACGGCAACTTTCCCATTCAGGTCGGCCATGTCGGGCCCTCCTCCCTGTTTTCTGATTATATGAGAAGACCAGTGAGGATACCGGCCGCAGCGGCAGTCAAGACGCGGAACGGGCGAGATTTGGCTTGACCTTTCCCGCGTTCAGGTGGCTTGCCTGACCGTTAACAACAGATATTGAGGGTCACTCAGATGAAGTTCAGACTACTCGCCGCGACAGCGGCCACGCTCCCGGCCGCCGCCCAGGCCCAGCTGATTGAAGAGGCGCGCGTTGGCGTCCTGCAGAACAATATCTGTGTCATCGATTGCAAGAATGCCGACAAGGAAGACGGGCCGAACGTGGAAGGCGAGCTGGTTTTCACCTCGCCAGGCGTGCTGGACTTTGCGCTAAGCCCCCGCCCCTTCGTGATCGGCTCGGTCAACACCGCAGGCAACACGAATTATGGCGGCGCGGGCCTTGTCTGGCAGTTTGGCTTTGCCGGGAACTGGCATTTCGAACCGGCTCTCGCCTATGTGATCCATGATGGCGCGGTGGAAAGCCCGTTCCCGCAGGGCGACCCGCGCTCTGACGCCTTTGCAGAGGAAAATGTCCTGTTCGGCTCGGAAGACCTTTTCCGTACGAGCTTTTCACTGGGCCGGGATTTCGGCGAAAATTGGGGCGGGCAGCTCACCTATGAGCACCTCTCCCATGGCCAGATCCTGGGTACGGGGCGAAATCAGGGCATCGACAATATCGGCGTGCGGCTGTTCTGGCGGTTCGGCCAGTAGGCTTCCCCAGCGTCCCCCTTGCCAAAACAGCCCTCTGATTCGACCCTCCCGAAAACAAGACATTCGGGAGGAATATAGGTTATGGGCAAGCATGCTGTTATCATCGGCGCCGGCCTTGGCGGTTTGACCGCCGCGATCAAGCTTCAGGAGGCCGGGCACAGTTTCACGATACTGGAAAAGGAGCCCCGGGTCGGTGGCACCTGGCACCAGAATTCCTATCCCGGCTGCGCCTGCGATGTACCGGTCGCACTCTACCAGCTCTCCTTTGCGCAGAGCATGAACTGGACACGGCTCTATCCGCAGGCCAGCGAGATTCAGGCTTATGCCGAAGAGATCACGGACCGTTACCAGCTTCGCCCGAATCTCCGCCTGTCCGAAGGCGCCACCAGTGCTGTCTGGGACGACACCGCCAGTCAGTGGAAGGTGACAACGGAATCCGGGGACACGATCAAGGCAGACATTCTCGTCGGCGCGCTGGGTCAGCTCAACCGGCCACAATGGCCCGATATCGAGGGCCGCGACCAATTTGCCGGCGCATCCATGCATTCGGCGCGCTGGGACCATTCGGTCTCCTGGGAAGGCAAGCGGGTCGGTGTGATCGGATCGGCGGCCAGCGCTGTCCAGATCATCCCCGAAATGGCGAAGACCGCCGCCCATCTCACCGTCTTCCAGCGCACCCCGAACTGGGTTGTGCCGCGCAATGACCGCGAGATTCCACCGGAAGAAACGGCCCTGATGATGAGCGAGCCGGAGATGGCTGTTTCACTCGCCGAGCGCAACCGGCAGCTCATTTACGACAATGCCGACCATTTCTTCTGGAAAGCCTTCGAATGGACTCCAGAGGGACGCGCCGCCTATACCCGCCAGGCCATGGACCATCTTCAAGCGCAGGTGCCTGATCCGGAATTGCGCAAGAAGCTGACGCCCGATTATCCGGTCGGTTGCAAGCGGATCCTGATCACCGATGACTATTATCCTGCTCTGATGCGCGACAATGTCGAACTGGTTACCGATGGCATTTCCAGGATCGTACCCGTTGGCGTTATTACCGAAGATGGCCGCGCCCATGATGTCGATATCCTCGTTTACGCGACCGGCTTTGAAACCACTGAGTGGCGCTGGTCGGTGGATGTCGCCGGCCAGGGCGGCACGCGCCTGAACGATCTCTGGGGCGACCATCCAGAGGCCTATCTCGGGATCACCGTGGCCGGTTTCCCAAACCTGTTCGTCCTTTATGGCCCCAACACAAATCTCGGGCACAATTCGATCACATTCATGCTGGAGCGTCAGGTGGAATACATGATGGCCGCGCTGGAAAAGCTGGACGAAGCCGGCAAGACCGCCATGGCCCCGAAACGCGCCGCCCAGGCTGCGTTCAATGCGCAGCTTCAGGACGCGCTGAAAAAAACCGTCTGGGCCGACCCGCACTGCGCCAGCTGGTACAAGAATGACAAGGGGCTGATCACCCAGAACTGGTCTTCCCACACACGCGACTATGCACAGACAGTCGGCGAGGTGAAGCTGGAGGATTATGAACTGGCCTGAGCGCGGGTTGCGGGTCAGATTTTCAGGCCCCGGGGGGCGATCTGTTCGAGCTCCGCCATCTGGTCGCCAGAAGTCGGGATAATCTTCCGTGTGTCGAGATCAAAGGTGACGGCTACGGCCTCACTGGTCATCCAGGCCTCGCCGGTCTCCGGGTCCAGCATCCAGTGCACGAGCGAGTGGAACTTCTCTTCCACCTTGTTCAGTCCGGTTCGCACTTCGAAAAGATCGCCCGTGCGCGGCCAGCGGCGATAAACCAGCCGGTATTCAAGGACCGCTCCGCCTGTCCGTTCCCCACCAGCCGATGCCGCGACACGCTGGCGCCAGTCGAACAGGAGATTGGGAACCGAATCGGAGACTCGCCCGATAAACCAGGGCGCCCACATGCGCCCGTGCGCGTCCACTTGTGAGGGCGCCACCATACCTGCGCCTATCACCGGAGCGCCTACCGCATCCGCCGCCGCGCTGTTTGCGTCGTTACGCTGCAAGACCTCGCCATCAGGATCAAGGCTGCGTGGGGCGGTCTTGTTCGGCGGCTGTACTTTCAGCGCCTCCAGGCGGGCACGACTGCGAGCGTTCCACTGAAACGGGCGCCCGCTGCGCGCCTCGGCATGAGCAAGGCGCGTTCGCATGGCGGCGGCTGGTGTGCCATCGCCATGGCGCATCTCCTGATAGAGGTCGACCCAGTCATCCCCCCAATCGAGGACGCCGCCCAGCATGGTGAGCGGCTGGCCGGGCATGGCCTCGCGCATATAGCGAATATGCTGACGCAGGGGCAGAAGCGTTGACGCAGAGTTTTCCTCAAACGCCCCCGGCATGTCGACCTCGAAGGCAAAACGACCCATGCCCTCCATAGCCTTCTCGACATAGGGCCGCACATTCATGTGCCCCATCTCATCACAATCCCAGGTATTCGCGCTGCCTTGCCAGAGCTTTATCATGCCAGCTTCCCCTGATCGATCCGACGGGAAGGCTTAAGGCGATTATCGTTTGTTGGGAAGCCGAAGCAGGGTGCGCCGAGCGCTACTCTACCGTCCAGCCGCGCGCCGTCCGGCGGGCATCAAGCGTCACTCCCGCCCCGGGTTCTGCTTGTTGACGGCCCGCGCGCGCAAGACGGCGCCGTCCCAGAAGACCGATCACCAGCGCGATCACAGCCAGGACCAGACCGGCCACTGCTGTGGCAACAGCAAGGATTCCCGCAGCGATGATGATGAAAGCGGCCAGGATCAGCCGGCCCGCAAATGACAGCCCACGACGCAAGCTGCCGGCCAGTGCCTCGAAATGCTCGCCGCTGTGAGAACGGGTCTGGTTGATGGTCATGGCTTGAAAAGGCCTCCTTCGTACCGAGAGGATGGTGTGCTCAACTCACCCCGTCAATTGCCCGATCGTTAAGTAACAGACTTGTCACCTAGGCGCCGACAAGCAAGCCTCGTTCCGCTTTAATGCGGGCAAAGGCTGACGTAATCGCCGCCGCCTTCGCGTGAGCGGCCGCCTCGAATTCGCGTGGCGCGCCATTTGTCACAACCCTGTCGGGGTGATTATTCGCCATCAACTGCCTGTAGGCTGAGCGGATCGACGCAAAATCGGCATCATGCGCCACGCCCAGAACATGATAAGGATCCTCGCGCTCCGGGCCCAGATGACTGGCCCGGATCCGCCGGAATGTTGCCTCATCGAAACCGAATGCCTGCGACACGTTCCGCAGATAGTCCAGCTCCTCGCTGGTCACCACACCATCGGCACCGGCGATCTGGAAAAGACCGTCCAGGACGCCCTCCAAAAGGCATGGGCGATCACTGTATCTTCGACCGATGCGCCGCGCATAGCCTTTGTAGCCGCGAACCGTCTGGCGCGCGAGATTGAACACGCGGCGAACGGCAGGGGCATCTTCAGGCGCCGCGCGAAACACCCTGGAGAAGACCATGACTTCATCATCTGTCACGATCCCATCGGCGGCTGCCATCTTCGCCCCGAGGCCCACCACCGCCGCAGTGAATCCGACATCCTTCGGGTCCGGCTCGCACCCGTTCTCCGCGTCGCCAGCCTCATCGTCGCCATCCGACTCGAAAAGACGCCGCCCAGCGTCAAGCAATTTGGTCCAGATGCTCATCAGACTATCATAGCAGCAAATTTCGAGCTTCGCACGGCACAAACGCGCGAGCAGTTTTTGTTAAATTTATGTTACCCATGATCGGCAGGAGTCCTGGCAGCGTAAAGCTTGATGTCGGCGGAGCTATTCCGCATTCGCCGCACAAAAAACGGAGACGCATTATGAAAGCGCTTTTCCTCGGTATATCCGCCATAGCTCTCGCCGCCTCCCCCGCAATGGCCAAGGAATGTGCCTGGTCGAAGGTCGCAACGGCCGAGCAGGCCCAGAGCGAAGTGCGGTATGTGGGCCATCACGAAGAGTCGCCAAACATTGTCGAAACAGCGCAGGCGGCCGGTTCTTTCGGTACGTTGCTCGCGGCAGCCGAAGCCGCCGGCCTGGCCGGCGCCCTTGCCGGCGACGGCCCGCTGACCGTGTTCGCACCCACCGATGCCGCCTTTGATGCCCTGCCGGATGGCACGGTCGAGATGCTGCTGAAGCCAGAGAACAAGGACCAGCTTGCCAGCATCCTGAAACTGCACGTGATTTCGGGCAAGGTGCTCAGCGCCGACCTGGCCGGCAAGACGCTGGAAGCCGAAACGCTCGGCGGTATGGTCAGCATTGATGCCACCGATGGCGTCAATGTTGAAGGTGCGACCGTGACTGATGCCGACATCATGACGTCGAATGGTGTGATTCACGTGATCGACCAAGTGATTCTGCCGCAAGGCTGAACATTGGGCGCAAAGCCCTGCCTTTAACAAGCCGCGCCGGAACATGTCTGGCGCGGCTTTTTGCACGGCGGGACCGATCAGGCTGCGCCCGGCTGAAGCTCGCTATGCCCGGCTTCATGCCGAGCGGCCGCGGCCGCGCCGCCGGACACGGCGTTACGCTGCATCGTGAGCGCTGTCACCAGCGCATCCATGTCCAGGACGCCTGCATCGCCGAACTCGCGGATCATCCTTTCGAGGTTGTCTGCCCAATCCGGTCCGCCGCCTGGCGGCAGTTCGCCTTTTGCCAGAGCCCGCCAGGAGGTATCAGGCATTTCGACATGCGGCAGGTCCCAGGACAGGATGTTGAGGCCCGTCTTCTTGGCCAGAGCACGCATCCGCTCCCAGTGGGTCATGTAATTGATCCCGTCGGCCGCTCCTGTCTCCCATGGGTCAATTCCCGGAATGTCGAGGATAAGATCAGCGGCCAGTCCATAATTGTGAATCGACTGCCAGACATCGGCGTTGGTCACGATATTGCCGGACCGGCTGCGCCCCTGCGTATAAAGATAGGCCTGACGTTCCGGTGTGCGATAGGCCTCGAACAGTTTAAAGCGGAGCCCTTTTTTCTTGCAGGCCTCAAGAAGCTCTGAAAGCTGCCGCGCGAAAGCGCGGTGAAGCTCGTCAAAATGCCGGCGTGCGGTCCCCGGCGGCGTCGGCGGATGCAGGGCCGTGATCGCGGGCTTGGCCACAGGCTCCGGTTCAGGCTGTGGTGGCGGGGTCAGAGCCCTGAAATAGGCGCTCGCACTGTAGCCCTCAACTACATAATTCCCTGAAAAGTGGGCGCGAATACGATACCAACCATCATTCCAGGTCTGATCGTCGAGCCGCTCGACACGCATTCCAAAAGGCATGGCGACCATCCGCTCGGCCCCGACCGAAGGGTAGCGCCGGACGGTAAGACCACTCTGGGCCGTCACTTCGAGCAACTGCATGCCGCATCCCCAAAAAAGCATCGACAAATTTTCACAAGTGTGAACGATAGATTAACAAGCGTCCAGCAATGGTTTCGGGGACACGCAGAAGACAATGTCGTTCTTGATATCTCTCGTGGCCTTTGCGGCCATTATCGCCGTTTACTCGACGATCGTGACAGTCATTGTCGAGGCCGTGCACAAGATCTTCGGACTGCGCAGCTCTGGCCTGTCGGAAATGCTGCGCACATTCTATGATAACAGGCTTGCCCGGCTTCAGCCCGATGACATCCCGGCAGACCTTCAGGCCCCTGTCGGACAACATTCCGAACGCGCTTCGCCACAGGCGCGCGATTTCGCCCTTTCGATGACGCGCCGCGCCCCATCGGAAAGCCTTCGCCCGTGGTATTTGCGCCGCTGGCCGCTGATCGGACGCGTCCTGTCGTCGCAAAGCCAGCGTATGTCGGCCCTGCAATTTGTCGAACGCCTGGCCGAAACGCCGCAAGGGGCCGCACTGGCCCGCCATGACCGTGAGGGTCTGCGCGCAGCACTGACTGCTGCAGCTTATGATTATGAACGGCTTGGGGAGGCCCAGGGAGAATATTTTAAGTCGCGCGCGAAAATGATTTCCGTCGCCACCGGCATACTGGTCGCCTTTGTCGTCAATATCGACGCTATCGCACTCTACCGGGAGCTATCGGCCAATGCGATGTTATCTTCGCAGCTGACTCAGGTTGTCAACGCCTCACGCCTCCAGCCCGCCAGCGCAGACGGCGCCGATCCCGAAGTCGCCAGCCTGATCACGGAACTTTCGCGTCAATCGGGCGGCTTCAAGGATATGGGAGTCCCTGTCGGACGCGCGATGTTTCCCCATTGCGAAGGGCACACCGAATTTGGCAGCGATGAACTGAAGTCGGACTATCGGGATGCACGCTGCGGGCTGGAGAATCAGCGCCCGGCCAATCAGGACTGGGCGAAATCCTTCGGCGAGTTTCTCGGCGAGAACGAAGCCCGTCAGAACGCCGGAACGATCGGCACAATCGGTCGCTGGTTCGCCTATCGGTGGGAACGGGTCGCCGCGATCGGCAACAATCCCGGCACTTTCGGGCTATGGTTCACCGGCATCCTGATCGCTGGTGGCCTGCTGGGACTCGGCGCGCCATTCTGGTTCAAGGTATTTGCCCGTGCGGCCAATGCCGTTGCCCCCGCCGCACGGGCGCGGCTCGCCGCAGGTGCCGCGCCGGCCCAGGCTCCGGCCGGTGCGATGCCGGCACCGCCGCGCAGGATCCGCGATGGCGAAACCGAGGATCCGGAAGATCTTGAGCGCGGCTTCCTGATGGTGCTTGGACAGGGCACAGAGGCCCTTTCTGACACGAACGCGCCTGTGTCGGTGTCTGGATCGCCTCCGCCGGGCGCTGAATATGGCGTGCGTCCGCCGGACCAGCCCCCAGGCGCCTGACGCGGCGCGGACGAAAAGGAGACAAGAATGCTCGCCAGCGCAAATGCCCTAGGACTGGTTCAGGCCGCCTTTGCGCTTGCCGGAACGCTGCGCGAGCGCATGGAGACCGCGCGGATGCGCCGCCCGATTGCCATGGTTCTGCAGCCCGTCCCAATGCCTGACCCGCTCGATTTCGTCAGAATTCACCTTTCGGACGACAATGTCTTCGGTCCCAACGGGCCTCATCCTGACTTGCGTCCGGAGTTTTCCGATGCGATCTGGATTGGTGAGGATGGCAGTCATCTGGTGAATACAGATGCAGCGCCGTCGCGCCAGTCGGCCCTCATCGATAGCGTGATCGATATTCGCCGCGAGCATTGGCAGGGGCCTGCGGATATTCCCCGACATCGCTACGAGGTCTATGCCCTGAAATCATGGACCGCGCCGGGGGCAGAACGCCGGGAGCGGAACGCGCTGATTCTTTCACTGGCGCAGGCGGGCCTGTCTTTCCTCAATTACCGGGTCGACGCGCTCGGCCTCAATAACAGGGCCGAGTCGGTCGTCGGCGCCGTGGCGCAGGGGCTGGACAACTGGCTCGACACCCATCGTGACCAGTTCATTGAGCATGCGTTTTCCGAGGGGATGGCAAAGCGCGTCCTCGAAACCCTCGTGACAACCAGCCTCACGATCGCGGCGGATCGCCCGGAACTGTTTTCGCGCCAGGACCATGTCCAGGCACTGGTCGGCGCTGTCGCCGAACCGCTGCGCGAGATCAATGCGCAGGACGCAACCAGCCTTCTGGGACTGGGCGAGCGGATCGAGCGGCTAAGAGGGGCTATCCGCGGCCCGGTCAGTGTGCGTGTACTCGAAACGCTTCATGATCGCCGCGACGATTTTTTCGATGGCAGTTTCCCCGAACGCGACAAGGCGGCAGGCCTCGTCACCGAGGCCCTGTTTGCCTCGCTGGTGACGGATGCGCGCGAACTTGGCGGCGTCGGCGCAGTGTTCAGCGAAGGCTTCCTGCAGCGCACCTATCCGGTCCTCCTCGACGCGGTGTCGGCCGCTCCGGAAGCCTTTGTCAAAGGCGGCGGCGCCCATGTCGCACTCGGGCGCGATCTGCTGGTCAAATTTGCCGGCGCCATGTCCGGCCATCGTCACCTTGCGTCCCGCCCTCACCTTGCTGGTGAACTGATGCGCATCGGGGTGGAACTGACCCGCGAACATGCCCGGTCCTATCTGGCAGCTGAGGCACGCGAGACGCTGGCCCAATGGCAGTCCGGTGCGGTCGACCGGACCCTGGCCGACGGGAGTGATGACGAGCCGTGGAGCGTGCTCGGCGTAAGGATCGCGTCGCATATCGGGGAATCGATGATAGCGGCCTATGCCCGGTCCGGCCCGCAGATAGGCGAGCTCGCCGACCAGTTCGATGGCGCGCTTATCCTCGACATCGTCGGCTTGATTGCCGATGCCGCCGCCAGGACGCCGGGCATGATCCTGCCTGATGATGTCAATCCGGAGCTCACGCGGATTGCCGAGGGCGTCACCACCTTCATTTCCAGCGAACATGCCGGGCTGCTGACCCGCGATGACTGGAAAGGCGTGTCCGCCGAGGCCGTAGAACTCGCCATGCGGAACCCCGAGGCGCTCTTCAGCCTGAATCCGCGCGAGCCCGGGGATCATCTTGCTGTCATGCTTGTCCGCCAGGTCCTTCAGAGCGCGCACCAGGGCCTGCTAGACCAGGCCGGCGGCGTGGCCCGGCGCGGCGCGGGCCGGCTCGCCTTTGGTGCAACGCTTGCCGGCGCGATATCTGCGACCCTGCAGGCTGCTGCCGCCAATACCCGCGCTCTGGCACGCCCCGAAAGCATCGGCGCCGTGGCCATATTGATGCAAAGGCTCAATGCGCTCGCCCAACAGCCGAACGGTCCTTCGGAACCCGGCCTTTCGGCCGATGACTGGCTGCGCGCCTTCCGCTGGTATATCGGCCATGTCATTGCGACAGGCGATGGAGATATCCCCGATGATCGCCTTCTCGCCGTTATAGAGGGTGCCGGCACAAACCCACCCGCCAATCCGCCGCCCGTCGCTGCGTCGGCCCAGGCTTCGGTGCCCTTGCCGGACTCCGAACCGGACAATCAAGCCTTACACCCTGTTCCCCTGGAAGGAGCCGTAGGATGATCCCTCGATACCCCCTCGCCCTGATGGCCGCCATCGGCGTCGTCCTTGCCGCCTGCGTGACCACGGATGACAGCCCGCCCGTGGATGACGCGCTTATGGCGCTGGAAAACCAGATGGCATCGGCCGCCGATTTCGAAACGCTCGACCGGCTCGGCAATGAAGCCCTGACCCTGGCCGGAACCGCCCGAACGGCCGGCGACGACGACAAGGCGCTTGTTCGTGCAACTGCGAGTGCGCGCGCCTGGGAGGCCGCTTCCTATGCCCCGGATGTCGATGATGAGAGTGTCCTGACCACCCGCACAAAGGCGCTGAGCGCGGCGGATTTTGCCTGGCGCGTCTGCGAAGAAGGGGCGCCCGATCCGACACTGGGCAATCATTGCGCTTATGCGGCCGCCGTGAAACGCATCAATGACAGCGTGATCGCCGGACATGTGCTCGAAGTATCCGTGCGAAAGTCCGATTGGGATGCGGCGGAGCAAAGCGCGCGCGCGTTCCAGTCATCCGTCGAGACGGCCTGGCCCGCCTATAGCGAGGATGTCGCCGGCCTCGCAAACAGCGAAATGAACGCCACGCCCTTTCAGGAGATGGTCGGGAGGAGCGCCTGCAACTTCCAGCGGCGACAGGGCCTTGCAGGGCTGATGGCACAGCACGCGCGCAGTGACGCTGCAAAAGACGCCCGCCGAGCCTATCTCACCGCAGCTGCAAGTGCGTCAGCCTATCTCGATCTGGATCCTCAGGGGAACGCCTGCACCGACAATGGTGAGGATGCGCTGACATGCAAGGGCGCCCGCGAGCGCGCCCTGGGCGCCTGGTGCGACCGGTTCAATCAAGGCAGTGGGGCCTGAAACCATGATCCGTTCACGGCAACCGGCGGCACCGCTCGCCGGGAAATGGTTCAGGCCATGAGCGCCCGCTCGATATAGTCGAGCCGGTCATGCCCGAAAAAGATCTCTTCGCCGACGAAGAAAGTCGGCGCGCCGAAGGCCCCGCGTGCGACAGCCTCGTCAGTATTGGTGCGCAGGGCTGACTTGTTGGCGTCATCGACTGCCAGTTCGGCCACATGCCCCGCATCCAGTCCAGCACTCGCAGCCGCTTCGGCAAGTGCCGCCGCATCGCCCAGGTCGCGCGGCGCCTCAACGCCCCAGGCCAGAGTGAAACACGCATCGACGAACCGCTTCTGCGCCTCCGGCGTGTCGGCTAGCCCGAGAGCGGCCCGCAAGGCTGGCCGCGTGTTGAACGGGAAAGCTGGGTTCGAGTAAAACGACACACCGATATGGCGGGCACAACGGATGAGATCGATCCCCAGATACTTGCCTTTTGCAGGCACGGTTCCTGGCGGCTTGTTCCCGGTCGCCTGCATGACACCGCCCAGAAACATCGGCTTCAAGATCATTTCCGCCCCCGTCCGCACGGCGACGGCTGGCGCGGCATGCCAGGCGAGATAGGCCGTGGGACTGACAAAATCGAAGTAGAATTCAAAGCTCTTTGTCATGAATGTGCTCCTAGCCGTGTCTTTGTCCGAAACTGCCTTGCAGCGTAGCCTGTCGGCAGACGGCGTAAAGCGGAAGACCAGTGCAAACTCAGAGGATGAATTTCGACAGGTCCGCATCTCCGGCGAGCCCGGCAACCTTGTCGCGGACATAGGCCGCATCGATCTCTATCGTCTCGCCCGAGCGTTCAGGCGCATCGAAGCTGATCTCGTCGACCAGACGCTCAAGAACTGTCTGCAAGCGGCGTGCACCGATATTCTCCACCGAGTCGTTCACCTGCACGGCGATATCGGCCAGCGCGTCAATCGCGTCTTCACTAAACTCCAGCGTCACACCTTCAGCCGCCATCAGCGCCTTGTGCTGCCGGATCAGTGAGGCTTCGGGCTCCACCAGGATGCGACGCATATCGTCGCGTGTCAGCGCCTCAAGCTCGACCCGGATCGGAAGACGCCCCTGCAACTCGGGGAGAAGGTCAGACGGCTTAGCGATATGAAAGGCGCCCGACGCGATAAACAGGATGTGATCTGTTTTCACCACGCCGCGCTTGGTCGTCACGCTGGTTCCCTCGATCAGCGGGAGCAGGTCGCGCTGTACCCCTTCGCGCGAGACATCAGCGCCGCCACGTTCCTTTCGGGCTGACACCTTGTCGATCTCGTCGAGAAAGACGATCCCGTCCTCCTCCACCGCCCGGATAGCCTCGCGCTGGATAGACTCCTCGTCCAGAAGCCGGTCAGCCTCTTCGTCCAGCAAAGGCTTGGCCGCTTCGGAGACTGTCGTGCGCACCTGTCGGGTGCGTCCGCTCATCGCCTTGCCGAACAGGTCGCCGAGATTGATCATGCTCATCGACCCACCGGCACCCGGCATATCCATCATCTGCATGGGATTGGACTGGTCGGCGAGGTCAATATCGACAGGGCGATCATCAAGCTCGCCCGAGCGCAGTTTCAGTCGAAAAGCTTCGCGTGTGGATGACTGCGCATCCTCGCCCACAAGCGCATCAAGCAGACGCTCCTCTGCGGCATCCAGTGCCTGGGGCTCCACCTGCCTGCGCTTGTTTTCGCGAACCATGACAATGGCACTCTCGACGAGATCGCGGACAATCTGCTCGACGTCCCTGCCGACATAGCCCACTTCGGTGAATTTGGTCGCCTCGACCTTCAGGAAGGGCGCCTTGGCGAGCCGCGCCAGGCGGCGCGACACCTCTGTCTTGCCGACACCGGTCGGGCCGATCATCAGAATGTTCTTCGGCGTGATCTCGTCCTGAAGGGTTCCGCCAACCTGTTTGCGGCGCCAGCGATTACGCAGCGCAATGGCGACAGCGCGCTTGGCGGCCGATTGTCCGACAATGTGTCGGTCGAGTTCTGCGACAATGTCGCGGGGGGTGAGTTCGGTCATTCGGGGCAATCCGTTTTCCAGCAGGCGATAGTATCACCTCAGATGTCGAGGCGCTCTATCGTGAAGCTGGTGTTTGTGTAGACACAGATATCTGCCGCGATTTCCATGGCCTTGCGCGCCACGGTCTCGGCATCGGCTTCGTAGTCAAACACGGCCCGGGCAGCGGCGAGCGCAAAATTACCGCCCGACCCGATAGCCACAACATCATGTTCGGGCTCAAGCACATCGCCGGTGCCGGTCAGCACGAGCGTGACGTCACGGTCAGCCACAATCAGCATGGCTTCAAGCTTCTGAAGGTATTTTTCTGTCCGCCAGTCCTTTGCCAGTTCAACGGCGGCCCTTTGCAGCTGGCCGGGAAAACGCTCCAGCTTTTCTTCCAGTCGCTCGAACAGGGTGAAAGCGTCGGCTGTTGCACCGGCAAACCCGGCAAGGATCCTGCCGCCCTGCAGGGTTCGAACCTTGCGGGCATTCCCTTTCATGACTGTCTGGCCAACTGAAACCTGGCCATCGCCAACCAGCACGACTGTGCCGGGTTTTCGCACAGCGAGAATGGTCGTGCCGTGCCAGATCGGTGAAGCGGAATGAGGTGTATCGGTCACGCGAAAGCATTTGGCGCGCGCAAGGCCTGCGCGCAAGGGGCAACGAGCCGCCTGTCAGCCTGCTTGCGCAGGAAACTGGCCCCCACGACGCCGGTTCCATCCATCGACAAAGTCGCGGAACTCCCGCTCGGCCAGCGCCCGCGAATACAGGAAGCCCTGACCGAGTGTGCATCCCCGCCGGCGCAGGAAGCGAGCCTGTTCCGGAGTCTCGATCCCTTCGGCAACCGTTTCCAGACCGAGACTTTCGCCCATGGCGAGGATCATCTCGACAATGGCAGGCGCTGAATCATCGCCATCGAGTCCGGCAATGAATTGTCTGTCGATCTTGAAGACATCGAAATTCAGGCGCGAGAGAATCGACAAGTTCGAATGGCCGGTTCCGAAATCATCAATGGCCAAGCGTACACCCATCGCCTTCAGGGGGTGCATTACATTCTCGAATTTCTTCGGATCGGACACGGCCACCGATTCGGTGACCTCCAATTCGAGAAATCTCGGCGGAAGTCCGGCTTTTGTGATTGTGTCGATCACAATGTCGCGGAAGTCCGGTCGCGCCACCTGGCTCGGCGAGACATTGACAGCAACCGGGATCGCCATGCCATCGCGCAGCCAGCCAGCCGCAGCCACGCAGGCGCGCTCAAGAATTGTCTGCCCGATCTCATCGATCAGGCCACTCTCCTCGGCAACTGGGATAAACGCGCCCGGCGGCACGGACCGCCCGCCTTCCCGACTCCATCGCGCCAGCGCCTCACAGCCGGCGATCCGGCCGGTCCTGAAATCGATCTTCGGCTGGAAATGAGGTTCGAATTCGTTGCGGGCCAGCCCGACCCGGATATCGGTTTCAAGTTGGAGTCGCCCCTTGGCGACACGGTCCAGCCTCGGCGCGAAAAACCTGAAACCTGATCGCCCCTCTTCGCGCAGACTCGACAGTGCTATTCCCGCCCTCCGCAGAAGATCATCCGCCTCATCGCCATCCTCAGGCGCAATAACGATGCCGCCAGAAAGCCCGAGCGAAACCCGGCGGCCATTCAGATCGAATGGCTTCACGAAGGCCGCACGCAAGGCCCGCGCAAGGGTCGATGCATCCTTGCGGCTGGAAATCCCCGAAAGCAGCAATCCGAAATCATCGGCATGGAAATGCGACAAGAGTGTATCGCCCGGGCGCATGAGACCGCTGGTGCTGGCTTTTTCAAGCTCTTCGTTGATACGCTGGGCCGCAAGGCGCAGGATCTCATTGCCCGCTGCGGCACCCAGCATTTCGCAGGCGCGGCCAAACCGGTCTATGTCCAGCAGCATGAAGCACACCGGTGCGTCGTAATCGGCCCCCTGAAGAGCACTCGCCAGTCGTTTTTGCATGGCCCCCTGATTGGGAAGCCCCGTGACCGGATGGCGATAGGCAAGGCGGCGGAGCCCATCGCGCTCCCTTGAGAGTGACTGAATAGCCCGGTGCACACGCGCGCGAAGCCGCTGAAGCTCGACAAAGCTTTTGAAGCGGGAGGGTGGGGAGCCCTTGCGGTCCAGAAGCCAGTCGATCTCGTCTTCGATTTCCTGAAGCCCGCTTACCAGACGCTGGGAATAAAGGCGTCCGAACAGGACGGCCACAGAAATGGCCAGGCTGCACAGGACCAGGATCAGCCAGAGGGGCAATCGTAGCCGGAAAGGCACCAGGTCCTTACTGACAAGCGTCCCGATCGCCTTGCCACCATGGGCCACCGGCAACCTGATTGCGTCTTCAAGCGCCGACGCGGGAAGTTCACCGGCGACGCGGCGTCCCTTTGCATCGAGAAGAAGGAGCCGCTCCGAATGCTCAGCTCCGATAACAGTCTTTATCCGGTCGGTTTGGCCCGTTGCCAGATCACCGGACACAATCGCAGCAATCCATTCAGTTTGGGCGTAGGAGTCAGCCCGGCTGCGCGCATAGGTTTCCCAGAGACTCGCCCCGAGGAACACACCGATCAGTGAGACAGCCATCACCAGTGAGACAAGCGGATGGTATACACTCAGGCTGATGCGACTGGGCAGCAGGGCTTTTGTCTTTTTCCTGTTCACTATGGCTTGGACCTTCTGACCGTTTCGATTGCCCCTCGATCTGAATCATCAGTTGCCGCGAAGGCTTAGAATTCCGTGAATTTTTACGAATTGATGTTGCGCGGCAGGACGACTATGACCCACCTCATGACATCCAATCGCCCAGCCATTGTCTCACGGAAGACGAAAGAGACCGAAATTGACGCCCGCCTTCTCCTTGATGGCACCGGCAAGGCCCGAATCGATACCGGGATCGGCTTCTTCGACCATATGCTCGAAGCGCTGGTGAAACACGCCTCTATCGATCTCGACCTGACAGCCAAAGGCGACCTGCATGTGGATATGCACCACACGGTTGAGGACACAGGCATCGTGATCGGCCAGGCTGTACGCGAGGCGCTAGGCGATTTTGCCGGCATCACGCGATTCGGCCATGCCTATGTCCCGATGGACGAGACGCTGAGCCGGGCCGCTATCGACCTTTGCAAACGCCCCTATCTGGTCTGGCGGGTACAGTTTCAGCGCGACAAGATCGGCGAGATGGACACAGAGCTGTTCAAGGAATTTTTCCATGCGCTCGCCGGCAATGGCGGCATGTGCCTCCATGTCGAAAACCTTTATGGCGAGAACAGCCACCACATTATTGAGAGCTGTTTCAAGGCGAGCGCGCGGGCCCTGAGGGCCGCAATCGCGATTGATCCGGCCCTTGCGGGAGGCCCGGCAAGCACCAAGGGCAGTCTCTAGACTGCACCAGCGACCAGGGCCCCGGAATTCCGCTTTGCGGCAAACAGGCAGGATAAATGCAAACGCTGGCGCTCATCGACCATGGTTCGGGCAACGTCCATTCAGCAAGGCGCGCTGTGCTTGAAGCCGCCCGCCTTGCCGGGCTGGATGTCCGGGTCGATCTGACAGCAGACGCGGAAGCGATCCTGGCGTCGGATCGGGTGATCCTGCCCGGTGTCGGACATTTTGCCGATTGCATGTCGTCACTCAATTCGGCAAGCGGCGTCATCGACGCCCTGGAAGTTGCGGTTCTGCGCCGCAGCAAACCCTTTTTCGGCATCTGTGTCGGCATGCAGATGCTCGCTGATTTCGGGGCTGAAGATGGTAATACGCCCGGCCTGGGATGGATTCACGGCGCCGTTGTTCCGATCGACCCCGGCGGCGACCGGCCTGTGCCGCATATGGGCTGGAACTCGCTCGATATCCTTACGCGCCATTCCGTTCTGGCCGACCTCGGGAAGGATCCGCATGCCTATTTCGTGCACTCCTATGCGTTTTCGCCCGAGGATGAAGGCCAGGTAGCCGCACTGACAGATTATGGCCGCCCGATTGTCGCCGCCGTCGCGCGCGACAACCTCATCGCGACACAGTTTCATCCCGAAAAGAGCCAGGGCACGGGCCTGAAAATTCTTGCAAACTTTCTGAAATGGGACCCGAAATGAGTTTCACGCTTTTTCCGGCGATCGATCTCAAGGCGGGGGCGTGTGTGCGCCTTGTTCGCGGGGATATCGACCAGGCCACCCAGTTCAACGATTCTCCCGCCGATCAGGCCGCACGGTTTGAGCAACTGGGCTTTGACCACCTGCATGTGGTCGACCTGGATGGCGCATTTGCAGGCGCCAGCGCCAATGGAGAGGCCGTGCGCGCCATTCTCGGCGCAACCAAAAGCCCGGTCCAGCTCGGCGGCGGCATTCGAAACCGCAAGAGCATCGACGCCTGGCTGGAAGCGGGCGTTGACAGGGTCATTCTCGGCACCGCTGCGCTTCGTGATCCCGAACTGGTCAAATCAACGGCAGGCGATCTGCCGGGCCGCATTGTCGTCGGCATAGACGCGCGTGATGGCCGCGTCGCTGTCGAGGGCTGGGCAGAAACATCCGACCTGCCCGCCCTTGAACTTGCCCGGCGGTTTGAGGGCTGCGGTGTCGCCGCGATCATTGTGACCGATATCGGACGCGACGGCATGAAGACCGGGGTGAATGTGGCACTCACCTCCGAAATCGCCAGTACGGTTTCGATCCCCGTGATTGCCAGTGGCGGCGTCGCGTCTGTTGCAGACATAAGCGCTCTGAAACGAGCGACCGGGGACAATCCGATCGCCGGCTGCATTCTCGGGCGTGCTCTGTATGATGGCGACATAGAGCCCGGCGCAGCAGTCGCGGCGGCGGTCGCCTAAAGCGCGATCTGCAGGACGGTCTCCCGCGAACAGAATCTGAGAACCTCCAGCAGGTCAGTCGGCGCAAGAGCCACACACCCCTGTGTCGGGGCAAAGTCAGGCCGGGCGATATGCAGGAAGATTGCGCTTCCCCGGCCCGGCTCGACTGGCGCGTCATTATAGCCAAGCTCGACAATCAGGTCATAAACCCTGTCATCATGCCACATGACTTCATGCGAAGCCGCATAGGGTAGGGATACAGGCCGATTATAAAGGGGGTCGCCCGGCGCATCGCACCACCCGTCATGTCGCGCGAGTGGCACACGCTGCAGGCCGGTCTCAGGCGGCGCAATCCTGTCAGGACGAAAAAAGAGCCGGCGCATCGGCCAGTTGCCAAGGGGTGAGCAGCCATCCCCCTCCCACTTTAGCTCAGCGCCAGTGACCCCACCGCGTCCGAGCGCGCATTGAAACTCCAGCCCCTCACCGACAAAACGCCCGTCGGAATAGGCGGTAAAGTTGGTCTTCACTCAATCCTCCTCAACATGTGAACGCATCTTTGTCATACTAAGGCAGACAATCCGCCAAATGCGGCCTATTTCGCCGCCAGTAAAATGGAGGACGAAAGATGTCCGGCACAAAAACGATCCTGTTGGTCGATGATGATGAGGATATGCGCGAGGCGCTTGCCGAGCAATTCGACGTGCATGACGGTTTCGAGACATTTCAGGCTGGAACGGCCGGAGCGGGAATCGACCTCGCCGTGAGTGAGCGGATTGATCTTGTCCTGCTTGATGTCGATCTTCCGGATATGGACGGACGGGAAGCCTGCAAGCAGATGCGGGCGAAAGGCGTCAGTGTCCCGGTCCTCATGCTGACCGGGCAGGACACAGATGCCGACACGATCCTTGGACTTGATGCCGGCGCGAATGACTATGTAACCAAACCTTTCAAATTCGCTGTGCTGCTGGCGCGGGTCCGGGCCCAGCTTCGCAGTTTTGAACAAAGCGAAGACGCCACCTTCCAGATCGGCCCCTATGAATTCCAGCCGTCCATGAAGGTGCTTCGCAAGGGTGACGAGCGGCGCATAAGACTGACGGAAAAGGAAACCAATATCCTGAAATACCTCTATCGTGCCGGCGGCAAGACAGTGGGGCGCGAAGAGCTGCTGGCGGAAGTGTGGGGCTATAATGCGAATGTGACGACCCATACTCTGGAGACCCATGTCTACCGATTGCGCCAGAAAATCGAGGTCGATCCCTCGAATGCCCGCATTCTCCTGACCGATAGCGGCGGTTATCGGCTGCAACCCTGACCGGCCAGTTCGCGCCTGGCGGGAGAGCCGTTGCAAACCGGCCGACGCGCGCGCAAATCTTTACCTGAAGGATGGTGCAGAGCTTGCTTGGCTCTGCTCAGACAAAGCAGATCTTCCCGCAGGAGGCGAATACCATGCCGAAACCGCACACTTGGACGGGCCTGATCCTCGCGGCCGCATTGTTGGCCGGCCCGGCCCTGGCCGACGGCAAGGACACCGGTCAGCGGATAAAGGGGCCTGAACCACTGACGCCACACGCCCGGAGCTGCGTGCCAGAACTCCACGGCCATGACGCCTGCCGCACCTTTACGGTGAAAAGAAAAATCCACACGACGCGCGCTCCGGCCCGGAAACAGCGTGTGATCCGCCGGGCAGCCGCACCGGCGGCGAGCTATGATTTCACGGGCTTCGATGGCGGCGTGGGGGCCGGAATTGACGGCGGTTATTATGGCGGCGGTGGCGGGTTCATCGTCAGTCGCGCGGGGCCACGCTTCTCAGGCGTCCTCAACAGCCGCGCTGCAGCCTTCACATTTCAGCACAGGTCGCCGCACCGCACACCAAGACCCAAGCCGAACCCTTGCTGCGCCATGCGCTGAAGCAAAAACCTCTCAATCCAGCGCGCCGATATAGGGCAGGCCACGAAACCGTCCGGATTCATCCATGCCGTATCCGACCAGAAATCGGTCAGGCGCCTCGAACGCATAATAGTCCACGCCACCTGCAGGCGCTGAGGGTTTGCGGGCAAGTGCGCAGGTCGCCACGCCCAGCGCGCCCTTCGCCAGCAGGTGCGCGCGGGCGAATGACAGTGTCCGACCGGAATCATAGACATCGTCCACAATAAGGACGTGGCGCCCCGTGACGGGACGCGACAGGTCTGCGCGCACCACGACCCGCCCCGAACTCTCTCGCGCATCGCGATAACTTTCCAGCCAGAGCGCATCGAGCCCGGGATGAACATCCAGCCGGGCCAGCGCCTTCATCAGATCGGTGGTGAACGGCATGGCCCCGATGAGGATCGATACGATCGTCCAAGGCCCCTGCATCTGTTCCGCCAGCCGTCCGGCCAACTTATCAATATGAGCGGTCAGTTCTTGCTCGGACATGACCGGTCTGATCAATGGCAGCTCACTCATGATGCGCCCGCCCCACTCGCCTGCGCCGCCTCTTCGGCCGTTACGAAGCGAAGGCTGAGACTGTAGGAATCGACAGGTGGGTTTTCGAGCACTGCCTTGAATTGGCCAGCCTCACCCGGTCCGATTTCCGCTGGAATGATTTCGGCGAGCATGAAGGCGATCTCGCGGCCGTAATCGTCCAGAAGACCGACGCGGACAACTGGTGCCTTGCGTGTGCGGCGCGAAACATTGCGAACATTCGCAGCCACCATCAGCACCGGCATGGTCCCGCGCAATTCCCGTGCACGTTCTATATTCTCGAAATCGAGTCCGAACCGGTTCACATCCAGTCCGATCGCGCGGTACGCACTCGCTGTCTGTGGCCAGGTCTGCACGATATCGTTGCGGTACAGGAAGGCGCCGCCCGCCGTAGCCAGCAGGCACGCACCCGCGATAAGCCAGACTGCTATGGCGGTCGTGCGTGAGCGACGCTTGCGACGGATGCGAACCATTTCCAGATATCGCTCGTGCGCGCCCGGAGCAGTGTCCGGCCCGGCCTCCTCCTTGCCATCGCCACGGACAAACCAGGCATGGCTGCAAGCGGCGCATTTGACGCTGCGCCCTTCGCTTCCGATCGTGGAGTCTTCCGCGAAATATTGTGTCTCGCAGGCCGGGCAGGTGAGGATCATGGCTTGGACAATCGCGCAATTCGAACGAATGGTCTATTGTTCACGCACTGTTTGTGCGGGGGAGATATCCATCGAGCCATGAGACAACGCAACCCCGAACTGATGAGCGACGAAGCGGTCCGGCTCGACAATGTGGCGCTGCGCTATGATGCGGCAGAAGATGTCCTGTCTGGCATCGACCTTTTGTTAAAGCCGGGATCCTTCACCTTCCTGACCGGGCCGTCCGGGTCCGGCAAGACAAGCCTGCTCAAGCTCCTCTATCTCGCACTGCCGCCCAGCCGCGGCGAGGTTTCGCTTTTCGGGCGACGTGTGAACGCACTAAACCGGAACCAGCTTTCGGCGTTTCGGCGCCGGATAGGCGTGGTGTTTCAGGAATTCCGGCTCCTCGATCACCTGTCGGCCTATGAAAATGCCGCGCTGCCACTGCGCGTGCAGGGCATAAAGGAAGCGGATTATCGCGCAGACGTTGAGGAGCTCCTGCGCTGGGTCGGCCTTGGCCCGCGTATCGACGCCCAGCCCCCGCAGCTTTCGGGCGGAGAGCAGCAGCGTGTGGCCATCGCACGGGCGCTGGTCAACAAGCCCGACCTTCTGATCGCTGATGAGCCGACGGGCAATGTCGACCCGGAAATGGGATCGCGTCTCTTGCGCCTTTTCGGGGAACTCAACCGCCGACTCGGCACGACTGTCCTGATTGCCACGCATGACCTAACACTGATCCGGGAGATGAATGCCCCGGTACTGCGCCTCCAGCATGGACTGCTTGTTCGCGATATCGAATTCGGAGCTCATGCCGGATGAGTAAGCCAACTTCACTCCTTCCCGAGGGCGATGCGCGAGAGGCGGCCCTTTTCTTCGTTGTGTGCGCACTTTGCTTCCTGGCTGCCCTCGCGGCGCTTTCAGCCCGCGCAAGTTATGGCGCCGCGCGCGGCTGGACCGCTGAAGTCGAAGGCCAGTTCACGGTCCGGCTTCAGGGTGAAGACCGGCGCGGAGCGGCAGAAGCGCTCGACATTATCCTGGAGACAAACGGTATCGAGACGGCCAGGGTGCTGGAATCAGGAGAAGTCGAAGCCCTTCTGGCGCCAAGTTTCGGTGCTGGCGGCCTACCGGCCGGCCTGCCACTGCCTCTCATCCTGGAGGTCAGGGCAGAGGCCGGATCGGAAAACCTCGACGCAACGCTTGAGCGGCGCCTGACGGAGGCGGGGATCGGCGCCATTGTCGATGCCCATTCCGAATGGGCCGGCGATGTGCGCCGCGCGCTGGCGGTCGTGCGCCTGGTTGCCCTGTCGACCGTCCTGCTCCTTGGCGCAACTGCGCTCGCCGTCATTGCATTCGCGACCCATGCAGCCCTGCTCGCGCGCCGCGATATCGTCGATGTTCTCCACCTCTCGGGCGCGACAGATCGTTTTATCTCGCAATTGTTCGAACGGCGCTTCTGGCTGCTGGGCCTGCGGGCTGGCGCGGTGGGCGCGCTGTTCGCGCTCGGCACAGCAGCGCTCGTCATGTCCATGGCATCGGCGCGCGGCGGGCGCAACGGGCTGCTTCCGCAACTCTCTCTCGACCTCCTTGACCTGATCATCCTGCTGGCCACGCCGGTCATTGCGGCGATTGCCGCAAGGCTCGCCGCGCGAATCACCGTCATGCGGTCGCTGAAGGGGAGCCTCTAGGCCATGGCCTATCGCCCTCGCCGCAAGCAGCTGCCGCTGCGTCGTCTCCTGTTCCTGGCCTGCCTCGCTTTCCTGGTATTCGATTTCCTGGGTTTCCGGGCGGGTGTGCAATACCTTCAACAGATCAAAAGTGGCGCGCAGGCCGATGCAATCGTGGTCCTCACCGGGGGCTCGGGGCTTAGGATCGCAGAGGGCATGCGGCTGCTTGAGGCCGGCCAGGGGAAACGCCTCCTGATCACGGGGGTCAACCGCGCCGTCTCTGCCAGTGAAGTAGCCAGCCGGGCCGGCGGGCCGGCGCACCTTTACGAATGCTGCGTCGATATAGGCTACAAGGCGGAAACGACTCGCGGCAACGCCCTGGAGACAGCGGAATGGGTGCAGGAAAACCAGTTCGGCTCCGCGCTTGTGGTCACATCCAATTATCACGTCCCACGCAGCATGATCCTGCTCGGCGAAGTGATGCCGGACACTGAATTGATCCCCGCCCCGGTGCTGACAAAGATCGATCCCGACAAGGCGTTCAGCGAGATTCGCTCCTTTCGCGGCCTCCTTGTCGAATGGGCCAAATGGCGCGTGACCCGGCTGAGTGCGCCGTTTAGATAGCCCCGATGAACGCGATCCGCTCTGCCATCTTTCTGATCTGGATGTACGGCCTGATGCTGCTTGTGGGCATTATCTGGCTGCCGGCCTTGCTGATGCCCAAACCGGTCACAGTGTCCGGCATCAGGCTGTTTGCCCGGCTGACGCGTTTCGGCCTGCGCTGGATATGCGGTGTGAAGACCGAGATTCGCGGCGCCGCCAACCTGCCCGAGGCGCCCTTCATCTATGCCGGCAAGCATCAGTGCATGTGGGACGTGTTCATACCCTTCCTGATCACCCCGGCACCGGCCATCATCATGAAGCGCGAATTGCTCTGGTATCCCGTCCTTGGCTGGTATGCCCTCAAGGCCGGCATGATCCCGATCGACCGCGACGGCGCGGCACAGACGCTGAAAGCCATGACCGCGACAGCGCAATCGAGGGCCAACAAGGGGCGGGTGATCGTCATCTTTCCGGAAGGCACACGCCACAAACCGGGGACGCGAACGACCTATTTCGCTGCCGGCACGGGGTCCCTCTACAAGCGGCTGGGGCTTGCAGTGGCCCCGGTGGCGACAAATTCCGGCCTGACATGGCCGGCCAGAGGCTTTATCCGACGCCCCGGAACAGCCGTCTTCGAGATCCTGCCACCGCTGCCGTCAGGGCTGGACCGGCGAGAACTTATGCGCCAACTGGAAGCGGTGATTGAGCCGGCGTCGGCCAGACTCCTGCAAGAAGGCCTCACCGCGCAGGGGCGCCGACCGGAAGACCTGGAGCCAAGCTGAGATGTCCCCTTCCCCTCCACGCAAGCGCCGTGGTTTCTGGCTGTTCTTCCCGTTCTTCCTCTTCGTGCTGCTTGTGGCCGCCTACAGTTTGTACTGGTTCTGGGCGAGGAACCTGCTCTCGCAGGGTATTGATGACTGGATCGAGGGTGAACGCCGCGCTGGCCGGATCGTTGAGTTTTCCTCGAAACATCTCGGCGGCTACCCCTTCCGGTTCGCACTGCATCTGGTCGATCCGGTCTATGAAGACCCGCACACTGGCCAGCGCTGGTCGGGCGAAGAGCTTCAACTGGTCATGCAACCCTGGAACTGGCAGCATGTCATCGCACGTTCGCCCGGACGCAACTCGGTTCAGGTCAATGGCGCCGCCTACCGGCTGGAGCTCGGAAAACGCTCCGCCGGAAGCCTATCCTGGACCAATGACGGCATCCGGCGCGTCTCGCTGGCTATCGACACACTCGACGCTTTTGACGGTGACACGGCGCTTGGCCGGGCCGAGGGCTTCGAATTCCATCTCCGCCCCGCGCCCGGCGAGCCGGAAATGCTCCAGCTGCAAACACAATGGCAAGCGATCGAACTTGCCAGGCCCATTCCCGATGCCGAATTTCTCGGAAACCGTTTCGGTCCCTCAATCCTGCGGGCCGAGGCCGCTCAGGCCATCCCGGCGCTGGAGCGAACCGCCGACCTTGCGCGCCTTCCACGAGCAATTTTCGATCTTGGCGGCGACATTTCGCTCGCCCAGCTGGAACTGGAATGGGGACCGGCGGACATTGGCGCGCGGGGAAGGCTGGACAGGGACCCGGCAGGGCAGATCGACGGGCAGATCGATATCCGGCTTGAGCGCCATGAGGACCTGAAGACCGCGCTTGAGGCCGCCGGGCGCCTGGAAACGGAGACTGCGCGGGCGATCGACATGGTCGCCGCGGCCTCACGCGGCGGCGAGTTCCTGAGCATGACAATAAGGAATGACGGCCTTTACTTCCTTGGCAATCGTATCGTCGAAGCCGATATTGTCGGCGCGTTGTGACCCCGGCCTTCCAAGCTGCACTTGAGGAAGCCTGCACCGGGCTGGCCGCACGCGACAAGGCCCTCTCGCGGGCCCATGACGAGATCGGCACGCCCGAATGGCGCCAGGCGGAATTCTCCTACGCCACACTCGCGCGCATGATTGCCTTTCAGCAGATTTCCACACGCGCCGGTGCCACCATCTGGGGCCGGTTGGAAGAACGTCTTGGGACCGTAACGCCACTTGGCTTGCTCGCGCTTGACGATGAGGCCATCCGGGCCTGCGGATTCTCGCGCCCGAAAGCGGGTCATCTCAGAGCGATCGCCGAAGCCGTCGTCTCAGGTGGACTTGACCTGGAATGCCCGCGACACATGCCTGCTGATGAGGCCCGCAGCCATCTCACAACCATTCGCGGGATCGGCCCGTGGACGGCTGAACTCTATCTTCTGTATGCTGGCCGCCAGCTTGATGCCTTCCCGACAGCCGATCTCGGGCTGATGGAAAGCTACAGGCAGCTCTCAGGGCGCAATGACCGCCACGACAAACGCGAATTCGCTGAACTGGCGGAAAGCTGGCGCCCCTGGAGGGGGGTCGCTGCACACTTGCTTTGGGGGTGGATCAATGTGCAGCGCGCGAAATGAATCACGGGGCTCGCCTAATCGCCTCCACTGTCATAATATTGTTGTGAAGAATCGTATATGAGTTCAGCAGCAGCGGAGGGTGTTCGCTTTCACTTGGTGTACTGTCGATAGATCTATCCAGTCTCCTTGGAGTCGCCACGATGGCTGAGGTCGTGTCGACACCCCCCAATGGCCGTCCGGCTCTCGTCCTCAATGCCGATTTCCGGCCACTCAGTTATTATCCACTCTCGCTCTGGCCCTGGCAGGAAGTCGTAAAAGCAGTCTTCCTCGACCGTGTAGAGGTCGTGGCGGAATATGATCATGTGGTACGCTCTCCCAGTTTCGAGATGCGCTTGCCCAGTGTGATCGCCCTGCGTGAGTTCATCCGGCAGGACCGTCCGCCCGCGTTTACCCGCTTCAACGTCTTTTTGCGCGACTGCTTCCAATGCGTCTATTGCGGGGCAAGGAACGAGCTGACCTTTGATCATGTGATCCCGCGCTCAAAAGGTGGTCGCACCAGCTGGACGAACATTGTCGCGGCCTGCTCGCCCTGCAATTTGAAAAAGGGCGGCCGGATGCCCCGCGACGCGCAGATGTTTCCGGTCCGCAAGCCGACCCGGCCGACAACATACCAGTTGCAGAATATCGGGCGGCGATTTCCGCCAAACCACCTGCATGAAACCTGGATGGATTATCTCTACTGGGATATCGAGCTGGATGCCTGACCGGTTATCTGGCGCCCGAAGACTGGGCCGTGCGTTGCCAAACCTCGCTTTAACGCCTTTGTGCAAGTCTGATGACAAGCGCATGATGAGAGGAGACACCCGATGTCTTTCATAGAGGATATGAAATCTAACTGGCAGGTGCTCTCCGGTCTCCGGCGGACCCTGAAATGGCTGGAAGACATCGCGCCCGACTCCCTTAATCTCGTCCCTGATGATTTCGAGCGCGCAGTCGACAAATATCGCGCCAATATCGCATTCCGGTTCGAAGGCGCCATCATGACGTATGGCGAATTCGATGTCCGCGCCAACAAGATCGCCCATTGGGCGCTGGATCAGGGCCTGGCGCCGGGTGATTGCGTGGCCCTGTTCATGGAGAACCGGCCCGATTATGTCGCCATCTGGGCCGGCCTGTCGAAGATCGGGGTGATCACTGCGCTCATCAACTCGAACCTTGCCGATGAGTCCCTCGCCCACTGCGTGAATATCGCAGACGCAAAGCACATCATCTGCGGCGCCGAACAGGATGAATTGGTGCGCTCAGCCATCGACATGCTTGAAGGCCGGCCGACCATATGGACCCTCGGAGGCCTTGCCGACCATCTTGTCCGGGATCTCGAACCCGAACTTGAGAGCATGCCATCGGATCGCCCGGCGCGCAGCCACCGCGAAGGCATGCACGCAAGCGAAGTCTGCCTTTATGTCTACACTTCAGGCACGACTGGCCTGCCAAAGGCTGCGCGCCTCACGCATATGCGTACCCAGGGTATGATGCGCTCCTTCATCGCGCCGTGCCGCCTGACCGAGCGTGACCGGATGTATATTACGCTGCCGCTCTATCATGGCACCGGAGGGCTTTGCGGCATCGGTGCGACCATGATGACAGGCGCCAGCGTAATTCTCCGCCGGCGCTTTTCGGCAAGCCAGTTCTGGGATGACGCCGCCGAACAGGGCGCGACGGCCTTTGCCTATATTGGCGAGCTTTGCCGCTATCTTCTCAACCAGCCGCCGCATCCCAAAGAGCGTGCGCACCGGATCCGCACCGGTTTCGGCAATGGTCTGCGCCCCGAAATCTGGCAGCAATTCTTCGACCGGTTCGGAATCCCGCATCTCGCCGAATTTTACGGCTCTACCGAAGGAAATGTCAGTTTCGTCAACTATGACGGCAAGATTGGCGCGGTCGGGCGGATCCCACCTTTCCTGAAGGGCAAGTTCGACAATATCCGCTTCGTCAAATTCGATATGGAAACTGAAGAGCCCCTGCGCGGTCCGGATGGTTTCTGCCTTGATGCGCAAATCGATGAGCCAGCCGAAGTCATCGGAAGAATCGAAGACGATGCGCGCGGACGCTTCGAAGGCTACAATGACGAAGAAGCAACAAAGAAAAAGATCCTTGGCGACGCGTTTGAAAAGGGTGACCTCTGGTATCGCACAGGAGACCTTCTTAGGAAGGACAAGAAGGGCTATATCTATTTTGTCGATAGAGTCGGCGACACGTTTCGCTGGAAAGGCGAAAACGTCTCAACGACGGAAGTCGGCAAAGTGATGTCGGGCTATCAGGGCGTCGAAACGGCGAATGTCTATGGCGTCGCCATACCGGGCATGGACGGAAAAGCCGGCATGGCGGCCATTACGGCGAGCGGCGAGGTGGATTTCGCCGGCCTGCACAGTTTTCTCAACACGCACCTGCCATCCTATGCGATCCCGGTTTTCCTGCGACTTCAGCGCGAAGCCGAGACCACAGGTACATTCAAGTATCGCAAGGTTGAGCTCGTCAGGGAGGGGTTCAACCCCGACGAGGCGCAGGACCCGATCTGGTTCGCTCATCCGGAAAAGGGTGAATATGTGCCGCTTAACCGCGACGAATACGATACGATCCTCGCGGGCGGGTACCGCTTCTGACGCCGGAGTTCACGCCTGGCGAGTTCCAAACAGTGCACTGCCGACCCGCACATGCGTCGCCCCGAGACGTGCGGCAAGTTCGTAATCGCCGCTCATCCCCATGGACACGACCGGCAGGCCCCGCTCACTCGCAAGTTTTTTCAGCAGTGCAAAGTGCGGGCCTACTGGTTCATCCACTGGCGGAATGCACATCAGGCCATCGACGCGAATGCCGCATTCGCTGCGCGCCAGGACCAGCAAATCGTCAAGACCGTCCGGGCTCACACCAGCTTTCTGCTCTTCCTCGCCAGTGTTGACCTGTATGAGACAGGGAACCTCGCGGCCAAGCTTGTCCATCGCCTTGCGGAGCGCGCGCGCCAGCTTCGGCCGGTCAAGCGTTTCGATCATGTCAAACAGGGCAACAGCTTCCTCTGCCTTATTTGTCTGCAAAGGACCGATGAGATGCAGCTCAACACCGCGATACTGCCCGCGCCGGTCCGACCAGTGTTCGATTGCTTCCTGAACCCGATTTTCACCAAACAAGCGGTGACCGGCAGACAGGGCGGCATCGATGCGTTCAGGGGACTGGCGCTTGGATACGGCTACCAGCGCCATGGGCCTGTCGCCAGCCGCAGCGCTCAACGCTTTGAGAATCTGTGACCGGCGTTGGGCAATTTCCTTTTCCGGGTTATCAGGCATGATTTGGCCCTGCACTCTAAAATGACGGTTTCACGCAACCTAAGACATGCCGCGCGCATATCCAGCCACCAGCTTCCGCCCGGCTGGCCGCCCGTGCTTGTCTTTACCGATCCCAACCGGGGCGTTACCGCCATCGATCTTCCCGACAGGTTGCCGAAAGGCTGGGGGATCGTCTACCGGCATTTCGGCGCAACCGACCGGGTCGAAACCGCTCGCCAACTGGCGGGCATGGCGGCAAGACGCCACCTCATTTTGCTGATCGGAGCCGACCCCGAACTTGCCCGGTCCGTCGGAGCGCACGGCGTGCACTGGCCGGAAGCGAGATTGTCGCAAGCCAAGCGTTGGTCGGGCCGTTTTCACCTGATGACCGCATCGGCCCATGAGCCGGCTTCGCTCCTGGGACGGCCGCCTGTCGGCGTCGACGCCCGAGTGTTATCGACCGTTTTCCCGTCAGCGAGCCCGAGCGCCGGCCCAGCGATCGGGGCCATCAGGTTTCGCAGGCTTTGCAAGCAATCGAGCCAGCCTCTCTACGGCCTGGGCGGAATCACTGAAGTGAATGCAGCACGGATTTGCCAGTCTGCGGGGCTGGCCGGAATCAGTCTTCTGGAATGACGATTTCAGAACTTGAAGGCGGAACGCAGCCGGATGCCTGTTTCGAGAGCTTGTTCGCGCCATTTCGAGCTGTCGTCCAACTCTTCCGCGCCGAGGCTTACATCACCGCCGATCGAAAATCGTGGCGTGATCTGGAAGGTTGCCCCAGCGGACATTTCCTCGCGCGGGAGCGGGGAATCGTCCGGGCGTGAGCGAAGGTCAATGGCAAACTCCCAGCGACCGGAATTCAGCCATTCAAGGCGCAGGTCTTCATCGGGAACGCTCTGTATCGCCGGGTTGGTTTCAATCTCACCCTTTTCCGGTTCGGAAAGTGTAAACTGACGGTACCATTCCGGCTGGGCCTGCTCGGTCTCCGCCAGCGTGGGCGCTTCGACAGACAATGCGCCCGATACCGCAGCCTCGTCAGCCCCGGCTTCGAATCCCAGCGCCGTGGTGGCTGCCAGAAATGTGAGTGTCGCCCAACGCATGTCGCCTCCTTGCAGGCTCCAACATATTGCGAAGCTTTCTCTAAGAGAAGATTAAGATTGAGACACGTGACCGAATTCACGGTTTGAGTGTGATTTCGACAACAAACCCCTGCGATTGGCCGGCATATGAAGGCGAATCTGGATCAATTCGGGACCGGGTGTCCGCCTCGTGCTGTTGGTAGCCAATGGCAATCCGCGCCCGTTTTCCGAGATTGCGCGCCGCGCCCAGAGAATATGAGAACCCGTCCGCCCCAATCGCATCCGCGCGCGCATCGCCTATCTCGCCCGAAAATGTCCAGTCGCCCACCCGCCGTGACACGCCGGCCCCGAAGGCGCTGTATTCACCCGACTTCAACCCGTCATCACTGAGCAGGGCATTGACTCCTATCCGCCATTCATCGCGTTCGATCTCACCACCGAGAGACAGTGTTTCGACACGACCAGCATCGGCAGGGGTGCCTCCATCGGGCGTGCCCAGCTCTGCGGTTGACCAGGAAAGAGCGCCGCGAAGACGGATGCCGCTCTCGCGAAGGCGCCGCGATCCGTTCAAACCAATCTCCAGCGCATTCTCCAGATCCGGCGACGCGATGCCGGCGCCGTCGAATTGAAGGTTCCGGTCAAGTCCGCGCGCGTCCGCATCCGGCGTGAAGGAAATGCCGGCTTTTACGCCGATGATCCGCGGACTTGCATAGGTGAATTTCGCTGACGGGCCGGTCAGGTCATGGCGGGTCCGAACCAGGCTGCGGCCCGAAGCATCGAGATAAGGGTTGACCGCGCGCGCATGCGAGAAGACGCCAACATCGCCTTCATGGAAACGCGCAGCGATGCCTAGGTCGCGCCCGGCGCTGATCTCGCCATAGCCGCCCTCGACATAGAGATGCGCAGTTTCAAGCGAGCCGCGCGGACCGGTCTGGTCAGATTGCGCACCGGGCGTGAAACCTGTAAGCGCACCACGCGGCCCGGCCGGGCCATTGCCCGGGAAATTGCCCGAAAAGCCCGGCCGGCCATCATGGTCCTTCTGCAGGCGCAAAGTTCCGCGAAATCCGATCCGCACACCGGACTCCAGGATGCGCTCGACAGTGCCGCCCGCCGACACTTCATAAAGTGCATTTTCTCCCTCCCCGATCGCAGAATCGTCGGAAAGGCCGGGCGCAAACACCAGCGTGGCCGAGGCGTACAGCTCGCGTTCCCAAACTTCGAAATCCCCCTGTGCGGCGGCGCTAAGGGAGAGTCCGCATGCTGCGAGCCCCATCGCAAGCCCACCTATGACAAATCTTAGCATGTTCTAACCTCTGGTCGCCCTTGCAGGGCCTTGTTATAGGAGCTGGAGTCAACAGGGTCTTTCCGATAGGGTTTAATTGATGGTCATGCGTTTTGTCTTAGCCGCCGCCGCGGGCTCGCTCCTCCTGACAGGTTGCGGCTCAGGTGGAAATTCCGAGGACCGACAGCTGGTTCAGGAAGTGAGCGGCGGCGTGAACCCGTATCTCTGGCGGGCCTCGCTGGACACGATGGAAGGCCTCCCGCTCCAATCGCAGCCCGATCCGCTGGGCGGGATCATCGTTTATGACTGGAAGAGCTTCGAAGGCGCGCCGGATGAGCGTATCAAGGCCACGGTCTATATACTCGACACCCGCCTGAGGGCCGACGGGGTGAAGGTCTCCGTATTCCGTCAGATACGCAGTAATGGCGATTGGGAAGATGCCAAGGTCGATCCAGCCACCCCCGTGCAGCTCGAAAACAAGATTCTGGATCGTGCGCGCCGCCTGAAAGTGGCCGAGGTCCGGTAAACCCCCTACACAAGAGGGGGTCAGCCCAACACACGCAAGAAGGAGGTGAGGGGGATGGCTTCTCGCTATGATCCGCTCACTGCGGAACCGAAATGGCGTGATGCCTGGGATGAGGCGGAGGTTTTTCGCGCCCTGTCCCCGGATGAAGCCGGTGACCGGCCAAAGGCCTATATCCTCGAGATGTTCCCTTATCCGTCGGGACGTTTGCACATGGGTCATGTGCGAAATTATGCGATGGGCGACGTCATTGCCCGTTATCGTTGGGCTAAAGGCTACAATGTCCTCCACCCAATGGGCTGGGACGCCTTCGGTATGCCGGCAGAGAACGCTGCCATGGAGCGCGGGGCCGACCCACGCGCCTGGACCTATTCGAACATCGACGCCATGCGCGCCCAGTTCGCCAAGCTCGGCCTGTCGCTCGACTGGAGCCGCGAATTCGCCACCTGCGACACCGACTATTATGGCGACCAGCAACGACTCTTCCTGAAGCTGATGGAAAAAGGCCTGGTCTATCGCAAGGCCTCCAAGGTGAACTGGGACCCGGTGGACCAGACCGTCCTGGCCAATGAACAAGTCATTGACGGAAAGGGCTGGCGCTCGGGCGCACCGGTCGAGAGCCGGGAACTGACCCAATGGTTCCTGCGCATTACGGACTATGCCGACGACCTGCTTGAGCAATTGCACACGCTCGAGCGCTGGCCTGAAAAGGTTCGCACGATGCAGGCCAACTGGATTGGCCGCTCCGAGGGCCTTTCCATGCGCTTTGAATGGCAGAGCGGCGCGCCGGAAGATTTCGCCGCCGGTATCGAGATTTTCACCACGCGGCCAGACACGCTGTTCGGCGCAAGTTTCATTGCGCTCTCACCCGATCACCCCCTGACGCTCCAACTGGCGAAATCGGATCTCGCGCTCCAGGCGTTCCGGGATAAGTGTGCAGGGACCGGGACATCCGAAGAAGCCATCGAAAAGGCCGAGAAGATTGGTTTCGACACCGGGCTGAGCGTGCGTCATCCGTTCGAGGACCGCACATTGCCCGTCTGGGTCGCGAATTTCGTGTTGATGGGATACGGCACCGGCGCGATCTTTGCCTGCCCCGCCCATGACCAGCGCGACCTGGATTTCGCGCATAAGTACGAATTACCCGTATTTCCCGTCGTCCTTCCGCCGGACACAAACCCCGACAGTTTCGGGATCGGCTCCGAAGCCTATACCGGCCCGGGAACGCTTTTCAATTCTGGCTTTCTCAATGGCAAGCCAATTGAGGAAGCAAAGGCGGCCGCAATCGATGCAATAGAAGTGCGCGGCCAGGGTCAGCGGACAGTCAATTATCGCCTGCGCGACTGGGGCGTGTCACGCCAGCGCTTCTGGGGCTGCCCGATCCCCATCATTCATTGCGATGAATGCGGGATCGTCCCTGTGCCCGAAGACCAGCTTCCGGTGCGCCTGCCCGAGGATGCGAGTTTTGAAAAACCGGGTAATCCGCTCGTCCATCATCCGGCATGGAAAAATGTCGAGTGTCCCCAGTGCGGCAAAGCAGCCATCCGCGAGACCGACACGCTGGACACTTTTGTCGACAGCTCCTGGTATTTTGCCCGCTTCGCGTCGAAAGACGACCCCCGAGAGCGCGCCTACTGGATGCCGGTCGACCAATATATCGGTGGCGTCGAGCATGCGGTTCTTCATCTGCTCTATGCCCGCTTCTTTTCGCGCGCGATGCGCGACATCGGATGGCTCAACCTCCCATCGGGCGAACCCTTTGCCGGGCTCTTCACCCAGGGCATGGTCACACATGAGACCTATCGCGACGCTAAGGGCAAATGGATTTCGCCAGACGAGGTGAGGAAGCAAAGCGACCGGCTCGTCCATATCGAAACGGGCGTCGAAGTGACGGCCGGTCCGATCGAGAAGATGTCGAAATCCAAGCGTAACACAGTCGATCCGGATGCGATCATCGCCGCATATGGGGCCGATGTGGCACGGCTTTTTGTGCTGTCTGACAGCCCGCCGGACCGAGACGTCGAATGGACACAGGCCGGTGTCGAGGGCGCAGCGCGTTTTACCCAGCGTTTATGGTCGGTGTTTGACGCCTTGCCGGGAAAGCCGCCCGCAAAGTTACCGACCGGTGACAGCGCGGTGCGAAGGGCCAGCCACAAAGCTGCGAAGGCGATTGCGGAGAGTATAGAAGATTTTCGCTTCAATACGGCAGTCGCCAGTCTTCATGAATGGGTCAACGCGCTGAAAAAGATGGCAGATAACGCGCCGGAAGAGGATCGCTTCGAAGCCGCCTCCATGCTTGCGCGCTGTATCACGCCCTTTATGCCACATCTTGCCGAGGAAGCCTGGCAACGTTGTGCTGGCGTCGGTTTCGTGTCGCGGGCCCCCTGGCCCGAAATCGATCCTGCACTGGTTGAGGATGACACAATGACAATGCCTATACAGGTCAATGGTAAGCGCCGCTCGGAAATTTCTGTCGCAAAAACCGCAGCCCCGGCAGATATCGAAGCCCTTGCGCTCGCCGATTCGACTGTGACCAGTTTTCTTGATGGCAAGCCCGTGAAGAAAGTCATTGTGGTGCCCGGGCGGATCGTGAATATCGTGGTCTGATGAGACAGATGCTCAAAACTGCGCTTCCGGCCCTGTTCCTTGCGACCGCTGCCTGCGGTTTCCAACCTGTTTACGGAACCGGCCTCGGGGGAGGCGGCGGCAATGTCCAGGTCGAAATGATCGGTGGCCGCACGGGACATGCACTCCGAAAGGCACTGCTGCGAGAGACAGCGGCAGGAATTCCCAGTGCGGAAGGCACACCCGTAGTGACCGTCGAGCTCGATGAGACGATCAAGCGACTCGGGTTCCGACCCGATGGCGCAGCGTCCCGGTCCAGTGTAAACCTGAGGGCAAGGTATCTGGTCGATTTTCCCGACGACGCCCTGTCCGGAAAGGTCGAGAGCGAGGTTTTTTTCAACGTCCCGACTGAACCTTTCGGGGATGTCTCTGCACAAAATGATGCAGCGGACCGCGCCGCGCGCGACCTCGCACGACAGATCGTCGACGATATCCAGCTTCAACTTGCCAACAGGGAATGAAGGTCTCCGCAAGTTCCGCTACGGAATTCAGCCGAGCGCCGCCCGCAAACATCTGGGCAGCCCTGTTTTTCTGCGATGATGAGGGGGTCGCCGCCGATTGGGCACGCACACTCGTGGCGAGCTGGTCGGATGAAATGGAGAGCGAGCGACGGATACTTACCGAAGACGAGATTTCCAGGGATCCGGCCATACTCTTCGACGCCGTCGCCGCGCGATCTTTACTGGGAGGCCGGTCAGTGATCGAGATTCGCCTCTCCGGCGAACGCCTGGCTCGTACGATCCTTGAAGCCCTTGCGCCCGGAGAGCGCAGCGGCATCATGGACAACCGGCTGGTCATCATTTCGGGCGCACTTAAAAAAGCCTCCCGGCTTCGTAAAGGATTCGAAGAGTCGAGGAATGCCGCCGCCGTCCAGCTCTTTTCCGACAGCGAGGATGATACGGAACGGCTGGTGACGCGCGCCCTCGAGACCGCAAACATCCAAATCACATCCGATGCCCTGATTGCCTTTATCAGCGGGCTCCCGGGTCATAGGCGGCTTGCTCATGCCGAGCTGGAAAAGCTCACGCTTTATGCCCATGGTCTCAACCGCCCCATCGCGCTTGAAGATGTCCGCTCTCTCAGCGCCAATGATGTTGATCATCAGATATCAGACCTTGTCGAAGCGGCCTTTTTGGGTGATGGCAGCCGCGCATTGCGCGAGCTGGACAGGCTGGACATGGCTGGCACCAGCGCCATAAGCATCCTGCGTGCTATCCAGAGGGATGCTCAGCGGATGCTGGCCGCCCAGGCGGCAGGAAGCGGAAATGTCGGGATGAAGCTTCGCCCCCCAGTCTATTCTCAGCAGTGGCCCGCATTCCAGAAACGACTGCGCAAATGGCCAGCGGCGGCACTTATTCGTCTGCTTGAACGAATCCATGATTGCGAGCGCACGGCCAGACTTTCAGGCCCGACGGCTGATCCGACTCTCCGTATCCTCGTCAATGATATGGCGCGTCTCGCCGCGCGTCGCTGACGGTTCGCCACGTTTATCGCCGGGCTGTCAGCAGCCGGCAAACCTCGTCGAGCTGTTCCAGGTCCCGATAGCGGATCCGGACTTCCCCACCAGACTCCTTGTGTCTGATATCGACGGCAAGACCGAGTGACCGCGTCAGGTCGGCTTCCAGCGCCTTGGTATCCACATCCTTGTCCTCGTCCGGCCCGGAACGAGCCTCATCGCTGCCGCGATCCTGAGCCTTCGCACGTTTAGCAAGAACTTCGACGTCGCGAACGCTCAGCCCTTTCCGGATTACCCGTTCAGCAAGGCCCTCGGCATCCGGCGCATTGAGGAGGGCGCGCGCATGTCCGGCGGTCAGCCGCCCCTCACGCAGATGATCGCGCACACCGTCAGGCAAACCAAGTAGCCGCAGCGTATTCGCGATATGGGCACGGCTCTTGCCAACACTTTCCGCAAGCCCCTCCTGAGTGCGCCCGAAGCGTTTCATCAGGGCCTCATAGGCCTCGGCCTCTTCAATCGGGTTCAGGTCCGTCCTCTGGACATTTTCGATGATCCCGACTTCGAGGAGCGCCAGTTCGTCCATATCGCGCACGATTGCCGGAATATTCGACAAGCCCGCGCGCTTGGCCGCACGCCAGCGCCGCTCACCGGCCACGATCTGGTACTGCCCCGGCGATTTCGGGTCCGGCCGCAAGAGTATCGCCTGCAACACGCCGCGCGTACGGATGGACTCGGCAAGCTCATCAAGCGCGGTCTCGTCAAAGACCTGCCGGGGCTGGGCCGGGTTCGCGCGGATATCCTTGACCGCGATCTCGCTGGGCCCGCGCGTGACCGGGCCAGCCTCCCCCTCGCCGGTCGGCGCAACCGCCTCCACCTCCCCGATCAATGAGGACAGGCCTCGGCCGAGACGACTTGGCTTGGACTTGCCCGCATCCGCTGTCATGCTGCCTGTGCCGCCTTTTCACGTTGCAGGACTTCCGATGCGAGCCGGATATAGGCCTCGCTGCCCGGGCACCTGTAATCGTAGAGCAGTGCCGGCTTGCCGAAGGACGGCGCTTCCGACAGCCGCACATTGCGCGGGATCACGGTGTTATAGACCTTGTTTCCGAAAAAGGCGCGAACCTCATCGGCGACCTGGTCGGACAGATTATTGCGCCTGTCATACATGGTCAGGACCACACCCTGAATATCGAGAGCCGGATTGAGGCCCGAGCGTACGATTTCAATCGTGTGCAGCAACTGGCTGAGCCCTTCCAAAGCGAGAAACTCACATTGCAGCGGCACCAGCAAGGCATCCGCCGCCGTCATGGCGTTGATCGTAAGGGCGGAAAGAGATGGCGGGCAATCGATCAGGATATAGTCATAAGGCGTCCCGCCATCGGCCGCGGCTCGCTCAAGATACCCACGCACCGCATCGCGAAGCCGATAGGACCGGCGAGCGTCACCGGCCAGTTCGGTTTCGACACCCGAGAGATTGTCGTCGCCTGGTATAATATCGAGACGCGGAACAAGCGTCTGGACAACAGCCTGTTCGAGAGGCACGCGGTCCACCACCATATCATAACTGGTCAGCTCCCGGTCAGGCCGGCTGATTCCGAGCCCGGTCGAGGCATTGCCCTGCGCGTCGAAATCAATCACGAGAACGCGCCGCCCGACCGCGGCCAGCGCTGTGCCGAGATTGATACTGGTGGTCGTCTTTCCGACGCCGCCCTTCTGGTTCGCGATCGCCAGGATGCGCGTGCCACTAGTCATGGCGGACTACCTCCGAGATTTTGAGGATCGCCCCCTCCGAATGGGTGCGACTCACTATCGCCTCACACGTGAACGTCCAACTTTGTTTCGCCTGCGTCAATTCTTCCTGCCATGTGCGGCCCTTGGGAAACAGCGCTATTCCACCTTTTTCCAACCAGGGCGCTGCCAGATCGAGCAATCTCGGCAACGGCGCAAGCGCGCGAGCGGTCACTGCATCGACCTGGCGAGGCGCGAGCGTTTCGACCCGGGCCTGTCGGACAGTCACCGACAGCCCCGCCGCTTCCGCCGCCGCCCGCAGGAAAGCGCATTTCTTTCCGACACTCTCGACCAACTCGACCCTCATATCGGGCGCGAGGGCTCCGGCCAGGATCAGGCCCGGAAACCCCGCACCCGAGCCGAAATCGACCATCTCGCCGGTCGATGGAAGATGCTCGACAAGCTGGAGACTGTCGGCCACATGGCGCGACCAGACGAGCGGCCACTCTTTCGGCCCAATCAAATTCATGCGCAAGCGCCACTCATCCAGAACCGACACTATCCGGTCGATCCGGTCGACTGTTTCACGTGAAACATCGAAACTGTCCAGAACATCGCGCCGGCCCGGCCGCATATTCGTCATCTGGCTCAACTCGCCTTCCGCACGCCCGAACGCACATGGCCGAGCAGCGCGGTGAGGGCCCCGGGTGTCATCCCCTCTATCCGCGCGGCCTGGCCAATCGTCGCCGGCCGGATCAGGTCGAGTTTCGAGCGCGCCTCATTCGACAACCCGCCAACGCGGGCATAGTCGATATGTTCGGGAATTATCAGGCCCTCATCGCGGCGCATGGCTGCCACGTCGTCGGCCTGGCGCGCGATATAGCCAGCATATTGCGCCTCGATTTCCATCTGCCTGCGGGTTGCCTCGGAAATGCCGGACAGTTCCGGCCAGGCCTCCACCAATTCGGAAAAACCAATCCCGGGATAGGCAAGATAATCCATCGCGCTGCGAATTCGGCCATCCTTATTGACCTTCCAGCCGAGGCTAACCGCTGCGGATGGTGGCATACGGAGACTTTCCAAGCATTCGCGTGCCTCTGTCAGGCGCGCGTGTTTCACGTGAAACATCTGTGCGCGATCACTTCCGACCAGCCCCCAGTCCTCACCGATCCGGGTGAGGCGCTGATCGGCATTGTCCGCCCTCAGGGCGAGCCGATATTCTGCCCGCGACGTGAACATCCGATATGGCTCAGTCACCCCGCGCGTGACGAGATCGTCGATCAGGACACCAATATAAGCCTGGGCGCGGTCGAGCACAGCCGCCGGCAATCCACGCACCTGGCGCGCAGCATTAAGCCCGGCCATCAGGCCCTGGGCTCCGGCTTCTTCATAGCCTGTCGTTCCGTTAATCTGACCGGCGAGAAAAAGCCCGTGGACCGCTCTCAGTTCGAGACCGGATGTCAGCGCTCTCGGATCGACATAATCATATTCGATAGCGTAGCCGTATTGTATTACGCGCGCATTCGCGAGCGCCGGGATGGTCCTCAGAAACTTGTCCTGAATGTCTTCCGGCAGCGAAGTGGAAATCCCGTTCGGATACACTGTGTCATCATCAAGACCTTCCGGTTCAAGGAAAATCTGATGCCGGTCGCGGTTCGCGAACCGGTCGACCTTGTCTTCGATCGATGGGCAATAGCGCGGACCCCGCCCGGCAATCGCACCCGAATAGACTGCGGACCGCTCGAGATTCCCGGCAATCACCGCATGCGTCTCAGCATTTGTGTAGGTCATGCCGCAAGCAATCTGGGGCACGCATATGCGCGGTGTCATTTCGCTGAAGGGGACCAGCTCCCTATCTGCTGGCTGCATGTCACAGACAGACCAGTCGATGCTGGTCCCATCAAGCCGGGCAGGTGTCCCGGTTTTCAGACGGCCCATGGGCAGGCCAAACCCGTAAAGTCGGTCAGCCAGGCCAATGGCAGGTTCCTCGCCAGCGCGCCCTGCCGCGATCCGCCGCTCGCCAATATGGATGAGTCCCTTCAGGAATGTGCCCGTGGTAATGACGACCGCGCTCGCATCATACCGCGCGCCGCCCAATCCGATAACGCCGGCAACACGCCCTGACTCAACAACAAGATCTTCCACACCGTCTTCGATCACAATCAGATTGTCGTGGGAGGCAATCGCCGCCTGCATCCCCTGGCGATACAGCTTGCGGTCCATCTGCGCACGCGGGCCCCAGACAGCTGGGCCCTTGGAACGATTCAGCATCCGAAACTGAATGCCCGCCTGGTCCGCGATCCGGCCCATCAAACCATCAAGCGCATCAATCTCACGAACGAGATGACCTTTTCCGAGCCCCCCGATCGCCGGGTTGCAAGACATCTCACCGATTGTTGAGCGCTTGTGTGTCACCAGAGCCGTAAGCGCCCCGGTTCGGGCGGCCGCTGAGGCGGCCTCGCAACCGGCATGGCCACCTCCGACAACAATCACATCAAATGCCGACATTCCGGTCATTGCGTCTTCCCGATCCTAGTCTCGTCAGCCCCGCTATATAGGCAAAAACCCGGCTGGCGTCACTTGCCGATGCAGAACTGGGAGAACACTTCTCCAAGCACGTCCTCAACGCCGATTTCGCCAACAAGCCCGGACAGCGCACGGACCGTCAGCCTCATGTCCTCTGCGGCCAGTTCCGCATGGCCCCGGTCCTCAAGAAGATTTGACGCGGTTTCCAGATAACGGGCAGCCTCAGTCAGTCGCTCGCGATGGCGCCGCCGCGTGATCAGCGGCGCTGGCCGGCTGGCGACGTGTCCGGAAATGATCTCGCCCAATCTCTCTATCAAAGCGTCGAGCCCGTCTCCGGAGTGCGCCGAAACTTCGAGTGTTTCACGTGAAACAATCCCGGGGCCGCTCGCGGACAGATCGGACTTGTTCGCAATAATGAGGTCCCCAGGCCGTAGCGTCTGGCGCGCAAGCGTTTCAGGATCGCTCGCGTGATCATTCGAATCCAAGATCAATAGCCTCAGATCGGCAGTCTCGGACGCTATTCGCGCACGGCGTATCCCCTCGACTTCGATCACATCTTCGCTTTCGCGCAAGCCTGCCGTATCAAGCAGATAGACCAGATGCCCGGCGATATCGAGCCGCACCTCTATGACGTCACGTGTCGTGCCTGGCAATGCTGTGACAATTGCAGCCTCGCGCCCCGCCAGGCGGTTCAGCAAGCTGGACTTCCCGGCATTCGGCGCACCAACCAGCGCAATTCGGAAGCCTTCGCGCACTTTCTCGCCCAGGCCACCATCATCGAGCGCGTTTGCGATGGCGCGGCGCAGATGGGCCAGCCGGGAAAGCACCTCATCATGAGTAAAGTCTGGCGCGTCTTCCTCATCAGGAAAATCGACGGCAACTTCGACCAGAGCCAGCGCTTCAAGTAGGGTCTTCCGCCAATCCGCGAACCTGTCAGATAATTGTCCACCAAGCTGGCGCAGGGCCTGTTCCCGTTGAGCCTGCGTTTCCGCATCGATGAGATCGGCAATACCTTCTGCCTGCGTCAGGTCGAGTTTGCCTGCCTCAAAAGCGCGCCGCGTAAACTCACCGGGCTCGGCAAGGCGGACAGTTCCGGCCGCGGTGAGGACGTCGAGTGTGCCATCGATGACGGCTCGACCGCCATGGACCGACAATTCAAGGACATCTTCCCCAGTGTAACTGAATGGTGCTGGATAATACACAGCGATGGCATCATCGATCTGTTGCCCGGCTGTATCGAGGATGCGAACACGGGTTGCTCTGCGCGCCATGAGTTTCGTTCCGTCCAGACATGCGCTGATCAGATCAGGAACCGCAGGGCCCGACACACGAATAAGGGCTATGGCTGAAGGCGTGGCGCCGGTGGCCAGCGCACAGATTGTTTCGGTCTGCGTCATGGCCGCCAGAAATGTGCGAGAATGCCGCCCGGCACAAGTATGTCGCTGAGCCCTCGAGCCCTAATTCTTCATGGCCTCGAAGAATTCGTCATTGGTCTTGGTCTGGCGAAGCTTGTCCAGAAGAAAGTCAATGGCGTCAGAGGTTCCCATCGGGTTGAGGATGCGCCGCAGGATGAAGATTTTCTGCAACTGCTCCTTGGGTGTGATGAGCTCTTCTTTCCGGGTGCCGGATTTCATAATGTCCATGGCTGGGAAAACGCGCTTGTCAGCGACTTTTCTGTCGAGGACAATCTCACAATTACCCGTGCCCTTGAATTCCTCGAAGATGACCTCGTCCATCCTTGAGCCGGTCTCAATCAGCGCGGTGGCGATGATGGTGAGTGAGCCACCATTTTCAATATTCCGCGCAGCGCCAAAGAAGCGCTTGGGTCGCTGGAGCGCGTTGGCATCAACACCACCGGTCAGCACTTTGCCGGAGCTGGGGACGGTCGTGTTATAGGCGCGCCCGAGACGCGTGATTGAGTCGAGCAGGATCACGACATCGCGCCCATGTTCGGCCAGGCGTTTCGCCTTTTCGATCACCATTTCCGAGACCTGGACATGGCGCATGGAGGGCTCATCGAAAGTGGACGAGACGACCTCACCCTTCACTGTCCGCTTCATATCGGTCACTTCTTCGGGACGCTCGTCAATCAGCAGAACGATCAAGTAGCATTCGGGATGATTCTCTTCGATCGACTTGGCGATGTTCTGAAGAAGAACAGTCTTGCCGGTGCGGGGCGGTGCGACAATCAGAGCGCGCTGGCCTTTGCCAATTGGCGACACGATATCGATCACCCGGCCAGACCGATCCTTTTTCGTTGGATCTGAGGCTTCCATTTCCAGGCGCTCTTCGGGATAGAGCGGCGTTAGATTGTCGAAATGGACTTTTTGCCGGGCTTTCTCAGGGTCTTCAAAATTGATCGTCGTGACGTCTGTCAGCGCGAAATAGCGCTCATTCTCACGCGGCTCAGTGATTTTGCCTTCGATTGAATCGCCGGTGCGAAGCCCAGCCTTTTTCAGGACTTGCGGGCTGACATAAATGTCATCTGGCCCCGGCAGATAATTCGATTCCGGCGAGCGCAGGAAACCGAAACCGTCGGACAAAACCTCCAGGACGCCTGCGCCGATAATCTCGACGTCGCGCTCAGCCAGTTCTTTGAGAATGGCGAACAGCATGTCCTGTGTTCGCAACGACGAAGCGTTCTCAACCTCCAGCTCTTCTGCATATTTCAGCAGTTCAGTCGGAGATTTGGCTTTAAGGTCGCGTAGCGCCACGTGAGTGACGTGATCGAAAGACGTGTCAGGCATGATTCCCGGGATGTGAGATGCGGCGCGGAAAGGAACAGCCGGGCCAGAGATGACGGGAGCGTTGATTTAACGACTCTGCGTGACACCTTATGTGAGCAGCGGCTTTCACTCGTCAAGCGAAGATTTCACGACATCGGTCGAAATCAGAACCCAGGCTTGAGAATCGCGAGAAAAACAACACCGATCATCAACACGAACGGCACCTCATTCATCATGCGCAAGCGCTTCTCGGAAACACCTTCCCCGCCCGCATCCACCTTCTTTCCAATCGCGATAATCCAGCCGTGAAGACCGGAGATGATGAGAACCAGGACAAGCTTCACCAAAAACCAGTGAGCCGACAACAAGGCCGGATTCAACCAGATCATTGCCAATCCCAGCAGCCAGACCAGGACAAGCGACGGGTTGAGAATGATCAGCCGAAGCCGGCGGGCCGCATCTCGCATAGTTTCGAAAAGCGCCTCGCCAGGCTTCGAAGACAGCTGGTATATCCGCAGCCTCGGGGCCATGAGGAGTCCCGCCATCAGGGCAATCACGAAAACCAGATGCGTGGCCTTGATTATCAGATAAACGCTCATCGTTTTTCCATTTGAGCAAACGGGCAGTCGCTGAACCCTTCAGGGCAAATCTGTCCGCCTTCGCAAGAGCGCAGCCGCTGGCTGGAATTGAGCGTGGCCAGGGTTTCATCGGCAAGCGCCTTGATGAACAGCGTATCTGTGCCGAGGGCAGGCACAGTATGATAACCGGCCGCCCCATGAGCTTCAGCCACTTCGCGATATTCTTCGCCAAGCTCGACAAGCGTTTCAATATGGTCGGACACAAACGCAATCGGAGCAATCAGGATCATTTTCCCGCCCCTGGCCGCAGCCTCCACCTCGGCCTCCGTGTCCGGCCCGATCCATTTGAGTGGCCCCACTCGGGACTGGTAGCAGACCTGCGTGTCCCAGTCTCCGGGCAGGTGGGTTCGCAACCGGCGGGCCATTTCCTCGACCTGATACTGGTAGGGATCGCCTTTGGCGACGACACTTTCGGGGAGCCCATGCGCTGACATGAGGAGTTTCACATTTCCGGGCTCACCGGCGGCTTTCCAGCAATCCTTGATCTGGCGCGCATGGGAAGCGATAAAGTCCTGATTGAATGGATAACAGCAAAGGGTGCGCACGGGCCGGTCGTAATGCCGGTCCCATTCAGCAAGGGAAGAGCCGGTCGTTGTTGAGGAAAACTGCGGATAGAGCGGCAAGAGAAGTGTCTCATCGGGTGCCCATTCCATCGCTTCCGCCGCCGCTTCCTTTGTGAACGGATGCCAGTAGCGCATGGCGATGAAGGCGCGGAACTCGTGGCCCGGCATCCGCTCGCTCAGTTCAGCAACAAGCGCATCGGCCTGTTTTTGGGTCTCCCCAAGCAGGGGCGAGCCGCCACCCGGGGCATCCATCATCGCATAATTTTTCTTCACCGCTGGCGCGCGCGTGCGCGAAATCAGCCTGGATAATAGGAAGCGGATTGGCGCAGGGGCCCGGATGATCGCGGGATCCTTGAACAGGTTTTCCAGGAATGGCCGGATATTTTCCTGCCGGTCAGGGCCTCCGAGATTGAACAATACAATAGCAACACGACGGCCCATACGCCTTCTCCTAACTTAAATCGCGACACCGGAAGCTGTTTGCGAACGTTCAATCGCCTTTGATCGTCCTGACCACGCGCTCGACATTCTCGATCGGCGTATCCGGCAGGACACCATGCCCGAGATTGAAGATATGGGGTCGGCCCCTGTATGCGGCGACAAGTTCGCGCGTGCGTGCGACAAGTTGGTCGCCGCCCGCTCTCAGCAATAGAGGATCGAGATGGCCCTGGACCGGAAAACCCTCCGGCAGGGACGTGTTGACGTGCTGCGGCACGGCAGCAGTGTCGAGACCCACCGCAGTCACATCCGTTTCGCCGACATATTCTGCAAGCATTGGGCCGCTGCCACGCGGAAAACCTATGATCGGCTTATCGACGCCCAGTTCGCGCAGCCGCGAGACCAGTGTCCGGGTCGGCGATATGATAAGCTTGCGGAAGATATCATCTGCAAGACCCTCAGCCCAGCTGTCGAAAATCATCAGGGCATCGACACCGGCCTCAGCCTGGGCTGCCATGTAATGGGCTGTGGCCTCAGCCATGATCTCCAGGGCCGCCGAAAGTTCCTGCGGCTTTTCGTAGGCCCAGCTGCGCGCCTCTGACTTGTCGGTCTTCCCGCGCCCTTCGATAGCATAAAGCAGCACCGTCCAGGGCGCTCCGGCAAAGCCGATAAGTGCCGTCTCGCTGGATAATTCCTGTCTGACGCGCTGGACGGTTTCCGATATCGGGGACAGACGATCGCCAATAGTAGCCAATGGCACGCGTTGCAGTTCCGCCGCTGCCGAAATCGTTTCAACAATCGGGCCGACCCCTTTCTCGAACCTGACATTCCGGCCCATGGCGTCAAGGATCAACAGGATGTCAGCAAACAGGATCGCACCGTCCATCCCATAGCGGCGGATGGGTTGCAGCGTCGCCTCTGCGGCCATGCTCGGCGTGTAACAGAAATCAAGGAAATCGCGTGCCCGGCTGCGAAGCTCCAGATACTCCGGCAAGTGGCGTCCGGCTTGCCGCATCATCCACACAGGAGGCCTTTTTGTGACCTCTCCGTTCAGAACGCGCGTCAGGATGGGCTTGCTGAGGGTGGTCATGGCGCTCCTTCTTACTCGAAACGGGGTAAACCGGTGATTATGATTATTAGGACGTGAGATCTGCGGACAAGCGGGGTCTGGCGACTTTGTCCATGGCTGTCCACCGAAGATCAACAAGTGACTGGGATGGAAGAGGTGTGATTAACCAATTGGAAACCATATGGGAATCGCCAGCCGGCTCACAATCGATCCACAGACTGAAACGAAACGGGATTCCTAGCGGCGGAAACCGCGCAATTGTGAAGAATTTGTTAACCCTTCTGGAAGGGTTGAGCTGTCCACACATTTCCACAGGGCTTGCGGGGGCGCGAGCCGGCAGGCACAACAGCGCGGTTCTCAACCGCAAACGGAGCGTCCCAGAAGCGATGCGCCTGTCGATATATTTCAATGTCCACCTCGTGTCGGATTCGACCGGCGAAACCCTGAATGCCGTGATGCGCGCTGCCACAGCGCAGTTTGACCGCGTCCAGCCGCTGGAACACAATTATTATCTGGTGCGATCCGAGAAGCAGCTGGCCCGGGTGATGCGAGAGATTCAGGGGGCGCCCGGGGTCGTCTGGTACACTATTGCCGATGAGGATCTGCGCGCCAGCCTTGAGGCCCAGTGCCGGGCGGCGGGGATTGCCACGCTCGCCGTACTCGATCCGGCCGTTCACATGCTCAGCCGGCATCTCGGCATTGTTGCGACTGAGCGGGTGGCTGGTCAGCATTCCATGAACCAGGAATATTTTGCCCGGATCGAAGCGGTGGATTTTGCGCTGCGCCATGATGACGGGCAAAATGTGGCCGGGCTCGAACAAGGTGATGTCGTTCTTGTCGGGGTCAGCCGAACCTCCAAGACACCGACATGCGTCTATCTTGCCAATCGCGGCATTCGCGCCGGAAATGTGCCACTTGTGCCGGGTGTGCCACCGCCGAAAGAGCTCCTTGAACTGAACCGGCCCATGGTTGTCGGCCTCAAGATCAGTGCTGAACGTCTCGTCCAGATCCGGCGCCAGAGATTGATGGCGCTGCGGGAAGACCAAGAAACCGATTATGCCGATGAGGAAGCGGTTCGGATGGAAGTGACCGAGGCGAACCGTCTTTTCCAGAGGATGAAATGGCCTGTGATCGACGTGTCCCGCCGCTCGGTAGAGGAAACTGCGGCCGGCATCCTCAACAAACTCAATGAAAGGCGCAATACGTGAACAAGGCCGCCATTATCCTTGCATCGGGCAGCGCCAGCCGGCGCACCCTGCTCAAGAATGCCGGCATTGACGCCGAGGCTATACAGCCCTTTGTCGATGAGGAGGCCGCCAAGGCAGCCATGCGCGCCGAAGGTGTCAGCGTACGCGATCAGGCCATGCATCTCGCTCAACTCAAGGCGGTAAAGGTCTCTTCTGCGCGGCCAGGCCTTATTATAGGTGGCGACCAGATGCTTTCGCTGGACGGCGGTGCATTCGACAAGCCCGGCAATCGCGGGGAAGCGCGCGGCCATCTTGAGGCCCTGTCGGGACGCACCCACACACTCGAAACCGCGCTTGTCATCTGTGAAAACGGCCAACCGGTCTGGCGACACCTGGAGCGTCCACAGCTGACCATGCGCCCGCTATCGGCCCAATTCATCGAGGCCTATCTCGATAAGGTCGGGGATACGATCCTGTCGACAGTCGGTGGATACCAGCTTGAAGGACTTGGCAGCCAGCTTTTCACCCGGATCGAGGGGGATTATTTTTCGATTCTCGGCCTCCCCCTCCTGGCGTTGATGGATTACCTTCGAACACGCGGGGCGCTTGCTTCATGACAGGTCTTTATGGCGTCATTGGCGATCCTGTCGCCCATTCCCTGTCGCCTCTGATCCATCGCGGCTGGATTCGCGACCATGCGCTCGATGCTGATTATCGCGGCTTGCAGGTGCCCTCACCTGCCCTCTTTGATGCCCTAGCCACACTGGAGCGCCAGGGGACCAAGGGCCTGAATGTGACACTCCCTCACAAGCAGGCCGTCATGAGCCATTGCGATGAAATCTCCGCCCTCGCCAGCCAGATTGGTGCAGTCAATACCCTATCCCGGCTGGCCTCTGGCGGCTGGCGCGGCGATAATACCGATCATGATGGTTTCCTAGATGATCTCGCAGATGTCTGGGGCGCTGAGCTGCGGGGGCGCAGAGTGCGCGTGCTCGGCGCCGGCGGGGCTGCAAGAGCCGTGATCCTGGCGCTGCATGGCCAGGGTGCGAAGGTCGAGATCGCAAACCGCACAGTTGAACGCGCGCAGGCTGTTCTCAGCTCCTTGAACCTTGATTCAATTCAGATCCTGTCGCTGGCTGACGGTCTCAGGGATGTCTCTGGCGTGGAGCTTGTGGTCAACTGCCTCAGCCTTGGCCATACCGGGGGCTCATTCGACTGGCCGCCCGGCGAAGGCCGTTTTCTGTACGATATCTCCTATGGCCAGGCCGCCGAGACATTCGTGGCGCCAGCGCGCGCAGCCGGCTGGCAGGTTGCTGACGGGCTTGGCATGCTGGTCGGCCAGGCCGCGCGTTCATTTTCGATCTGGTTCGGTATCGATCCCGATCGCGGCCGCGCCATGGAGCGGTCTCAGGCAGCTTTGGAGGCAGCAGGATGAGGATACTTGGCCTGACCGGCTCGATCGGCATGGGCAAATCAGCGACGGCGGGCCTGTTCCGCGAAGCAGGTGTACCTGTCTATGATGCCGATGCCGCTGTTCACGCGATTTACGCGCCTGGTGGACAGGCCGTTGGGCCGCTGGAGGCGGCCTTTCCGGGGGTAACATCAGCAGATGGCGGGATAGACCGGGTCCGCCTTCGCGAAAAAGTTCTCGCTGAAAAGGGCGCGCTCGACCAGCTTAACAGTATCGTCCATCCCCTTGTTGGCGATAGCCAGATGGCTTTTCGCAAAGAAGCGGCGGCTTCAGGCGCTCCGCTGGCGGTGCTTGACATACCGCTCCTCTTCGAAACGGGCGGCGAGCAGAGATGCGACCATGTGCTCGTCGTGACAGCGCCCGACAAGATCCAGCGAGAGCGGGTTCTGTCGCGTGAAGGCATGACGGCTGAGGCCTTTGAAGCCATTCTTGCGCGTCAGGTGCCGGATGCGGAAAAACGCGCGCGCGCAGATTTTATCCTGAACACAGCCTTTGGTTTCGACTTCGCAAGGGACGTTGTCCAGGCCATCATCCAGCTGATGATTCGCCTGGAAGGAACCCCGCACTGATGACTGAGACTATCCGCGAAATCGCTTTTGATACTGAGACGACCGGCCTTGATCCCGACAATGGTGACAGAATCATCGAACTGGGCGCGGTCGAGATGATCAATCATGTCCCGACAGGGGCGACCTTCCGGGTGCTGGTCAATCCAGGCCGATCAGTTTCTGATGATACGGTCCGCATCACTGGAATCACCGATGATATGCTGAACGGGCAACCACCCTTCGAGGACCCTGCAATCATCGACGCGCTGCTGGATTTTCTCGGCGACGCCACAATCGTGGCTCACAATGCAAAATTCGACCGCAGCTTCCTGAACATGGAATTGCAGAAATGTGGTCGCGCGCCGATTGATGAGCTGCGCTGGATAGACACGGCGGCGATGGCGCGAAAGAAGTTTCCGGGTGCACCTGCCAGCCTCGATGCCCTCTGCCGACGCTTCAATATTTCGTTGGAGAGCCGGACACTGCATGGAGCCTTGCTCGACTCCCAGCTTCTTGCAGATGTCTATCTAGAATTGCTGGGTGGCCGCGCGCGTGCTTTCGAGTTTGGCCAGGCTGTCGGTACCGTGGCGTCACAAATCCGCCAGCCTGCACGCAAGCGCCCCGCGCCTCTGGCTTCGCGACTTTCTCAGGAGGAGGCGGATCGCCACCGTGTCTTCGTCGAGACACTCTGCGAGGAGCCGATCTGGACAAAGGTCGCCGGAGAGATTTAGCGCCCGGCGCCTCACTCAGGCAATCATCGGATCGACGCGGTATTTCTTGTCGGGATTGCCCAGAAGAAAATTCACGAACGCAACATGATTGCGCAATCGGTAAAGGTCATCCGTATAGGAGAGCGGCACTTCCAGCTTTCCGATTTCTTCCTGCAATTGTTGGAGGTGCTGACGGACGAGGTCGCGCTCTGAGGCTGTTTGCGCAGCGCGGCCGCGGATTTCAAGCTGGCGCAGATCGTCATACCAGACATAGATTTTGCGCCGGATCCGCCAGCGGTAGAGAGGCGGCGCGACGCGCACGAGCGGGATCAGCAGCGTGATAAGAGGGATCGCCAGGACCCAGGCACGTTCCAAGAAGTTTGCTACGGCGAAAGGGAACCAGCGGCGAAGCGCGCTTGGGCCATTCTCGTAATATCTCTCCGCTTCCTTCGACAAAGTGAGATCCGTCATTTGCGCGTTTGGAAACGTGTTTGCCGGCGCCAGCAGGGAGTGTGCAGAATGAATATCGTCGGCCGCTTCCAGGAGGATCGCCTCGATTGCTGGGTGCAGTTCATCCCTGACGGCAAGCTGCGCAACCGGCGCGACCATTGGCACATCGTTCGTTGGAATATCAGCCGCGATATCCATGACACCGCGCAGCAATGTCACCTGCGCCAGAAACGGGTTGCGGCGTTCCAGTGCGGGTGACCGGTCGAACGGAACGAGACGAACATTCTGACCTGCAAGCAGGGCCTCGATGTAAGGTGCTGAAATTCCCGCTGTGAAGACGGCAGCGTCCAGCTCGCCGGCAAGCAGTGCGTCGGCTGCAGTCATGCCGGAGAGCTGAACGGTCTGCTGATTGTTCCAGTCGGCTGCGTATTCGCGCTGAAGGCGAGCTGCGAGGGCCCGGGTGCCCGATCCTTCCGGCCCGGTCGCGACTTTCAGCCCGCTAAGGTCGGCAAATCTGCGCATATCGAGGTCTTTGCGGGCAAAGACCCAGAAGGGCTCGTAGAACAAGCCGCCCAGGGTTCGCAGCCAGTCGGCATCGGCGGGAATAGCCGTGCCGCCCTGCAGGAGAGCCACATCGGCATCGCCATCCTGTAGCATCTGTAGATTTTCGATCGAACCTGCCGTTGAGATCAGCTCAACCTCGACACCATGCTCGCGAAGAAGGTTCCGGTAGCGTTCGCCATACGCGAAATAGGCGCCGCCCGGACTGCCGGTCGCCATGGTGATCGTCTTGGGTGGCGGGGGCTCTACAAACCGCAACGCCACAATAAGACCGGCCACTGCGATCAGTATGAGCGGCCAGTAGACCTTCAGGAAGTCTTTCATGGAAACGGCCCGGATTTTGCTCGTCAAAGGTCGCTAGCCTGCCTTTTGGCCCGGCGCAAGACAACTGTATCCCGGATGGCGCGGACAAGTTTTCCGGCCATCTACGGGATGCCGATGGGTAAGGACTTAGCCGATGCGTCAGAATGATCGCGGAGCCAATGCCAGGATCGGGCTGGACTCTCACTTTTTCACACGTGTGTTCGCGCTGGGAACCCTGTCGGCGATGTCGATCGTCGCCGTTATTCTCGCCGCTGCCGGTTCAGCCTCCATCTATGCAGGTTGATCAGGCCTTGTGATAGGGAAGCCCCGCGAGGATCGTCGCCGCCCGGTAGAGCTGTTCGGCCAGCATGACGCGAACCAACTTGTGCGGCCAGGTCTGTATTCCGAGCGCCATCATGTCAGTGGCTGCATCGCGGGCCGGCTGGCCGTGTCCCTCGGCCCCGCCGACCAGAAAGCAAGCCTCCGGATAGCCTGCGTCACGCCATTTTCCGAGTTCTTCGGCAAAATCCGCAGAGTTGCGCACCTGGCCTGTTTCGTCGAGCAGGACGATCCGCGCGCCGGCGCCGCATCGGGCGACCAGCCGTTCGGCCTCTGAGTCGCGGCCACCCCCGGATGCGCACTCCGTTTCGGCTACGCCGCGAAAGCCGACCGTGCGCCCGGATTTTCTCAGGCGCGATATATAGTCATCGATGAGTTCACGTTCGGCGCCGTGGCGTATATTACCAACAGCGATAATGGAGAGTTTCAACCCGTGTCCCGCCGCTGGTCAGTTGACCGATTCTGTCGGGTTTGCCGTGTCACCAGCCCAGATCCGTTCCAGATTGTAGAATTCGCGCACCTCCGGCCGGAACAGGTGAATGATCAGGTCGCCTGTATCGATAAGCACCCAGTCGGCAGTTGACATACCTTCTATGCGTGCGCGCTTGCCGCCAAGCTCCTTGATTCGGCGTGCGACATGATCAGCCAGAGCGCTGACATGTCTGGCTGATCGTCCGGATGCGATAATCATCTGGTCGGCAATTGTGGATTTTCCGTCGAGGTCGAGAACGATCAGGTCTTCAGCCTTGTCGTTTTCAAGAGACTCTATCACCGCTTCGGCGATGGCCTCGGGCGCGGGGTGCGCAGCCATGCTGTCGGCCGGCTCGCGATGGGTCTGGGCAGTCAGGGTGCGTTCCTCATGTTTTGCTGCTCTAATGTCTTTTAGCATGTGTCGAAGCGCTGCTCCAGTCTTTCATTCCGCATCGGGCGTCCGGCGAAAGGGGTTGCGCTTGCGCGCACGCCGGCGCAGTGCCGTCGATGATGCAGGGTGCCAGCGCGCGGTCAGGAATGTCCAGGCCGGGGCCGGCATTGATGCCAGGCCCTTCGCTGCAGCTTCGTCGAGCCTGGCGCTCGCGAAACTGCGGGCGAATTTTGACAGCCGGGCCTTGGGTCCGGCATTGGGCCGCGCGATGATCGCGATGGGCAGTGTTCGCGCGATCTGCGACCAGCCACCCCACCGGTGAAACCCGGTCAGGTTGTCTGCGCCCATGATCCAGACGAAATCTGCGGTCGGCGCACGTTTCATCAGAACTGGCAACAGGTCGCGCGTGTAATTGATGCCAAGATCGGCCTCAATCGTACTAATTCGCATGCGCGGATGACCAGCCATAGACATGGCTGAGCGAATGCGCGCCTCGAAGACGCCATGCTCTTCCTTGAGCGGGTTGCCGCGCGCCACAATCCACCAGACCCAGTCCAGTTGCAGCCGGTGAAGCGCCGTTTCGGCGACATGCAGATGGCCGTCATGGGCAGGATTGAAGCTGCCGCCGAAAAGACCGATCCGAAGCCCGGCATGGGGCCCCGGGAGACTCGCTCTTGCCAGGGTCGTATGCGACTCGCTCAGGGCCGTGTCTGCCCGGTGCCGCGCACCACGTATTTGAAAATGGTCAACTGATCGGCGCCGACGGGGCCGCGCGCGTGGATGCGGCCCGTCGCGATGCCGATTTCGGCACCCATGCCGAACTCACCGCCATCAGCGAACTGGGTCGAGGCATTCGCGATCACGATCGCGCTGTCGACCTCGTTCAGGAATCTCTCGCAGACGACTTTATCCTCCGCAATCACCGAATCGGTGTGCCCTGATGAATAAGCATGGATGTGTTCCAGCGCGCCGTCGATGCCATCGACGATCTTCACCGCCAGGACCGGAGCGAGATATTCTGTATGCCAGTCAGCTTCGCCCGCCGGCTCCATATTCAACACATGTGCGCGGGCCCCCTCGTCTCCGCGCAGTTCGCAGCCCGCATCCAGCAAGGGCTGGGCGATACGGGGCAAGAAGTCGGCCGCGACTGCGCCATCAACCAGCAGCGTTTCGAGTGCTCCGCAAATCCCGGTTCGCCGCATCTTTGCGTTGAAGACGATATCGACGGCTTTTTCGGGATTGGCTGAGGCATCGACATAAGCGTGGCAAAGGCCCTCAAGGTGGCCAATGACCGGAATGCGCGCTTCCTGCTGAACCCTGGCCACCAGGCCCTTGCCGCCGCGCGGGACGACAACATCCATCTGCCCGTCGAGGCCGGCGAGCATATGCCCGACAGCAGCGCGGTCGCTGGTTGCGACAAGCTGGACCGCATCTGCTGGCAGGCCGGCGCTGTCGAGCGCGCCGCGCATGGCGTTTGCAATCGCGGTGGAGGAATTCAGGCTTTCCGAGCCGCACCGCAGGATCGCCGCGTTGGCCGAGCGCAGGCAAAGAGCGGCCGCATCGGCGGTCACATTGGGCCGGCTCTCATAGATGATCCCGATCACGCCGAGCGGGCAGGCGACCCGGGCTATGTCGAGGCCGTTTGGCTGTGTCCATCTTGCCAGCTCACGCCCGACCGGATCGGTCAGCTGTGCAACAGTTTTCAGGCCAGACACGATACCGTCGATCCGATTGTCGTCGAGGGCCAGCCGGTCCATCAGGGCCGCATCGAGACCTTTTTGCTCGCCCAGTTGCATATCGCGCCGGTTGGCCCGGAGGATTTCCGGGCGCGCTCCATCCACCGCGGCGGCCATGGCGTTCAGTCCGCGGGTGCGGGCACTGTCGCTAAGCCGGGCAAGATGTGCCGAGGCTTTCCGGGCGCGGGAGCCCATTTCGCGCATCTGGTCAGCCAGGGTCAGTTCGGAGTCGGTGTGTTCAGCAATCATGATGCCTATTCGTGCCTTAAAGGCGGGGGCGCTGCAATATACTTGTGGCGACTATTCGCCGGCGCCTTTTGTCCTGTTGGATTTCGGGCGCATCAGTTGTGGCAGTTCGCGCTGGTCAGCACTGGCCTGTCTGGCAAGCGCGCCTCGGATCAGGGGTAGTCTGTCGGCTGCGGCAAGCGCCAGACCCCGCAGGGGTTTCAGGACACGATTGTCATTGGAATAAAGCCGGTCAATGGCATCCATGCCCAGCGCCGTGGCAGTAGCATCGAAGCGCCGCCAGCGTCTGTAATTCTCGAGCACATCCGGCGCGCCGGGATCCAGGCCCGCCCTGACAGCGTCAACCGCCAGCTCCGCCAGTGCCGCAACATCCTTGAAGCCGAGATTCAGCCCCTGTCCGGCCAGCGGGTTGATCCGGTGGGCGGCGTCACCGACGAGCGCAACGCGGCTGGCAACCATGGAGCGGGCAATCTGGAGCCGCAGCGGGTAAGCGCTGGCGGGGCCGTCAAGCTGCATCTCGCCGGCGAAATCGGCGAAGCGGTGATTGAGCTCGGCCTCAATTTCGCTTTCGGGACGGGCTGTAAGGGCTTCTGCGGCGCCCGACTTCATATACCACGCCAGATTGGCGCGCTCGCCGGTGAGTGGAAGTGTTGCAAACGGGCCTTCGGGCGTGAACAGCTGGCGCGCGATTCCGCCATGAGGGCGCGAAAGTTTCACGTTCGCGGCAAAGACGGATTTGCCATAATCGCGCCCCTCGACACCAATGGCTGCCGCTGATCGCACGGGGGAATTGACGCCATCGCAGCCGGCGAGCAGCCGCGCGTCCAGCATGTCGCCCCCCTTCAGCCGGATGCGAAGGCCGCCCCTGGTTTCACGATAGGATTCGAACAGTGCGGGCCGCATGATTTTCAGGCCTTCCTGTTCAGAAATGGTTTCGTCCAGGGCGGTCTGCAGGGTCTCAGCCTCGATCATGTAGCCGAGCGTCGTCTCGTCGCTGTCCCGGTCGATGTCTTCACTGGAAAACATGAGCGATGGCGCGCCGAACCAGTGACGCGCCCCGTCTGTTGCTTCCAATCCGTTGAGAGGCTGGCGTTTTACCGGGTCGATCCGCTCTGCAACGCCTGCGGCCGCAAGAAGGCGCCAGCTGCCACGCACAATCGCGAAATTGCGCGTATCTCCTTCGCCGGAACGCCTGGGGCCTCGCGCATCTATCAGGGCTGTATCGAGTCCGGCCTGGTGACAGAGAAGGGCCAGTATCGACCCCGCCGGTCCCGCGCCGATAATGACAATGTCGTGCATCACAGTGTCCGCTGAAGCCTCACAATCAGGTTTGAACCTAGCGCCGGGGGTTGCCCGCGTCCACCGATGACCAATTATCGTGCGGTTGTCGAAACCGGTGCACAAGTTTGATGCATTGCTCCGCCGAATCACACCGTGAGGACCAACAAAGCTGCCGTGCGCATTAAGCAACTGCAACATGGCCGAGATGGGGCAGGAGAGCGGAACCCCTGAACTTCAAGCGTTGCGACGGGAGAAATGGACCTATGAGAGTAGCAATGAAACACACTGGCCGTTGGGCGGCGATGGCGGCGGCCGTCATTGCCTCGGCGGGAATGGCCTGGGGCCAGGATACGACGATCGAGGAACGGCTTGCCGCCCTTGAGGGCGCGTCAGGCGCCTATGTCGACAATTCCTATCTGTTCCTGATTTCAGGACTTGTCGTGATGTTCATGGCGGCGGGCTTCTGCATGCTGGAGGCGGGCCTTGTGCGCTCGAAGAATGCCGCGATGCAGTCGACGAAGAATGTCGCCCTGTTCTCGGTCGCGGGCCTGATGTTCTATCTGATTGGCTATCAGATCCTTTATCCGTCTTCCTGGATCGTCGAAAATGTCATCGGCATGCCGGCGATCTGGTCGCCCGGCGAACTCGGCACGAGCGATGGCGACTATGCGTCCAGTTCAGACTGGTATTTCCAGATGGTGTTCGTCGCGACAGCCGCGTCCATCGTGTCAGGTACGGTGGCTGAGCGTGTGCGCCTTTGGCCGTTCCTGATCTTCACTGCTTTCCTGACGGGCATTATCTATCCGATTCAGTGCTCCTGGCAGTGGGGCGAGGGCTGGCTCTACCAGATGGGCTTTTCCGATTTTGCCGGCTCTACGCTGGTTCACTCGGTTGGCGGCTGGGCCGCGCTTGTCGGAGCGATCGTCATCGGACCGCGCACGGGCAAATACTTCGGCAAGTCGGTCAATCCTATGCCGGGCTCGAACATCCCGCTGGCGGCGCTGGGCACATTCATCCTCTGGTTTGGCTGGTTCGGCTTCAATGGCGGTTCGCAGCTGGCGGCCGGCAGCATCAAGGACATAAATTCGGTCGCGATGATTTTCGTGAACACCAACATGGCAGCTGTTGGCGGCGTTCTCGCGGCGATGGTCCTTACCGCAACGCTGTACAAGGGCAAGGTCGACTCCACGATGGTCTTCAACGGCGCGATTGGCGGGCTCGTCTCGATCACCGCGGAACCGCTGACCCCAGCCGTCTGGCAGGCCGTGCTGATCGGCGGTGTTGGCGGTGTCCTGGTTGTGCTCTCCGTACCACTTCTTGACAGGTTCAAGATCGACGACGTGGTCGGCGCCATCCCGGCTCACCTTGTCTGCGGCATCTGGGGCACCCTGGCCGTGCCGATCACAAATGGCGGAACGAGCTTCGTCACGCAGCTGATCGGTGTCGTTGCCATCGGCGCGTTCGTTGTGGTCATGTCGGCGATTGGCTGGTTCCTCCTCAAGCTGACAATCGGTGTGCGTGTCAGCGAGGAAGAAGAGATGGAAGGTCTCGACAAGACAGAGATCGGCCTCGAGGCCTATCCGGAGTTTGCCTCCTGATACCTTGCGCCGCGGGGCAGGCTCATGCCCCCGGCACCGGAACAGACGGCCCCGGCGCATCGGTTCATGCGCCGGGGCCGATCATTTCCACACTGAACCAGAGACAACGAACAGCGGCGCAAATGCCTTATTTGCGCCCTGTTTTTGTTTGGCGTGCATGATTATCTCCCCGTCAGAACCGTTTTTCCGGTTACTTCATGGAGCGCCGAATGCTTTCGACATTTGTCACACTCGCAGCCCTGCATGCCGGCAGTCTGGGCACGTCTGCTCTCGCGCCGGCGGAGGTCGCCGCAGCTCCGGCGCCTGTGGTCTCTGCCCGCTCGCCGGCGCCCGTATCGCAGATGGTGGGGGCGGATTCGCGCCCGACCGTCCCGGTGATCCGCATTCAGGGCGAGGCCGTTGAGGTGCCCGCTCAACAGGCGACCGCAGCCGGGGAGGACCCGCGTCCGGCCCGGTCCGGCGAGGCTGGGGGTCAGATCGCCGATAAGCCGGCGCCAACAGACCAACAGGGCGAGGCCGATGCCCGCGCCAAGATTATTTCACCTCCCGCAGCGCAGGCAACGCCCTCACCGACCGAGCGGCGAGCGATCGTCAAGGCCGCCTCAGAGGCGCTGTCACGGGTCGAAACCGCGTCCGGGCGTTTCGTGCAGGTCGATTCGAGCGGCCATCTCACCGAAGGCAGCTTCGCGCTCAAGCGGCCCGGCCGGATGCGGTTTGACTATGATGCACCCACACCACTGATGATTGCCGCCGACGGTGCCACTGTCGCCATTCGCGACAGTGAGCTGGAAACCGTCGATCGGGTGCCGCTGGGCTCGACGCCGCTCGGTCTTATTCTGGACGACCAGATCGATTTCGAGACTGAGGCGGAGATCGTCGATGTGCGCAAGGCCAACGGCATTGTCGCCGTCTCGATGCGCGACCGCAGCGGCGAGGCCGATGGGATACTGACGCTGATTTTCGATGCGGGCAGCTACCAGCTCGTCAGCTGGCGAGCCGAAGACCCCAATGGCGGCCTGACCACCGTGCGCCTCAGTGATGTCCGAACAGGCATCGCGCTTAACCCGCGCTTGTTCATTGTCGAGGAGTTTGAGGATGATGACAGGGACCGGCGGCGCTAAGGCATGGTATTTGAGTCACGCGCAAGCGATTAAACTATTGTTTACTTGAAATCCCGTCGGGCAGTGACACATTTACAACTGTAGGAGCCGAAGGATATGGACGTCCCCGACCATGTCCGGCTCCTGCCACCGGTCCTTTCCCCTCCCGGTGAATGACGCAAAGCGTCGCCAACGCCCGAGCTTCCCCCCGGCTCGGGCGTTTCGGTGCTCGGTGCTTTCCTTTTTACAGTCGCTGCCATAAACATTTGCCGCATGTCTGCGATCAAAATCGTCTCCTGGAACATCAATTCCGTGCGCCTGCGCGCGCCGAACATCGCGCGTTTTGTCGAGGAGCATGCCGCCGACGTGATCTGCCTTCAGGAAACGAAATGCCGCGACGGGGAATTTCCAAGCCGCGCATTCGAAGAGATGGGCCTGCCTCATCTCATCCTGAACGGGCAGGGTGGTGGCCATCACGGGGTGGCCATTGCTTCGCGATTCCCGCTGGAGCGCGTCAGTGTACCTGACCTGTGCCGTGAGGGGCATGCACGAATTATCGGTGCCCGCGTCGGCGGCATCGACATACACAATATCTATCTTCCGGCCGGCGGGGATGTGCCAGACCCGGAGGGAAATGAAAAATTTGCCCACAAGCTCGATTTTCTCGATGCGATGAGCCGGGAATATGCGGCTCTGAGGGCGCGTGACGACAGGCCAAAAATTATCCTCGGCGACCTTAATGTCGCGCCGCACGAGAATGATGTCTGGTCGCATCGCCAGATGCTGAAAGTGGTCTCGCATACGCCGGTCGAGACCGAGGCGCTGGAAGCGGCGCGCGCCGCTGGCGGGTTCACCGATGTCGCACGCGATCATCATGATGATGCGCAGAAACTTTACACCTGGTGGAGCTATCGCGCCCGGGACTGGGCAGCGTCGAACAGGGGTCGGCGGCTGGACCATATATGGGCGAACCGGAGCGCTACGCCTCTCGTGGCTGCTGAAACCTATCAGATCCACCTGGCCTATCGCGGCGGCTGGAAGCCCTCTGACCATGCGCCTTTGAGCCTGACGCTGAACGGCGAGTGAAATATCCGCCTTAATCTTTTGGAAAGGGCCCTTCCCGTTTAACGCGAATGCGACCACAGGTTGCAGAATAGCGGCGGGGAGGCTTTTTTGCGCAATACCGACATCACCAGATGGCCGGTCAGGCTCATCAAGAAAGTCTTTTCCGGCGCCATCATGTTGCTGGTGGCTGCCATCTGGGCGCCGGCCAGCATGGCCCAAACGACTTATACGGTCTGTTCCAAACAGGGCTCGGAGCTTGATCTCAACAATTCCCGTACAAGCGGGATGCGCGCGAAACTGTCGAACGGCAATTATTTCGGGCCCGGCGGCACCGTCGCGCCCGAGCAGATGGCCTTTCAGTCGCTGTTTTCTATCAATTCAACCTCACTGGCCGCCTGCGATATCTTTATCGGTGGGGGTGGGCCGGAAAACCTGTCCGTGGCCGAAACCCAGGCGATCCGGACCTGGGTGAATTCCGGCAACCGATTCGTCATTGCCGGTTGTGACAGCTCGACTCAGCTGCTGTGCGGACCGAATGGCCTCCAGCGCAATCTTACCAATGTCGGTTCCGGTTCTGGCGTGTCGCTGAATTTCAGCCTGGCTTATAATCCGCTCACCTGTGGCGGCGTGGCCGGCGTCAACACGTTTGGTGGCGCGGCGACCCTGATATCGACCCTTGGAACCGACACTGTCCTGGCCACGCATAATGGCGGATTTTCCGGCCAGCCCGCGGCCATCGCGCCTGATCTCGTTTCCCCGAAATTCCTGATGACGGCTGACCCGGACATGTATGGCTCGGCGGGCAATGGGGTGATCGGCACCTCGGCCATTGCATCAAGCGACCAGGCCATTTTCGTTCTCAATTCCTTCAAATTCGCCGCCGATGCCCTGTCCGGACGCCTGCTCAATCCGCAATGTCCGGTCGATTACAACTCTGCCGGCGATCTCGAAATCGGCTTGGCCGCCAGCGCCCCTTCCGCTTCCGTTGGCGGTACGATCGAATTTGAGGTCGAAGTTGCCAATACCGGCGCCACAAGCGTTGGCGATGTTGCGGCGACGTTTCAGCTACCGGTGGGCTTCAGCCATGTCAGCGACAGCGGCGCGGGAGCCTATGATGACACGACCGGCTTGTGGAGCATCGGCACGCTCAGCCCCGGCAACAGCGTCACGTTGACGGTCACCGCGACAGCCACGGCGGCCGGATCGGTCCTTGCGCAGGCCGAGATTACCGGCGCTAACCTGCCCGACATCGATTCCGCCCCGAATTCGAGCTTTGCCGAGGATGACCTCGCTGACGGGCTGAACGATGATGATGAGGCCAGTCTCAACCTGGTCGTCCTGACTTCTCCTGTGACTGTCGACGATGTTTCTGCCGGTCATGGCCCGGGTAGCCCTGCCACCCTGGATGTTCTCGCGAATGATACCGATTCCGATGGCACGATTGTCGCCACGACCGTGCAGATTGTCGGGACATCGGGCCCCGGCGTGCCGCTTGCGGTCTATGGCGAAGGCACATGGACGATTGACCCTGCCTCGGGCGCCATACGCTTTACTCCCGAGCCCGACTTCAAGCTGGACCCCACGCCCATCCAGTACACTGTCGAGGATAATGAGGGGAACGTGTCTTTGCCGGCAATGGTCAGACTGGACTATGATCTCCACTTGGCAAGCCTGCCGGATGCCCCGAACGCAGACACATGCTTCATGCCGAGCCTCTATATCGCCAATGGGGCCTCAGCACCCTGGCCGACCCGCCCGGGCGTAACCGTTACGGCCTCTACAAATATGAGCGGACTGGCGACAAATACGGACCGGACCTTCGGGAATGTCGGAAACAAAACCCGGACCGTGACGGAAGAAACGCGATGGCAGAAGAATGGCGGCGATATCAGTCTGTCGCTCAGTTTTTCGCAGGCTGTTCCGGCCGATGAGATTGCTTTGCTGGTTTATGATATCGGGCTGGGCAGCGCCACGCCTTATGAAGGGTCCTTCTCTCTTTCTGTGGTGGGCGGAGCCGGAACCGCGGATTTTGCCGCCAGCGGGATCGCCGAACATAATCTGACGCTGCGATATGCCGGCGAAACGGGTGATCTGGTCAAGTCCGACCCCAGCCACATTGTGCGCGAATCCGCCGTTCTTGTCGGCCAGGGATCCGCATCGGTCTCACAACTGACGCTCACTTCAGGCAATGTCGCCGCAGCTGACTTCCTGGGTATCGCCCTGTTTCCCGTGACGACTTGCGATCAATCCGACGCGCCGGTCAGCACCACATCCTATGGCGCTGCGCAGCATGTGATCGTTGATGGTCTCAGTCTCGGTACGGCAATCGATGCCGAAGACGCACCCCAATCTGCGCCCAATGCCGATGGCGATGACCTCGATATTGACGGCAATGACGATGACGGCGTCACCTTCCCGCCCCTGACGCAGGGCCAGGCCACGACGATCAGTGTGGATGTCACGCAGGCTTCGGCGAATGACGGCTATCTGCAGGGCTGGATCGACTGGAATGGCGATGGGGATTTCGCCGATGCGGGCGAGCAGGTGGCGAGTGATCTGCAAAGCGCGAGCGCAGGCACCAGCACGATCAGCGTGCCCGTCACCGTCCCCGCCAATGCCACCTCAAGCCAGACTTTCGCCCGCTTCCGCTGGTCCACCACGAGCGGCCTCGACAGCACAACCGCCGCCCCCGATGGCGAGGTCGAGGACTATGCGGTGACGATCCAGCCGGGTGGCATCGATGTGTCCGGCCGCGTGTTTGAGGATAATGGTGCGGGTGTCGCGAGCGCGCATGACGGGCTGTTTGCTGGCGACGAGGCCGGGCTTGGCGGTATTCGCATAGAGGCGCGCGATGCCGGCGGCGCGGTCATCGCGAGTGCGCAAACCGATGGCGACGGGCTATATTTAATCACCTTGCCGAACGGTGCCGCCGGCACCCCGGTCACCCTGTATGCCGCTCTGGCGGGGGCGGACTGGCGCTACATGTCCGGCGTTCCCGGCGACCTGCCAGCACCGGCCAACACGCTTGCAGGCGACGGCGAAGTCAGCTTCACGCCCGTGCTTGGGACAGACTATAGCGGCGTCGATATCGGCGAGGTGCGCGATCCCGATCTTGAAGCCCCGCGCCTTGCCGGTGCTGTTCCCGGCCAGTCAGTCACGCTGGCCCACACATTTACGGCCCGTACGGCCGGGCAGGTCGTTTTCAGCCTCGCGGCGCTCGACGCGAATCCGGCCAACGCCTTCACCCAGACCGTGTTTGCCGACAATGATTGCGATGGCGTCATCGGCGCAGCGGATACCCCGCTTGCGGCACCGGTCGACCTCTTGGCGGGCGACAAGACCTGCCTTGCCATCCGGGTTGGTACAGATGCCGGCGCCCCTCCCGCCGCGTCCCTGGAATATACGCTGGCGGCGGATTTCACCTTCCATGGAACGGCGATGACGGCGCAGTTGGCCAATAAGGACCTGGTGACGGTGTCACAGAACGGGGCGCTGGAACTGACCAAACGGGTTTGCAATTCCAGCCTTTCGGCTTGCGACCTCGCCAGCGGAGCAGGCTTCTCCTCAGCCAATAGCGGCGCGCCGGGCGACGTTCTCGTCTACCTGATCGGCTTTGCCAATCCCGGCCCCGACCCGATTGACGATGTTGACGTATACGACGACACGCCGGCTTTTTCCGCCCTGACCGCGACAGCGCCCGGTGTGGTCGCGGCGCCGTCGGGCCTGACTTGTGCGCTCGCCTCCCCGGCGGTGGCGTCGGCGGGTTACACTGGTGATCTTCATTGGGCGTGCACTGGCTTAATGGCCCCCGGCCAGACCGGGGCTGTCAGTTTCGAAGTGTCCGTGGACAATTGACCGATCCTGCATGAGCGGTGCTGATTGACGCCATCGCATCTGCGGGTAGGCTCGCGCGCAGTTACGGGAAGGCTGGCGACATGTCAAAATGGTTTGAGATCCATCTCTGGAAACGCGTGATCCTCGCGCTCGTGCTCGGGATCGTGGTGGGTCTTGGCCTGCGTTATGGAATGGGCGCTACGGCGGGAGGCGCATTTGCCGAAACCTGGATCGCCTGGCTCGGCGACCTGTTCCTGCGGCTCATCCGGATGCTGATCGTCCCGCTGATCTTCTTCACGCTCGTGTCGGGCATCATCGCGATGGGCGACCCCAAACGCCTCGGCAGTCTCGGGGCGCGGACCATTGGGCTGTATTTCTGTACCACAGCAGTTGCCGTGACCCTGGGCCTCATCGTGGCCACCATCTTCCAGCCGGGCGCGAGCCTCAGCCCTGAAAGTTTTGCCGGCGCCGATACCTCGCGGATGGAGTCTGTGCGTGAAAGCGCAGCGGCGGCCGGCGGGCTCGTCGACCGGTTGCTCTCGATCGTACCCACCAATCCGATTGCGGCGCTGGCCTCGGGTGACATCCTGCCAATCATCTTCTTCTCCATCATTTTCGGTGTGGGCATCCTGATGGCCGGTGACATTGCCCGGCCGGTCGGTACTTTTTTCGACGGGGCGTCCGAGGCCATGCTGAAGGTGACCGAAATGGTCATGGAGGTGGCGCCCTTCGGCGTCTTTGCCCTGATGGTCACGACCATGGCGACCCAGGGGCTCGGCGTGCTCCAAAGCCTCGGCACACTCGCAATCGCCCTCTACCTGGCCTGTGCGCTGCACATCGCGATCACTTATGGCGGGATCATTATCAAGGGGGTTCTGCGCCTGCCGCTAATCCCGTTCTTTCGCGGCGTAACCGATGCGCAGGCCGTGGCCTATTCCACGGCGAGCTCCTCGGCGACGCTGCCCGTGACGATTACATGTGCAGAGGAGAATCTCGGCGTTGACAAGGCTGTGGCTGCCTCCGTGCTGCCCCTGGGCGCGACCATCAATATGGACGGTACGGCCATTTATATCGGCATGGTCGCCCTGTTTGGCGCGCAGGCCATGGGGATCGATGTGAGCCTGTCGCAATATGTCCTGGTGGCGCTGATGGCGACGCTCGTCTCGATCGGCGCAGCGGGTATTCCCAGTGCAGGCCTGTTTCTGTCCGGGCTGGCCCTGTCACAGGTCGGCATTCCCGAGGAACAGGCTTTCCTGATCATCGGCTTCATCCTGCCCTTTGACAGACTGCTCGACATGATGCGCACCCTAACCAATGTCACCGGTGATGCCGCCGTTGCGACAGCGGTCGCCAAATGGGAAAACGAGCTGGACGAGGACGTCTTCAGGGCGCCGGATTTCTACTAGAATCGCTACGTGATCATTCGCCCACATGGAGAATTCGCGGGCCAGCCGGTATTCTGCGGTCTATTCTCGGCAATGAAGGTTGATTGCGTTAGCCTGCGAGAATCGCAAACCAGCAGAAGGGGACGCCGAATGCGTTCGATTATCCTGTCTACCGCCGCAATATGTCTCGCGACCGGCGCCAGCGCCGAAGGGCTCACGATCAAGCCTGGCCAGTGGACCTACACCACCGATGTTTCGATGGCGCTGAACGGTCAGGCCCTGCCGACGCCTGAGCAGGACAACACCATGAGTGAGTGTATTTCCGAGGCTGACGCCACGCTCAATCCGAGTGATGTGACTCAGGAGGGCTGCGAGGTCTCGGAAGTCGTCAGGACCGGCAACCAGCTGAGCTTTGCGCTGACATGCAGCCAGAACGGAATGATCGTCGCGGGAGGCATGAACATATCAAAAAATGCCGAGGGTACGCAGACCAGCGGCAATTTCAACATGACCGGGACTGGCCAGGGCATGACGATGAAGATCACCGGTAAAATCAAAGGCGAGCGCACAGGCGATTGTTAAGCAGACGAACGGGTCCGGGCGGGGCAAACGGGGGTGCTCTGCCATGTCATTTGCCCGGACCGATGGCCCCCGGAAAGCGAGTTGCAATGAGGGGGCTTTTCTGTTCAGCGGCCATCGCAGGCGTTGCGGGCCTCGCCCATGCGCAGGAGCTGGCAGTGGAGCCGGGCCTGTGGCAGGCGGAAAGCCGGGTCGAGGCTTATCGGATCATCGGCGGCGAGCGCACGGCACTTCCGGATGTCATGACGTCTCACAGCCGCTGTATTACTGCCGACCGGCCGCTTCTCTCAGTCAGTGACCTGGCCGGTATCGGTTGCGACGTCACGGATGTGAGTACGCGTGACGATACCCTGTCATTCGTCCTGACCTGCCGACGCGACGGTGCCGGATTTTATGGGTCGATGAGTGCTGAGCGCCTCAAATCTGGCCGGCAGGTTGAAACGCATATGCATCTTGCCGGACGCCAACCTGACGGCTCGGAGATCCAGATCACCGCTGAAAGTACGGTAAGCCGGACAGGGGATTGCAGGTAAGCCTTACAATGCGCCTCCTGGTATGCGAAAGGGCCGCCCCATCCGGGAGCGGCCCTTGTCATTCATATGAGCGGTCTATCAGGCACTCTTCTTCTCGTCGCCATCAACCTCTTCATAATCAGCATCGACGACATCTTCGTCACCGGCCGCGTCGGCGGCCGCATCAGCATGAGCGGACGCTTCCTGCTGGCTCGCATAAATTGCTTCGCCGAGCTTCATCGCTGCGCTCATCAAGGCCTGCTGCTTGGCCTGGATGGCCTCGGCATCGTCACTTTCCGTGGCTGTTTTCAGCTCTGCCTTGGCCGTTTCGATCTCTGCTTTCACATCGTCGGAGACCTTGTCGCCATGTTCGGCGACCTGCTGTTCGGTCTGGTGGATCAGCGCTTCGGCATTGTTCTTTGCATCCACGAGTTCGCGGAGCTTCTTGTCGGACTCTGCATTTTTCTCGGCATCTTCCATCATCGTCTTGATGTCGGATTCAGACAGCCCACCATCTGCCTGAATGGTGATGCGCTGCTCCTTGCCGGTCGCCTTGTCCTTGGCAGAGACATTGACGATACCGTTGGCGTCGATATCGAAGGTCACTTCGATCTGTGGTACGCCGCGCGGTGCCGGCGGGATCCCTTCGAGATTGAAGGTGCCCAGTTCCTTGTTATCGGCCGCCATTTCCCTTTCGCCCTGATAGACCTTGATGGTCACGGCGGGCTGGTTGTCATCGGCGGTGGAGAACACCTGCGATTTCTTGGTAGGGATCGTGGTGTTGCGGTCGATCAGGCGGGTAAAGACACCGCCCAGCGTCTCGATGCCGAGTGACAATGGCGTAACGTCAAGAAGGACTACATCCTTCACATCACCCTGCAGCACGCCGCCCTGAATCGCCGCACCGATCGCGACAACCTCGTCCGGGTTCACGCCCTTGTGCGGCTCACGCCCGAAAAAGCCTTTTACGGCCTCCTGAACCGCCGGCATCCGCGTCATGCCACCGACCAGGACAACATCTTCAATCTGCGAGGCCGACTTGCCGGCATCGGCGAGCGCTTTGCGACAGGGCTCGATCGTACGCTTGATGAGATCCTCGACAAGGCTTTCGAATTTCGCGCGTGAGAGCTTGATATTCAGGTGTTTCGGCCCGCTCGCGTCGGCGGTGATGAAGGGGAGATTGATCTCGTACTGGGAGGCCGAGGACAGCTCCTTTTTCGCCTTTTCCGCCTCTTCCTTTAAGCGTTGAAGGGCCAGCTTGTCCTGTTTCAGGTCGATGCCCTGTTCCTTCTTGAATTCTTCGGCAAGGAAATCGACGATGCGCAGATCGAAATCCTCACCGCCCAGGAAGGTGTCGCCATTGGTGGAGAGCACTTCGAACACGCCGTCGCCAATCTCCAGGATCGAGACGTCGAATGTGCCGCCGCCAAGATCATAGACGGCGATGGTCTTGCCATCCTGCTTGTCGAGGCCATAGGCGAGCGCAGCGGCGGTCGGTTCATTGATGATGCGGCGCACTTCAAGCCCGGCGATCTTGCCGGCATCCTTGGTCGCCTGGCGCTGGCTGTCATTGAAATACGCCGGCACGGTGATGATCGCTTCGGTCACCGTTTCGCCGAGATAGGCTTCAGCGGTTTCCTTCATCTTCTGCAGCACGAAGGCGGAGATTTCCTGTGGCGCATATTCCTTGTCACGCCCCTTCACCCAGGCATCGCCATTGGGGCCTTTCACGATCTCGAAGGGCGATATTTCCTTGTCTTTCTGCGCGGTCGGATCGTCGAACTGCCGGCCGATCAGGCGCTTGATCGCATAGAAGGTGAAGTCGGGATTGGTGACGGCCTGGCGGCGCGCCGGCATGCCGATCAACCGTTCGCCATTTTCCGTAAAGGCGACCACGGACGGGGTCGTACGCGCGCCTTCAGCGTTTTCGATGACCTTCGGATCGCCGCCGTCCATAACCGCGACACAGCTATTCGTCGTACCGAGGTCGATGCCGATAATCTTACCCATTTGTGTCGTCTTCCTCTTTCTGCGGCCGCCGCCGGACATTTTATGAGGGGCCTGCTGAGTGCAGCACCCATGAACGTGCGGCGCCTTGGGGTTTTCACGTCTGCCCGACCGGGCCGCCGGGCTTCGAATGCGATATGGGAAGCGATTGGCCCGCCTCAATAGGCAAGATCATATTCGCACAGGACCGTGACAGTTTCGCCAGCTGTCTCACTGTGTTTATTGGGGCGTAGCGTGTGAGAATGACCAGGATGACCAGAAACCAATACAAGCCGGCGGGATTCCGCCACTGGCCAGGCCACCTGGATAGCGCAGGGCAGGCCGGCCTGATCGCCGAGATAAAGGCGCGCCTGGAGAGCGCGCCTTTCTATACGCCGTCCCTGCCGGGCAGCGGCAAGCCCATGCGGGTGCGCATGACCAATTTCGGGCCGCTGGGCTGGGTCACGGACAAGGCCGGTGGATATCGCTATCAGGCCTGCCACCCCGAAACAGGCGATCCGTGGCCGGATATTCCCGCGCGGCTACTGGGTTTATGGGGTGCGCTGACCGATTACGGCGCCCCACCGGAAGCCTGTCTTGTGAACTGGTATGGCGAAGGCAGCCGCCTTGGATTGCATGTCGATGCCGATGAGGAGGCTTGCGATGCGCCGGTCCTGTCGGTCTCGCTGGGCGACCCGGCCCTGTTCCGCATCGGCGGCCCGGTCCGGCGCGATCCGACCACCAGTCTCTGGCTGGAAAGCGGCGACGTGGTGGTTCTGTCCGGCCGGGCGCGGCATTGCCATCACGGCGTAGACCGAATCCGTTTCGGCGAAAACAGCCTCTTTTACGGTGGTGGGCGTATCAACCTCACCCTTCGGCGGGTGACCGAGATGGTCGCACCGTGACTGCCTTGCTCATGCTCGGGGGCGGGCCATAGATTTTGGCGATCGGCTGTTTCGGCAGAATCAATTTGAGAATCGATTGCACAAGGTCACTTTGCTAGGTGAAGTCACACCCGGAACAGCAATCATGCCTCGCGACCTTGCCAAAACGGCCAGCTTTTCACTGACCCACCTGAGTATCGCCGTCTGCGTGACCTATCTTCTGACCGGCAGCCTGCGTACAGCGCTGGCCGTAGGTTTGATTGAACCGATGGTCCAGACACTGGCCTATTTCGTTCATGAGCGCGCCTGGAAATCGAGACAAGCCGACCCGCCCACCTCCGGCTTGCCGCCACAGCAGCAGCAGCAAGCCGAACCTCGTGATAGTCTTGCGGCGATCTGAGTGGCTTTAACCGCTTGCCGCGTCGCCGGACATCAGCGTGATTTCCACGCGGCGATTGGCGATGCGTCCGGCCCGGCTGTCATTGCTGGCCACCGGATTGCTTTCGCCCTGCCCGGATGCCGTTATCCGGCGCGCGGCTACGCCATTTTCAGTCATCAGGTCGGCGACCGACTGGGCGCGGCGCTCCGACAGGCGCTGATTATAGGTGGTTGGACCGGTCGAGTCTGTGTGGCCGGCGATGCGAACACTCATGCCTGGATGAGACTCCAGAAACTCCGCGAGAGCAGAGAGGCGGTCGCTGGCATCGCCGGAAAGGGCCGCGCTCTCCAGAGCGAAACCGATATTGCGCAGCGTGAACATGGTCCCATCGGACGTTTCGCGGACCTCGAAAGCGCCAAGCGCTTCGCCGAGCGCAGCCAGATCGGCATCGACGCTGCGACTGTTACACTGCTGCAATCGCTCACGCGTTGTGGCGAGTTCGCTGGCGCAGCTTGTCGCTTCGCCGCGGGCCGCATTCAGGGCATCTTCCATATCCTGGGCGGAACCGCGCAGGGTTTCCAGTTCGCCTTTTGTCAGGGAAAGGTCGACATAAGCGGTGGTGAGTTCAGAATTCGCCTCATAGGCGAATGCCTCACCATTCTCAAAGGCTTGTTCGGTCCGCTGCAGATAGGTGCGCGCCTCGCGTAGCTCGCCTTCGGCTGCCATGCCCGACGTTTCTGCATTCTCGACGGCCTGACGTGCGGCGCTCAGCCGCGAGTCGGAATCGAGCGTGGTTGCGCACCCCGCAATCATCAAGCCCAGGAGGGCGACGGCTATGGATCTCATCATTCTGAATCTCCTTCGTTCGTCTGCGCGCGCCGATCAGAGCGCCAGCTTGTTGTGGCTACCGTGTCATAGTTTGGCTCGGAGTTTAACCTTCGTCGCCTGTCAGGCGAGTCTGGACCATGACTTGTCAGGCCGGCTTGGTCTGTTCGCCGGAGGCCTGCGGGAGCGATCCATCGGCCTCGGCGTCTTTCTGGCCCCGTTCGGTCGTCTCGGGCGGGCCGAAGCTGATGAGTATGGTGCCGGCTCCGCCGCGCGCTTCGCGGTTTGGCCCCAGAAACTGAACGGTCCCATCGGACCGGATTTCCGCGATCAGATCAGCTTTCGGCCTGTCCTCGCGCAATTGGTCCAGGCCGTATTTTTCCGTGAGCTGCGTCTTGGAAAAGGTCCAGCCGCGATAATGGTCCCGGATCAGCTGGTCATAACCCCGACCGCGCCGGATCAGTGTGCGCCCGCGCGAGCTCATGCCAAGTGAACGCGGATCCTCTTCCTCGCTCTCCTGGCTTGAAAGCTGGAACACTTTGTGGCGGCCAAGTTCCGGGGCAAAGTGTCCCGAGACCAGCGCATTATACGGTTCATTGGCCGACAGGACCAGGGCCGTCTCGAACCGTGAATGATCAAGCCGGAGTTCGGCGTCTTCCGACAGGACTTCGCCAAAAAACGTTTCCAGGCCAGCATCGCGCGCCGGACGAAGGCGGCGCCAGTTACCGTCGGCGACAATGACTTCGACCCCTGTATTCTTCAGTGTCCGGGCAAAATCGACGCTCCAGGGCGTTGCGCCGACAAGAAGGACGCCGGGTTTGCCGCGTCGGGCCAGGCCGAGCATCCGCGCCAGGGGCCCAATGCTGAACCCGTGAAGCACAACTGTGGCAAACACCATCGCGAAGGCCAGCGGCCCGATCTGGTCGGCCCCGTGGATGTCAAAGCTGGAATTGCGCGACAAATCCACGAGCAATGAGCCGAACAGGCCAGATACGGCGACCGCAACGATCCCGCGCGGCGCAATCCAGCCGAGCAGCAAGGCCTCATTGCGAGACAGCGTGCCGAAAGTCGAAATCCAGACCGATAGCGGGCGAACTATGAACAGCATTGCGAGAATGAAGCCGGCGGTGCGCCAGTTGAGTGCCTGCGAGATAATGTCCGGTGTCAGGTTCGCCGTAAGGATGACGAATACGCCCGAGACGAGCAGCACTGCAATGTCTTCCTTGAACTTGCGTAATTCGTTCAGGCCGGCCAGCCGGGAATTGGCAAGATACATGCCATAGGCCGTGACGGCGACGAGGCCGATCTCTTTCTCAACAAATTCAGCCAGCGCATAGCATAGAAGGATCGAGGCGAAGATGATTGGCGCCTTCAGGAATTCCGGCGTCCAGCCAGCACGGAAGGCCCGCACGATGGCCCAGCCGAAAGCTATGCCGAGAAAGACGCCAAAGGCTGCCGCAAAGATGACCCAGAGGGCCGCTGCCACGGCGCTCTCACCGGCTGAAAGCACCCGCACGACCTCGAAGGCGGCCACAGCGAACAGGGCGCCCACGGGATCGTTGACAATTCCCTCCCAGCGAAGCGCCGCGCCGGTGCGTCCGCCGAGCTTGGACTGGCGCAGGAGCGGGATGATCACCGTCGGCCCCGTAACCACCATGACACCGGCGAAAACAATTGAACTCGCCCAGTCGAGACCGGCGACATAGAATGCGGCGAGCGATCCGAGCGCCCAGGCGAGCGGGCCGCCGAAAAACACCATTCGTCGCACGACAGGCCCGGCATCGCGCAGGTTCTGGAATTTCAGGACCAGTCCGCCCTCGAACAGGATCACCGCCACGGCCAGCGAGATGGCGGGGCGCAGCAGGTCGCCAAACTCGACCGCCGGATTAAGCAGCGCGCCAGGCCGGCCAATATAGACAAGCGAGTCGGGATTGCCGAGTGTGACAGCCCAGAGCGGACCGACTGTCAGGCCCGCAAGGGCCATCAGAACGATCGCCGGAGCCTGCAGCCGCCAGGCCAGCCATTGAGCGCCAAGGCCCAATGCGCCGATCAGTGCAACCGAGAAGATCAGCGAGCCATGGGCGCCGCCAGCAAGAAAAATGGCATCAAGCCCTGTCGCATAGGCAAGGTTCAGCATGTGAAGATCAGCCCCATATCCTGGCAAGCTTGCGCCAGAGCCTCAGACCTTGGCCCGTTCATTGTCTTCGGCAAAGTCGAAACCGATCTCGCGGGTCCCAAAATCGCCCTCGCGATAGCGGTCGATCCGCGTGTCAAACCAGTCGCGAACATGATCGTAGATCATGGCGTAAAAGGGTTCCGGGTCATTTTCAGCAAGTGGCAGCCGGAAAGTGTAGTCCTCACCACCCTTGATTTCGACGGTCAGGTCCTCCCCCGATTTGCGGCATTCGAGTGTCAGGCGCAGCCAGTCGGTTCCCTTGGTCACGCGAATGGCCAGGCCGAAGCTCACAGGGCCAAGCGGCCGGAATCCCCTTGCCGGCATTGAGAAGGCCTGATCGCCATAGGGACGCGGCTGGAACTGTCCCATAGGGGGTACAAGATGAACGCAAGCGCCATCCATTGCGCCGAGATAGTCACAGAACCCCTGGCGCAGCTCTTCTGCGAGCCGACGGATTCGGTCATAGTTCTCGCTTGCGAGCTGTTGGTAGGTTTCAACCGTGCTGAGAAGATCGTCGAAGCGGGCCATGCGCGAACCTCATCCGTATGCGCGGGGAGCAAGGATCCCGGCGGGGCTGGCCTTATGCGCCTTAAACAGCCCAAACGGGAGATTGAGCCTGCAGGCACGCGAATGGCCGCGACTTAGGCTGAACTGACGGGCGGATCAAGACTCGTTGACTTCGCTGGCCCTGTTGCCGGGCTCGCTCTGGTGCCCGGCTTTCAGCTGCATCCAGTAAAATTGCAGCCCGAGATAGGCCAGCACAACGCCCGCGCCTGCCGCTCCCAGCGTGTTCAGCATCTCTCCGCGGGCTGGCATGACGATGAGCTCCAGGAACGCGGCGAACACCATGACCAGCATTGCCGCGGCGCCCCGCCGGCCCAGACCGATTGTGAAAGTGGCCCAGATCGTGAGCGAAGCGAAAGCGGCCATGCGAACAAATTCATGCTGCAGCGCAAATAATTCCTCCCCCGGCGTCCAGGCCGCAGCCTTCAGGGCCACAAGGACGGCGATAAGGCCTGTCAGCGCCGTCGCGATCCGCTCGGCGGTGCCGTGGACCCAGTAGCTGCGCTCAATCGCCTGTCCGAGTGCGCGGTCATTCATGTTCCTGCTCCTGTGGGTCCATCACCAGCTGTCCTAGCTCGAGAGACTTTCCATCTGTTTGGCGGCGAGGCCCGGTTTTGCGTGCCCGTGTTAAGCTTTCTGCAGAACAACCACCTGAAGGCGGAACTGTTCATGCGGCAATGTCCCTGGCGCTGGCAAAACGGGTGGCCTGAATGTGGCGGTCGAGCGCCTCCAGGGGCGGGCGGCGGTCGGCCGGGATGCTGGCCAGCGCCATTTCCAGCGCAACGCGTGGTGGTGCGCCTGTGGCGAATGCGGAGATGAAACGGCTGGCAGCCTCAAGCGCACCCGCATCGTCCTCGACGATCTGGCCAAACCGTGAGGCAACGGGCCCGACCAGGCCATATGCGAGGAAAACGCCAAGAAATGTACCCAGAAGAGCGCTGGCAATCATGGCTCCGATAACAGCTGTTGACTGGTCGATGGCCGCCATCGTCTTGATAATTCCCAGAACCGCAGCAACGATACCCAGCGCGGGCAGCGCATCGGCAAGTGTGTGCAGCGCCGATACGGCCCGCATCCGCTCAGCCCCGCGCATGTCGATGACCTGCTGCATCTGTTCATTTACGCGGTGTGGATCGCGCATATCGATAGCCATGAGGCGATAGGCATCGCAGACAAGGTCGCGCATGTCGCAGTCGTCAACAACCATCGGCGCGCGCGCAAACAGCTCTGATGTGTCGGGCGCGTCGAGATCGGCCTCCACGGCGACATGACCGGCCTGGCGAATGCGGCGAGATATCTCGTAGAGAAGCGCCAGCATGTCCCGGTAAGCCTCCCGATCCCAGCCTGAGCCTCTGAAGGCGCGCACAAAGCCGCCGGCAGCCTGGCGGGCAACAGAAGGCGAGTTTCCGAGCAAGAGCGTCGCCAGCGCCGTGCCGCAGATCAGCGCGAGTTCGAAGGGAAGCGCCTCAAGCACGGCTTCGGCGCCGGTCGCATAAAGACCGCCTGCGATAAGGACCACGAGAAGGATGAGGCCGGCAATCTGGGTCATTATCATCATGTTCCCTGATGGATGGCGGGGCAGGCTCTAAACTGCGCGATGAAACTTAAGGGGCCATTGAGATGCGACGGTGGTCACGCGATGCACATCGTGCTGCGATGAGCGAATTGTTTCGCCTGCCAGCCTCTGTTAGTTTCCACATCGTCAGAAGGGGCGAAGTTTTGGAGTGGATCGGTATGCGGGTCCTTGAGAAGCTCGGGTTCACGCTTCGGTTGAATGACCAGGCCGGCAGCATCGGTTTGTGTAACCCGGTGTTAAGGCTGACAAAGGTAAATAACAGACAACATCCGAGAGGAGGTTCTTGATGAAGACTGTGCTCGCTGCTCTTGCCATGACCCTTGCGACAGGTTCGGCCACGGCCCAGCAATACGCGTCCGCAGATGGCTATCGCGTTTGCCCTCAGGCCCAGACCGTTCAGGGCATTGACGTCGTCAAGCAGACCTGTGGTTCGCTGAAAGCGCCGAGTTTCTCGAATGCGAGCTTTGATTCGCTGTCAGAACTCAAGGCCGCTGAGGCCGAACGCGAAGCGTTTGAAGTCAAGGTGGCCGAATACGGCAGCTGCGTGACCAGCTTCATTAATTCTTACCGACGCCCGGGAGCAGATGCCAATTCGAAGGCACCGGACCAGGCCGCTTGCGCGCATGCCTGGGCTCAGGACCAGGCCACTGAAGTGGTGCGTGACTATGGCCGCGCCTGCATCGATTTCTCAAACCGCTCCATGACAGACGGCAAGATCGACCCATGGAGCGGAGCGTGCTACCCGACCGTGCCGGGCTCCGGACGCGGCTGACCCTTCGGCATACTTGATATTTTCATGCGTCCGCCGGATGAAGGGGCATGGACGCACCTGATGATATGAATGACCCGGACATAGCGCCGCGGCCTGATCGCCGCGGCGCTTTTCGTCTGTTGTTCTTTGCGCTTGCCGTCATCGGTGCGGGCAACACGATGCTGATCGCGGCCGTGCTGCCGCCACTGACACGCGATCTGGGCTTACCAGACTGGATGGCGGGGGCGATTTTCTCGCTATCAGCCGCCATGTGGGTCGTCATGAGCCCGTTCTGGGGCCGCAAATCCAATAGCTGGGGACGGCGCAAGGTCGCCGCGCTTGGACTGGCCGGCTATTCGGCTTCCATGCTGCTGTTCGGCGTGTCTGGCCTTCTCGCCCTCACCGGCATTGTCACAATTCCGATCGTCATTTTCGCGATGTTGCTCGCTTCGCGCTCATTGTTCGGTCTGTTCGGATCCGGGACCAATCCGGCAGCGCAGGCTTATGTGGCCGACCGCACCGATCCGAATAACCGAACGGCCGAAATCGCGTCGGTGACCGCCGGGCACAGTTTCGGCACTGTTGCGGGACCAGCCTTTGCTGCGGCGCTCGTGGCCGTTTTTGGTCTTCTGACGCCGGTTTTCCTCACATTTTTCCTTGCCGCCGCCATGTCCTGGCTGATCCTGCGGCGGCTGCCAGAGGATACACCACCGAAGCGCGCTGTCGGGGGTGTGCGGATCACAAAGAAGGGGCTGTGGCGCGACCGCAGGGTTGTCGCTTACCTGATCTTTGCGACGGCACTTTCGCTGGTCACCGGAGTCCTGGTTCAGACCTTCGTCTTCGCGGTCATGGACAAGATGGACGTGCAGGGCGCCCAGGCCGCGCAGTTTACGGGACCGGCCTTCATGATCGGCGCGATGGCGACATTGCTCGCCCAGCTTGTCCTGATCCCACGCCTCGATATGTCGAACCGGCGGTTGATGGTGTTCGGTGCGCTGTCGATTTCTTTCGGGGCGTTTCTCATCGTCCCGGCGCAGGATTTCGCGACCCTGATCGTGGCGCAGTTTGCCATCGGACTCGGGCAGGGGCTTGCGCGGCCAGGTTTTTTTGCCGGCGCTTCTCTTGCTGTAGATGCGGAAGAGCAGGGCGATATTGCCGGCCTTGTCATGGCAACAAATGCCATCGGTTTTGTGGTGTCGCCCTTCTTCGGCCCTTGGATGTACGAGTTTGCCCACCCCTCAGTGCCGTTCCTGATCGCGGGAACAGTGCTTCTGGTGATGGCGCCCTTCGCAGCGATCACCGCCAATCCTGTGGCGGAAGAACGCGCCGGGGAGACACCCGGTGATGGCACCTAGCCTGTTCCGGAGCTCAGCGAAAAAAGTCTAGTTCGATCTGGGCTTGAGGCCGAAACGACCGGCAAAGACCTTGTCGAGCCACCGCTTGGGTAAGCGCCGGGCAATGGTCCAGTTGGTCAGTCTGTCGGGGACAGGCGCATAGCGCGCTTTCGGTTTCTTCTCGCTAAGCGCGGTTTCGATCACTGCAGACACCTTGTCGGGCTCAAGCCCGCTGCGCCCGCCATCCAGCATTGACTGCGAAAATTTGCTGATCGCCGCAGCCCATTCGCTGTCCTGGTAAGGTGCGTCCGAATTGGCCTGCTCTGCCTTGTCCCAGATTGGTGTCTGTACCGCCCCAGGCCCGACCGCGATGGCATCGATCCCATAGATCATCAGCTCCCGGCGCAACGTATCGGTCACACTCTCCAGAGCGTGTTTGGTGGCTGTATAGGCACCGAGAAAGGGTGAAGCGATGACACCGCCCACGCTGGTGATATTGACAATACGCCCCGGCAAACCCTTACGCGCCCGGTCCATGCCCAGAAGCGGCGCAAAACCCTGGCTGCATGCGAGCGCACCGAAAAGATTGACTTCGAAATGGCGCCGCACACTATCCATGGGCTGGATCGCCAGCGGACCCATTTCCGCGATCCCGGCATTGTTGACGAGACCGGCAAGGGTTTCGCCTTTCAGCGCCGCTTCGACGGTGTCAACAGCCTTTGCGATTGAGCCTGTATCCGTCACATCAAGCATCAGCGGTCTCAAGTCACCGCTCGCGCCGGAGAGCGCCTCGGCATCTTCAGGCTTGCGCACGCCGGCAAAGACGGTCCAGCCGCGCCCGGCAAGATACTCGGCGGCCGAACGGCCAATGCCGGACGAGGCGCCTGAGATGACAACAGTTTTCATACGGCCGGCTCCTTGAGGGGCAAAACAGGATGGTCCTGAAAGAGAATACGCCGTGGAGAGCGTTCCGGTTCAGTCGCTCCGCCCGCCTTCAATCAAGCGCAGCGCTGGTTGCCGCGCTGGCTCGGGATCGGCCGGTTCGTCGCGTGTCTCGTCGCAGGGATCGTCCGGCACAAGACCATGCAGCGGTTTTCGGGACCTCATGCCCTTGCGACCTTTGCCCCGCGCCTTCTTGTCGATTTCCTTCAGCTTGAATTCCTGAAGGGCAGATAGCGGGGCTTCAAGATCGCCCTTGGACGGGTCTGCAAAAGCCGAGCCATAGGTTTCGATCCGCGCTCCGACCTCTTCCAGGAATTCTCGCTCCCAGTCGGTGAGCGCGGGGCCCAGCCCTGCTTCGGCAAGTTCAGAGGCGCGCCGCAGCTTTCGCAACGCCTTACGCTTTTTCCGCTCATCCACATCCCGGGCCATAAGCTGAAGCTTATCAGATTTCGCCCAGCGCGGCGAGATAGGTGTCGAGCACCATTTCTTCTTCTTCGCGCTCCTGTTGGTCCTTCTTGCGGATGCGAATGACCTGGCGGAGCGCCTTGGTGTCAAAGCCAAAGGCCTTGGCTTCGGCAAAGACCTCCTTGATCTGTTCGGCGACCTCTTTCTTCTCTTCTTCCAGTCTTTCGATGCGTTCGATCGTCTGTTTCAGCTTCTCACGGGCGCTTTCGGTGAGAGCCGTGGTTCCTGCATCCATGCGGGACCTCCTCCAAGTCTGATGGCAAACGGGGCTCTTAGCCTCAGTTGCCCGCGCTGGCCAGCCGCGCGACGGCCCCGGCGATCTCGCCAGCGTGTTCGTGATGGGGCATGTGTCCGCCATTCGGCAGCTTCACCAGTTCAACATTCGCGGCCTGAAGCTCCAGACGCCGGGCATGCAGCTGCGGCTTCAACACTGTGTCCTTAGCACCCGAGAACACGATGATCGGCAGCTCAAGCTCAACATAGCGGGTCTGCTGCTGGGCAAGCTCTGCCTTCAGCGCGACCATGTCCCGGGCATTGGCGCGGAATGTCTGCGGTCGAAAAAGCAATCCGATTGCCGCCTGGTCGTAATAATCTTCCGGCACCGGCGCGGGATGGAAAACACTCTTCATTCCGGATTTCGCCGAACCTGGACCGACAATTGGTGCAAGCTGAGCAAAAGTATGCCCCATAATAGGTGGGGCGGCGACATGATTATACCAGGCCGTTCCGCCATTCTCGCCCCAGTCATGGGTCACCGGCGCCAGCAGGACCAGCCCGCGAACAGCTTCGGGATAGTCGAGCGCCAGACGCAAGGCGACCGCACCGCCATAAGAGTGGCCCACAACGACGACGGGTCCGCCTTCCGTGGCTGCGATCAGGCCGGCTATCTGGCGTGCATGCATGGCAAGTCTGCCATCCTGGCTGTCGGGCATCGCCGAATAGCCATGTCCGGGGCGGTCGGGCGCGAGTACAATGAAATTGTCGCTCATGGCCGGCATCAGATTCGTGGTGAACTCGCGCGCATTCGCGGAGGCGCCATGGATAAGGACAACTGTGTTACCGCGATTGCCGGCGGTCACGACATGCAGGCCGTGCCCGTTCACCGTGACCGATTCTCCTTGCGGGGGATGCTCGCCTGTGAGCCTTGACGTATAGGCTGCGCTGTGAACGCAGGCGCCGATCGTGCCGCCGGCCAGCACTAACAGAGCTGCAGCAGTCAGCATTTTCACAATGCAGTGCCGTCCGTGGCCTCTGCAAGTCGCGAGGCGCCCCGACGCGCAGGCTCCATGAACGGATGAATCGCAAGGGCCTCACGATAGGCTTCAAGTGCCTCTTCTTTTGCGCCAAGCCGTTCCAGAATACTCCCGAGCCCGGCCCAGGCGCCGAAATGGCGCGGCTCATGTGTCAGCGCTTCGTTGAGATCGCGTAATGCTTCGTCAACCCGGTCCTGCGCGAGGAACACGCTCGCGCGCCTGTGCCAGGCTTCGGCATAATCCGGCGTGATCAGGATTGCGCGGTCATAAAGCGCCCGCGCCGTGCCGAGATCGCCCTGCGCCTGGGCGGCCAGCGCACGCTCCATGAGGATGTCTACAGTCGGCGAGCCGCTTTCGAGCCAGGCCGCCCAGATATCGAGGGCGGTGCTCTCAGCCTCTTCCTCGGTCGGGGCATCCTTCAATTCATCAAACATCGCGTCCGGCGGACCATGGTCCGGCCCGGAAATGAAGATCAGTCCTGCAATCGCGAGCGCCTTTAACATGCGGCTGAGTATGGTATGCTCATCGCCGGCTGCAAGCGGCTTTTTCGCGGAAAGGGCAATCGATTACAGAAGGCCGTGGCGCCCAAGTTCGGCCTCCAGGCCGGCTGCATCCTCGAAACGATGCGCATGGAAGCCCAGATCGCGCGCGGCAGCGACATTTTCCTCCCGGTCGTCAATGAACAGCACCTGGCCGGGATCGGGCCGGCCCATGCGTTCGAGCGCGATCTCGTAGATGCGCCGATCCGGCTTGATGACGCCCTCTACTCCCGACACAACCACGTCCCGAAGCACATGGATGATCGGGAAAGCGTCAAAGGTCTCGCGGCTGACCTCGGCGGGAATATTGGACAGGCCATAAAGGGGCACACGCTGCTCCTCCAGCCGTGCAATCAGCGCCGGAACGCCGGCCACATAGCCATTGAACATGTCCAGCCATTCGCTGCGCCAGGCCCTTATATGCGCCGCATGTTCGGGGTGCTGGGAAATCTTTGCCGCGATGGTCGCTTCCATGGGCACGCCAGCATCGTGGGACGCATGCCATTCGCGCGTGCAGATCTCGCGGCAGAACCAGTCGCCGGCCTCGTTATCGTCAAACCTTCGGCGATAGAGCCGCTCGGGCTCCCAATCGACAACGACATTTCCAAGATCGAAAAGGGCGATGCGCACGGGCATTCAGGCCTCATTAACCACGAATGCGACTATGCGTTTCTCTCAGCCCTGTTTTGCCTTAAACCGGGGGTCGGTCTTGTTGATCACGTACACCTTGCCGCGCCGGCGCACGACTTTGCAGTCACGGTGCCGGGTCTTGAGGGCTTTGAGCGAGGATCTGACTTTCATGGGTCTGGTCCGATATGGGGTGTAATGAGCAACGAAAGGCGGGTCAGTATCCAACCCGCACAGAAGAGTCAATGAGAGTTTCAGGTCGACATTGAGCCACAGGGATTGACCAGAATGAGCCAGCCATCCTCCTTCCGCCTCCGCTGGGGCCTTGCCGCAGCCGTGACGGGTCTGTTGACCGCCTGCGCTGCCGGGCCGGGGCCACAGCCTCTTCCTCCCGCGCCGCCCGTTCCAGGCCCGGCCAATCCCGGAGCGCCCGAGACGTCTGGCGAGGAGGGTGTGCCCGCACCTGCCCAACCTATTGGCAGTTTCGTGACCTCTGGCCATGCCAGGATGGATGCCTGGCGCGACGATTTTGCTTCCCGCGCCCTCGCCCAGGGCCGCGACCGCGATGTGATCCGCTCGCTGCTGGAGGGGATCTCGCCGCTTGAAACCTTTCTCGGGCCGGCCTTTACTACCCAGTCGGCCGTTTCGGAGCAGGCAGAGTTTGCCAAGCCGATATGGGAATATCTCCGCTCAACCGTGACCCGCACACGCAAACGGATTGGCGCCGACAAGCTGGCGGCAAACGCGGCCCTGTTCGACAGTCTGGAAGCGGAATATGGCGTTGACCGCGAAGTGCTTGCCGCGATCTGGGGTATGGAAACCAGTTTCGGCGGCTTTATCGGCTCGAATGACGCGGCCAATACGCTTGCCAATATGGCCGTTGAAGGCCGGCGGCGCCGCTTTGCCGAGGGTGAGCTGATTGCTCTGATGAAGATTGTCGAAACAGGCCTGGCCGAGCGCGACGAGCTTGTCTCGGGCTGGGCGGGCGCCATGGGGCAGACGCAATTCATGCCGACCACATTTCTCGCCCATGCCAGGGATTTCACCGGTGACGGGAAGATCGATGTCTGGCGCTCTGAAGCTGATGCGCTGGCCTCGGCGGCCAATTATCTGTCAGTATCAGGTTATCGGACGAACGAGCCCTGGGGGATTGAAGTGATCCTGCCGGACGGGTTCGATTACAGCCTGGCCGATGGGGAGGAGCGGCGCCTGTCCACCTGGCGCTCCATGGGGCTGACAATGGCGACGGGTGGCGCGCTCGATGCCGGAACGGCGAGTTTCGGCGAATTGTGGGTGCCGGCGGGACATCGCGGGCCGAAATATCTCCTCTTCAAGAATTTCAACGTCTTCAAGACCTATAACCGCGCCGATTCCTATGCGCTCGCCGTCGGACTTCTGTCGGAAGGTGTCCGGGGGCTCGACCGGCCCGTCACGCCGTGGCCCACGGATATCCGGCCTCTGAGCGTGTCCCAGGTCAAACAGTTACAGGACGCCCTCAACAAGCTCGGCTATTCTGCCGGTCCTGTCGATGGCATTCCGGGGCGGATGACGAAGAGCGCGCTGCGCGGCTTCCAGTCCGATCGCGGCATGATCGCCGACGGGTTCCCGACCACGCAGATGCTGTCACTGGTGCTGGAAGCCGGAGATAACTGACGCGGTCAGAATCCGAATCTGACCGGCATTTCAGCTCGCGGGGGTCTTCATATAGACGTCCGGTGGTGTCGCGCTGGCCTTGTTGGCCTCGCAAGCGCGTGTCATCCGACCGGCGACAAGCGGGTTCGGCGGGTTGAAGCGCGCCTCTTCTCCATCAATCAGCAGGTCGCAATTGCAATCGACGCCCGTCGCCTCGGCCTGTGCTGCGCCGGAGGCTGACTGGGTTTGCGTCAGAACAGGGCAGCCATTCCGGGTTCGCGGTTCAAGCACGGTGCGGTGCTCGATCCCGTCCTTTTCCCAGCGTATCGACTGGGCGGCGCATGACTGGGCTTGCGCGAGGGCCGGGGTCAGCACTGCGAATGCGACGATCAGACTGAAACGGATCATGTCACGCCTTTGAAACAATAAGGTTGAGGTTCGCGGTTGAGGCGGGTCTGCAGGTTTCAGGCCAGACAGAGTGTCAGTCGAACTCGATCTCGTAGCGCTCGATTACCGTATTGGCGAGTAGCTTCTGGCACATGTCATTCACGCGCGCCGTGGCCTGTTCGAGGGAGATGCCGTCCTGCAGGTCCAGCTCGATCACCTTTCCGATGCGCGCGCCTTCAACTTCGTCATAACCCATTCGGCCCAGCGTGTCCGAAACGGCCTTTCCCTGCGGATCGAGGACACCGGGTTTCAGGCTGACATGCACAATCGCTTTCATCGCAAGGAGTCCTTCCCATTCTCTGATCTTCGGGCCTCTAACAGCGCTGCGCCGCCATGGCCACTCCCGTCAGGCCAGACCTGCCGGGAGGCAGCGCTCCGAGCGCGGCGTGTCCAGACTGGACCGCTCTTCGCCGGAACAGGTGGCACTCAAGCTGTCAGATAGGACTGGCGTGCGATCACCTATTTTGGCGTTCCGTTGAAGGCCACAATATTGTCGCCGCCTGTGCTTTCCTTGATGATTCCGAGACGGCGAGCGACTTCCGAATAAGCTTCGGTTACGCCGCCGAGATCCTGGCGGAACCGGTCCTTGTCCAGCTTCTCGCCGCTTTCAAGATCCCAGAGCCGGCAATTATCCGGGCTGATTTCGTCGGCCAGGATCGTGCGCACCATTTCGCTTTCGAACAGGCGGCCATATTCCAGCTTGAAGTCGATCAGGCGTATCCCGACACCGGAGAAGAGGCCCATCATGAAATCATTCACTCTCAGCGACAGGGAAATCATGTCATCGATCTCCTGCGGGCTCGCCCAGTTGAACGCCGTGATATGCTCTTCCGACACCATCGGATCGCCGAGATCGTCGCGCTTATAATAGAACTCGACGATCGCACGCGGCAGCGCCGTGCCTTCTTCCACACCAAGGCGGCGTGAGAGTGAGCCGGCGGCGACGTTGCGAATGACCACCTCCAGCGGAATGATCTCGACCTTGCGGATCAGTTGTTCGCGCATATTCAGCCGGCGAATGAAATGATTCGGAATGCCGGCCGCGGTCAGCCGGGTCATCATGAATTCGGAAATGCGATTATTGAGAACACCCTTGCCATCCAGAATGGCGCGCTTTTCCGCATTGTTTGCGGTCGCGTCATCCTTGAAATACTGGATCAGAGTGCCGGGCTCGGGCCCCTCATATAGGATTTTGGCCTTTCCCTCATAGATCATGCGCCTGCGAGCCATGTGTATGATGCATCCTTCCTGGATTGCCAGCGGGCAGGAGGTGGGCGCGACGGTCTGCTGACTGCCAGGACGCCCCGCCCAAACGATGACCATAGCGGATGATCGCTGAGCCTGAAAGCGCAGCCGACAGGGAAACGCGCTTGATTGCGCAATCACCCTGTCCGTAATATCAGGATCAGACCTTGAGTTTGCAGCAGAGAAGGCAACCTGCCAGATGTCCAGTTTCGATGATCGCGAACGCGCAGAAGAAGCAAAATACGCCCTCGACCAGGAAACCCAGTTCAAGGTCATGGCCCGACGGAACAAACTTCTTGGCCAGTGGGCCGCGGACGTGATGGGGTTGTCCGGTCCCGACGCTGAAAAATATGCCAAGGAAGTCGTCCTGTCAGATCTCGAAGAACCCGGCGACGAGGATGTGTTCCGTAAGGTCCGGAGTGATTTCGACCAAAAGGGCATTCAGCGGACAGACGCCCAGATCCGCGAGCAGATGGCAGAGCTTCTCCCCGTCGCGCGTGAGCAGGTCCTGAAGGATGCCGAATAACGGCGCCTGGCAGGGCCGCTATTGTGGCGCGGCCTGATTCAGCAGTCTGGATGTCTCGATGATCGTCTCGACACTGGGGCGTGTACGGTAGCCCGGTTCGCGGAGCACGGCGGCTACATCGCCATTGTTGCGCACGAAAATGACCGCCGGGTGCGGAATGCCGTCAGCTCGCGTGCCAGCCTTCACATCTGTGTTACGCAGGCCGAACGCGTCTATCGCTCTTGAGTCCGCGTCCGAGAGCAATGTGTAGTTGATCGCGTTCTGCATCGCGAAGGCTTTTAGCGATTCGGGCGAGTCATAAGAAAGCGCAGTCAGGCGCCAGCCATTTTCTGCCAGCGGTCCGGCTGCCGATTTCAGTTCTGTGAGCTGTTTCTTGCAGAAGGGGCACCAGACGGCTGAGCGGAAGAAAACAATCGCTACTCCCTCCGATTCCTGGACGTCGAGCACATCTTCGCTGGCAACCGCCGTCACGGAGGACAGTCCTGGTGCTTTCTCGCCCACCACCGGACCAACCATTCCAGACCCCTGGGAAATGGCGGGAAGGGCAAGCATAATGGCAACAAGGGCGCCCGCGATCAGGCGATTGAACATGTGTCATTCTCCGGTCTGTTTGTGCGTCAGGCTAACAGCGCAGATGCAAAAGGCGAGCCTTTTGGCCCGCCTTCACACTCGTTTGATGATGTCACGCCCTGGCCAGCCTGCCTCAGGCGAGGCTCGGATCGATTCCCTTGCAGGCCTCGATCAGGCCGTTCACCGCCTCGACTGAATTCTGGAACATGGCGCGTTCGGGGTCATTGAAGTCGAATTCGATTATCTTTTCCGACCCCCCCGCGCCGATCAGCGTCGGCACGCCGACATAGATCCCGTCAAGGCCATACTCGCCGGAACAATATGCGGCGGCCGGCACGACGCGCTTCTGGTCACCCAGATAGGATTTAGCCATCGCAATCGCGCTTTCTGCCGGCGCATAATAGGCTGACCCCGTCTTGAGCAGGCCGACAATTTCGCCGCCGCCCTTGCGCGTGCGGTCAACGATTCCGTCCAGTTCGTCCTGGCTCATCCAGCCCTGTGCCACGAGCTGCGGCAGTGGCAGGCCACCCACGGTCGAATGACGCACCATCGGCACCATCGTGTCGCCATGCCCGCCCAGCGTCCAGGCGACGATATCGGCGACAGACACGCCGGTCTTCTCGCTGAGGAAATAGGCAAATCGCGAACTGTCCAGCACGCCGGCCATGCCGATGACCTTGTTTTCCGGGAGTCCGGAGAATTTCTGCAGGGCCCAGACCATGGCGTCGAGCGGATTGGTGATGCAGATGACGAAAGCGTTCGGGGCGTTGGCGGCAATGCCCTCGCCGACCGCCTTCATGACCTTGAGATTGATGCCAAGCAGGTCGTCCCGGCTCATGCCCGGCTTGCGGGGAACGCCGGCCGTGACGATGCAGACATCGGCCCCGGCAATGTCAGCATAATCCTGCGTGCCCCTGAGCGCGACCGAGGATTTGTAGACAGGAGTGGACTCGGCAATATCGAGGCTCTTGCCCTCAGGCAGGCCTTCGGCAATGTCGAACAGGACGACGTCGCCCATTTCCTCACGCGCGGCGACATGGGCGAGCGTGCCCCCGATCATGCCTGAACCGATCAGGGCGATTTTCTTGCGAGCCATAGGGGCCTCCTCAATGGGCTGGTCTTCAGATCTGGCGGCAGGCATAGCGGAGCCCTCATTGCCACGCAATGCGGCGAAAGACGAAGCCGCGCCCTGGCGCGCCGCGTCGATCGCCGCGGCAAAGGCGCTGGCGCGATAGCATCTCAGGCTGAGCGTCGTATCGCCCAGCTCGATATCGATGATCCGCGTGGCCAGGCCGAACCGGTCTGTCACGGAGCGGATCTCTCCAAGCGGGACGACGACACTCAGCGCGTCAGCATTGCTGTGGGCGAGCTTGTTGAGCCGGTTGGGATGGAATTCCAGCGTGTCGGGCGTCATATAGGCAGTGCCGCCGACCCAGATGCCCCCGACGAGCTTTCTGGTCAGCGCAAGGCCCGCGCGGCCCTCCAGCCCGAGCATCCACCTTGCCGCCCGTCCAGGCTCGGCTTCGACAAACAGTGCGTTCGCCATTCGCTTGTCCAGCGTGTTCGCAGGCTCTGACATTTTTTCCCCCGGTTATTCGAGACTTATACGATGCGAGCGCTTCACCTGAAATGGCTGGAGCGTTCACTTTTCGGGGCTGGATTTCGCGGGCGAACCCCTCCATCCCTTGCGTCATGTCGCCCGCCCCGTCCCGAACCCCTAAATCGCCGGTCCCGATCAGCGAATGCCGACTGGCTGAAAAGGCTGACCGAGGTCGGACTGCTTGAGCGCTTTCCCGATCGCGAGCCAGGCCGCCGGGCACGCCACGAATATTTGCTGACACCGGCCGGCGGGGCGCTTCAGCCGGCGCTGGTGGTTCTCACGCAATGGGGCGATGCCCATCCGGGCGGGGCGCACCCGGGCCCGGGTGCGGCCCGTTCGGCAATTGCCGGCCCGCGCGAGATCGGACAAACTCTGTCCCATGACAGATTATCTCGACACGCCGCACGGGCGCCGCCTCGCCTGGCGCCGTCATCCGGGTCGCACAGGCAACGAATTTGTCTGGTTGGCCGGATTCAATTCAGACATGCAGGGCACGAAGGTCACCCGCCTGGAAGACTGGGCGCGGGGTAAGGGACATGGCTTCCTTGCTTTTGACTATTCCGGTCATGGCCAGTCGCCAGGTCGCTTCGAAGACGGCACGATCACGCAATGGCACGAGGACACGCTGGCCGTGATCGATGCCCTCACGGACGGCCCGCAAATTCTGGTCGGCTCCTCTATGGGCGGCTGGATGGCCTTGCTGGCGGCGCTGGCGCGTCCTGAAAAGGTCCGCGCACTTGTTCTTCTTGCCCCGGCACCGGACTTCACCTCGAAACTCATGTGGCCGGGACTGTCGCCGCAGGCGAAAAAGGAGATCGAGGAGACCGGCCTTCATATGCAGCCCTCTGAATATGGTGAGCCGGTCGCACTGAGCCGGGACTTGTTCGCATCCGGGCGCGATCATGTGATCATGGATAGTCCCATCAGGTTTGACGGGCCGGTGCGCGTTATGCAGGGCCTGCGCGATCCTGATGTACCTGCCGAACATGCCCGCCGACTTGTCGATCTCATCACCAGCGACGATCTCGTCTTCACTCTGGTCAAGGATGGCGATCACCGCCTCTCGCGTGAGCAGGATATTGCCCGTCTGATCGCCATATGTGCGGAGCTTGCACATGACTGACGGGACGACAGGTGCCGCCGGCGCATGAGCGGCACCGCTCGGAATGGACCCGTGAACTTGGTCTCAGTCCCTGATGAGAAAATTGATGGGATCGATGCTGGCTTGACTGATTTGCGACAAGGAATTATTGAATAACAATAAATTCTGGTCTGGAGGGCACCATGAACCAGCTTCGCGCCGATATCGTTCGCCTCACCCGTTCGGAAGTGGATATCAAGATCACCAATGGCGAGCGCATGCATGTGCTGCAATGGCGCCGCACCCTTTTCTGGGATGCCGTTCTTCTCGATGGCAGGCGCCAGGCCTACAGCGCCGGGCTTTGGGGCCGCGAAAAGGTCTATGGTCTCGTCTTCGGTCGCGGTGAGGAGGGTGAAGGCGGCGAGCGAGTGATGTTTGTGATTGATCCGCGCGACCTGAGCATGTCCGGCATGCAGGACCGCGTGGCGGGTGTGCGGCTCGAATCCGCCGCCGGGCCGATCCTCGCCTATGGCTCACTGGACCCGAAAACACTTGAAAAGCCCTCGACCTTCTCGGACTGGATGAAAAAGCAGATGGGTATGGAATGGTAGCTCCCGCTCAGCCTTTCCTGTGTCGCGTGCGGCCCTCATGCGGCGAGGTGCTGGCCGGATCGTCCGGCCAGTCATGCTTGGGGTAGCGCGCGCGCATATCCTTGGCCATGTCGCCATAGGCGCCGGTCCAGAAGCCCGCAATATCCTGTGTGATGGCCACGGGCCGGCGGGCCGGTGACAGCAATGACAGTGTGACCGCCGCAGCGCCGGCGGCAATTGCCGGCTGGGCGGCAAGACCGAAGAGTTCCTGCACGCGCGCTTCGACCAGCGGGGCCTTTTCATCAAGATAGTTGATGCTCGCCTTGCGCCCCGAGGGCAATTCAAGTCGCACCGGGGCCAGCCTCGACAGCTCACCGGCGCGCGGCCAGCCGAGATGCGCAATCAGTGCGTCACTCACGGAATGCGCGTGTGGCGGGGCATTGCCGTCCGGTTCGGGCATCCAGTCATCGGCGCGCTTGCGAAGTGTTTGTGCACTCCAGTCGGGCCAGTCGTCACCCAGATGGCGGCGAAGCAGGGCAATCCGCGCCACGAGTTCAGCAATGACCTTCCCGGCCCCGATGACCTCAAAACCCTCCGCCTGCACGGCGCGCACGATCGCCATGCGCGCCGCCTCGCCGGAAGGCGCCGGCAGCGGCTGGCGCGACAGTTCGATGGCGCCGACCTGTTTGACTTTCGCTGCCCGCAGGCGCCGCGCTTCACCATCATATTCGGCGATTTCCTCATTCACCGGGGGGCGGACCGCAAGCGCATCACTTTCTCTGATCGCGGCGGCAAGCGTGATCCGTGCGCCACTGCCCGACCCGATCATTTCGGCTACGGCGAGCCAGGGCTGGCGCGCCAGCCGGTCGCTGGCATCCAGCCGGCCCGCCTCACCCGAAGCCAGTAAAAAGTCAGGCCTGTCAGGGCTGCGCCGGCGCGCAAGGGCGTCCGGCCAGGCCCTGACCAGGTGCGCCGCCGGGTCGCCTCGCGGTATGGCGTCCCCGCCCCAGCGCCTGGCCTGACGTTGCAGCGCCTTTGAGCGCGGGCCGTTATCCCTGATGAAACTGGCCAGCCGGTCATTGAGGTCAGTCGATGATCCGCCAATGCCCCGCTCGCTCAGGATGGCAGCGATATGAGCGCCCAGCGCACGCGCTTCACCGCTTTCGCTCGTCACGATCAGCGCGGCGAGCTGAGGCGACAGCGGCAGGGCTGCCATGTCGCGCCCCTTTGCGGTGATCATGTTGTTCTCGTCCAGGGCGCCGAGGGCACGCAGTCGGCGGCGGGCAGCGGCAATACGCCCGGCAGGCGGCGGATCGATCCAGTTGAGCCTTGTCGGCTCGTGCTCGCCCCAGTCAGCGAGCGAGAGCACCAGTCCGGAAAGGTCGCCCGTCAGGATCTCGGGCTCGATGCGGGGCGGCAGGCCCCGGGTTTCCGGCTCCTGCCAGAGCCGGTAGCAGGCGCCGGGCCCGGTGCGTGCGGCCCGGCCGCGGCGCTGTTCGACAGAGGCTTGCGAGGCGCGCACCGTGACCAGTTGGGTGCGAAGACCGGATGGGTCTGTTCGAGGCACACGGGCAAGGCCGGAATCGATGACGATCCGCACGCCCTCAATGGTCAGCGCGCTTTCGGCGATATCCGTGGCGAGCACCACTTTGCGGCGTCCGGGCGGCGCCGGACGAATGGCCGTGTCCTGTTCGCCCGGCGACAGCGCGCCAAAAAGCAGAGCAATCTCAACATCTTCCGATACGATATCGGACAGGCGCTCGGCGGTGCGCCGGATTTCTGCCGCGCCGGGCAGGAAAGCGAGAATCGACCCGGATTCCCGGCGCAATCCGGTCTCTATCGCCCGGCACATCTGGTCTTCGATACGCCCCTCGCCCCGCCCCAGATAATGGGTCTTCACCGGATACATCCGGCCCGCGCTGGTGATGACCGGTGCATCGAGCGCGCCGGCAATGGCGTCTGTGTCCAGCGTCGCCGACATCACAATGAGGCGCAAATCATCGCGCAGGGCCGCCTGGGCATCCAGAGCAAGCGCGAGCCCCAGATCGCCATTCAGCGAGCGCTCATGGAACTCGTCGAAGATCACAGCGCTGACCCGCTCCAGGTCCGGGGAGGACAGGATACGGCGCGTGAAAAGTCCGTCCGTGATAACCTCGATCCGCGTCCGGGCGGAGACTTTCCGCTCCAGCCGCGTCGCCAGCCCGACCGTCTCGCCAACGCGCTCGCCAAGGGTCTGCGCCATTCTTGCCGCAGCCGCGCGCGCCGCAATCCGGCGCGGCTCGATCAGGATGATCCGCCCGTTTTCACAGGCCGGCAAGGTCAGGAGTTCCAGCGGAACGCGCGTTGTCTTGCCCGCACCGGGCGGGGCGGCCAGCACCAGCTGGTTGGAACCGGCCATCGCATCGCGGATCGCCGGAAGCACATCATCAATCGGAAGCAGGCCTGCATGCATGGACCCCGGCCTAGACCACGACCGGGGGCGGCGCCAGATAAAGGGCGATGCTTATTCGCCGGCCTCGCTGGCGGATCCATTGCCGAGCACGCCGGACAGAAGAGCCCGGCCACCGTCCAGCACAAGTGTCTCACCTGTGATGATGGCCGACTGGCTTGACGAGAGGAATAATGCCGCATCTGCGATCTCATCGGCGAGGGCCGCGCGGCCGAGCGGGGTGCGCGATTTGAGCCATTTTCGCTCTTCTGCGTCAGACTGCGCGCGTGGCCGAATGGCGGAAACGGCATTCACGCGGATGCGCTTGGGCGCCAATTCCAGCGCACCGGCTCTCATGACTGCTTCAATTGCGCCCTGGCTTGCATTCTGGGTGAAGCGCCCTGGTATCAGCAGTCTGTTCTGGAGCGAAAGTATGAAGACCATGGCACCACGTTGGCGGGCCTGGTTAATCCGGGCGCCGGCCGCTTCTTCATAAGCTTCGACATGACTTGCGAACAGGCGCATCGCAAGCATGGCCGTGCTGGCCAAATTTGCGACGGCTTCGCCAAATCGATCTGGGTCCGTTTGTTCAAGCGTGTCGGGCTCAGGCAGGGACGGAATCACGACCAGATTGTCGAGACGCTCATATTGCGTCTTTGCCATGGTCAGGCAGTTCTTAAGGCCGCCTTCCTCGTGCAGCCGCTCCTGCCGAGCAACATGAATACGCTCATCAAGTTCCCCACGAGCATGCTCAACGCGCGAACTGACGGCATCGACAGCGATCACGCCATGGCCGGCCTCGAAGAACCTGCGGGCGACAGCCTCGCCGACTTCACGGCCCAGGCCAATTATGAGCGTCACGGACTGATCCATGGTTCAGCCTGCCTTGCCCGCCGCAGCGGCTGGGAGCGCCGTCAGTTTTCGCTCGATTGGCGTCATGGCAGCGCTCTCCAAGGGATGTTCCGTTTGGCCTAACTGGGTTTCAGATTGCGCAGTTCTTCCTTAATACGAAGTTTTTCCCGCTTCATCTGCGTGAGCGTCGTGGCATCAGCCGACGGGCGTTTTTGTTCCTGTGCGATCTGTTGATCAAGTCGGCGATGACGGCTTGAGAGTTCTTCGATACGGCCCTGAATTGACATGAAACACGTCTCCTTCTTTCAGCTTGAAGCCCTCATCTGTGTTGAAGATTAAACCACATCGACTGGGCGGGTGTCACGCGGTGGCGCATTAATTTGCTCTCAGCTTCAAGGCGAAGGATCCGTTCTGGCTGACTTTGCGGCATACATGGCGGAGTCCGCCTGCGAAATGAGCGTCTCCGGGTCCAGTTCTGCATTCCATTCCGCGACACCGAAAGAAGCACCGAGCCGTGTTGGAACGCCATCGTCGGCCTGATCCTGGCGGACTGAGAGCCTCCTGATCCTGCCGGACAGCTTCTCGGCCTTACCGATGGCGTGCGAAATGGTGGCATGCGGCAGCGCGATTCCGAACTCATCTCCACCTAGCCGGCCGATGATATCGGTATCCCGTGTATGGGCTGTGAGGATCCGTGAAACGCGTTTGAGCACGGTGTCGCCTATCGGGTGACCGAATCGATCATTTATGGCCTTGAACCCGTCGAGATCGAGAAAGATCAGCGAAAGGGGTGTGTCAAAGCGCGACGCAAGCGCAATTTCGCGTTTGAGTTCCCGGAGAAATGCGCGCCGATTGAAAAGGGGGCAAAGCGCATCGCGATCGGCAAGCTGAGCGGATGCTTGCAGGGCTTTTTGAAGCCGCGCGACTTGCTCATGCAGGTCCAGCACTTCCTCGCTCAGCGCTTGCAGGGCGGCACTCAGATGCGGGTCGCCGGGCCAGTCCTCAAGGCCAAGCGCTTCGACGAGGCGGCCGCGACGATCGCGGCTTTCCGGACCTTTGCCCCGGGATGCATCCCTGCCTGAACGCGTTTGGCTCATGATGCTCCTTTTTACCTTTCACAGCCCGTCCCGGCCAGCATGCTTGACCGGCTGCGCGCCCTGCCTATGCTGCCGGGTTTTCCCGGATCGGAGAGCGCAGCCAATGGCGCCTTACCCTTCACATTCTGCGCCAAGAGTTGGCGTGATCATGGGCAGCCAGTCGGACTGGCCAACCATGAAATCGGCCTGCGAAATCCTTGCCAGACTTGGCGTGGCCCATGAAGCACGTGTTGTATCGGCTCATCGTACGCCCCGGCGACTGGCTGAATATGCCGAAACCGCCGCAGGCCGCGGATTGCAGGTCATTATCGCGGGCGCCGGCGGCGCTGCGCATCTGCCAGGGATGGCGGCGGCACATACGACCCTTCCGGTACTTGGCGTGCCTGTCACCTCCAAGGCGCTGTCGGGCATGGACAGCCTGCTGTCGATTGTCCAGATGCCGCGCGGCGTACCTGTCGGCACACTTGCTATAGGCGAGGCCGGGGCTGTCAATGCCGGACTTATGGCGGCCTCGATCCTGTCACTGTCTGACAATTCACTCGCTGAAGCCCTTCAGGCCTATCGTGACGAACAGACGGCGGGCGTTGCAGAGGTTCCGGATCAGGCATGACGGTTTCGCCCGGTTCTGTCATTGGAATATTGGGCGGCGGCCAGCTCGGCCGCATGCTGGCCTGCGCGGCAGCCGGGCTCGGCTTCGATGTCCATGTGTTCTGTCCGAGAAAGGACGCTCCGGCCGCCCGCGTGGCCGCAAGACATGTTTGTGCGGAATTTGACGATGTGGCGGCGCTTCGCGAGTTTGCCGCCGCGTGCAAGGTGGTGACTGTCGAATTCGAGAATGCTCCTGCCGCCGCCGCGCAGGCTATCGTGGCGTCTGGAACGCCTTTTCGCCCCGGTGCCCGGGCACTGGCCGTGGCGCAGGACAGGGCCGAGGAGAAGACCTTCCTGCAGGATGCAGGCATAGCTGTTGCCCCATGGCGCCTGGTTAACAGTCTTGCAGGACTGAGGTCGGCACTCAGCGATCTTGGCGGAGCGGGAATCCTCAAGACACGGCGCGAGGGCTATGATGGAAAGGGACAGGCCAGGTTGTCCGGGCCGGGCGATTGCGAGGCGGCCTGGGAGGCTGTGGATGGACAACCCAGCGTGCTGGAAGCCCTTGTCCCCTTCGATATGGAAGTATCGGGCCTTGTCGCACGCGGCCTGACCGGGGAGACAGTGACGTGGGATATCCCGCAGAATATGCATATTGACGGGATGCTTCGCCGCTGCCGCGTGCCGGCCCCGGTTCCGGTTGAGATTGCAAAACGCGCCCGGAATATGGCGGTTCAGCTGGTCGAAGCGCTGGACTATGTTGGCGTTCTGGCGCTCGAACTCTTTGTGCTTGGCGATGGCCGTCTGTTGGCCAACGAGTTCGCACCGCGCGTCCATAATTCCGGCCACTGGACGCCCGAAGCCAGCGCAACCGGCCAGTTTGAAAACCATATTCGGGCTGTGGCGGGATGGCCGCTCGGCCTCACGACCCGGTATCATGATGCCGAGATGGTCAATATTGTGGGCGAGGAAGCTTTGCGCTCACAGACTGGTTACGGCCCTGAGGCGTCATTGACGCTTTATGGCAAATGCGAGGCACGTCCCGGCCGCAAAATGGGCCATTATGTCAGGCGGACGGGCCCGGCCGGGCCTCGAACATTTTGATGACCGGGCCAAGGAGTCGCCCGCCCGTCTTGCCCAGCGCCATGGCATTTTGTAGGCGGCGCATGATGAAATCGTCCAGCGCGTAACTGTCGGGCTGACTTTGCCAGTAGAAGACGATTGATGGTATGACGGAGGCCAGAAGGCCGCGCTTGGTGTAACGGTTGTGGTCCTCGGCGGTATCTCCTGCAGCCTCCCAGATTGTGTCCGCCACAGACCAGGCGCGCTGAGCGGCATCGCCTGTTTCCCAGGGGAGGAAAGCATGTGAGGTCGCACGCGCCACGGCGTCACGATGGGGGGCCAGCGTGTCGAGCCATATACGCACGCCCAGCGCCACCCGCTCATGCATTCGCAGCGGTGTCACCTGGCGCTGCGCCATCTCGGCGGCAACGGTCTGTTCAGCCCGGTCGAAAAAAGCTTCGCGAAGATCATGCACGCCATGCGGCGCAGCAAGCGCCTGTTCGTCCGGAGAGATTCCCGCGTCGCGGGCCGCTGCGCGGGCCGCCAGGTCGCTCCAGCCTTCTTCGGGAACCCGAGGCAGCAAGGCGCCCAGCCAGGCGGTACGGATCGTTTGCGAAGGAGGCGTCATTGTGCTATATTCTTCCTGTAGGCAAGCCCGTTACCACATGATATAGGCGCGGTTTGTCAATCCAGCCAACCATCGGATCCTTTTGATCCAGAACAGACATTCCGGCTGACTTTAGTGTTTGCCGGAGACCAAGGAGAGAGAACCATCGTTCAGATCATCGTCCGCGACAACAATGTCGAGCAGGCCCTGCGCGCGCTGAAGAAAAAGATGCAGCGCGAAGGCCTTTTCCGCGAGATGAAGTCCCGCACGCATTTCGAGAAGCCCTCGGAGAAGAAGGCGCGCCAGCGTGCTGAAGCGGTGCGCCGTGCGCGCAAGCTTGCGCGCAAGCGTGCCCAGCGTGAAGGCCTGGTCTAGGACGCGATACGGCCAGCATGATCAAGTATCGAATGACCCCTCCGGCCCGGCCGCGAGGGGTTCTTCAATTTCACCCGGTGCGCTTCCCGAGACCGGGAATCCGGCCCTTTATCCAGGACAGCGCGTCATTGACGCCTGCGCCGTGCACTGCGCCGGCCCGGTAGACGCGTGCGGCAAGCCACAGGATCAGGAAGGTCGAAAGGGCCATCAGGGACAACAGCGCCAGCACTTCCCACAAGGCCGGCTGGGTCGGCATTCGCAGGATAAGAAGGAAGGGCGTGAATAGCGGTATCCAGCTCATCACCCCGATAATCGCGGATTCGGGATTTTCGATCGCGATCACCAGCATGAACAGCGGCACCATGAGCAAGACCAGCAGGGGGGTCATCAGCGTCTGAGCCTCCTGGATCGTGTCGCAGAGCGAGCCGAGCGCCAGGAACAGCGCGCCATACATCAGATAGCCAAGCAGGAAACTCATAAGCGCGGGGACGAGAATGGCCGGGTTCAGCGCGGCCCCGGCAAATGTCTGTATCAAACCGGCAGCGCCTGAGGGCAGAGCCGTGCCGACCAGGACGGTGACTGCTGTCCCGCCGATCCCCCAGACCGCCATCAGCGTCATTGACACGGCGAGCACCGCCAGGAGCTTGCCGGCGAGAAGATGGGGAAGTTTGACTGAGGTCAGAAGACTATCGAAAATCTTGTTCGAGCGTTCCTCGATCGTGCCCATCAGAAGGTAGTTGACGACCGAGAAGACAAGTGTCCAGAGTGCGAACGCAATCGCGATCGAAACCACATAGGGGGCCCGGTCGGCAAGCGTGACCTCGCCCGACGCATCGGCCGTTGCACGGACGCGCTTTTCTTCCACCGGCAGGGTCGCCATTTCGATGTCTCGCAGGATGCCGGGATCAACGCCCGAATCGGTGAAGACGGTGTTGCGCGCGAGCGTTGCAGCTGCATCGCGAGCCAGCGATTTGAGCCCGCCTTCGGTGACATTCTCGCTCCAGTATTCGACGCCGCGATCCGTGACAATCAGGGCGGCAAAGAGGGGCTGCGGTCCGTCAGCAGTCCCGACCAGATGATTGCCAAGAAGCCAGGGGCGCAAGGCATCGACCGTCCGGGCCGGCGGATCCACATATCTGTATTCGGCCTGGGGCCGGGTCAGCGACGCACCGCGACCTGTTTCGGCGATCGCGTCTTCAAGCGTCGCCCCGCGCTCCAGCGCCATGTTGAATGTGTCGAGCGCGTCGGTGGAATCACCGCCTGAGACCCTATCGAGCATCTCGATTTGCAGCCGCACGCGGTCGGCCTGCGATTCGGCGAGTTCCAGCATCAGCGCGTCGCGAAAATCGCCTTCAGTGTCGATCACCGTGAAATGGCGAACCGGCTCGGATGAGGCTGCCAGGGCGGGCGCGATCATGCCGGCGCCGAGAAGCACGGGCGTCAGCAACAGGCCGAGCCAGAAGCCCCATGCGGTGACATAGCCGAGATAGTCCCGGCGGGCGACGAGATAGACCGAACGGATCATTCGCGACTCTCCACTACGGTAAGGTCCCGCGCCTCCGCCTCGCCGACGAGTGAGACGAACACATCGCGAAGCCGGGCGGTTTGGGGGGTAAAGCCGGCAATCGGTGCGCCAGTTTCGATCGCCGCGCGCAGGGCGTCCTGCGCGTCACGGCCAGGCGGGAGCTGCACCTGCCACCAGGTGCGCCCGTCTTCGGGCGGCTCGGATTCGGCGGAAAACCCTGCAGGCGCAAGGGCTGCGCTGAGGTCGAAACCGTCAGTGACCGCGATGCGGGCGCGCTGGCCCAGCGCTCCGAAGGCGGCGTCAAGACTGCCATCGAAGACCTTGCGACCGCGCGCCATCATGACGATGCTCTCGCATAGTCGCTCAGCATGCTCCATGACATGGGTGGAAAACAGAATGGTGGCGCCGCGCGCATGCTCTGCGCGGATAAGGTCCTCAAGATCCTGCTGATTGACCGGGTCCAGGCCGGAAAAGGGCTCATCCAGGATCAGGAGGTCAGGGCTGTGGGCGAGTGTGGACAGGATCTGGACCTTCTGCGCCATGCCCTTTGACAGTTTGGAGATTCGTGAGCGCGAGAACGGGCCGAGCCCTGCCAGGTCCAGCAATTCGTCTGCCCGCCGGCGCGCATCGCCCGCTTCCATTCCGCGCAACCGGGCGAAATAGGTGATTGTCGCATGCGGACTCATCTTCTTGTAGAGCCCCCGCTCCTCGGGGAGGAAGCCGACATGCCTCAGGGTTTCCAGTCTCGGTGGCTGTCCGAAAAGGGTTACGCGCCCCTGATCGGGGGTGAGAATACCCAGCGCCATGCGCAGGCTTGTCGATTTCCCGGCACCGTTTGGCCCGAGAAAGCCGACAATGGCGCCGCGTGGCACCTCAAAGCTCAGCTGGTCAACGGCTACGAAATGTCCAAATCGCTTTGTTGCGCGCTCCAGTTGAATTGTGACATCGTGCATGTGGAGAGCCTTAGTCGGTTACCAAAGGTCCGGCAAAGGGGAAATACTGGAGGAGGGGGGCTTGCCAAGTCCCTAAGCAGCGCGCAGCATCTTCGTCGTGAACAAGGATCTTGGCCCGATAGAGAAACGGCTGGCGACGCGAACGCGTTCGCAGGACCAGGCCGCAAGGGACCTCCAGCGCATAGAGGACGCGCTCGGCAGGCTGGAGACCGGTCGTTTCGGATTTTGCGAGGAGTGTGGCGGACGAATAGCGCTGGGGCGCCTGACCGAAGACCCTGCGGCCAGTTGCTGTCATGCCTGCGACGAAACTGGCACAGAATGAGTTCAGCCCGGGATCAGCGCCTGGGAAATCATGATGATGATCTGGATGAAGATCGCCAGTGCCGACAGTCCGATGACGGTTGCGATCCACGCTCCCCCCATGCCGAGCAGCAGCCCGCCGACGAGACCTGTGCCGGCACACAGGACCAGTGCGATCAGCCAGTGCATTCCCGTCGCCAGGGTGAGTGTCATATAAGCCACAGCCAGAATGGTGATGAAGCCACCCCAGAGCGAGAATTTGATGAACCCGTCCCAGGTGCGCTCCTGAGTGGTAATGTCCATATCGCCTCGCGTATAGTCAGCCGCTGCCATGTGTCGCCTCACACCTTGTTCGCTTTTTTCCCAGCCTGTTTGTGTACGACGCGACCGCTTGCGGTCAAGCGGCCAGAAGCGCGCACTTCGCCTAATTGACGTCGCTATCAGGTTTTGGCGGCTTGGGTGACAGCGGTTCAGGCAGGGGCAGGGCAGGAATTCCATCCTCGGCAAGGCCGCGCGCATCGTCCAGACTGGCCTGGCCCCAGATCGGGCGCGCATCGCTCGTGCCATCGTGTATGGCGCGGGCTTCAGTGGCGAAACCCGTACCGACATAATCGTAGTTTTCCGCGATATGGCGGCGTGCCTTGGCCGCCCATTTCGCCAGTTCCTGCGCGTTGTTGCTTGCGTCACGGCTCTGCGAGCCGGCCACAGCCGGCGCCATGATCTGCTTGCCTGTCCGGGCGCTCTCACACAGCGGGCAGGTAACAAGCCCTGCGTCTGCCTGCTGGTCATAGGCGGTTGAGGAGGCGAACCAGGCCTCATATTCGGCGCAGCAATCATGACAGCGAAGCGCATAGCGGATCATGGCGGATTTCTCTGTCCTGTCAGTTCGCAGACAGCAGCCGGTCCAGTTCCCCGCGCCGCTCCATTGCCATCATCTCATCGCAGCCACCAATATGCGTCTCGCCGATGAATATTTGCGGAAAGGTGCGGGCGCCTCCGGCGCGCTCAACCATTTCGCGCTTGCGCCCGGGATCCATACCGGCATCGATTTCATCGAAATCCAGACCCTTGTCCCGCAACAAGCGAACGGCCTGCGTACAATAAGGGCACATCATTCGGGTGTAAATGGTCACTTTGGCCATGGCTCAATGCTCCGAAATTCTAATCAGATAGTTATATGGTCACGTCTCGCGCCCGGACAACGCGCGCCAGCACAAGCACATCGACGGATGCTGCCCCGGCTTTCAGGAGTGCGCGTGCACATCCCCCAAGCGTCGCGCCGGTCGTGAGCACATCATCGACCAGCAGTATCTGTTTTTCAGTGACCAGCTCATGCTTGCGAGCGGGAACCGCGAACGCGCCGGCGACATTGCGGCGCCGTTCGCGCGGATTGAGACCGCCCTGGGTCCGGGTGGCGCGCATGCGCCGGATCACTGCCGGGTGCATCGCTGTGCCGGTCTGCCGGGCGACGGCAGCGGCCAGCCAGCCTGCCTGATTGTAGCCGCGCGCGACAAGGCGGCGATAATGCAGCGGCACCGGCACAATCAGGTCCGTGTCGGCCACGAGGTCGCGCCCTGCATGAACCATCCAGTTGCCCATTACCTTCAGGCCGTCGCGCCGGCCGGCATGTTTCAGTTCAAGTATCGGACGCCGGGACGTCTCATCATAGGCGAGGGCGGCGCGCGCCCTGTTCCAGCGCGGCGGTCGGGCCAGGCAGGCCGCGCAGAGCGTGTCCTCACCCAGGTCTAGATCTTGAGGCAGTCCGCACCGATTGCAGACTGTGGCGCCGAGAAAGGAAAGACCTGCCCACTCGTCGGGGCTGAGGGCGCCGGTTGTGCCATGGCGGTTGCCGGAAATGATGGAGCGTGACGGCCAGACGAATTCTGTGCCGGCGCGAAGAAAATCTTTGGTGCGACGCCAGGCGGGCGCCATATTCGTGCGCATGGACCCAACCTCCGTTCCACGCATTTTTGACCCCTCCCGGCATCGACGACGTCTTGAGCGGGCCGCGCCGGGGTTTGGGGAGTATGACTTCCTGAAGGCGCGCCTGTCGAGCGATCTCGCCGAACGCCTTGAGGACACATCTCGTCGGTTCGGCTTGGCGCTTGACCTTGGTTGCCATGACGGTGCCCTCGGGCTGCGATTGTTGGCAGGCGGGCGAGTGGACCGCGTCATCGCGACTGACCCGGCGCCGGCCATGGCGCGTCGGGCGCTTGGCGAAGGGCTTGCCGCATGTGCAATGCCCCTGGAAAGCCTGAGTTTTGGACCCGACCACTTCGACCTCGTAGCCAGCGCCTTCGCATTGCATTGGGTCAATGATCTGCCGGGACTTCTTATCCAGATCCGGACTGTGCTGAAGCCGGACGGGCTTTTTCTTGGGGCGCTGGCCGGGGCGGGCACGCTTCAGGAATTGCGAAACAGCCTGCTTCTTGCGGAATCCGAGATCATTGGCGGTGCGGCGCCGCGAGTCTCGCCGCTTCCGGGGCTTCAGGACCTGGCGGGGCTGATGCAGCGTGCGGGCTTTGCCATGCCTGTTGCTGATATCGAGACCATTACGGTTCGATATCCCAGCATCTTCCGGCTTTTCGACGATCTGCGGGGCATGGGGGAGACGGCAGCCTTTGCCGGGCCGGAGCAGCGTGCCCTGTCACGGCGTATCCTGATGCGTGCGGGCCAGATCTATGCTGAAAACCATTCTGACCCGGATGGGCGCTTGCCTGCGACATTCAAGGTTGTGTGGTTGTCGGGATGGGCGCCCGCCGAAGGGCAGCCAAAACCGCTACGGCCCGGAAGCGCAAAGATAAGCCTGACAAAAGTCTTCGGCTCGCCACAGGAATAAATGTGAGCACGGCGTTATTGCACGCTGTCCGGGAAGCTCTCTTCCGCTGATTCGAAATGGTTCTGAACAGGAGATCCGACCTGCGCAATGGAGCCGACAATAGCAAGCGCGATCAGGCCCATGATGAGGCCGTATTCGACAGCGGTTGCGCCCTTCTGGTCGCGTTCGAGCTGTCGCGCCACATGTCTTAGGAAATCTCTCATCCCTGCCCGTCCCTGCTGCCTGCCAGTACCCTGAACAAGGGTAGATCCGCTGCCGGTGCAGAATGTTCGAGCAGTGCGCGAGGCTCAACCCATTGAATGGCCTGGCCCTCGCGCGGCGCAAGTGTCCCGTTCCAAATCCGACACTCAAATAAAGGCATCAGCAAATGAAAATCGGGATAACGATAACTGGCAAAATGGACCGGTTTTAGGTTTTCCTCGAGGACGACCATCCCGAGTTCTTCATACAGTTCCCGGATGAGCGCCTCTTCGGGCGTTTCACCGGGATCGACCTTGCCGCCCGGAAATTCCCACAGCCCGGCCATCGGCTTGCCTTCCGGTCGCTGTGCCAGCAGGATATGCCCGTCCGCATTGTAGATGGCTGCCGCCGACACCAGGACCAGCTTCATGTCCGGTAAGCTCCGTTTATGTCAACATAGGCATGGGTCAGGTCGCAGGTGTAAACCACATTCTCGCCCGACGCGACGCCGACATCGACATGGATATCGATGCTCTCGCCGGCACACACGGCGCTGGCAACCGCCTCATCATAAGCTTCGGCCCGTGCGCCGCCTTTGGCCACCTGATGGTCGCCGATCCAGATGGCCAGCCGGTCGGGCCGCACACGCTGCAGGGACTTCCCGACAGCCATCACCACGCGCCCCCAATTGGCATCGCCGGCGGCCAGCGCCGTCTTGACCAGGGGCGAATTGGCAATTGCGGCGGCTATGATGCGCGCGGCATTGTCAGTCTCAGCGCCGGTGACGCGCACTGTTATGAATTTCTGCGCGCCTTCGCCATCGCGCACAATCTGATGGGCCAGGTCCAGCGCGGTCCCCAGCAATTCCGCCTCGAATTGCGCCAGGCGCGGATCGCTCTGCTGAGTGATCATCGGAGCGCCTGACTGTCCGGTTGCGAACACCATGAACGTGTCGGAAGTCGAGGTGTCGCCATCCACTGTGATGGCATTGAAACTTGCCTGCGTGACCCGGCTGACAACCTGTTGCAGAAGTTGCGGGCCAATTGCCGCATCGGTAAAGATATAGGCCAGCAGCGTGGCCATGTTGGGCGCTATCATACCCGACCCTTTGGCAATTCCGGCAAGCGCAATCTCGGTGTCGCCTATTCTCGCAGTGCGCCCGGCGCCTTTGGGGAATGTATCAGTGGTCATGAAGGCGCGCGCACAGGCCTCCCAGTCCGGACTGGAGAGTTTTCCGGCCAGTTGCGGAACCATGCTGCCAATATAATCGGGATCGGGAAGTGGTTCGCCGATCACGCCGGTCGCCGCAAGATAGCAGGTGTCCTCCTCAATTCCGAGCGTCTGCGTCATTGCTGCACGGGTGGCGGCGTTTTTCAATGCGCCTTTCGGGCCGGTAAACGCATTCGAATTACCGGAATTGACCACCAGTGCCCGCGCCTCTCCGTTGCTGCCCTCAAGTGCATTGCGACACCAGCTGACATCGTCCGAGGCAGTGGTCGACCGGGTAAACACGCCGGCGCAGGATGTCCCGGGTGCAAATTCGAACAGGAAAACATCGTCACGCTGAGTGCCCGTTGCGGCATAGAATCCGCGCGAGGCGGTGGCCGCACGCACGCCCCTTACTTCGGGAAGCTCTGGAAAACGTTCTGGCGCGAGGGGCGAGCGGGCCAGTTTCAAAGCGTATCCCCATCGGCCGTTTCGCTCGTTTGACCGGTTTCGCCGGGCTGGACGCGCGGAACGCCGCTGCCAGGCGAAACAACAGCGTCCGCCCGCAAACTCTTGAGGACCTTGCCGATCTGTTCCCAGGTCAGGAATTCGACGATGTCGGGGCGCATTTCTTCAAGCGTTGCAGGTGGCGGTGTGCGCCGGTCCTCGACCTTTATCACGTGCCAGCCCTCATCGCTTTCGAACGGCTCAGAAACGTCTCCGGTCGCCGTATCGCCAATCATGCTGGTAAAGGGCTCGCCCATACGCGAAGGCTCGACATAGCCGAGTTCGCCTCCTTCGATCCGTGTTTGCATGTCGCGCGACACATCGAACGCCACGGTCGTAAAATCCTCTCCATCAAGCACCCTCTGGCGTGCGGCTTCAGCGTCTTCCTTCGTGTCAGTGAGAATGTGGCGAATGCGCACCTGGTCGTCGATCTGCTGAAGGTCGACCTGTTCGGCATACATCTGGCGAATACGTTCATCGGTGACTTCCGCGGCCACAAGGTTTTCGACCAGCAGATTGCCGAGCACTCTTTCCCTGGCGACTTCCAGGCGCCGGCTGGCGGTTGGGTCGAGATGCAGGCCGCGCGCTTCGGCCTCCTGGGCCATGAGCCGCTGGTCAATGAGCTGGTCGAGCACTGTCTGATATTCCGGGTGGCCGATGCCAAACGGTTCGCCGGGGCCGACAAGGCCGCGCGTGACCGCTTCAAGCTCGACATCTGAAAAGTAGATCGGAGCGCCATTCACGACGGCGGCAGTGGCGGCGTCCACCCGGATATCCTCGACGCGTTCGGCCGGTTCGCGACTGCAGCCACTGGCCAGCAGGACGCTGCCGGCAGCGGCGATAACCGTGATACGCACAAGATCAAGCATACAGACTCCTGCTCTGGGTGGCAGCCCGTTGGATTGACACCTTTCAGACCGGTTCTTAAGTCTCCTAGGCGCGCCGGTCGAGAGGGTCATTCCGGCACGTCCGGCCAGGTGGCTCCGGGCCGTTCGGGTCGCGGGCGCCGGTTATTACGAAAACTAACTCGCCCTCAGGCGTACTGGTGTATCCGACATGCTATCCGTTGCACGCAAGATTTTTGGTTCGGTCAATGATCGCAAGCTGAAGCCGCTTCGCACGCGAGTGAACCGGATCAATGCGATGGAGCCGATGATCGAGGCCCTGTCTGACATTGCTCTGCGGGAGAAGACGACCGAGTTCAGGCAGCGCCTCGCAAATGGCGCGGCTCTGGATGATATCCTCGAAGAAGCATTCGCTGTCGTTCGGGAAGCCGCCAAGCGCACGCTCGGCATGCGCCATTTCGATGTGCAGCTGATCGGCGGCATGGTTCTGCATTCCGGCGCCATCGCAGAGATGAAGACCGGTGAAGGCAAGACTCTTGTGGCCACGCTCGCGGTCTACCTCAACGCGCTTGAGGAAAAAGGTGTTCATGTGGTGACCGTGAACGACTATCTCGCGCGTCGTGATGCCCAGTGGATGGGCCAGCTTTACAGCTTTCTCGGCCTGTCGACAGGCGTTGTTGTCAACGGCGTCGATGATGCGGGCCGCAAGGAAGCCTATGCCGCCGACATCACCTACGGCACGAATAATGAGTTCGGCTTCGACTATCTGCGCGACAATATGAAATACTCGCTAGACCAGATGGCGCAGCGTGGACACAATTATGCAATTATCGACGAGGTGGACTCGATCCTCGTCGATGAAGCCCGCACGCCGCTGATCATTTCCGGGCCGACCGATGACCGCTCCGATCTATATCGCGCGCTCGACGAGCTGGTGCCGAATATCGATGAAGACGATTATGAACTCGACGAGAAGCAGCGTTCGGTCGTCTTTTCCGAGAGCGGCACGGAAAAGATAGAGAATATGCTGATCGAAGCGGGCATTCTCGAAGGCTCTCTCTGGGATCCGGCCAATGTCTCGATTGTCCACCATGCCAACCAGGCGCTTCGCGCTCACAAACTCTATCAGCGCGACAAGGATTATATCGTCAAGGACAGTCAGGTGATGCTCATCGACGAGTTCACCGGCCGGATGATGGAGGGCCGCCGCCTCTCTGAAGGTTTGCACCAGGCGATCGAGGCCAAGGAACGTGTCGATATCAAGCCCGAGAACCAGACGCTGGCCTCGATCACCTTCCAGAATTATTTCCGGCTATACAAAAAGCTGGCCGGCATGACGGGCACGGCGATCACTGAAGCGTCTGAATTTGCCGACATCTACAAGCTTGAGGTGGTGGAACTGCCAACCAACAGGCCGATTGCCCGGCTGGATGACGATGACGTCGTTTATCGCACCGCCGAGGCGAAATATGGCGAGATCGTCGATGAGGTGAGAGCCTGCCGCGAAAAGGGACAGCCAATCCTGCTCGGCACCGCCTCGATCGAGAAATCCGAACTTCTTTCTGCTCTGCTGACCCGGAACGGCATTCAGCACAATGTGCTCAATGCCCGCCACCATGAGCAGGAAGCCCAGATCATCGCCGAGGCTGGCGTTCCGGGTGCGGTGACCGTGGCCACCAATATGGCCGGGCGCGGTACGGATATTCAGCTTGGCGGCAGTTTCGAGATGCGTCTCGAAAAGGAAGTGGCTGCACAGGCGGAAAAGCTTGGCAGGGAGCTGACCGAGGGCGAGCGGGAATCGCTGGCTGCGCAGATCAAGGCCGATATCGAGGTGAAGAAAAAGCAGGCGCTGGACGCAGGCGGTCTCTATGTCATCGGCACCGAGCGCCATGAAAGCCGGCGCATCGACAACCAGCTGCGCGGGCGGACCGGACGTCAGGGCGATCCCGGCAAGTCGAAATTCTTCATCTCGGTCGAAGATGACCTGATGCGCATTTTCGCCGCGGACAGGCTTGACAATGTCATGAAACGGCTCGGCATCAAGGAAGATGAGGGCATCACCCATCCCTGGATGAACAAGGCGATGGAAACGTCGCAGAAAAAGGTCGAGCAGCGCAATTTCGAGATGCGCAAGAACGTCCTGAAATATGACGATGTCGTCAATGACCAGCGCAAGGTGATCTTCGACCAGCGCCGTGAATTCATGGAAGCCGAAGATGTTTCGGACACGATCGCCGATATGCGCGAGGAGGTGATCGAGGACATTGTAACAGTGACAATGCCGGAAAAGGCCTATGCCGAGCAGTGGGACATCAGCGGCCTTGACGAGCTTCTCCGCCGTGACCTGCGCCTGGACCTGCCTGTCGCGGAATGGGCCGCAGAGGAAGGTGTCGCCAATGAGGAGGTCGTTGCGCGCATAAAGAAGGCGGCCGAGGATCTCTATGCTGAAAAACGCCAGTTCGCCGGCGATGCTCAGATCAACTATATCGAGAAACAGGTGCTCCTGCAGGTGCTCGACATGCAGTGGCGACAGCACCTGCAGCAACTCGACCAATTGCGTTCGGTGATCCATCTTCGCGGTTACGGTCAGCGTGATCCCCTCAATGAATTCAAGGAAGAGGCGTTTAAGCTCTTCCATGGCATGCTTGCGGACCTGCGCGCCGTAGTGACCCGGTCCCTGATGGGCCTGCGGATTGAAATGGGGGAGAACCAGCCTGCGAGCGCGCCGCCCGCCCGCCATGTTTCAGAAACCCATCTCGACCCCGATACAGGGCGCAATGAGATGAACGAAACTGATACCGAGCACCCCGGCGCCGTTCCGCAGGCCGAGGATGACTGGTCGAACACGCCGCGCAATTCCGCCTGTCCCTGCGGGTCGGGCAAGAAATACAAGCACTGCCATGGCGCGATCGCCACGCAGGACGCCTGACGCGGCCCGAAACAATTTGGGCCATCCCGGCGCGGACTTCTCCGGCCCTCCGTTGCGTCAGGCTGGACGTGGCATTCAGTGCCGCTACCCTTCTTCGCAAACAGAACGGGCCGGGAATCCCGGCCGGCAGGAGGAAGCGTCATGGACCTGAGTTTCGCGCCCGAGATGGACAGTTTTCGCGCCGGAGTGCGCCGGTTTTTCGAGACCGGGTTTCCAAGGGACATCCTCGAAAAAACAGCCGCCGGGCGCTCGCTCACCACAAGCGAGGTTCGCCGCTCCGAAAGGGCGCTGGGCGAGAAGGGCTGGCTTGCCACCGGCTGGCCGGCTGAGCATGGCGGGCCGGGCTGGAGCATCGAGCAGCAATATATTTTTGATGAGGAACTTGAACGCGCCGGCGTGCCGACAGTGACGCCGATGGGAGTCATCTATGTCGGACCGGTGCTGTATACATTCGGAAGCGATGACCAAAAGGCGCGCTGGCTGCCAGGGATCCGCGAGGGCCGTGAGGGCTGGGCGCAGGGATATTCAGAGCCCGAAGCCGGCTCCGACCTCGCCTCGCTGCAATTCTCGGCTGTGCGAGAAGGCGATGAATATGTGCTCAACGGCACCAAGATCTGGACGTCGGCGGCCCAGCATGCCGACTGGATCTTCCTGCTCACGCGCACTGACAATTCCGGCCGCAAGCAGGAGGGGATCACGTTCCTGATCAGCGAGATCGACCGGCCCGGCGTCACCGTCACGCCCATTATCTCGATCGACGGGAAGCACGCACTCAATCAGGTGACATTCGACAATGTCCACGTGCCCGTCGATTACCGGATCGGGGAAGAGGGCAAGGGCTGGACCTATTCGCAATACCTGCTTGGCCATGAGCGGACCTCCTATGCCCGCATCGGCGGCAAGCGGAAAATGCTCTCGGCGGTTCGCGACATTGCCGCCATAGCGCCGGCGGGCGGCAACCGGCGCCTGATTGATGAGCCGGGTTTTGCACGCAAACTGTCTGAGGCGGACATAGCCGTCGACGGGCTTGAGATGACTGTTTTTCGGATTCTCTCTGCCGTGGCAGCCGGCGGGGCGCCGGGCAATGAGGCGTCCATTGTGAAGATCCTGGCGACCGAAACGCACCAGCAGATCACCGAGCTGATGCTCGAGGCCGGCGCGCGGGCCGCCCTGATCGGCAGCGAGGACAGCGCCGCACCGGACTGGGCCGGTGGCGATCATCTTGCGGCCTGGGCGCCGCCGGCGCGGGCGGCCTATCTCGGTGGGCGCGCCCAATCGATCTATGGCGGCACAAATGAGATCCAGAAAAACATTATCGCCAAGCGTGTCCTGGGGCTGTGAGACACTCACGGAAACGCTCGCAGGCCTCTGTTCCGGCTTGATGTGAACGCGGGCGGGGATGAACCCGTCTCGGATCTGCAGTGCGGAATAAAAGTGCCTGCAGGCAAGAAGGGCTCACACCATGTCTCACGACCGCAATTATGCCATGAATATGGCGATTACAATCGACTTTGTCGCTGGGTCACGTGGCGCAAGGCTGCGGCGAAGTGTTTTGCATTTACATTGCTGGCAACAGACTAACCAACTAAGCCGAAGGATAGCAGATTGATTGGAACTTGCACATGCTCGTTGTTGTCGCTGGCCGCCAGTGCTCCGGAAGCCAGCTTGTTTACAATTTCCTAGCCACAATCGCCAGCACCGCAAGCGTAGATCAGATGTTCGTGCGCCGTGATTTTATCAGCCAGCAGCCGACAGGCACGAAGGGTGGCAATATACGCTTTGATCTGGAAACCATTGAAGGTCTCGTTGCGGCGGCGCAGGGCTATGAGGTTGTCGTGTGCAAGACCCCCTACCTCTCGCCTGCTGAATTTGCTAAGCTTCAGGAGTTTCCAGACGTTGCCGTGATCGATTGCACGACGCCTGCGATATTGGAGTATAGTCACCTGTTGCGCCGTGCCGCGTTGGTGGGCCTGAATTCTGGCCCTTCGATTGTGTCACACCTTGATATTCCGCAGCCTTCCAAACGCTTCGTATCTGAAGAAGCGGAGGGCAGGTATCTCCATGTCGAGGTGAACGAAGATCAGGAAACGCTAGCCGACGCCCTGGTGGGCCTGTCGGAAGAACTATTTCCGGAATCGCCGAATGCCGCCGAAGTTGCTCGGGCCCTTACCCTGCACATGGGTACTTAGAATGTATACGGGCTTGATCCAGACCGTCGGTGATGTTGTTTGTAGCAACTCGCGGTTGGCGGTCCTCAAGCTCCAACATGCGCCAAACTTCATTTCCCACTCTGTGAGCCTTTCAGGGGTCAGCCATACATTCAAATCTATCTCGAAAGCAGGGCGTGAAACCTTTCTGGAAGTGCGTCAGGTTGATCGGGGGCCGGCGTTGGAAGGGGCCATGCTAAATGTAGAGTTTGCGACCAGCTTGCAGGACGAACTTGGCGGAAACTATCTTTTAGGTACGCCGAACTGTAGCGGTTCTGTGCTGCAAATCACATCAGCGCGGTTGCGGAAACGGCTAAGCATTTCTATCGGCGATGACGAAACGCCCATCGTAGCGGGTGATGCTGTCGCGCTTGACGGCGTTGCGATGACAGTCGCCAGATTCGGAAACGGTGTGCTTGAGGTCCATTTAATTGAAGACACGATCAGGCACACGACACTCGGCCGACTTCAGCCGGGCATGCCAGTGGTGATCGAACGGGACTTTCTAGGCTTGCGACGAATTACGCCCCGACTTAAATAGGGGCGCGGCCTCTTGCGGTCCTTTCAACTCTTGTCTCGTGGTCTTGCGTACCGCTCACCCCGGACGTAAGCGGTGTCTGACCACCACGGCTTCGCCGGGTTGTTTCCGCGGCCTGTGTT
>CAYQBG010000008.1:0-168136 GCA_964415675.1 uncultured Hyphomonadaceae bacterium
AGAGACGCGATCGCGTATGTGATAGTTCCCTCTGCGGTCGGGGTTAAAAGGATCCTGAAGTCCCCACCGTCTGAGACGGCGATGCGGCTTTTCAAGATCAAGACCGCAGCGACCATGGCGGCGGAGTTGAAGCCAGTGGTGAGCATCGCGCCGATCGGCAAGGGAAGCGGAAACAGTTTTCTTCCGCCCACCAGAGCAGCGACCAGGGCGATCCCGTAGCAGATGTTTATCGCGATGATGGCGCCGACCACCCCGGCCACCGGGACAAGCGCGATGTTGAAGGCGATGTTGGCGACCGCCTCCAGGACGAGGACGCGGGCCTCCAGCGAGCGCAGGGTCAGCGGCGTGGCCGCAAGGCTTGTACCCGCGAAGATGAAACCGACAAGTTGTGCCGCCAGGCCGTAACCGGCGGCCTCGGTGGCCAGAAGGATGGCTGCGCCCTGGGCCGGCGCCAGTCCTGCGCCGTACGCGGGGCGAGCCCGGCGAGCAGGATCAGGGGGAGCGCGGGGACAGGCGCCGGCAATTGGACCGAGCCCGCCCCAGTCCGCTAAGATCAAGCACCACCTTTGGTATTCCTGTTGGACTAACCCTTCGGGTCGGCTTTAGTTGGTTGACTCTTCTAAGGAGATCGCAGGTGAAGCTTTTCCACTGCAAGGATGCACGCTCAATCCGTCCTCTCTGGGCACTTGAGGAGCTTGGAATTGACCATGAGCTGGAGGTGATGGCGTTTCCGCCGCGCACCCGCCGGCCTGGCTATCTCGACATCAATTCCCTTGGCACGGTTCCGACACTTGTCGATGGCGACGCCGTGCTGACCGAATCCTCCGGGATCTGCCACTACCTGGCCGAACTAAATGCGCCAACACCGCTGCGCGTCGCGCCGGGAGAGCGTGGCTATGACGGGTATATCAACTGGCTGTTCCGCTCCGATGCAACGCTCACTTTTCCGCTGACCCTCGTGCTTCGCTACACCCATCTTGAGCCAGAAGAGCGGCGCAGTCCGCAAGTGTCGGAGGATTACCTCGTCTGGTTTCTCTCCCGCCTTCGCTCGGTCGAGACAGCGCTGGAAGGCGGGCGGGACTTTCTTGTTGCCGACAGGTTCACCATGGCCGACATCGCTGTGCACTACGCCCTGTATTTCGGACGCAATCTGGGCCTTCAGGACCGATACAAGCCAAATTGCCTGCGATACCTTGACCTTCACATGAAACGCCCAGCCTTCCGACGGGCACTGGAAAAACAGTCCGGCTGAAGCAGCGAAAGGACTGTATCTGCCGCTTATAACGCCGTGAGCCGCGGACGGATGCGTAGGGTCTTTCCACCAATCGTCTGTGCTCGGCTGATCTGGCGAACGTTGCCAACTGCAACATCCTCTGGCTCGGTCAGCACGCTGACCCCTCAGGTGCAGGACAGCCTGAAATTTAGTAACAATTGATATTTTCGGAGCCGATTGGTTCCAGATCACCATTGTCCTGTAATAGTGAACCAGGGTCATGCCACGCCACTGTCTTGGCTCAAGATAGTCTCATGTTCGCCAGTCGCCCATCGAGGATGGCTTCAGCTTCGGCGATGATCCGGTCGATCAGTTCCTTGACGGTCGGAATATCATTTATCAGACCTTGCACCGTGCCTGCCGACCATATTCCGCCATTCGTATCGCCTTGGGTGATGGCGGCGCGGCCGCGGGCGCCAGCGACAAGGTGTACAAGGTCCTCGAATGTTGCGCCGCCCGCGCGCTCAATCTCGACAACCTCCTCACTGACGGCATTTCTCATGACCCGTGCCGTATTGTGCAGCGTGCGCAGGATCAGAACTGTTGATCGCTCGTCATTCTCGACCATCTGCGCCTTGTGGTTCTCGTGGACAGGCGCTTCTTGGGTAACGCAGAATCTCGTTCCCATGTTGATACCGTCAGCGCCAAGCGCCAGTGCGGCAACAAGCCCGCGTCCATCAGCGAAACCGCCCGAAGCCAGCATGGGAACCTTGACCTTGTCGGCGGCGGCAGGGATGAGGACCAGTCCGGGGATATCGTCCTCTCCCGGATGACCGGCGCATTCGAAACCGTCGATCGAAACAGCATCGACGCCCATGCGTTCGGCTGAGAGGGCATGGCGCACGGCGGTGCATTTGTGGATCACCTTGATCCCATGCGTCTTGAAATCGTCGACATGTTCCTGCGGCTTGTAGCCGGCGGTCTCGACGATCTTGATCCCGCCCTCGATGATGGCCTGGCGGTATTCCGCGTAAGGCGGCGGCTTGATCGCGGGCAGGATGGTGAGGTTCACGCCAAACGGCTTGTCCGTCATCTCCCTTGTGCGGGCGATTTCCTTTGCCAGGTCTTCCGGCGTCGGCTGGGTCAGGGCGGTCAGGAAGCCCAGCGCGCCGGCATTTGCGACAGGTGCCACCATTTCCGCATAACCGACCCATTGCATTCCGCCCTGAACGATCGGATGTTCGACGTCGAACATTTCCGTAAATCTCGTTTTGATAGCCATCAATCCACTCCGCATCAGACGGAGCAAACGTTACACAAGGCTGAGGCGACAGAATGCAAAGCAGCCTGCATTTCAAGGAATGACCGCGAGACGCGTGCTCTGTCGCAAGGGAAGTCTTGAGGCGATGCCGGCTGCCCCAAGCGAACGCCTTTGCGGATCGCAGGCAAAGCCGCTATCAAATGTCGGTCAAGCGTATGAGTGCCATTGGCGTTCAGGGCGCGCGGAAAACCCATTGGAAGCGTTCTATGTTCCCGCAACAGACTTCAGCCGGCCGAAAGGGGCGCGCAACGATAAGTGACGTTGCGGAGATTGCGGGTGTTTCCACGTCAACAGTGTCGCGCGCCCTTTCGGGACATCGCGGCGTCGGCGACCAGACAAGATCCAGAATTGTCGAGATCGCCAGGCAAATCGGCTATCAGGCACGAGGCGCGGCGCGCTCTCTGCGCACATCACGATCCTGCACGATCGCGATGCTTGCGCCCGATCTCGAAAACCCCGGCAACCAGGCACAAGTCCGCGCCGCGATCAGTGCTGCTGCGGCAAGGAATTACGCCGTCATGGTCTTTGACTACAGCGCCGGCACCACTGGCAGTCTGTCCGTCATCGACCGAATGCGGGAAAGCGATATTGACGGTATCCTGCTGGGCGCAGCGCGCCTGAAGGTGACCAGGGATCTGCTGGACCTGCTGGCTTCAGACATGGTTGTCGAATTCGCCGGTGACCAGAATGCCCCGCCTCCGGAAGGAGCCTTCATCATTGATGGGGTGACATGGCTGCAATATGAGACCGCCGCATGCACATTTGCCGGCAGACGCCTGTTCAATCTCGGCCACAGGCAAATCGCCTATATCGACTGGCGCGAGCAATCGCGGCTCGGTCGCACAAGGCTGGAGGCCTTCAGGGCCTGCGCAAAATCGTTTGGGCTTCCCGAAAACTCTGTAAACATCCTGAAGGCCAGCAAGAAGGAAGAAGCTGTCGGCCTGGTCCAGCATCTTCTTGCCGGCTCCCCTGCACCAACGGCGCTTGTCTCGGGAAATGGTGTCATGACGCCTTATGTGCTGGAAGGGGTTCATTCGGTCGATGCACGCATTCCAGGCGATCTGTCATTCATCGCTTGTGGCGATTCCCCCTGGCATCGCGCCTTCCAGCCGCCGCTATCGGTGATTCGCCGGGATAGCGAAGCGGAGGCCCAATGCATGGTCGAGCGCCTGATTGCACGGATCGAGGGTCGGGACGCTCCGCAGATGATCATTCAGCCAACGGAATTCATCGACCGCGCCTCGATCGCGCCCGCACCCATGGCTGGCAACAAGCCACCCGGAACAGGTCTTTTGGCGGAAAATGGATGATTGCACGCCTTCGTCACCCGCGACCAACAAAGCGTGATCAGGAGGCTGCGAGCCTTCTCGGAGCCGTCTTCAGCCCGAAACATTTTCCCCATGGCGGCGCGGTAGTCGATGCATGCTTTCCGCCAGTTCAACGATATTTTCGTCGACAAAACGGGTATGGACGTGGCCGGCGACGAAGTCGGGATGGCTGAGTATGCTGGCCAGGAATTCCCGATTGGTTTCGATCCCTTCGATCCGGAACTCGCTCAGCGACCAGAGGGCTTTTCTGACACAGTCCGCGAAATCCCCGGACGTCGAATGCACAACCAGTTTTGCGAGCAGGGAATCAAACTCAGGCGAAGACTGAAAACCGGGAAAGGCCAGGGTTTCCAGCCGGACGCCATGACCGCCGGGGGGGCTGAACGCGGTGAGTTTTCCGCTGGCGGGCAATGTCCTGCCATTGGCCTTCATCCGCTCGGTATTGATCCGCAACTGAATGGCAAATCCGTTCGCACTCGCTGCCGGGGGCAGTGCCAGCGCTTCCAGGGCGGCACCATCTGCTATCTGGAGCTGCGCGCGCACCAGGTCGACGCCCATCACTTCCTCAGTCACCGTATGCTCGACTTGCAGGCGCGCATTGGCCTCGATGAATGCAAAGTCCTCTTCGTCATTGGCCACCAGGAACTCGAAGGTTCCGATACTGTCATACTTCACGGAACGGGCAATACGCATGGCCGCGTCGAGAATGGACCGGCGCATCTCGCCTGAGAGTTTCGGCGACGGGGCAATCTCGATGATTTTCTGGTAGCGTCGCTGTACGCTGCAATCGCGCTCGCCAAGATGAGCCACCTGTCCGCTGCCGTCGCCGAGCACCTGAACTTCGATATGACGCGCGTCAGGAAGGTAGCGTTCCAGATACAGCCGACTGTCGCCGAACGCTGCATTGGCCTCATTGGCCGCGCCGGTCATCGCATCTTCGAGACTGTCTGTCGTATCGACCACACGCACGCCGCGCCCTCCGCCTCCGGCGACGGCCTTGATCATCATCCTGGCGCCTGCGGGCAGGGCCCCCCTGAAAGCGCGGGCCGATTCTAGGTCAGCAAAGCCTTCCGTGCTCGAAAGCACCGGCACATCGCACCTGGCCGCAACGGTGCGGGCTGTGACCTTGTTGCCAAAAAGCTCCAGAATCTCCGGTCGTGGCCCTACAAAAGTGAGCCCCGCATCAAGAGACTTGCGGGCGAAATCCGGATTCTCGCTCAGAAATCCATAGCCGGGATGAATCGCATCAGCGTCGCAGGCCAGCGCCGCGCGAATCATGTCATCGGCATCGAGATAGGCTCGCGCCCCCCGCCCGCCAAGCGGAACGGCTTCGTCAGCCAGACGGATATGGAGGGCACGCTCTTCGCCCTGCGCAAAGACGCCAACTGTCGAGATGCGCGCCTCATGAGCGGCCCGCATGATACGGATTGCGATTTCGCCGCGATTGGCGATCAATAGTTTCCGAATGCCCAATTGCCTCTCCTCCTGCCGGCTGATCCCCGTCCAGACTGCTGCGATCCTGCACTCGCTTTGGTGACCGCGTTGCGGATATGTCCTGACTTGCGCTGCGGCCTGGCCGCGCGTGCCGCCTGGCCGGTCCGAACACGTCCATATGGCCTGAGAAACGTTCAGTCAGAGATCACCACAAGAACCTGATCTTCCTCAACCGGATCCGTCTCTGCCACGGCGATCTTCAGGATGGTTCCGTCGCAGGGCGACTCGACGGGGATCTCCATCTTCATCGATTCCAGCACCATGATGACGTCGCCTGCCCTGACCTTGCAGCCCTCGGATCTTTCGACCTTCCACACAGTGCCGGTCACTTCCGACGTGATATTCTGCTCAGACATGTCTGACGGCGCTCCTGCTTCCACGCGAATGATACGGCTCCAGCCTTAACGCAACAATTGCGCAAAAACAACAATCTTTTGCGCAATATCGTTTGTTCGGCGGATACTCCCGATAGATAGAGCCGCGCAAATGCCGGGGCCGAGCCCCGAAAAAGGGACTTTGAGGCCCGCCCGCGAACGAAACGAATGCGGGAGAGATCCGCAGGAACAATGAGAGAAAATTCTGCAACGAGGGTGGCTGCAAATCAGAACCCCTTGTTTTTTTTTATATTTTCTATATACTTCCGACCCTATTGCGTTCGGCTTGCCGATGACGGACGCCGCCCCTTTGAAGGCCCGCCCGGCTTTTGAGCGGACGGCGGGAGGCTGGCCGCAACAAAAAGATACAATACGCAATCGATTGCTTGCTCATGTCGTTTTGTTGCGTTACTTTCTGCCGGATCAATCGCGCACCTTACCATGGAAGGGACTGTCCAGATGGATGCACCACAGCCATACGCTCTTGAAGGCGTGCGAGTCCTCGACCTGACAGATGCGTCGGGCATTTATGCGACCCGTTTGCTTGGCGATCTTGGCGCCGACGTTGTACGCATCGAGCCGCCCGATGGTGGCCCGCTGCGCCGTGAAGGGCCTTTTGCGAATGCCGGGGCCAGAGCCGAAACGGCTTTTTATCACTTGTTTCACAATATGAATAAGCGTTCGGTCGTGGCCGATTTGGACAATGCGGAATCTCTCAACCGCGTGAAAGACCTCTTCAAGACAGCCGACATCGTGATCGAGTCCGGCGCGCCGGGCCGTCTTGAACATTACGGGCTCGACCACGCGACCATGCGCGAGTCGAATCCCGCACTGGTCTATGTCTCGGTTTCACCATTCGGGCAGGACGGTCCCTGGGCTGGCCGGGCCGGGAATGATCTGATTGCTGCGGCGTCGGGCGGAATACTGGGCATCAGCGGATCGCCCGAAATGGCGCCCATGCAGGCGAATGCCGAGCCATCCTACAAGATGGCGGGGCTCCTGGCGGCTTCGGGCGCGCTTTTGTCCCTGCATGGTGTTCGCCGGGGCGCGCCCGGCGTCCATGTCGACATTTCGGTCCAGCAGGCGACTGTCATGCTAGGCATCCAGTCGCTCAATCCCTGCATATATACGCTCAAGGGTAAGGTGCAGAAGCGGCAGGGCGTTTTCGGGCCCCTGCATCGCTGCGCTGATGGCAATTATGTTGCCGCGCGCGCGACGCCGCGCTCGCTCGATCGCCTCAAATCGCTTGCCGAGACACGCGGCATCGTGGCCGAAGAAGGATTGATTCCAGGCGCGCAGCTCATGAAAGAGCTGGCGGGCGACATGACGGTTGACGAAGTCATGACAGTCGTGGAAGAGCTTGACCTGATCGGGCTCCCGGTAGGCGTCTTCGACGACATATACCGCCATCCCCACTTCAAGGCGATCGGGCAGTTCGAAACCGTCCGGCATGAGCGGATCGGCATTGATTTGATCTCTGTTCGCAGCCCGGTGGCCGGCATGGCATCAGGGGCGCCCACAAGGCGGGCCCCGATGCTGGGGGAACACACAGGCGAGGTGTTCAGTGAACTGAGCGAGCGGCCCGCCCGCCTCCCTGCGTCGCGGCCATCGTCGTCAGCAAGCGCGGCTTCACCGGTAAAAGGGATCAGGGTTCTCGATTTCTCCTGGGTCCTGGCAGGTCCGCTGGGAACCCGTATCCTGGCCAATTTCGGCGCGGACGTCATTCGCATCGAATCCGAGGCGCGTCTCGACCTGATGAGAGCCGAAGGCGAGAGCCGGAATACGGGCGGGGTCTTCAATGACGCCAATCTCGGAAAGCGGTCCCTGACCCTGGACATGTCGCGGCCCGAAGCGCGCGCCCTGATCCGGAAAATGGTCGAGCAGGCTGACATCGTCACCGAGAATTTCAGGCCGGGCGTGCTGGACCGTATGGGGCTTGGCTATGAAGAGCTCAGGAAGATCAATCCCGGCATAATCGTCGCCCACCTACCAGGCTGCGGCAATATCGGCCCCTGGGCCAGCCGTGGCACATTCGGCGGCGTGCTGGTGGCAGCAGCCGGCCTGAATGACATCTCCGGCTTCGAGGGTGAACCGCCTTATGGAATTGCCTGCGCCTTTCCTGATTTCACCGTGCCCTATGTGCTGTTGCTGAAGGTGCTGGCGGCCCTTCGTGAACGAGAGCGAACCGGCAAGGGGCAGGAGCTTGTCCTCAACCAGCTTTCGGCCACGGTCTCCCTGATGGGGGCGGAATGGATGCGCTGGGGCGTTGAGGGAAAGATTGAGCGCAATGCCAATCGCAATGTGAATTATGCCCCGCATGGCGTCTACCGCGTGAGCGGCGATGACGCCTGGTGCGCAATCGCTGTCCAGGGCGAGGCGCAATGGCGCGACTTTTGCGCCTGTCTTGAGCTTGAGCACTTGCCATATGATCCCCGGTTCCGCGATCACGCCGCACGGCTGGAACATGGCGATGCACTGGACGGGCTGATCAACGAAAAGACATCCGGCCGGGATGGATGGGCGCTCGCGGACGATCTGCAGGCGCAGGGCATTGCGGCGGCGAAGGTTGCGATGCTGGACGAACTGATCGTCAGGGATCCTCAGCTGCGCCACCGAAACCACTACCTGGAGTTCACACAGCCCTCTGATCCGGGGACCAGGCTGACGGTTGATGGAGAGGCCATCCGCTTTGTCGATGCCGAGCCGGAATTGCGACGCGCGCCGATGATGGGTGAGCACAATGCCGAGATTCTGCGCGAGCTTGCTGGGCTGTCAGAGAGCGAGATAGCGGCGCTGGTCGAGAGCGGCGTGGTCAGGTGAACACGGATCGAATGCACAAGAGGAGGAGTCGCCAGTGAGCTGGGAACCGGACGTTGAAGAGATCAGAAAGCAGTCGGAAATGGCCCGCCAGATGGGCGGTAAGAAGGGTGTCGACTTCCAGCACAGCCGAGGCAAACTCACCGTACGCGAACGGGTCGACCTGCTCCAGGATCCGGGTAGTTTCAGGGAAATCGGGACGCTGACAGGCACACCAACCTGGGAGGGTGACCGCGTCGTCGATCTCAAGCCTTCTAACACTGTCACGGGCACATGCCATGTGGAGGGGCGCAAGATTGCCCTGTCCGGGGGCGACTTCACCATTCGTGGCGGGTCTGCCGACGGAACCATGGCGACCAAGAATCAATTTGTCGAACGGCTCGCCCTGAACACTCGCATTCCATATGTGCGCCTGCTCGATGCGACAGGGGGCAGCGTCAAGACATTCGAATCGATCGGGCGAACCTATCTGCCCGGCAATCTGGGCACCGCCCTTGCCGCAGAACTGCTCCAGAATATCCCGGTCGTCTCGGCCGTCATGGGATCGGTCGCAGGCGCGCCCGCCATCCAGGCCTGCATGTGCCATTTCAGCGTGATGGTCAAAGACACCTCACAGGTCTTCGTCGCCGGACCCAAGGTTGTCGAGCAGGCTACAGGCCAGGCCATCACCAAGGAAGAGCTTGGCGACGAGCGCACGCAGGTGAAGAATGGTGTCATCATGAACCTGGCGCAGGATGAGGGCGATGCGATCGGTCAGGTCCGGAAATTCCTGTCCTACATGCCCTCGAATGTCTGGGAAGCCCCGCCGCGATCAGAGCCTGAGGATGATCCGGGCCGCAGGGACGAATCCCTCCTGTCGATCATTCCGAAACACCGCCGCAAGGTTTACGAGCCGCGCAAGGTACTCAATGCAGTCCTGGACAAGGCGAGCTTTTTCGAGATCATGCCCCTTTATGGCAAGGCCCGCATCACCGGTCTCGCACGGGTCAATGGTGTGCCGGTCGCCGTCATGGCCAACAATCCGAAATTCAATGGCGGATCGATGGACATTGCCGCTGGTGAAAAGACGATCCGGCTCGTCGAACTGGCAGACACATTCCATCTGCCTCTCGTCTATTTCGCCGATGAGCCCGGATTCACGGTGGGGCCGGCCCAGGAAAAGGCCGGTATCCTCAGGGCGGGCGCACGGGTCATGTCGGTGATTGCCCGCAGCAGGACCCCCTTCATCTCGATCATCATGCGTCAGCTCTATGGCGTTTCGGGTGGCCTGCACTGGCGGGGCACGGGCATGTACAGACGCTATGCCTGGCCGTCGACGCATGGTGGCTCCATGCATATCGAAGGGGGCACGGCAATTGCCTACAAGCGGGAAATCGAAAGCGCAGACGATCCCGATGCCAAGCGCGCCGAAATCGAGGCCCGGCTGCAGGCAATCTCGTCGCCATTCCGCAACGCCCATGCCTTCGGCATCGAGGACTTGATCGATCCACGTGAGACCCGACCGTTGCTCGTCGACTTCATCGAGGATGCCTGGAAGCTGATCCAGACCCAGCTTGGACCATCCGGCAGCTCACGGTCCTACACGCCCTGAAGCGCGCCATGGCGACCTGAACAGAAAAGCTCCCGGGGAACGGATCATGCAAAGAGCCATCGACTCGCTTGTGAATTCAAACTTTCTCGCCAGCGATCGGCCCGGCGGGCTCGACCATCTTTTCAAGGGCATGAAAGAAACCATGCCGATTGAAACGGTGGACCAGCTTCTCGAGCAACTTGACGAGGCGGCCATCGGCGCCGCCATCGTGTCCATCATGGACCCGGAGCATGCCGAGTGGGTCGGCAGGGCCCATGCAACCCATCCGGGGAAAATCCTCCCGGCCATGATCGTCAATCCCCTGAACGGCATGGAAGAAATCCGCAGAGTTGTTCATTATCATGACGCCTATGGCGTCAGATGCCTTCGAATACCTCCGTTCCGCTATACCCTGCCACCGACAGACCGGGTCTACTGGCCGTTTTACGTCAAGGCGATAGAGCTCGACATTGCGGTCTCCATGAATACCGGCATGCCGGGGCCACGCCGCCCCGGCTGGGTGCAGAACCCGATCTATTTCGATGAGGTTGCCTTCCATTTCCCCGAGCTGCGGCTGGTGATGAGTCATTGCGGCCAGCCATGGACCGATGAGGCTATCACCACACTGTCACATTGGGACAATGTATTCATGTCATGCACGTCGGTTGCGCCCAGATACTGGCCACCGCAACTGGTGCACTTCATCAATACGCGGGGCCGCGAAAAAATGATGTTCGGGACGGAGTTTCCGACAATTCCGTGGCCCCGCGCCCGTCAGGAAATCGAGGCGATCGGGCTGAGGGAGGCTGTCCAGCCACTTTTTTTCGCTGAAAACGCCCGCAAAGCCTACAAGTGGCAGGCCGACATCGAATAGGGCCGATTCAGGCCCACTTCGCCTATTTCGCATCCAGTAATGTTGTGCGTGCAGCGCCTTTCGGCATGTCCTCGACAGCGCCCTGCTCGAAGCCGAGCGCGCCCATCAGGGCCGTATCCTCATCCACATCGGGATTGTCGGTGGTCAGCAGGCGGTCGCCGACAAAGATCGAGTTCGCGCCCGCCAGCATGCACAACGCCTGGCCTTCCTCGCTCATGCCCTCACGCCCGGCCGACAGGCGCACCCAGCTTTGCGGGAAGACGATGCGGCAGACCGCAATGGCGCGCGCCATCTCGATCACGGATACTTTCGGGCTGCCGGCCAGCGGTGTGCCCTCGATCGGCACCAGCATGTTGATCGGCACACTTTCGGGATGCGGATTGAGCAGGGAGAGCTCGTGAATGAGGCCGATCCGGTCGGTACGGCTCTCGCCCATGCCGAGTATACCGCCAACGCAGAGCTTGATCCCTGCCCGGCGCGCCTTGGAAATGGTGTCCAGCCGGTCTTCATAGACGCGTGTGCTGACGACAGAGCCGTAATATTCGCGCGATGTGTCGAGGTTGTGGTTGTAATAGTCGAGCCCAGCCGCCTTCAGAGCTTCAGCCTGGCCGTCTTCCAGCATGCCGGCGGTCACACAGGTCTCCAGACCCTCGGCCTTGACCGCACTGACCATTGCGGCGACCTTCGGCACATTACGGTCCTTTAGCGAACGCCAGGCCGCGCCCATGCAGAACCGGTCTGCGCCGTTTTCCTTGGCGCGCCGGGCCGCCACGACAACCTCCTCGACCTCCATCAGCTTTTCGGCCTTCAGGCCCGTGTCGAAATGCGCTGACTGGCTGCAATAGCCGCAATTCTCTGCGCAGCCGCCTGTCTTGATCGAAAGGAGCTGCGATTTCTGAACGCGGCCATCAGCCCAATTGGCGGCCTTGATTTCAAGCGCGCGAGACAGCAGCGAATCGAGCGGCAATTCATAGAGCTCGGAGATTTCGCTGCGTTGCCAGTCATGGCGCGCGGTCAGGTCGGTCATTCATGGTCTCCTTCTGATCGACAAAACAGGAACGTGCTGGCCCGGCGGGCGGGCATTTGCCGGTCGAGGCTGGCCGGACATGCAGGCAGCGCGCCTTGCTTAGAATCTTGCGGTGCAGCATGTCCATGAACTCGTGGCTTCACCGTTCAAACTTGTTTGCCCGACCGGATAAGGAAGAGCATTGGAGCCGTCACCAGCAGGATCGCCAGAAAGATCTGGAAGGCCAGGACATAGCTGCCCAACTGATCATACACATAGCCGGCAATCGGCGAGGCAAGCAGGACAATGGGCAGTGACAGAGGCTGCACGAGCCCGTTGGCCGACCCGTAGGACCGGCTGCCGAATGCTGTTGCGAGGGCCATGTTCCGAAGCGGCGCCATGCCGCTCAGGCCGAACCCGTATATGATCGCAGCGATGAGCAGGGCGGATTTGTCTTGCGCAAGTGCAAAGAGAAGGACGCCTAAAATCTGACAGACAAGTGAGATTGCGATGCTTGTTTTTGGCCCGAGGGTATCGGCCAGCCAGCCCAGGAAAGGCTTTCCGGAGGCTATGAGTATGGCCATGACCGACAATATGATGGAGGCCTCATAAGCGCCGAGGCCCGAGCTTTCGAAATGGCCGTAAAGATGAAGGCTGACCCCCTGCCAGACGCAGAGCATACCGGCAAAAAGCAATGTGATCCCCCAGAAGGACGGGCTCGCCAGCAATTCCCGTGTGGCCCAGATCCGATCGGGCTCACCAGCGGGCGCCGGCGATTCGCCTGAAGCGGGCAGGATTTCTTCGCCGTCCGGCACGTCTCCGGTTTCGCTCGGATCCCTGATGAACAGGAGAATCACCGGGACAATCAGCAGAAGGAAGACTGCGCCGAGCGCAATATATGCGCCTCGCCAGCCATAATTCAGCAGAAGCCATGCCGCGATTGGTGGAATGAAGATACCCGCGACAGACGCCCCTGCAACATCAAGCGACAAAGCCAGTCCGCGCCGACGCCTGAACCATCGCACCACCACTTTCGACGTGGCGAAACTGCCAATTGATATGGACCCGACCCCAAAGAATAATCCGAAAATGATGTAAAGAACCGTGATTGTCGGCGCGAAGGCTGAAACGAAATAGCCGGCTGAAATGAGCACTGCCCCAAGAATGAGGATCCGCCTCGCCGGCACGACATCCAGGGCCCGCCCGACAAAGGGTGCTGACAGGGCGCCGACGCCATAGGCGATTGTAAAGGCAAGCGCGAGCGCGAAGCGGCTGCCGCCAAAATCGTCCGACATTGCCGGCAGAAATACGCCCCGACTGTAGAAAAGGCTACCGGACAGCATCGAAATGACGAAGCACGCCCCCAGGACGACCCAGCCGCGAAAAATCGGCTTCCGCGCACGCGCTGCAACGCTTACCATGTCCGCACCCGGCAGTGCGGCGGCTTCAGGCTGCGCTGCGCCGATTCAGGGAGCCGTTCAAGGTCGTGGCTTCCGGCTGCGAGCCTCATCGGCGGCATTCCGGTTTTCCGTGAAATCATGTCATCTCCGAACATGGCGCTCCACCCAGATCGGCGAAGACCAGGCCATTTCCGTTACGGTCGGCTCTGGAAAGGCGGGCGGTGCCCGACCGATCTCCATACTGTCCCATGTTGACCATCGACAGGTCGGGTTCTCGATGACGCGCACATAGTAGAACGCGTTCTGCGTCGGCTCATAATCCTTGTCGGTCCAGACCGTACGCAGATCGGCCGCGCCGGTTTCCTCGCTGAATTCGCAGGTCGCAAGGTCCACTCCGGCCCGGGTTGGCCGGCACCGTCCGCTTCCAGGGTCGGGACTGCGACCATCGCTGCAGGCAATGTCGAAGACGGCTTCGTGAGTCTCGCCGTTTCCGGTCCAGCCCTTGACGATCTGAACGCGGTCAAGCGGCGCGGAATGCGGGTCGCGCGTGGCCCAGACAAGGAAAGACGGTCTTGCAGCATCAGAGCCAGGCAGGGTCGCGCCCATCGGCACACCGGCGTCATAGGCTGCTTCAATCGGGTCTCCCGCTTCAAGCAGGGCGTCATCAATGCTGTAGGAGCCGAAAAAGCGCAGCCGGATCCGGGTCCCGCTCGTCGCATAGACCTCCTTGCGTTCCATGGCATCGAACAGCGAGTCGCGCGTATTCTCCTCTGCCCAGACAACGGCGAGCCCCCCGGGATTGCGCTGAAGGCCGCGGCGATTGGCGTTGAGGGTCAACCGGATTTCCGGCGAGCCGGTCAACATGCCGCTCGACCCCTGAAAATCGCGTTCTTCTGTATCGCCGGGATTGGCATTGTGCGTGTCGGTGCTGCCGATCATGCCGAAACTGAGCGCATTGAAGCCGAGTTCATCAGCCTGCTGCAGCCCCTTTTTCAGGCCGTCTCGCGCCATTGAGGTGGGAAAGATGCAGTCGGCTTCCTGTCCTCCCCTGCAGGGGAGGAAGAATTGCTCGAAACTGCATTCCTCATCCGTCGCGCCAAACCCCGGCGCACATTCGGAATTCCCCTTGACCTGGAACATTTCCACCATGGGTTCGACCTCGCGCCGCATCCGCCAGTCAGCCTCGGTATAGGCGTCGCCATCCATCGTGATTCCGGCGAAGGCCAGGCCCCAGGACTTGTTGGGATTGTGAAGGATGGTGAGGAAGTCGCATGGCTCTTCGCAGGTGGCAGCGAGTTGGCGCCAGAGGACGAGTTCCGTGGCCGCATCGAACATCGAAATGGCATGATCGGGAAGCGTATCACCCCGGAAAATGACATTGCGATGGAGCTTGCCGCCATCGGGCATGGGCGGGGAATACTCATAAGCGGAAAATGCCGTGAAATGACCGGGATCATTGGCCGCCTCCGCAGCGGCGATGATCTTGCGCCATGTCGACCGGGAAAAGTCCTGATGAACAGTCTCACCACCGGCAACACCGGCAAAGAGATTGACGGGCGGACGTGACACGCCGGCCTGCCTCAACTCCTCGAAGAAGCTGCGATCGGGACGCTCGAACCGGGCGCAGAATGTTGCAAGGTCGTTATTTTCGCCCGGCGCGGCGCAGGACTCGTGCAGGCCGAACACTTCAGCATGGTCAGTGACCGCCGCGAAATCCAGTGGCCGCGACAATTGCATTGTTGCCCCAGCGGCCGTCTCCAGGGGTTCACCGCGGGCAAAGCGGTAGGAGTCCTCGATCGAGGCACGACTTCCGAAGAGGTAGGCATCGAAGGACAAGCTGGAATGAACATGAAGATCACCGAAATAGGCATTCCGGAGCGGGTTGGGTTGCGGACGGGAAGACTTTTCGGGAACAGCGCCGGCATGTCCAGACGACACCTGGCCCGCCCCGCCCTCAGGGCTTTGTTTTTCCGGATCATTGGCAGAGACGCCCCCGCAGGCTGCAAGCAACAGAGCAAAGGCAAGTGTCGCGATACAAGGCGTCTGCATATCCATCAACTCTTCGCTATAGTTTGCATCCTGAAGGCGAGGCGGCGAACCGGTTCCGAACATGAAACCCGTCCGCCGCGTCCCCCATCCGCGCGTCGTCCTAGAACCGTTTCGTGCCCTCAATGCCGAAGGTGCGCGGATTGCCAACTATACAGCGCATGACGATCGTATTCTCGTCCCGGTTCACACCACCAAAGGCCCCGCCCAGAACCTGGTTCTGGATGCGCGTGCAATATCCCTCGTCGAACGCATTGCGGACAAAGGCCGTGACCTCCCAATTGGACTCGGAATGTCTTAGACCGGCCCTGAAATTGGCGATATTGTAGGCCTCTTGCAGAGACTGTGGGTCATTACTTATCTGGAAAAGCTGTTCATCGACGAACTGGTGCTCTCCCCTGACAAACCAATCGAGCTGGGTTCCGGGCAGATCGTCTGTCCAGGTGGCCGACAGGGACGAAGTCCATTCCGGAGACTCCGTCCGCTTTTCACCAGTGAGGTCCTGGACCGGCCCGCCACCCGGCAGGCCGGGCGCTCCGCGGAAATCAGTGAATTCGGTGTCCAGATAGCTCAGACCGAGCAGAATATCGAGCTGCTCGACCGGGCGGGCGCGAACATCGACTTCAACGCCTTGCAGCCGCACGCTGCCCGCATTGGTGATCTCAAACCTCAGCCCGTCAAAAGAGCGTTCCTGAAAATCATTCACGTCGGTATGAAACGCGGTCGCGTTAGCGGTCACTCGACTATCGAACAATGTGCTCTTGACGCCGAATTCGTAAGTCTCGGTGTCTTCGGGGTCAAACACGCGGTTGAGTGAGTTGGCGTTTGCATTGAAACCGCCTGACTTGAACCCCGTCGAGGCCGTCGCAAACAGCATGACGTCGTCATTGACAAAATAGCGCGCATTCACAAGCCAGTTCACGGCCTCTTCGGACAATTCCAGGTCTGTCGGCCCTTCGCTCGCTGGACGCACCGGCGCTGCAGCTGGGTTGACGGACCGGCCGATAAAGGTGCCGTCCTTCTCGTCACGGGTCCATCGCAGGCCGCCCGTGAATGAGAGCGCATCGGAGACGTTGAACGTCGCCTGCCCGAAGATCGCCGTGCTTGTCAGGTCCTGTTCGAAATCATCATCGACGGCGCGTTCGGGATTGGCATTGCAGTCATCAACCAGACTGTCGAGACCCCGGCTTGCGAGCCAGGTATTGCAATAATCATCCCCCAACCCAAACCGGTTATCGATGGCAAAACTCTCATCATAGAAGAAGACGCCTGCGACATATTCCAGTGTCTGTCCTGTCGGGGAGGCGATCCGGAACTCCTGCGACAAGTTCTGGAAATCAGTGTCCCTGTCATTGATCAGAAAGTCGATCGGCAGGCGCGAGACCTCCGAGCCGCGCTCTTCTTCCATGAAGTCCCTGTAGGCCGATATCGAGGTCAGGACGTGCCCGCCGACATCAATGTTGAATGTCAGCGTCGCGCCTGTCTGTTCTACCGTGGCGTCATCACCGTGACGATGTCTGATCTTGTGGTCAAACGTGTCGCTGTCATCGATCTCTTCGCCGAACAGGGTCAGGATGGTATCCCTGAAGGCGTCCGGGACCGTTCCGGTGACAAACTCCTGGGCGGCGCCGGTATGTTCAATCCTCTGATGATCGACAACAAGATCGGCCTCGATAGCTTCACTGATATCCCAGAGCAGGCGCCCCCGAACCCCGAGGTCTTCGCGCTCAAGCTCGTCTTCATTGTCAAAACTGTTCTCAAGGAACGCACCCTGTCGCTGGAAATTGACAGCAATTCGTCCTGAAAGACCGTCACCGAGCGGACCGGTCAAATGGCCTTTCGCGCCGAAACTGCCGAAGTTCTCGACATTTGCCGAAATCGACCCGCCAAAAGTGTCCTCAGGCCGGTTGGTGAGAATGTTTATGGCACCGACGGGCGTGTTGCGGCCAAAAAGAGTTCCCTGCGGACCGCGCAGGACTTCGACCTGCTGAACATCGAACAGATTGCCGATGATGGCGCCAGGGCGCGGCACGTAGGCACCATCGACGAAGATGCCAACACTGGGCTCGATGCCTGCATTGCTGACGGAATTCACGCCGCGAATGCCGACACGCGGGCCAATCGGCCGTCCACCCGGATTGATCTGGAAGTTGGGCACGAGGAAAGCAAGGTCCGTGACGTCGACGACCCCGGCCTCCTGAATAACCTCAGCCGTGATCGCGGTCACGGAAATTGGCACGTCCTGGATGTCTTCCTGGCGCTTTTGCGCCGTGACGGTGATGACATCGAGCTTGCGCGAGTCGCCCTCACTCGATGCCGGTTCCGAGCCCGCGTCCTGGGCGAGAGCCGGGGTCGCGAGTGGATACCCGATAGCAAGCATGCCGGCCGATAGTAGAATGTGTTTCTTTTTCATTTGTTTATCCTCCCGAATGCCTGCGTAAGCGAAATCCAAAGCGCGCTCTGCCAACCATGTGACAATTGCCCTGAAGCGCCTTACGCGGCGTCAGAGGCCTCCGGCATTGACCCGGAATGGCAACCGGATTCAGAGGGGGAGCCGGGTGCGAGCAAAGCTCATCCAGCCCGGCCTTGTGCTCTGGAATGGTCCCCGCCGGCCGGCCGCCCTCACGCAGGCTGGCTGCTGGGATCACTGTCCAGGCGAAAGGCACAATGCCTGTTCAGGGCTGTCGGTGGCGCGCGCCCGTTCGAAATTCTGTCTGGGTTGCGGTGTCCTGACCTGCTCCAACCAGATCAGGCCGTCATAGGGCTCGCTGTTTCCGCGGGTCGTGAAGAAATCCATGTCGCCGTCATTGTCGATGTCGCGGGCAACGAATTCATCAAACATTCCCCGACGGCGGCGCGAAACATCGTGGCGGACAAACACGCCCTCGCCAGCATTCTCGAACCAGCCGATCCGTCCCATCGCCACAACTGGATCGCCGAGTTCATCGCGATCCCGGGGCCCGTCACTGTACCCCCCCGCGACGATATCAACGTCGCCATCGCCGTCGATGTCTGCGATCGCCATGCCTGCGATCCTGTCCGGCCCGAAATCACCGACATGATGCGCGATCCATGGCTCTGTTAACTCGGCTGGCTGCTCGAACCAGGCCAGCCCTCTGGTGGTGGCGGCAAGCATGTCGATCCGTCCGTCTGAATTGAAGTCATGGAACTCGACATGGAAGGCGTTTGCTCTTGTCCCCTCGATGTCGAGGACATGAAAGTCGAAACGGTTTTCTTCATTGACGAACAAGCCGATCTCAGTGGTGCCCCGAAGGCCTGCAATGATATCGAGGTCGCCATCGGCGTCTATATCGACCGGCCTTGCATTGTGTGGCAACTGAAACTGCCCAAGCTCTGTCTCGTGCCAGCTTGCCGGATTCATAGGGTCGCCGTTCACTTCGAAGATGGAAATGGGGGTCAGCGAGCTCGTCGGCTCTGTAGGGTTCTGGATCCCCTTGTTCGCGGCGATCACTTCGAGCGCTCCGTCCCCGTCAATGTCCTCGATGAAAACGCGGATCCAGGAGCCACGGCCCTGGGTGATCGCGACGATGTGGTATGCCCAGACCTGCGTACGCGCACCCGCTCCAGGATTCTCAAGATAGAGCAGGTGAGCCAGTTCTGACGCGATGACGAGATCTGGCCATCCATCCCCGTTCAGATCGCCAACGGCAATGTCTTCAGGTGCTCCTGCCAGCGCGCCATCTGCCAGAGTCCTGTTCTGCCATGGTCCAGCGCCACCATTGCCGAAAGCTACCCTGACATACCCGTCTCCGACATCGTCATATTCAGAGTCCGATTCGTGCACAGAGATGACATCTTCGTGTCCATCCCGGTCAAGATCGGCGAGTTGCAGGCCGTCCCCGCCCGTCAGTGGCACTCCAGATTCAACTTCGTCATCGATAATGTGTTCGCGCCAGGAGATGTATTCCCCGTCGCCCGATACGGCGATTGTGGAGGCCTGGCCGACCGGCAGGCAAACATTGCCCTGACCGGTACTGCAACCGGCTGCGATGGCGAGCAGAAAGGCAGGGATCGACGCGCGTGTCGCGGCGAGAGCAACCGACCTGCGGCCGGGGGAGTGCAATTCTTGCGGGAAGGCTGCCCGGCCAGTCATATGTCCAGAGATCATCGCTTGCTCCGATGGGTCAGCCGCGCTGCGCTCAGGCCGGATCACTGCGCACCAGGGCCGGCGGCGACCATCTCCCTTCAAGGATTTCTGGCCGGGGGATATAGGCCCGGAAAAACAGCATGAACGGCCCCTCCGGCGCTGGCAACCAGTTGCGCGCCGCTGGACCATTCGGGGCTTCAGCCTGAACCGAAATGAGGACAGAGCCATCCGGTTGCCTCACAAGGTCGCGTGTTCGATCGCCTATCGTATAACGCGAAATCGGATTGTCGATCATGTAGAAGCGTCCGTCATCGGCTTCCTGATACATTGTCATCGACCAGAACGCGTCCACTGGCATGCCCTCCGCAGGTATTGTGAACCGATAGGCGTTTTCACCAGTGAGAGGGTTTCCGACGGAATCCACAATTGCACGGAAATAGGTCGCTTCTTCGCTGGGCAGTGCGGCAAGCATCCATCGCGCAACACCCGCCCGCAGCGCATCATTTTCTCCGTAGTTTCCCACCTGAGCGGGCGCGGCCCGCCAGCCATTTCGCTCCTGCAACAAATAGTCGCCCTGGCGTCGCAGGCTGCCCAGCATTTCGGAAAATCTAACCGACCATTCGTCACGAGTCCTCGCGGGTAACTTGTCCCAGACACCATACTCGCCGGGTCTGATGCCGACCTCCCTGAAGCGTTCTGCCCGTCTGGCCTCCCCAAGCGTGGCCGGAGAGCGCCCGAGAAGCTCATTGACGACATCGAGAAAATGCGAAGGTGAACCTGCGGTCAGTGGGGCCATTCGCAGATTGCGCACCGGTCCCCGACCGGGGACCGGTTCGACGCGCAGCCCGGACTGCACAGCCCGTGCCGCCTCAAGGTCATCGGACCCATCGACGAGAAAACGGGCAAGCATCCAGACATCATTCGTGTCCGAACGGATAAGCTCGACGTCCGCAGGAGGCTGGCCTGCCCACTCTGGACCGGCGATCCAGTAGCGCCCTCCCCGCCCACCTGTCGTGCGGGTTCCCAATACAGCAAAATTATCTGTGAACGCATTCATGAAAGGAACGCAGAAATACCGGTCAGGCGCATCGGGCACAGTGACCTCCACCGGCCCTCCGGAAAGCTCAAGGAAAGCGGGAGAATAGATCGTATCGGAATTGGGAGCCGTCGTTCCGCGGGCTGTGTGATCAAGAAGCCTGCCACTTCCGCCGAGCACATTGCGCGGGCGGCGAACGGTCCTGGCCGCCGTGGTTCGCGAAAACTCATAGAGTGGAAATCCGTAGAGGAACGCCTGGCCGACGAGATCGAGTTCTTCCGCTCCCCTGAAAACCGGGACCGGTCCAGTGATACAGCCGGAAAGAGGGGCCAGCAAACCAGCCGCAATCGAGCCTTGCAGAACAGACCTACGATTCATTGCATCCTCCATTTTGTGACATTATCGCCACGCCGATCCGAAAACTAAAAAATGTGAGATAATAAGACATGGTATGTGAAATATACATCAGAAAAAACTGATTTTATTCTTCTGATACTCACTTTCTCAGGGCATTTTATCCCTATGTTGACTTGACATGCCATGCTTGCGGTCTAGCGTCAGAGGCTAGCCGAAGACTGGCACAAGGTTGGCTTTTGGAGTAAAAATGGTCGCCCAGACCCTGAATGATGGCCGCTTGGTCGGTGCCAATCTTCCGCCGGATATTCAGGATCGCATTCGTGCATTCGGAATAGTTCGAAACTTCCGGGCAGGACAACGCGTCTACGGCCCCGGCGATATGATCCAGTATCTCTATCTGGTCGATAGCGGGCGTTTTTCGTTTGCTCGTGTCAGCGAAGACGGCAACCGCTCCCTCTTTTCGTTTCATGAGCGCGGAGGAAGCTTCGGGCTCTATCCCATGTTTCTCGGTAGGCCTGCGGTCTATTATTGCGAAGCGATGGAGGCCGGACAGCTCAGCTGTATCGGGCATCGGCAATTGTGCAAACTGATCGATCAGGATGAGTTGGTCAGGTGGGGTATCATCGACAGCCTGTGCCATCGTTTGAAGATTGTTTCCGGCACGCTTGAGGATGAACGCATGCTGCCACTTCGCCAAAGGCTGGCGCGGCGGTTGCTGGGTCTTGCCGATCATGAGGGCGTAATCGGGTATTCGCAATCGACACTTGCAGACTTTCTGGGTGTTTCCCGCTTCAGCATCGGCAAGGCGCTGAAGGAATTCGAGCGGGCTGGTTTCATCGAAATCGGCTACGCCAGAATGTCGATCCGCAACGAAACAGCACTCCGGCGATATGCTGCAGAGTGAACGACTGACCTTGTTGCAAGGGTGCGGCCACTCACCAATTCTCAACTGAGCGCGCTCTGCGGAAATGCCATTAAGTTGGCTGTTTAACTCTGGCGGACGATTAATATTCCGACTCTGCAACAGCTTGCGCAATGGCCGCCGAACCTCCCTCCGACGCAGCGGCGGCGGACCCGGCGCTGACTGACGAGGAACGCACATGAAAATCGGTACCGTTTCGGCCTGCCTTGGCCTGCTCGTGTCAGCCTGCAGCCAGCACCCGGCTGACGGCGCTGACGAAGTTTCCAGAGATACCGGTGCGATCCGTCCATCGACTGAAAGTGCAGGCCATTCGGCACGCCTTCGTGATGCCAGCCCAACGCGCAATGCCTATTTCGGCGACCTGCACGTTCACACGGCCTACTCTTTCGACGCATATGTGTTTGGTACGCTCGCCTCTCCAGACGAGTCCTACGCGTTTGCCAGGGGTGCGCCGCTCCGTCACCCTGCCGGGTTCGAGATGAAGCTCGAAAGGCCACTCGATTTCCAGGCGGTTACCGATCACGCCATGTATCTGGGCATGCTGCCAGCAATGGCCGATCCGGACTCGCCGGCTTTTGATCATCCGGTGGCAGAGGAGTTGCGAAGCTTGGACACGGTGGACGACCGCAATGAGATCTATGCCGCCATGTCTCCGTTTCTTTCCGGCAAGCCGGGAACAGGGGAGCATCTGGAAGGTTCCGTCGTCGCAAGCGCCTGGTCCGACATCATAAATTCTGCCAATCGTCACAATGATCCGGGACATTTCACGGCATTCGTCGCCTTCGAGTACACTTCGGCGGGCGGTGCGCGCGACAATCTCCATCGCAATGTCATCTTCCGCGGCGAGGACGGGCCTGCGGTTCCCTTCTCACGGCTTGAATCAAGCAATCCCGAAGACCTCTGGGCTGAAATGGAGCGCTGGCGGGCCGGAGACATGGATTCCATCGCCATTCCGCACAATTCCAACGGGTCCGGCGGCAGGATGTTTGAACGCACCTATTATGATGGAGAACCAATCGACAGCGCCTATAGCGAGCTTCGAATGCGCAATGAGCCGCTCGTCGAGATCACTCAGGTAAAGGGCACATCCGAGACTCACCCGGCCCTCTCGCCCAATGATGAATGGGCTGGCTTCGAGATCATGCCCTACAGGATTGCCACGAATGTCCTGAGCGGCGTTCAGGGCAATTATGTCCGGGAAGCCTACCGGATGGGCCTTGAGCTGGAGCAAAGCGGCGCAGGAAATCCCTACCGGTTTGGTCTGATCGGCTCCAGCGACACCCATGTCGCCGCAGGCGCATACCGGGAGGACGATTACTGGGCAAAGGCCGGGCTGGTTGATGCCACACCCGACCTGCGAGGCTCCGTGCCCGGAGAGGGCGCTTCCGGCGGCCTTCCTGCAGGCGCGGATGCCGTGGATCCAGGGGTCGCCTCGCGCACGCAGGATGGCTCTGGGCGGACCTACCGGGACACGACATTCCAGACCTGGGGCGCCTCCGGGCTGGCAGGCATCTGGGCAGAGGAAAACACACGCGAGGCGCTGTTTGATGCGATGCGGCGCCGGGAAACCTTTGCCACGTCGGGACCCCGCATTCGTGTGCGCTTATTTGCGGGAACAGACCTGTCTGGTCTTGCCATGGACGCGCCGAACTATCTCCAGCAGGCCTACGCGGCTGGCGTGCCGATGGGCGGGGACGTTTACGGATCGGCTTCCGCCGCACCGCCGGTCTTTCATGCATGGGCTGTGCGAGATCCGCTCGACGCTCCCTTGCAGCGCCTCCAGATCGTCAAGGGCTGGCGGAATGCCGGCGGCACCACGCAGGAGCAGGTCTTCGATATTGCCTGTTCCGACGGGCTCGCTGTCGATCCGCAGACCCATCGATGCCCGGACAATGGCGCCGATGTCGATATCGAGACCTGCGCGATCGAAGATGAGGTCGGGGCCGACGAGCTGAAGGCGACCTGGAGCGATCCCGAATTCGACCCCGGGGAGGCGGCCTTCTACTATGTCCGCGCCCTGCAGAACCCGACCTGCCGCTGGTCGACATGGGACGCCATCCGCTCGAATGAAGAACCGCGCCGCAACGTGCCCGCCACGATACAGGACCGCGCCTGGTCTTCGCCGATATGGTACAATCCAATCTCCTCTGATGAGTGATGCATGCCAGTTGTGAAAATCCGGCAAGCAGGAGGCGCGATCAGACGTTTCCTTACGGACAGGTTTGTCATTTTCGCTTTGATCGGGATCGGCTTCTTTGTCTGGGAATCCCTTGCGGACAAGACTGCGACCAACACGATCATGATCGGACAGGGCGAAGTCGCCATGCTGCAGGGGCGTTGGGAATTGCAGAGCGGAACGGCGCCGACAGAAACGGAGCTGCGCGCCCTGATAGACCATTATTTGCGCGAGGAAATCCTTGTGCGCGAGGCCCTGCGCCTCGGACTCGACCAGGGCGATGTCGTTGTTCGCCGCCGGCTCGCCCAGAAGATGGAACTGCTTGTTCGCGACCAGTATGCCGATGCCAGCTTCACACAAGGTGAACTGCAGACCTATTTCGCCGCGCACAGGGATCACTATGTCAGGCCGAAACAGGTGGGGTTCCGGCATATCTACCTTGGCAGTGGGCCCGAACCTGAACCGGCTGTTGTCGCGGAGAGCCGTGCGGTACTGGCAAGCGACCAGACCGGGCAGGCCTGGCGCGAGCTTGGAACTGCCTTCATGCTCGCGCGTGAATTTGCGCCGCGGCCAGAGGTCTCTTATGCTGAGATGTTCGGGCCGGATTTTGCTCGCATCCTCATGGAGCAATCGGCGACGGGGGACTGGCTCGGACCGTTCAGGTCAGCCTATGGGTGGCATCTTGTTCAAGTCATTGCCGTGGAACCGCGCACGCCGCTTGCGCTCGACCAGGTGAGAGAGCGCGTGTCGAGCGATCTTGAGGCAGAGCGCCTTGAGGCCGCCGTCGACAGCGTGCTGGACGAGTTGGCCGCTCGCTACACGATCAGGCAGGACTGGCAGGTCGAATGAGGTGGCTCGCGCTCATCTTACTGAGCCTCGTCATTGGCGCAGGCCCGGCTCTCGCACATGAGATCAGGCCCGCTTACCTTGAAATCCGCGAGGATTCGGCGGGCGAGCTGGACGTCAGGTTCCGCCAGCCGATCGTGGACGCCGGCAACGGCCTGGTCGGCGGCCTCAATCTCGCGCCGGTCTTTCCGGCAGACTGCAACGCATCCGACGGTATTCCCATCGCGTCTGCAGACGACTATCTCACGCTGCGCCTGAGCGTCACCTGCCCGTCTGATCTTGAGGAAACGACCGTCACGATCAGTGGGCTCGAGCGGACACTGACGGACGTCTACGTCACGCATGTGCGCACCGATGGGACGCGCCTCAACCACCTCCTGAACGCGAGGGCGTCCAGCCTGACGCTTGGCGAGGCCGGCAACCCGGCGACACTCGGCTATTTCCGGGTCGGTGTGGACCACCTGCTTGGTGGCCTCGATCATGTGCTGTTCGTCATCGGGCTCGTGCTGCTCGTTCCCGGTCTGCGAGCCCTGATCACGTCCGCCACCATGTTCACGCTTGCCCATTCACTTACGCTTGCCCTGTCGGTTCTCGGACTTGTCCGCCTGCCATCGGCGCCGGTCGAGGCCGGCATCGCGCTGTCTGTCGTCTATCTCGCTTATGAACTGACCCGACGCGATGAAGGCGCACGATCGCAGGCGCAGCGTCGGCCCGCGCGCGTTGCGTTCGGTTTCGGACTGCTTCACGGCTTCGGTTTTGCCGGTGCGCTTGCCCAGACCGGCATGCCTGGTGGCCAACTCGCTCCAGCGCTCCTGATGTTCAATCTCGGCGTGGAGGCCGGGCAATTGCTCATCATTCTTGTGATCATCACAGTCTTCCTCGCGCTGCGCCAGCTTGGCGAAGACCTGGTTCGTGCATCAAGGCTGGCCTTGTCCTGCCTGCTCGCTGTCGGCGCAGCCTATTTCTTTGCAGGCGCCTTTTCGAACCTGTTGTCTGCCTGACCTGAAGGAGTTGGCCGAATGCTCATCCAGACACGTTCCGGCCTCGGTGTCTTGATCTGCCTGGTCGCCGCCCTTCCATCCCTGCCGGCCCTGGCGCAGGGCGAGGGCGCAGCTACGCTCGACACGGTGATCGTGCATGGCCGCGCGTTCGAGCTGATCGGCGAGGCGAACGCCGCTTCGGAGGGCGTGGTCGGTTATGCCGATTTCGAGGACCGGCCGCTGTCGCGCGTCGGCGAGCTGGTCGAGGTGATCCCCGGCATTGTCGCCACCCAGCATTCCGGTGAAGGCAAGGCGAACCAGTATTTCCTGCGCGGCTTCAATCTCGACCACGGCACAGACTTTTCCGCCAGCGTTGACGGTGTGCCCGTCAATCTGCGCACGCATGGCCACGGGCAGGGCTATCTGGACCTCAATTTCGTGATCCCCGAACTCATCGAGCGGGTTGATTTCCGAAAAGGGCCGTATCGCGCCTCCACAGGCGACTTCTCGGCCGCCGGATCGGCGCGCTACAGCACCTATGACGCGCTGGAGCGCAGTTTCGTCGAACTGGCTGTCGGCGAGTTCGGCTATCTGCGCGGCGTTGCGGCAGGCGATGTCGAGCTTGCGCCCGGAACGTCGCTCCTCCTGGCGCTGGAGGCCGAGCAGCATGACGGTCCATGGGTGCTGGACCAGGAGCTCGAAAAGCTGAACGCTTTTGCTAAACTGGTGCGCGAGACCGGCCCCTGGCGGCTGGAAATCTCGGCCAGCGCCTATGACAGCAGCTGGACGGCAACCGACCAGGTGCCGCTGCGCGCAGTGGAGAGCGGCCTGATCGACCGGTTCGGCTTCATCGATCCCGATCTTGGCGGCGAGACCACACGGCTCGGCCTGACGGGCAATGCGACCTACAGCCATGCAGACGGCTCGCAGACCCGCCTGAATGCCTACGGCGTGAATTATGACTTCGTGCTCTTCTCCAACTTCACCTACCTGCTCGATGACCCCGTCAATGGCGACGAGTTCGAACAGCTGGACGAGCGCACCTATTACGGCGCCTCGCTTGTCCATGAACGCGACCTGACGAGCCGCTTCAGTCTGCGTCTCGGCGCAGAGGCCCGCCATGACGACATTTCCGATATCGGCCTCTTGAGGACTGCTGCCCGCCAGCGCGTCTCCACGGTGCGCCGTGACAGTGTCGGGGAAACCAGCCTCAGCCTCTGGGGCGAGGCCGATTTTGACCTGACCGACCGGCTGCGCGCCAGTGTCGGCCTGCGCGGCGATTATTACGACGCCGACGTCACCGCGCTCAGCGAGCCTGCCAATGGCGGCTCGGCCGATGACAGCCTGCTCAGCTCCAGCCTCGCGCTCGCCTGGCAGGCGGCAGGCGGTTTCGAACTCTATGCCAATTACGGCCAGGGCTTTCACTCCAATGACGTGCGCGGCGCCACGATCACGGTCGATCCGGCCAGCGGCGATCCGGTTGACCGTGTGCCGATCCTGGTGCGCGCGGAAGGCGCCGAACTGGGCGCGCGGCTGGAGCGCGGCCCATGGCGCGCCTCGCTCGCCCTGTTCACGCTGGAGCTGGATTCAGAACTGGTCTTTGTCGGCGATGCGGGCACCACCGAGCCAAATGATGCCTCATCGCGAACCGGCGTCGAGGCCAGCCTGTTCTGGCAGCCAGCCGACTGGCTGGTGGCAGACCTGTCTGCTGCCTATACCGATGCCGAATTCGACATTGCCGGCAATGAGACCAAGATCCCGGGCGCTGTCGAAAGCGTGATTGGCGGCGGCGTGCTCGCACGGCTCGATCCCTGGACATTCAGCGCGCGGCTTCGCCATTTCGCAGAGGCGCCACTGATTGAAGACGGATCGGTCACCTCCGAACCCACCACGCTGGTCAACCTCGCCGGCAGCTATGACTGGCGCAATGTCACCGTCTCGCTCGAACTCCTGAACGCCTTTGACGCCGAGGATGCCGACATCACCTACTACTTCGAGTCTCAGCTGCCCGGCGAAGCCTCACCCGTCGAAGACATCCACTTCCACCCCGTCGAACCCCGCCAGGTGCGGCTAAGCCTGCGCTATCATTTTTGAGAGGAAAGCAAGCCATGAGACAATCAATCTTTCCGTGGCGCCAAGCGCCAAAGTTGGCCGTCCTGTTTGCGGTGCTTCTACAAACGGTGTCGCCTGCATTGGCGCACGGGACGGGCGACAGCTTTCAGGGCGGCTTCCTGAGTGGCTTCACCCATCCCCTGCTGGGTCTGGATCATGTCGCTGCCATGGTGGCAGTTGGAGTCTGGGGCGCATTCTTGCGCCAGCCGGCGATATGGATTCTGCCCGTCGTGTTCCCGATCGTCATGGCACTCGGCGGGGGTCTTGGCATTCTGAGTGTCTCTGTGCCCTATATTGAGCCCGGAATCGCCGCTTCATCGATCGTCATCGGATTGTGTATCCTTGCCGCGTGGCGCGCGCCGCTCTGGCTGGCCGGCCTGATCGTCGGTATTTTCGCCATTTTCCACGGTCATGCCCATGGCACGGAACTACCGCACGCTGCTGACCCCGCCGCGTACTCAATTGGTTTTGTCATCTCGACAGGTCTTCTGCATCTTGTTGGGATTGGGTTTGGCCTTGTCGTGGATCGTCCCGGGGGGCGCGTCGCCTTGCGCGGGGCCGGCGGCCTGATCGCTGTATCGGGTGTGGCGTTCCTTTTCGGGCTCGTATGAGCGCCACTCGCTGCATAATCGGCGGGGTCACGATGCTCGCCATCACGAACGAAGCGGCTGCGCACACCTCCTTTGAAGGGTCAGAAGGGCTTTATAGAGGCCTTCTGCATCCGATCGCAGAGCCATTGCAGGGCCTTCTTGCCGCAGCGTTCGGACTGGTGCTGGCGCGGAGCAAAAGTGAGAATGCGTCACGGGCCCTTGCCATTGCCGCTATCGCCGGCATCACAGCTGCTCTTGTCAAGGCTGTTGCATGGGCTGATGCTGCGGTGATCATGCTTGGCTTGGCGGGAGCTACCCTGACCTGCGGGTTGACGCTGGCGGCATTTCGAAGGGTTCCGAGGGCGCTTGGCGTCGGACTGGCGATACTCGCTGGTTTGGTTCTGGGCGCCAACGCTGTTTCGGAAGGAGAAGTCGGCCGCCTGGCAACTTCCATTGGCAGTCTTGTGGGAGGAGCGCTTCTTATAATCTACCTTTCAGGACTGGGCCACTGGCTGGCCAGAAGGGAAACCCAGTACAGGTTTTCGTATCTCGTCCCGCAGATTGCCGGTGCCTGGATCGCAGCAATTGCGATAATGATTATTGCTTTCGAGTTCGTGCGAACCGGATCTTAGCCGTGCAGTCAACTTCCTCGGAAATGGGAAAAAGCAAATCCGTTTTCAGTCAGGTTTCGGCCAAAGGCCAAGCCAATTGTGATGGTGATCCAAAGTTTCATAGAGGCGGCCCGAGCCATGTGATACAAAATTGCACTGATCACCACTCATGGGCCCAGTCGCGGTATCCGATTCACATGGTGCGCCAGGGGTCGTCGGTGAGGCTGTTCCAGGAGCGGCAAGAGCGAGTATGGCGTCATAGCTGTCGAAGATACGGCCCAAGAGATCATTGTCGCGCAGGACCTGCCAGACATTCTCGACTGGGTTCAGCTCCGGTGAGTGTGCCGGAAGGGGCACAAGGGCGATATTGTCGGGCAAATCCAGCTTTTGGGGTGGTATGCCATCCGGCCTGGTCGATGATGAGCACGCCATGGGCACCGGGCGCGATGGCCTTGCTGATTTCGGCCAGGTGCAGACCAATCGCGTCAGTGTTGCAGCCGGGCCGGACAGGGCCGGCGCCGGTTCCCTTCGCCGGACGGTGCCTTGGGGTGGCGGTCGCGCGCCGAACGGCTCTTGCAGGTTTGCGCCATTGATTATTCGGGCGAGAAACTGCCCAACCCAAGTGTCGGTTCCAGGATGACGTCATACGCCGTCACGCGCGCTCAAGGCTTTGCAATGGGGCGCACGAACGGGCCGTGGCGGACGGAGCTGGAAGCCCCGCCCGCATCTGCGCTGCGCGATCAGGGTCAGTCCAGGCAAATGAGTTCATTCGTGTCGGGATCAATCGCGACCCTCTCGCAATCCTCGGTTCCGCTGGCGGGCGGGCTCTGATCGTCATTATCGCCTGCGTCAGCAACAGGCGGACCGACCGGGCGCGCGCCGGCGGCGGGAACCAGCGAATATCGGTACGGAACCATGCCCGCCACGACTGTGTCGATGCGGCCATCGGGCTGCAATGTCAGGGTGGCCTTGCCGAGCAGGGGCAGGTCATCGCCCTGATATGTGTCCGCGTCGATTTGCTGGATATTGCGCAGGGTCACCATGCCCGGCATGATTTTCAGCGTCAGCGCATGGGTCCATCCATCGACGGCATAGCCGCGCCCGCGATCAATCATGATCCGCTTGCCAAGCGTGGAGATTGTATAGGTTCCGTCAATCGCCATCTTCTCGCCCGGAGCGACGGCCGACTTGTCGGGAAGGAAAGCACCGGTTTGGGGAATGCCGGCCGCGGTGGCTGCCATGTCGCCCATCGGCCCGGCGGCCACGGCTTCCATCCCGGCGCATCCGGTCAATGAGGCCATGGCGGCCGCTGCGGGAGCGGCGAACAGGCTTTTGAGGTTCGGTTTTCTGGGCATCACTTTCTCCAGTCAGGCTTTGCTTGCCAGCCGGAGTACTGGAAACGCCGAATGTCGGTTATAGGTAGCATTACCCATTTCGGAGGGGCGCCGGACCATATACCAGATACTTATGGCTAACCTGGTTCCCAGTGCCCGCCGGGCCATTCTACAGCGTCCAGGCAAGGCCCTGATTCTGCTGGGCGCGGGCCTGGCCGGTTCCGGGCTCGCCCACGCGACCGCCGCGAGTGCTGTTGCGGCCTGGAATGCGGCCTTCTACAGCGCCGTGCTGACCTCCTTGCTGGTCTGCATGCTGATCAATGTCGCGATCCGCAACCCGCCGGGGATCAATTATACGGTCATGCTCCTTCTGGGCCTCGGCTTCATTTGGGCAAGCGATGGCGGGCTCGCAGCGCTGGGTTTGACGGGACACGCCCTGACGGCCGGCATCGCGACAGCCGGCATGGTCACTGTCGCCTTCGGACTTCACACGGCTGTCAGCGCATTCGATCCGCGCGCAGACATGTGGAACTGGCGCAGGGTCTTCTATGCCTGCGCTGTCGCGGCGCTGCTTCTGATCCCGGTCTTCTGGCTGGTCCAGAGCCCCCTGCTCACCTGGTCGGGCGTGGCGCTGTTCCTGGTTTTCCTGCTCGCCCATGCGGTATCGACCCGGACCTGGAAGCATCATGATGACCGCCAGCAATCGATGGCGGTCATGGCGTCCCTGGCCGGGCTGGTTCTGCTCGGCGCCATCCTTGCCTCGCTTCTGACCGGATACGGGCTGGGCGCCCTTGTCTCCTGGAACACGCTCAAACTGGCCTTTGCCGTTGTCATGCTGCTGATACTCAGCGCAGTGATCTTTGCCCTGGCCGATGTGCGCCTGTCGCGCGATCATGCGCTTGAGGAGGCTGTCGAGGCGGCGCAGCGCGATGCGCGCACCAATGCCAGCCTGCTGGAAATGGAAAAACAGTATGCCAAAGCGCGCGAGGCGGCGTTCATGCGTTCGCGGCAATTGTCCAGCGCATCCCACGACATCCGCCAGCCGCTCGCCTCGATGCGCGCCGAGCTCGATACGCTTCGCGACGATGCGCCCGCCAGCAAGCTGGGCCGCCTTGATCGCGTGCTCGATCATCTCGAAGCGCTGACCCGGTCACTGTCGGCCAGCGGCCGCGCCTCGGTCGATGTCGGATTGCATGGCGAGGTGGCTGTGGAGCGGGTCGAGATCAAGCTCCTGTTCGACACGCTTTCCCGCCTGTTTCAGACCGAAGCCGCGCAGGCGGGCATCACCCTGAGTTTTGCGCCCTCCCCGCATGCTGTCAGCGTCCCACCCCTGATCCTCATCCGGATGCTAAGCAATCTCATCTCCAACGCCATTCAGCATTCGGGCGCCTCAACCGTCTCGGTCACTTGCCAGGCGTTTGGCGAGACCTGCCGGATTAGCGTGAGCGATGACGGCTCCGGTTTTACCGATGGCAACACCGAATGGGCAATGGCGGAGGGCGTCAGGGGCGAGCGCTCGGAAGGAAGCGGGCTTGGCCTGTCCATCATTCGCGAACTGTCCAGGGCCTATCACCTGCCGGTCACCGCAGAGACAAACCGCGCCAGCGGCACCGTGTTTACCGTGGCCGTTCCGCTCACCTGACACGAGGGGCGCGGCGTCTTTGACAAGCAGGGAATATGTGTAAGCTTCCGGCCAAGTATAGGAGCCGGCCAGGATGGCAGACCAGTACACCGCTGTTTTGGCCGACGATCACGATATTGTCCGCGATGGCCTGCGCGCGGCACTTGAAAAGCCGGGGTTGGTCGAGACCAAAGGTCTCCTTGTCGTCGCTGAAGCGGAAAACGGTTTCGAGACCCTGGCCGCCGTCAAACTTCACAAGCCGGATCTCGTCATCCTCGACCTGACAATGCCGCTTTCGGGCGGCGCGGAAGTCCTGACCGATATCCGGCGCTGGAGCCCTGACACGAAAATTGTCGTCTATTCGTCGGTGGACGCGCCCGGCCTGTTGAGTCTGGTGATTGAAGCCGGTGTGGAGGGCATGTTTCACAAGGGCGGATCCAATGCATCACTCTATGAGAAACTGCCGCTGATCCTTCGCGGCGGGCGCTATATTGCTCCCGAATGCGTGGACCTGGTCGAGGATCATGACGACGCGGTCGGGCTGACACCCCGCGAACAGCAGGCGCTTCACATGATCCTGGCGGGCCGCACGACACAGGACATGGCCGACAGTCTGGGGATCAGCCCCCGGACGGCAGAAAAACACCGCGCCAGCCTGATGGCCAAACTCGACGTGCGATCGGTGACAGAACTGATGGCAAGGGCCTTGAGGGACGGGCTGATCCATCCGGGCTGAGCGCAATTGGGTATCTCTACCCATGGAGATACCTGCCGATCCCGCGTTTCCTTCAATCCTGGCCGATCCTGGCCGAATGACTGAAACTGGAGGAAACCATGTGGGCCAGACTTTTGTTCCTGATCAAGGCGCTGGCGATCTGTTTCGCTGCGGCCTGGATCATGACCGGCACGGCGGATGCGGCATGCGGGGGCAATAATGAGCGCCTGTGCAAGATCGGCTTCAAATGTGACAAGGGCTATTCGGCTGTCGGCAGCAAGTGCAAGCCCTGCGGGCGCGCAAACCAGCCGGCCTGCCTGGCCATTCGCAAGGGTCCGCAATGCTATGACTATCTTGAAAAGGTGAATGGCACATGCGTCGCGCGCGGCGGCCAGGGCCAGGCGCCCTATAGCGGCGTCGGGTTTGACTGCAAGCCGGGTTACAATGTCGCCAGCAATGGCAAATGCACCCGTTGCGGCGGCAAGGACCAGGTCGAGTGCGAAGCGCTGCGGCCCGGCCCGCAATGCAAGTCCGGCCTGGACAATTATCAGGGCTATTGTCGCAAATGGGGCAAGGCGGGCGAACAGCCATGGCCGAAAAGCCGGGTCGGCTATCCCTGCGACAAGGGCCTGGTGACCGAGAATGACATCTGCGTGGCCTGTGGTGGCAAGGACCAGCCCATGTGCCGCGCCACACGCCCCGGCCCGCAATGCCGCGACTATCTCGGAGAGGTCGATGGCTATTGCCGCGAGCGCGGGAAGGAAGGCCAGGAGCCCTATGAAGGCATCGGGTTTGACTGCGCTCCCGGCTTCAATATCGCGTCGAACGGCCTGTGCACGGCCTGTGGCGGTGTCGATCAGATCAGCTGCGAGGTGATGCGGCCCGGGCCAAGATGCGATGAGGGCCTCTCGGAGGAAGACGGCGTGTGTCAGACCGATGTGCGCGCTGAAATCGCCGAGGTCATCCGGGACGCGATGGAAGACGAGATCGCCGACTTCGCCGAAAGCCTGATCGAGATGATCGAAACCGCCCAGGAGGCCGATCAAAGCGAGGCCGCACGCAGCAGCTTCAATCTCGCACGAACCAATTACGAGAAAACTATCGGCCAGCGGGCGATTGGCAGCTCGATGCGGGTCAACACCGCCGATATTCCCGACAATGAGGGCTGCCTTGGCGGGAATTTCAACAGCTGGACAATCGGGTTCAGTGGCGAGGCCGGCGTGATTGGCGGCGCGGGCGGGGAAGCTGGCATGGCGTTCCGGTGCGGCGACCATCAGGCCAACCAGCAGGATTCGAAATGGTATACCTCGACCGTCGAGAATTATTCCCTCGGGGGCGGGGCATCCGTCGGCGTCACTGTCGGGATGTGGAAAGCCGATTTCGACAATCTGTCGGGGCCGTCTCACGGCTACACGCTCAATCTCAGCGATGCCTTCTCGACCCTGCAGGCCGCCTCGGTCGCCACCCGCACGATGGACAAGTTCGAAGACCTGATGAAGGCCTCGTTCGAATTGTCGCTTTCGGCATGGTTCGAACAGAATGATGACGGATCGGTGGGAGACTTCGCCGGACTGTCGGTAACGCTCAGCAAGGGCGTCGGGGTCAATGCCGGCGGGATCTATTCCGACGTGAAGACCTACCAGCTGCCCTGAGTGCTCACAGGCGACGAGGGCCGCCCGGACCATCGGGCGGCCCTGTTCTGCTTGCTGCGTTTGCGTCAGCCAGCCGGGCGCATGGGCCCCGGCCCCCGAGCCGGATGATATTCATCATCGGTGCATGAGGTGGAGCCGGATGGTGCATATCGGGCTGCGCCTTCCGTTGCACCCTGCAAGGCGCGACGCGGCTTTTGCTGACCTAGCCATTCTTTGCCGCCGCAAGCCGGGTCGCCCGCCGCTCAAGGCTTGCGCGCAGGCGGGCATGGCGTTCGGGCGTGAGGGGATAGTTCCAGATCAGCGGCGCAGCGAGACTGTAGAGCGCGATCGGGCCGAGGCAGTAGACCAGCCGGAGTGCCAACACGCCTTCCTCGGCAGACTGCGCAGCACCCATCGCCTGATAGCCCAGGAGGCCGACAATATTGAGCGCAACGCCGGTGAAGATCGCCGCGGCCAGCTTCTCGGAAAGACCGATGACCGCAAAATAGGCGCCGGCCCGCCGCCCGCCTGACCGCGCGCTGTCCACGTCCACAACATCGGCGAGCATCGCCAGAGGCAGGAATTGCAGCCCCCCGAACGCAAAGCCCTTCAGGAGGAAGAGGCAGAAGAACGCAAAATAGTCCCCATAGCCAAGGAAGAGGTTGGCCGCGCTTACGAAGCTGACAAAGCCAAGCGTGCCGAGAAAGGCACGATGCTTGCCAACGGTCCGGCCGAGCCACAGCCAGAAGGGAATCGCCGCGATACCTGCTACGAAATAAAGGAAATACGCCGCCCCGATCGTCGGGATGCCGATAATGTCCCGGATAAAGAACAGCGAGACGGCATTGCGCAAGCTTTCACCCGCGATCACGAAAAACGCGATCAGCAGCACCCGGCGCATCGGCCCGTTGCGCCACATGTGCCGGAAGCCCTCCAGGACCGGCACGCGCTCGCGGGCGGCGGGCGGCGGCTCCTTCACCGTCGTCACCACCAGCAATGTCAGGAGCGGTACGGCGATGATGATGGTGATCGCCAGCCAATAGAGCACCGGCCCCGTGAGCGCAGAACGGTCGCTCGGCACCCGGTTCATGATGTCGCCCGAGAAGGCACCGATCATGTCGCGCCACATGGCCACGAAGACTTCTCCCACGGCGCCGCCATCCGCCAGGATCTCCACCACCATCGGGACAGCGGCCGCCAGAAGCAGGCCGCCCAGCACGAAGAATTCCCGCACTGCCGTGACCTGGCTGCGGGTGTGATAATCAGCCGAAAGCTCCGCCCCCCAGGCGCGAAAGGGGATCTGGATCATGGTGGCCGAGGCAAAAAATGCCGTCAGCCAGAACAGGAGGTAGAGCACCCCCGCTCCGTCTGGCGGCACAAACAGGAACCAGGCTGATACCATGAGGCATGGCGCGCCGAGCACCATATAGGGTTTGCGGCGACCAAAGCGCGTGCGCCCGCGATCTGAAATCTCGCCCATCAGCGGATCGGTGAACACATCGGTAAAGCGCGCCAGCATCAGGAGCGTGCCGACGAGGGCAAGGCTGCCGAGGCTTGCGCCATAATGCGGCGGCAGCCAGATCGCCAGCGGATAGCCGTAGATCGCGAGCGGGATGGCAAGCGAGCCGTGGAGATAGATCGCGCGCCGGGTCAGCCCCTCCTGCGCCGAAACGGGTGCCGCTTTGGCCGCGCTCGCGGCCTGCGAGTCTGCCTTCGACATCGGTCGCTTTCCTCCATGTGTGCGTCTTTTTCTTGTCTGTGTATCGCCGACGCCTCTTGTTTTCACATATCGGACAGTCGCGGTCTGAAAGTGTCAATCCCGAAAACGCTGGCGCAGCGCACCGCTGCCCCCTTGCCATGCCGGCCCGCGCAAAGCCTGCCGGACCGGCCATTCCCGGACTTGCTCTTGCCACCTTTCCGCGAGACACAGGCGGTCATGTCGGACACGCCTGAAAACCCGCCAGAAGATGAGGCCCCGGAGCTGGACGCGATCCTGATCGCGGACATGGCCGATGCGATTGATGAGGATGATCATCGCTGGCTCTCGCGCACGCTGTTGCGCCTGCATCCGGCTGACGCCTCAGATGCGCTGGAACAGCTCGACCGGGACGTGTTCTGCGAGGCGGTCGGCCTGCTGGGCGAGGAATTGCCCTCCAACATCCTGATCGAGCTGCGCGATGAGTATCGCCGCGATGCGGTGCGCCACCTGCCCGACGAGGTGGTGCGCACGGCGCTGGACGAGCTGGATTCCGACGATGCGACGGCCATTCTCGAAGATCTCGACGAGTCCCGGCGAACCGAGGTCCTGCGCGATATCGCCCCGCGTGAGCGCGCCCAGCTGGAACAGGGCCTGGCCTTTGATGAAGAGACCGCCGGCCGGCTCATGCAGCGCGAATTCGTCGCCGTGCCCGAATTCTGGACGGTGGGCGAAACCATCGACCATGCCCGCGAAGAGGGCGAGCGCCTGCCGGAACAATTCTACGAGATCTATGTCGTCGACCCCGGCATGCACCCGCGGGGCGCTGTCGGCCTGTCGATGCTGCTGCGCTCCTCGCGCGACCTTCCGCTGACCGACATCATGGTGGCGCTGGAGAGCGACATCACCGGCGACATGGACCAGGAAGACGTCGCCTACCAGTTCCAGAAATACTCCCTCGCCCAGGCTCCGGTGAAAGATGGCGACGGCCGGCTGATCGGCATTATCACCGTCGATGACATGGTCGACGTGATCCAGGCCGAGAACACGGAAGACCTGCTGGCGCTGTCGAATGTGCGCTCGGCGGACGGCTCGGATACGGTGATGGAGGCGGTGCGCGCACGCGCGCCCTGGCTCGCGGTCAATCTCGTCACCGCCTTCGCCGTCGCTGGCGTGATTTCCATGTTCGAGAACACGCTCGATGCCGTGGTGCAGCTGGCCATCCTGATGCCGGTGGTCGCTGCGCTGGGCGGCAATGCCGGCAGTCAGGGCCTTGCGGTCTCGGTGCGCGCCCTCGCCGAGCGCGAGCTGGAAGGCTCCGCGGCGCGCCGCGCCGTCTTGCGCGAGACGCTGACCGGGCTCGTCAATGGCTTCATCTTTGCCATCGGGGTCGGCGCCATCGCCTATGTCTGGTTCCGCGATGTCATGCTGGCCCTGGTCATTGCGATTGCCATGCTGGCCACCTTTCTCTGGGCCGGACTGTCGGGCATTCTTGTCCCGCTCGGCCTGAAGAAAGCGGGCGCCGACCCGGCTGTCGCGTCATCGGTTTTCGTCTTGACGCTGACCGATGTGATCGCGTTTTTCAGTTTCCTTGGCCTTGCGACGCTGGTTCTGATCTAGCACCCGTTGCAGGGTCATCGGCCTGCCGATTGCAGCGGCGAGGCTCAGGCGGGGGCACTGTGTCCCGAATCGGAGCAAGCGATGGCTCGACGCATGCGGATTTCGAGGGCGGGGCTTGAGCTGATCAAGCGGTTCGAGGGTTACCAGGAACATTCCGTTCCAATTGGGGCCGGCGATTACATGATCGGCTATGGGCACACAAAATCAGCGCGCGCCGGCCTGCGCATCAGCGAAGAAAATGCCGACGCGATCCTGCGCGAATATGACCTTCCTCCAGTCGAAAAGGCCGTCAGCGAACATGTTCGCGCGCCGCTCACACAGAATGAATTCGACGCGCTGGTGTCCCTGGCTTTCAATATCGGCATAGAGGCTTTTCGCGGCTCCGAAGTGCTGGCGCTGGTCAATTCCGGCGAGAAGCTGCGCGCCGCCGAAGCCCTTTCGGCCTGGCGCAAGGCACAGATCGAGGGGCGCACGATCATTGTCGATGCGCTGGTGCGCCGGCGCGCAGCCGAACGCGCGCTGTTCCTCGATTATCCGAGCGACCTGCCGGAATCGCCGAGCCCGCTGATCCGCCCGCTGTTCGACCCGGCCAGCGCCGTGCTGGCCCCGCGCGAGAAAGCCGTTGCCGTCGAGACCCGCAATGGCCGGGCGAGGATCGCAATTGTCGAGGAGACCGACCCGCCCGAGGCTGAAGAGACACGCGAATCGAGCACGGAAGCGGCGGCCCGCGCCGTCTCCGAACGGCTGACCCGTATTCTTGGAGAAGAGACCCCGCCGGCCGATCCGCTGGCTGAGCAGGACTCCGACGAAAGCGACAAAGAGCCCGCAGGCGCGGACGGACCCAGCGTCGATGAGATCACCCGGGCGGTCTCGGAGCTCGCAGGCGATACTGACGGCGAAGATGACGGGCATAACATCGATCCCCTGCCCGCCGACCTGTCTGACGACCTGCCCTTCGCACCCGCGCCCGAAGAAGCTGAACTGCGCGAACGCGCCCGCCGGGTCTCCACGACCTTCATCGATGATCTCGAACCGGCCAGTGCCGATGAAGCGGGCGCCCGCATGGCCAGTGAAATGCCTGAGCGTGCCGGCTGGTTCTCGATCCTGCTCTTCGCGCTGGCGGCCTTCTCGGGCGCACTGATCTCGGCCTGGGGGCTGGAACATGTCGGCAAGGTTGTTAGCGATGAAGGCCCGCCGCGCAGCGAATGGGATGTATATGCCGGGCCTTTCACCATCGCGCTGGGCGTCCTGATCTTCCTGATCATGCTCTACTATCTGATCCGCGCTCTGGCGAGCCGCGGCAGCGCGCACGAGGGCTGACACTCCATCAGGGCCGCCGGGTCTGGCCCTGCGTTTACTCGCTTTTTCTGAAAGCCCGCCTGCCCGGCCTTTCGCAGGGCCTCCTTCCGCTCTGCATTGACCTTGCCCCATCGCTGGGCCAACAGGCCGTCTCATGCAGGCCCGTTCCGATTCCCGCGCGTCAGACACAAGCATCCATCTGTGCGGACACTGGCTGACAGCCCTGCCTGAGGGCGCCCTCTGGTGGCCAGGCGAGGCGACGCTGGTCGTCTCTGACCTGCATCTTGAAAAGGGATCGGCCTTCGCCGCGCGCGGTCAGATGCTGCCGCCCTATGACACCCATCGCACGCTGGAGAGGGTCGAGCAGCTTTGCGTACGGCTGCATCCGCGCCGCGTGATCTCACTGGGGGACAGTTTCCATGACCGGGCCGCCGAGACCCGGCTCGACCCGGACTGCGTGGAGCGAATCTGCGCCCTGACGGCCGCCCATGACTGGCTCTGGGTCGAGGGCAATCACGACCCCGACCCGCCGGCCTGTCTGGGGGGACGGGCCGAAAAAACCGTCGAGATGGCTGGCCTTCACTTGCGTCATGAGCCCACCGGCGCTCACGGTGAAATTGCCGGCCACCTGCATCCGGCGGCGAAGGCGCGCGGGCGCGGACGCTCGGTCCGCCGGCGCTGTTTTGCCAGCGATGGTGAGCGGCTGGTGATGCCAGCCTTCGGTGCCTTCACGGGCGGTCTGAACGTCCTGGATGACGCCTTTGCCGGAATCTTTCCAGGCGGGCTGATCGCCTTCATGCTGGGGCGCGAACGAGTGTTCACAATGAGCAGAAAACAGCTCCTGCCCGACCGTCCGCGATCGCCTGCCTGGCGGCTTTGAAACGCGTTGATAACGGGCGCACTGCCCCACAGCCAGGCGAGGGCAGGATTGAGGGCAAGAGCCGGGCTTTTGAGGGCAGGATTGAGGGCAGCCGAGGGCACAGGCGCCAACACGCCCCCAAGCGGTGCGGCGCTGCGCGGCAGGCCGGTCTCAGTCCTCGAAAACGATCTCCGGCTCGGGCTTGGTTTCCAGCGCATCGATCCCGATTGCCACGCGCCGGGCCAGCGCGCTGAAAAGCTCGCTCGCCTCGCCGCCGCCGAGAGCGGCCGGCTGTCCTGCATCGCCGCCTTCACGAATCTCGCCAAGCATCGGGAGCTGGCCAAGCAGCGGCAAGCCAAGGGCGCTCGCCATGCGCTGGCCGCCGCCCTCGCCCATCAGGAAATGACGATGGCCGGCCGGGTCGTCGAACCAGCTCATCGTCTCGACAATGCCAAGCACCGGCACGGCCGTCTTGGAGAACATCGCTGCGCCGCGCCGCACATCGGCCAGCGCGACCTCCTGCGGGGTGGTGACGAGGACCGCCGCGGTGACCGGCACACGCTGGGCGATCGCGAGCTGGGCGTCACCAGTGCCCGGCGGGGTGTCGATGACCAGAAGGTCGAGCGGTTTTTCCTCACTGCCCCAGGCGGCATCACGCAGCATCTGGTTGATTGCCGACATCACGATCGGACCGCGCCAGATCATCGGCGCGTCGGGATCGGACAAGTAGCCGATCGACAGGGTCTTCAGCCCGTGAGCCTCGACCGGCTCCAGCTTTCCGTCAGCCGTGGTGCCCGGCTCGGCATGCGTCGTTTTCAGCATGGTCGGAATGGACGGGCCATAAATATCGGCATCCATCAGGCCGACCGACATGCCCGTGCGGGCCATGGAAGCAGCGAGATTGACGGCGACAGTGGATTTGCCGACACCGCCCTTGGCGCTGGCGACGACGAGGATATGGGAGATGCCAGGAATTTTCGAGGCCGGGCTGGGCGCAGCTGGCTGGCCACCGGCAAGCGCTTCATCCGACAGGCGGGCGCCCTTGTGCACCCGGCGCGGCGGCGCGCTCTGGGGGGAGGAGAGCAGGTTGACCTTCCGCGGCTCGCGGACAGGCCCGGCGCCGGTCTGGCGTTCGCGCGTCAGAATTGCGGACACGTCCGACACGCCTTTGACAGCCCGCGCCGCACTTTCAGCCTGGATGCGGATGTCTTCCGAAGCGGCAAGGTCCTCTCCCGCCTCGATCACCAGAACGGCTCGCCCGTCAGCCTTCACACTGACCGACTGGAGCCAGGCCGGCGCACCCAGCTGTTTGCGGATTTCGGACTCAATTGCCTGCGGCGATTTTGACTTTGAACGAAACAAGATGGCGCGACTCCTTGATAGATAGGGGCAGACACTGCACATATCGTGAAGCAGTTCGCTGAAACCAAGTTTGTGAATGAATCTTCGAGGAGTGGCGCCTTTCATGCCCTGGAAAGACGATAATGACGGCAACACCCCGCACGCGGCCGGCGGCCCCTGGTCGGGCGGCGGCGGAAACGGTGGCTCTGGCGGCGATGGCGGCTCGCCATGGAACCGCCCCGGCGGCGGCGGATCCGGCGGCTCTGGCGGCGGATCCGATATCGAGGAACAGATGCGACGCATGCAGGAACGTTTCCGGCGCGGAATCGGCGGGCGTGGTGGCAATGGCGGATCTGGCGGCGGCGGCCGGTCTATCGGCCCGATCGGCTTCATCGTCATTGCGGTGGTTGCGCTGATCGCCTGGCTGTCAACCGGCGTTGTCCTGGTCGATGCCGGCCAGCAGGCCTCCATTTTCCGGTTCGGCAAGTTCGAGACAAATCTCGGTTCGGGCATTCATGTGCATATGCCCGTGCCGATCGAGCGTCATTTCCTGGTCGATGTCGAAGAACAGCGTCAGATCACGATTGGCGACACGCTCGCCGAGAGCCTGATGATCACCGAAGACGAAAATATCGTCGATATTCAGTTTTCGGTGTTCTGGAAGGTGAAGACTGACGCGCCTCAGGACTTTATTCTTAACGTGAAAGCGCCAGAACAGGCCACGCGCATGGTGGCTGAATCGGTGATGCGCGAGGTTGTCGGCAAATCGTCGCTGCAAAACGTGATCACCACCGAGCGCGATACAGTCGAGGATGAGGTGCGCTTCCAGAGCCAGGCCCTGCTCGACGATTATCGTGCCGGCATTGACGTCATCGACGTGCAGATCGCCAAGTCGGACCCGCCCCGGCAGGTGATTGAAGCCTTCAACGACGTCAACAAGGCCGAGCAGGATGCGGAAGCCAACATCAATAGCGCAACGGGCTTTGCCAACCAGATCGTTCCCGAGGCCCGGGGTGAAGCGCAGCAGATCCTGCAGCAGGCCGCGGGTTATCGCGACAAGGTGATCGCTGATGCCCGAGGTGAGGCGGCGCGTTTTACCTCAATTTACGAGGAATACCGGATTGCCCCTCAGGTGACCCGTGAGCGGATGTATCTCGAAACCCTGGAGCGTGTGCTTGGCGGGGCGGAAAAGACCATTCTTGACAGTGAGTCCGGCGCGGTGCCTTACCTGCCGCTCGACCGCGTCCAGCAACGCTAGTGAAGGGATTTAGACAGATGAGACTTTTCTCCTGGCTCCTCCTGGCGCTCGTCGCCATAATCGTCTTCTTGGCCCTGAACGCCTTTTATGTCGTTCGCCAGGACCAGCAGGCCCTCGTTCTGCAGTTTGGCGATCCCGTCGCCACGCGTAACGCGCCCGGCAGTGATGAGGCCGGCCTCTATTTCAAGACGCCATTCATCCAGCAGGTCACGATTCTTGATCGCAAGAATATCGGGCTGAACATGTCGGACATTCAGGTGCTCGCTTCCGACCAGCGCCGGCTGGTGGTCGATGCTTTTGTTCGCTGGCGGATCACCGACCCGCTCAAATTCTACCAGCGCCTGCGCACCGAAAGCGCAGCGGCGTCCCAGCTGAACAGGTTCACCGAATCGGCCATCCGGGCGGCGCTCGGCGACGTTCCCGTGCCGGAAATCGTGTCAGGCCAGCGCTCACAGCTGATGGATCGCATCCGCCAGTCGGTAAACGAGAATCTCGAGGATACGGGCATCGATATTATCGATATCCGTATCCGCCAGGCCGACCTTCCCGACGAGATTGCCGAAGGTGTGTATAACCGCATGCGCACGGCGCGCGCCCAGGAAGCTGAGCGGATCCGGGCCGAAGGTGAGGAACAGGCGCGCCTGATCCGGGCCACTGCGCAACGCGAGTCCACGGTTCTTCTCGCCGAGGCGCGTGAACAGTCCGAGAAGATCCGGGGTGAGGGCGATGCCCAGCGCAACCGGATCTATGCGGAAGCCTATAATGCCGATGCGAACTTCTTCAGGTTCTATCGCTCACTGATCGCCTGTGAAACATCGCTGCAGGAAGGCACAAAGATCATCGTTGATCCGGGCAATATGGGTGTTTGTGACATCTTCTCCGAAGAAGCCTCCCGCACGGGTGGCAATCGCTGAAAGTCATGGCGGCCGGGCTGGCTCCCTGGACACTGGCCCTGGCCGCCCTGGGGCTCTGGTTCCTCATCGAGGGACTAGCCTATGTATTGTTTCCCGATGCGATGAAGCGATTTCTCGACTGGGCCGCCCGCCTGCCTGTCGCAGAGCTTCGAAATGCCGGGCTGTGGACAGCGGCTTCGGGGGCGATCCTGCTCTATATCGCTCTTCGCTTCACCTGATGCGTTGCGTATGCCCCCGAAAACGCCTTAATCCTGAATCATGAGTGAGTTTGACCTGCAACCGGGAGTCCGCGCCAAATGACACCCAATGCCCTGCGCCCCCTGGCAGCCGCCCTGGCCCTGGCCTTGATGAGCGGCCTGCCCGCCAGCGCGCAGTCGCTGACAGAGACGGCCGGCAATGTCGACATGAGCGACGCGCCGGAGAGCTTCTCCGCCCTGGCCCGGCGCCTCATGCCTTCAGTGGTCAATATCACGACAAGCCAGACCGTCGCACCGCAGGGCCTGCCGGAATTTCCCGAAGGCTCCCCGCTGGAACGGTTCAATCCGTTTTTCGGACGCGACGAGGAGGGATTCCGCAAGGAAGGCTCGCTCGGTTCGGGCTTCGTCATCTCTGCTGACGGCCTGGTCATCACGAACAATCACGTGATCGAGGATGCTGACGAGATTAACGCGGTATTCTCTGACGGAACCACTCTGAAGGCCGATCTTGTCGGAACAGACCCTGAAACCGATGTCGCCGTGCTCCAGCTGCAGAGCGACGATGAGCTGCCTTTTGTCGAACTGGCCGACAGTGAAGTGGCCGAGGTCGGCGACTGGGTGATCGCGATCGGCAACCCGTTCGGGTTTGGCGGTTCGGTCTCGGCAGGGATCATCTCTGCGGTCAACCGGGACACGGGCGGGCGCTATGATGATTTCATCCAGACCGATGCGGCGATCAACCGGGGCAATTCCGGCGGGCCGCTGTTCAATCTTGATGGCGAAGTGGTCGGCGTGAACACCGCGATCATCTCGCCGACGGGCGGTTCGGTCGGGATCGGGTTTGCCATTCCGTCCAACATGGTGCGCAGCATTTCCGGCCAGCTGGTCGAATATGGCGAGCTGCGGCGCGGCTGGCTGGGCGTCTCGGTGCAGGGCGTCGACGAGAATATTGCCCGTTCCTATGGCGTGGATGACAGCAATGGCGTGATCGTCACCCGGATCGACGAGGGCGGGCCGGCAGACACGTCCGGACTGGAAATCGGCGACCTGATCCGGCAGTTCGATGGCGAGGCCATCAGTGATGTGCGCAGCCTCACCCGCATTGTCGCCGAAGCCGGCGTCGGCAGCGAGGTCGAGCTGCGGATCGTGCGCGACGCACGCGCGCGCACAATCAATGTGACGCTCGGCGAGCTCGATACCGGACGCAACGAGGCGCCCGAGAGCGAGGACGTGCCGGAACTGGCCGTGACGGACAATGCCCTTGGCGTGGAATTCGCAACGCTCGATGAGACCTCGCGCCGACGTTATGGTGTGCCCTCTGATGTGGATGGCGTGATCATCAACGCCGTCTCGCCGCGCGGCCCGAGCTTCGGCAAGCTGGCCAAGGGCGACACGATTATCGAGATGGATTTCGCCCGCGTCTCCAGCGTGACCGAGGCGCTCGAAGCCATGGAAGCGGCGGCGGGTCGGCCCGACACGCCGCTGCTGGTGCGCGTCTGGCGCGGCGGCCAAGGCGGCTATGAAGCCTTCTTTTCCATCTCGCTCGACGCGACAAGCTGATACCGCGTTAAATTGCAGATGCCGGCGCTTCCCGCCTTGCGCTAGCCGCCCGCGATTGGTTCACTCCTGTTCAGGAGAGGGAAGACGGGGCTGAAATGAAAGTCGTATTTTTGACCGGCCTGGCCGCTCTGGGCCTGAGCGCCTGCGCGACATCTGCGCCGATTCTGGCCGAAGATTTCGCGGAACCGCGCGAACAGGTCAAGATACTGATCATGCCCCCGGATATTCAGATCGGACTGATGACCCTCGCGGGCATGCAATCGCACGAGGATTGGGATCAGGCTGCCGCGCGTCAACTATTGCCCAAACTGACTGCGGAGCTCGAAGCCGGCGGGGATGACGTGGAAACGCTCGCGGCAGACGCGCAGGAGGGCGAGAGTCTGACTCAGCTATACCTGCTCCACCGGGCCATCATCGAAGCGGTCCTGGAACATGAAGTCGAGCTCGATCCGGCCCGCTTTGTCGGTCGCCTTCCCCACAGGCCAGCCGGCCGGCTTGACTACAGTCTGGGCGGGGCTGTGGACGTTCTCGCCGACGAGACCGAGGCCGATTATGCGGCTTTCCTGACATCGCGGGCAACTGTTGAAAGCGGTGGTGTCATCGCCAGCAAGCTGCTGGTCGGCGCCGTGACCGGTCAACTGCCTGCCCGGCATGGGTTTCATGGCACAGTCGTCTCGCTTGTCGAACTGGAAACCGGACGCCTTGTCTGGCTCGGTGTCAGCGCTGGCGGCGATCCGCGTGATCCGCAGAGCGCTGCAAGGATCATCGATCGCGTCTTCAAGCACCGCGCGCTGAACTGAATGGACAGGCGCAGTTTGGACAGACGGATCAACAGGGCGAGCCGGCAGCTGACCGGGCTTCTGGCGGGTGTCGCCATGCTCGCACTGGCCGGCTGCGTGGAGACCATGTCAGCGGTTCCGGCCGGTCCGATGGACGGCGACGCCGGATTCATGGTGACGCTGCACGATGACTGGACGCGCGTGCCCTCCAGCATCAACCTGATCACGCGGGGCGACCTGCTGACCAAGGATGGCCTCGCGCTCAACCAGCTGCATCTCATGTCGCTGGAGGATGGACAGTCACTGGTGCGCGCCGCCAGGGGTGCGGATGTCCCGGTTTACCGCGCCGGCATGAGCGCCCTGGAACAGGTCGACCTTGTCACGGCCAGCCTGCAGCGCCTGAAATACGCCGATGTCACCACGGCGAATGTGCGTCCGCAGGATTTCGATGGCGTCGAAGGGACTCGTTTCGACATTTCCGGCAAGTTCCAGAGCGGGCTCAGTTTCCGCAGCGATGTTGCCATGGCTGAAACCGGCGACAGGTTGCATGTCGTGCTCTTCCTCGCCCCAGCGGGGCATTACTACGCGGCCAGCGCCGGCGAAGTGGTTGACATCATCGAAAACGCGCAATTGAAGTAAAATATTGGTGATCGGCGGCGAGGCACGCCCTGATCGCTGCATGGCTATCGGGAGGCAAGCCAATGGGAATGATTGAGGCAGTCAAACTATTTTTCAACAGGTACACGGATTTCAAGGGTCGCTCGTCACGGGCGGAATACTGGTGGGTCTACCTGTTCAATTTCCTCGTGGTGATTGTTCCGTATCTGATCCTGTTCACGATCGGGATAGGATCTGACGGGCTGAACATTATCGGCATGTTGATGGCCGCCATTGTTGGCCTTTATGTGCTGGCCACGATCATTCCGGGCCTGGCGATCGCGTTCCGCAGGATGCATGATCGCAACATGACGGCCTGGTGGCTGCTGCTCGGTCTGATCCCCTATATCGGCGGTATCGTGCTGATCGTTATCTTCGCACTACCGGGGACCAAGGGGCCGAACAAGTTTGGCGCCGATCCGCTGAATCCGGCAGCGGGTGCGGCTGAGGTGTTCAGCTGACACGCTCGTCCGGGCCTCCCGAGCTGGATGGCCCGGATGAAACACAGACCGCGTGCCCGGCCGCAGAGCCGGGCCTTGCCCAAACAGGCTTGAGCCTTCGCCGGGAGCCCCCGGCTCAAGGCCGGGGACGCGGGAGGTGTCAGGATGATTTGGCCGCGCGTTTGCGCTCATGCGGGTCGAGATAGTGCTTGCGCAGGCGGATGCTCTCGGGCGTGACTTCAACCTGTTCGTCATCAGCGATATAGGCGAGCGCCTTTTCCAGCGTCATCTGCAGGGGCGGCGTGAGCTTGACGGCCTCGTCCGTGCCTGAAGCGCGAACATTGGTCAATTTCTTGCCCTTGAGCACATTCACTTCCAGATCGTTCTCGCGCGTATGCTCGCCGATGATCATGCCCTGATAGACCCTGGCGCCGGGATGGATCATCATCGGCCCGCGATCTTCGAGATTCCACAAGGCGAAAGCGACCGCCTCGCCCTTGTCCATGGCAATGAGCACGCCGGTATGACGCCCCTGGATCTTTCCCTTGTGCGGGGCGTATTCATGAAAAACACGGTTCATGATCGCGGTCCCGCGCGTGTCGGTCAGCAATTCACCCTGATAGCCGATCAGGCCGCGCGTGGGCGCGTGAAACACCATGCGCGTGCGCCCGGCGCCGGACGGTCTCATCTCAAGCATCTCGGCCTTGCGTTCGGACAGTTTCTGCACCACCGCGCCGGAATGCTCATCATCGACATCGATGACGACTTCCTCGATCGGCTCCAGCTTTTCACCCGTGTCAGGGTCTTGCTGGAAAACGACCTGCGGGCGTGAAACACCAAGCTCGAAGCCTTCCCGGCGCATGGTCTCGATCAGCACGGCGAGCTGCAATTCGCCCCGCCCGGAGACAATAAAGGCGTCAGCTTCCGGCGAACGATCCACTTTCAGCGCGACATTGCCTTCGGCTTCCTTGACGAGGCGGTCCCAGATCATGCGCGAAGTCACCTTGGAGCCTTCAGTCCCTGCCAGCGGGCTGTCATTGACCCGGAAAGTCATGGAGATGGTCGGCGGATCGATCGGCTGAGCGGCGATCGGCTCACTGACCGAGGGATCACACAGCGTGTCGGCGACATTCGCCTTGGACAGGCCGGATATCGACACAATGTCGCCGGCCACGGCCTGGTCAATCGGGGTGCGTTCCAGCCCGCGAAAGGCGAGCACCTTGGACACGCGCCCCTGCTCGACCAGATTGCCATCCCGCCCGAGCGCCTTGATGGACTGGTTCGGCCTGACACTGCCCGAGGCCACCCGGCCGGTCAGGATGCGGCCGAGGAAATTGTCCGCGGAGATGGTGGTGGCCAGCAGGCGGAACGGGCCCTCATCCACCTCCGGTTCAGGCACATGCGCGATGACCCGTTCGAACAGCGCGGCCATGTCAGTGGCCGGTTTCTCATAATCATCAGCCATCCAGCCCTGTTTGGCCGAGCCATAGAGGATCGGAAAATCGAGCTGTTCATCACTGGCGTCGAGATTGGCGAACAGGTCGAAGACCTCGTTGATCACCTCGTCGGGCCGGCTCTCGGGCTTGTCGATCTTGTTGACCGCCACGATGGGATGCAGGCCGACCTTGAGCGCCTTGGAGACCACGAACTTGGTCTGGGGCATCGGGCCTTCGGCGGCATCGACCAGCACGATGGCGCCATCGACCATGTGCAGGATACGTTCGACCTCGCCGCCGAAATCGGCATGGCCGGGCGTATCGACAATATTGATGCGCGTATCGCCCCAGACCACGCTGGTGGTCTTGGCCAGGATCGTGATCCCGCGTTCGCGCTCAAGGTCATTGGAATCCATGGCCCGCTCATCGACCTGCGCGTTCTCGCGGAAGGTGCCGGACTGTTTGAGGAGCTCATCGACCAGCGTTGTCTTGCCATGGTCGACATGGGCAATGATCGCAATATTGCGCAGTGAGGTGGTTTCGGACATTGAGGGAGGGCTTTTTCGTTGCGTGCGTGTGTGCTGGCGCGCACATACACGGGCTTGCCGGGCTTGGCTATGGTTTGCGGGCTGGTCGGCTTGTGCGGATTTGGAAACTTTCCCAAAGCGGGTCCCGGCCCGTTCTGTTACAGGAGTGACTTTCGCATGAGAATTCAGATCCTGGCTGCCTTTGCGATGCTGGCCTCGCCACTGGCGCTGGCGGAGACTGACATGTTCGCCGACATCGCCGTGTCCTCCATGCTGATCGACCGTGGCGAACAGCTCGGGCGCGAGACCTTCGAGGCCGTCATCGGGCTCGAAGCGCCGCTCGGCGAAGCAACCGCTTATGGCACGCTCTACAGGATCACGCCCTTCGGTCGCGACGGGGCGGCCTTTGATGAGGAAGTCGACTATACGCTCGGTCTTGCCTGGGGCGGGACGGGTTACAGTGCTGATGTGTCAGCGAACTGGCTCACCTATCCTGGCGCTGGTGGTGGCGAAAGCCTGGAGCTTGCCGGCGAGGTCGCGCTGGAGCGCGCTTTCTCGCCGAGGCTGGCGGGCTTCTATGATGCCGATTTCGAGGATTGGGGGCTGGAGGCAAGCGCCGGTCCGCATTGGGGCGATGGCGACTGGGCGTTCCATGCCATTGCCCGGCTTGGCTTTGTCGAACCGGGCGATGGTTCGACAAAGCGATCCTATGGCGGATTTGAAGCCGGCGCTGCCCGCAGATTAAGCGAATTCGCCGAAATCGGCGGCTATGTTCGCGCCGAAAAGGCAAATAAGGACAGCTTTGTCGATCGCATTGTCGGCGACGAGGTCACAGGCCAGACCGACACCGGGTTCGCGGCCGGTCTCGCCCTGTCCATCGCCCGCTGACCACGATCAGCCGGCGATGCGCGGAATATAGTTCCCCTGGTCCTTTGGCTTGCGCTCGCGCTTGCGGGCGGGTTGGAAGGCGACCTGAGCATGCTCGGCGCAATAAGGCCCGCCGCTGGCCCGCCGGCCACAAAAGGCGAAACCCGGATCCGCCGGATCGCCGATTGGCCATTTGCACATAGAACCCTTGAGATTCAGCACATTTGCCGTTTCGCCATTTTCGAGCGCGAGCGGCTCCAGCGCATTCGCCGTCTTTCGCTCCGGGCGGGTGGTTTCGACAGGCAGGTTCGCCGCATCATCCGCGACAGGCGCCGGCGGGCTGGCTTGCGTGCGGGGCTTGGGACGCGCCAGGCGCGGGGGCCGTTTGACCGGTCGTGACGGAGTCGTGCGGCCCGACAGTCCGAGACGATGCACTTTACCGATCACGGCATTGCGGGTCACGCCGCCAAGCTCCTTGGCGATCTGCGAGGCTGAATGACCCTCAGTCCACAGCTTCTTCAGGATTTCCACGCGTTCTTCGGTCCAGGCCATGTCACCCCTCCTTGCCGCGAATCGGCAGCTACCAGATATTGTGGTGGTCAAGATCGAGCCACCCCTTCAACGCCTACATATCGTATTGAAGGCGAAACGAACACACAATATGCGGTGGCCAGTTGTCCACAAGAAACCATATCTAGGGATGGCACTTGCTGAGCGGGGGGCGAAGTTACGCCTCGCCAGAAAGGGCTGAAGGTCGTATCTCTCCCGGCATGACTGATACGCTGATGACAGAACCTGCCGGGCAGAGCGCCCGCAGCACCGAAATGATCGCAACGCCGCGCCAGTATGGCCTCGTCAACTGGCTGGGGCTGTGGACACTCTACAAGCGCGAGGTCGGGCGTTTCATCAAGGTCTGGATGCAGACCCTGTTTGCGCCGGTCATCACGACGCTGTTGTTCATGACCGTGTTCAAGCTGGCCTTCGGGGATCGCGGCCAGCTGACCGGTGATTTCGAGGGTCTGATCTACAATAACTTCCTCGCGCCGGGGCTCGTCGTCATGGCAATCCTGCAGAATGCCTTCCAGAACACGTCCAGCTCGCTGACGATTTCCAAGGTCCAGGGCAGCCAGGTCGATTTTCTGATGCCGCCACTCTCGCCGCTGGAACTGACCATCGGCTTTATTGCGGGGGCGGCCACGCGCGGGCTTGTGGTGGCGCTTGTCGCGGGCACGGCGATCCATTTTTCCGGGACGCTTATATGGCTTGTCACTTTCGGGCAGGTCAGCGTGGACAGTCTGGCCAGCCTCGACATCCAGCATGGCTGGGCGGTCGTCTATTTCGGGATCTGTGCGGCCATCATGCTCGGCGCGCTCGGTGCCATGGGCGGCATCTGGGCCGACAAATTCGACCATCTCGCGGCGATTACCAATTTCGTGATCGTGCCGCTGACCTTCCTGTCGGGGACATTCTACGACATCAAGGTGATGATCGAGCCCTTCTATACAATCGCCCTGTTCGATCCCTTCTTCTACCTGATCGACGGATTCCGCTATGGCTTCCTGGGCGTGTCCAATTCCGACCTGTCAATCGGTGTGCCCGTCGCCGGCCTTCTCGCCCTGATGGCGACGGCCTGTGTCTGGGCGATGTTCCGCTCGGGCTACAAGCTCAAGGCCTGAGGGGGCGAATCAGGCGATCTTCTCGATCCGTGCGCGGTCCAGCAGGGCAATTTCTTTCAGGGCGGGTTGCAATGCCCGTGTCATGGTCTCGAAACTCGGCCCGTAGAAATACAGCGCCGTCTCCAGGTCGCCCTGCCAGTAGCCGCGATAGCTCCCATCGGGGCCCAGAAGGCGCTCGCACTCTGCCTGCACATCATTTAGATCGGTGGTCTCATAGACCTCATCAGGCAGGTCGGTACCATTGATGAAAAGGCCCAGCCCCTCATTTCTGCCGAACGGGATTTCGCGGCCTGAGGCTTCCAGGATGAGTTTCGACCCCTTTGGTGCGCCCTGCCGGTCGAGGCTGACAATGATCTGGGCGAGGGCTTCGGCGGAGATTTCGGCAAGCTCTATTTCGAGGTCGCAAAAGGCGATGCCAGCCGGTTCGTCTGTCAGCTGCGTGCCGCCGCCGGTCACGCGGCCGATGGATTTGGCTTCCAGCATGGCCTGCAATGGGGTTTCGAAAAAACCGTGCCGGTCAATCGGCTGGGTCCGCGAGTTCAGCCGGGCAGTGACATATTGCGGCTCCGGCGCGGCCGCCTTTGGCCAGAGGTTCCGGAAGTCGAATTTGAACCTGAACATGCCTGCGCCCCGTCTGCTGATCGTTCGTCGTCGTCTTACGCGACTTGGGTAAACGGGCGTTTCAGATCGCAGGAAGATTTTCCCATCTCCATTAGGACTTCAAAAGAAGAAGGCCCCGCAGCGCACTACGGGGCCTTCGTGTCTTTTCAGGCTGGTGGGGCGCTATTCGCGCGACATCAGCGACAGGATGATGGTGAACATGTTGTAGAACAGGATGAAGAAGTTCAGCGCACCCCAATTGGTCATCACGGCCATGGATCGGGTATCGCCGGCAAAGGCGTAATAGCCCTCTTTCAGTTCCTGCGTTTCCCAGGCCACCAGACCGGCCGAGACGAGCAGGATGCCGCCCATGATGGCCAGCTCCAGCATGCCGGATGGCGGGAACAGAAGGCTGACCAGCGACAGGCCGACCAGGCCGAACAGCGCAATCACGAGGAATGTCCCGATCGGGCGCAGGTCCCGCTTGGTCGTGTAACCGAACAGCGACAAGGCGCCGAAAGCGGTCGAGGTGACCAGGAAGGCCTTGGTGATGGTCATGTAATCGGCGGCCATGGCAGCCCCGCCGCGCGAGGTCACGGTCACGCCGCTGGAGGCGATCATGACCCACATGCTCAGGCTCGCGCCAAGCAGGGCGACAATCGTCCAGTAGAGAATGGCTGATCCCGTTGGCGAGGGATTGCGCATGGTGAAGGCCGAGATCAGGATCAGGGCAATCGGGCCGAACTGGACCACCCAGCGCAAAGGCGTGCCCCAGATGAGCGCGGTCAGCGGTTCATACGTGCCGACGGCAAATGCGATGAGGCCGGCCAGGGCAATACCCAGAGCCAGCTTGTTATAGACGCCCAGCATGAAGCTGCGCAGGCCGGCATCCTGAGAGGCGTCCATCGTCCCGGTACGGGCGGCGGCGATAGATCGGTTGAAGTCGTTCATCAGTCTTTCGAACCCTCATTGGTGTCAAAGGCCCGCGCAAACCAGTTTGCGCGGATTAGGGGAAATATGAGGTTTCGCGCGCCATTTCGCAAGGAAAACCGGTTGGCCACACTCGACGGGCATTGCTAGCCTCGGGCGAGACTCTCAAGATCAAGGACAGATTTTATGGCGATAGACATGCGCGAGCTTGGGCGGACGGGACTGAAAGTCACCTCTTGCTGCCTCGGCACAATGACCTGGGGCACACAGAACACGGAGGGCGAAGGTCACCAGCAGATGGATTACGCCCTGGAGCGCGGCGTCAATTTCTGGGACACGGCCGAAATGTACTCCATCCCCCCTGCCCCGGAGACGCAGGGCAATACCGAGCGAATCATCGGCACCTGGCTCGCGCAGAATCCGGGCAAGCGCAGCGATATTGTCCTCGCCACCAAGATCGCCGGCCGCTCGAAAATGCTCTGGACGCGTGATGAGGATGTCGAATGGACCCGGCACACGCGCGAGCAGATCGACGAAGCGGTCGAAAAGAGCCTGAAACGCCTCCAGACTGACTATATCGACCTTTACCAGCTTCACTGGCCCGACCGGCCTGTACCGCTATTCGGGCGCAAGGTGGCAGACAAGGAATATGCCATTGATTATGAGCCTTTCGAGGCGATCCTGGAGCACCTGCAACGCCATGTCGAAGCCGGCCGGATCCGCCATATCGGGCTCTCCAACGAAACGCCTTATGGCGTGATGCGTTTTCTGGCAGAGGCCGAGGCGAAGGGCCTGCCGCGGATGGAGAGCATCCAGAATGTCTACAATCTCGTTTCGCGCAAATATGAGGAAGGCCTCGACGAGATCACCATGCGCGAACAGGTCAGCCTGCTGGCCTATTCCCCCCTCGCCCAGGGTTATCTGACCGGCAAGTATCGCAAGGGCGCGTTGCCGCAGGGCTCGCGCAAACAGCTTTTCGACCGGTTGCAGCGTTATGAGAGCCCGCAGGGACAAGCGGCGATCGAGAGCTATCTCGACCTGGCTGACGCACACGGGGTTGATCCGTCAGTCATGGCCATCCGGTTCTGCGACACTCGCCCGTTCACCACCTCGACCATTATCGGGGCGACCTCCATGGACCAGTTGAAAACCTGTATCGACGCTTTCGATTTCGAATGGAGTGAAGAACTCGAAAAGGAAATAGAGGAACTGAACGCAGCACAGCCCTCCCCCTGCCCTTGAGCAGTTGGGCCGATTGACTTCAGTGGCCCGCCGGGTCAGCATCGCGTGAATCGGCGCAGAATCAACAGTGGGCGTCGAGCAAACAGAAGGGGAGACCCCATGGCTGATGCTTCGAAATACGAAGAGAATGTAAAGAAATACGCCTCTGGCTACAATCAGAAGGCCGCAGAGAAGATCGTGGGCCATCTCGGCATCGCGCTGCGCAATCGCGATTCCTCGCTTGTGTCCTGCTCCGACCAGACCGAGCTCGACCGCGTGCGCGAAAAGTGGCTGCGCAAGAAGCTCGGCCTGTCACATTCCGCAGAAGATCTTGATGCGGCGATCTCGGCCATCTGCGAGAAGCTGAAGCCGGAGGGCGGCAACAAGCAGCGCGTGACCTTCTACTATCTGCTTGCCGAGCATTTCGGAAAGCTCGACGAACTGGCCGGCTGAGCCGCGCCAGTGTCGCACAACCCGAAAGCGCCCGGTCGTCAGTCACGGCCGGGCCTTTTTGTTCACAAGAGTTGCGGGCGGGTGCAGGCTGCGTCTTGAGGTCGGCGGCCGGGCACGCCAAATTCACCTCTTACCGGGTGAAACGCGACTGACCGCTCGCCCGTCTTGCAACAGGATGCACGCCTTTGGCTGCCATGCGCATCGGACTGATCGGAACCGGACTTGCGGGACGCCGGCGCATCAAGACGCTGCAGGAGCGGCGCGACTGCGTGCTGGTTGCCACATCCGCGCCCGGGGACTCCGTGGGTCCGCTGCATTTCCTGGAGCCGGCCGGGCTGCTGCTTCGGGCCGATCTCGACGCGGTCATCTATGCTGGCCCATCGCATGACACCGCCCCGATTGTGAGCGCAGCGCTCGGGCGCGGCCTGTCTGTCCTGTCGGCGCGCCCGCCGGGCCTGTCGGTTGAAGACGTGATCACGCTTCGAAAGGCGGAAGCGCATTCAGATGGCGCGGTGCTGCAATTCAGTTTCCCCCTGCACTATCACGGCTCGGTCACGACTGCGAAGGCGCTTGCGCGCGGGGGCAGTTTCGGCCGCCTGATCAATATGCGCGCGACCTTTTCCTATATCCGCGAGCCAAAAGTGTCCGGCCGCGGCGGGGTCCTGTTCGACCGGGGCATGCAGATGCTGGATCTGATGCAGCATTTCGCCGGCCCCTTCAGCGAGGTCAAATCCATGATTTCACAGGATATCTGGGGCGAGCCGGGCGCCGATGACAATGCTTTCGCGCTCCTGCGCACCCATGAGGGAATCACCGCGCAGCTGCATGCCTCGGCGACCTGGTGGCGCGAGACCTTCCGGCTCGAACTGGGTTTCGAGGAGGGCTATATCTGGCTTGATGGCCTGACCCATCCGGCCGGGCGCACCGGCCCGGAAATGCTGATCACCGCGCGTATCGCCCGCGACGCAGAAGGTCGGCCCATTGCCAACCCAGATGAGCAGATCCGCGAATTCTCCGCCGATAATTCTCTCGCGCTGGAACTGGCCGATTTCCTTCACGCCGTGCGCGGGCGTGGCCCCGCCCGCAACGGCACCTCCCCCCAGGCCTTCGACGCCATGAACATTGTTCAGCGCCTCTATGCCGACGACACAAATTGGCTGCCGGTTCAGCCCGACCCGTCAGACATCGGCGCCGCAGGATAAGCTCCGCGCCTGATCACCGGCCAGCATCCCTGGCGGCCCATTCCCGGCGCGTGATTTCCCAGACCAGCGAGGGCCTGGTCGTGCCGTCCGGACGGATGCTGGCGACTTCACCCATGCGGCGAAAGCCGAGCGCGTCCAACAGGCGGGCGGTGCGCGGATTGTCAGGTGCGGCCGTCTCGCAGATCAGGTCGAGCCCCAGCGTGTCGAACATCCAGCTGAAACTGGCTGCTGCGCCGGTGGAGCCCTCGCCCTGCCCCTGGCGTGCCGGATGGATTGCGCCGGCGAGCTCACCGGCGGCCCATCGCGGCCAGACCTGCACGTCACTATAGCCGGTGATCTGACCGGAAGTATCGAGATTGAGGAACAGAAGGCCGGTTCCCAGCGCGCGCTCGGCAATATGGGCGTTGATGAACCCCAGCACCGATTGTTGATTCAGCGGCTGCGGCAGCGAATAGATGGGCGCATGCACAGCCGGATCGGCAAGAAATTCGACCAGGGCTGGCGCATCACTCTCGCGCGCAAGCCGCGAGGTGCCGCTGCGCCGGGGTGGCAGGATCGCGAGTGAGCGAACGGCTTCACGGATGGCCTCTGCGCGTTCAGCCGACACTTCGTTCTTTGTAACAGGTATCGTTTCAGTCATCGCGCTCCACCTTGCCGCGCAGGGCCTTGGTTTCGCCGCGCTGCTTTTTTGCATTCAGGCGCCGTCGGACAGACCCTGCCGTCGGCCGTGTCGAGATGCGCCGTTTTGGCCGTTCGGCCGCGCGCGCAATCATATCGGCCAGACGCTCGCGCGCGGCAACACGGTTGTGCGACTGGCGACGATGCTCGCGCGCCTCGACAATAATGTCGCCCTCCCGCGTCAGACGAGTGCGCCACAGCCGCCGGAAGCGAGCCTTTACCGGCGCCGGCAAGGAAGAGTGATCAACATTCCAGCGCAGCTGGACGGCGGTGGCGACCTTGTTGACATTCTGCCCGCCCGGCCCCGAGGCTTGAATAAACTGTTCGCTCAGTTCCCAGGCCGGGACGCTCAGCGTCTCGCTGATCCTGAGGTCCCCGGAGGGCTCTCCAGTCATGTTAACATTCCGTTCAGCTACAATTCAGTCCGCATTCCTCATAACATGACCCAGAATAAACGAGCAGTATGCTTCGCCAGATTCTGCAGAATTCGGAAACTGGCGCGGCGTGGAAAGGAACGCTCCGCCATGTCCATTCTCAGGAAACTCGCTGGCTCGCTGGCAGCGCTGGCCCTTATTGCCGGCTTTGCGGCGCCCACCGCCTCTGCTCAACGCGATGATCGTGTCCGCGGCGAACGAAGTCTGAGCCATGACCGTCATGAGGGACGACGCGACCATGGCCGTCGCGGGGGTAATGACTATCGCCATCACCGCAAAGACAGTCGCCGCGACCGGGGCTATCGTGGCCATGACAAGCGCGATCGGGGCGGGCGTTACGAGTATCGCCGTGACCGGAAATACCAGGGCGATCGCCGCCACCATGCGCGGCCCTATAAAAATCATAAGCGATACAACTATCATGACCGGCGGCACCGCAGCCATACGGTGCGCCCGCCGGTCCATCATTACGGATACAAGACCCGGCGCGCCTATAATCATCACTATAACCGGCCATATGACAATTACCGCCACTACAAGCCGCGCGTGAAGTACCACAAGCCGCGTTATGTGGCGCGCTATCGGGTCGGCGGGCGTTATGGCTATGGCAGCCACACTGTCGTGATCCGCGATTATCGCAGTCATGGGCTCTACCATCCCCCGCGCGGCTATCACTGGGTGCGCGATCACGACCGGGGCGATGCGATCCTGTGTTCGGTGACGAGCGGGGCGATTATCGGGCTCGTCATCGGCGCCCTGTCCTATTGAGGCTGGCGGGCGATGAATTCGTTCATTGCCTGTTAGGCCGAACATCTGCTTAATTCGAAGTGTCCGTGAATTTCTCGGACACACTCGGTTATCAACCAGCAGAAAGGAGGTGATCCAATGTCAAGTGAGAAACCAGGAGCGGCGATTGGGTCCGTTCTTTCCGGTGGCGACGCGGAGCAGCCTCTGCGCGGCATCTGATAGAACAACAGGTCGGGTCTGATGGCCCGGCCGGGAACCAAGAGCCAATCCGGCTCACGGGAGCCGCCCCCAGGAGGGGCGGCTCTTGTCGTTTGGAGAAAGATTTTCCACGCTTGTCATACAGGCGTCATATTCTCAGGACATAAGCCCGATCCCGGCTATAGGCGCCGGGCCATGAAACCGGAGCCACATATGCGGCAGACAGACAATTCGACAAACGTCTGCCCCCGATTGCGAGGGGGCTGTCAGCCGCCTCCGCGCGATGGCCGGTGAGGACTGACCTGACAAGAAGAACAGACTGAAACACGCGGGTTGGCCGGTAACGGCAGGTGCCGAATTGTGCCGTCTCCCGCCCGGATCAGGAGGTCGTCATGGCTGACGGAATGCGGTTTCGCGCGTCCAGAACCCGAGCGCAGGCGGCGCCTTCCCCGCTGCTGCAATTCCTCGCCGGCCCACATGCCGAGGCGATTGCAGAGCTCTGGCCGGCCCCGCACAAGGGCTTCCTTGCCCTGCCCGCCGCGCGTCGCCACGCTGCGGCGATCCTGCTGGCACGCGGCGAGAACGACCCCGAAGGCATGGCCCGGGGCCTGGAACGCCAGCGTGACAGCGAAGTCGCGGTGCGGCTGGTCGGCGAGAATGTGCCCGGCCTGATGAAGGCCATGGCACGTCTCGGCGAGACCCAGTGGCAGATGCGCGATTATGAGCGCTTTATCGGGCTCTTCCTGGAGCCTGAGGCCGGGCGTGTGCTGCGTCACATGGCGGAGATCCGCCCGGCGCAGCTGGCCCTGATCCATGCGCTGCCGAGCGTCCTGCGTGAGGCTACGATTGTGGAGAAGGTGCCCGGCGGGGCCGCGGCGCGTGACCTTGCGCTGGCCTTCCGCCTGGCCCTGATGATTCAGGGTGAGGGGGAACGCAACCGGCTGGCCACAGCCTGGAAGCGGGCCAGGAGCCCGGCTGCACTGTTCGAGAAGGCGGCCCATGCGCTGGCGCCGGTTCGCCTTGGCGGGCCGGACCCGGTGCCCGCGCCGGGCAAGCCGTTCGAGCAGGTCACCACGCGCAAGGCGCTGGAGGCCGTGGCGCTGGAGTTCCAGAACTGCCTGCGTGATTTCATGCAGGATATCGTGAATGGTCGGATGGCTGTCTTCGCCTGGCGCGGGGCACCCAAAATGGCCGTGGCGATCCGCTGGGACCCGGCCGGCTGGCGTCTGGCGGAAGCCGAGACTGTGGCCAATGAAGAGGCCCCCGAGGAGGCCCTGCATGAGGTCGTCCTGGCCCTGCAGGCGGTGGGTGTACGCACCGGTCCGTCGACCTGGGGCCTGGCGCGGCGCCTGCACGGGCACCCGCACGGCAACGCCACCGAGATCGGCGAGACCTGGCGTGACCGGCTGGAGCTCGGCGATCTGTGGGACTGATACCAAGCTGCATGGATCATCATCGATCCATGCAGCACGCGGCCAAAGTTTCGGGCAATCTTTCTCGGCATGCCCGTGCCCCATCCTCGAGAGCGCGAAGCGCGTCTCCAAGGATGGAGATACCCACCGCAGGCCTGAGCCACCGGATGGTCGCGGACCTCGTTTCCCTGCGCCCTAAGGCTCGAACACGCCGATGACCGGGACATGATCGGACGGCTTTTTCAGCTCGCGGGCCTTGCGGTAGATCTCGACGCCGGCGAGCTGGTCGGCGGCCTGCGGGCTGCACAGGAGGTGGTCGATCCTTATGCCATGATCCTTGGCCCAGGCGCCGCCCTGATAGTCCCAGAAACTGTATTGATGCGCGCGCCCATCCAGGGTTTCGAAGGCTTCGGTAAAGCCGACCCACAGGAGCTTGCGGAAGGCTGCACGCGTATCCGGCAGGCCGAGCGCATCATCGGCCCACAGGGACATGTCCCAGCAATCCTCATCGCGCGGGATGCAATTATAATCACCGGCGAGCACGAATGCCTCCTCCAGCGCGAGCCGCTCGCGCGCATGGTCGGCCAGGCGCTCCATCCAGGCGAGCTTATAGTCATATTTCGGCCCCGGCGCGGGATTGCCATTGGGCAGGTAGAGCGAGGCGACACGCATCGGGTGCGGGCCGGCGACAACCGCCTCGACATAGCGCGCCTGGTCATCATCGGGGTCGCCGGGCAGGCCCTTCTCGACATCTTCGAGCGGATGTTTCGAGAGCAGCGCGACGCCATTGTAACTCTTCTGGCCATGCACCGCGCAGTTCCAGCCGGCCTCCTCCAGTTCGAGATAGGGGAAGGCATCAGCCTCACATTTCAGCTCCTGAAGCGCGACGACATCACAGTCGATGGCGCCCAGCACCTCCATCACGGTGGGCAGGCGCGCCTTGATCGAGTTCACGTTCCATGTGGCAATTCTCATGGCCCCAGCGATAATCGGCTAGCGGCGGCTTGACCAGACATGGAGGCGCAAATGAGTGATAGTGCGCGGCATGAATCGGCAGGGATGCATGCTCGCGCTGTGCTCCAGGGCGCTCACCCTAAGCGAAGGCGAAGGATGAGCTGGATGGGGACAGACCGGCGCGCCCCAGCCCGCAGACCGGGCCTAGCCCGCCGCGGAGACCCAGTTGACGGGTTTGTCGGACGTCTCGACCAATTCCGACAGCTCATGGATATTCTCGTATCCATAGCCCCAGAGATTGATGAAGGTCGGGACATTGAGGGCGAGCGGTGCGCGCTTGACCGGGACCGGGGCGACATTGTCGGAGAAATTATTGTTGCAATAGATCAGGATGCGCGTGTCCTTCGACGGGATGACGCGGGCGAGCTTGTCGTCGGTGAACTCAGAGAAGTTCAGGTGCACCGCGCCGGCGATATGGCCCATGGCGAAGGCTTCGGCCGATCGCGTGTCCAGGATGATCGTGCCGGGCTCGCCGGCCATGCGGTTGAACTCGGCCAGCGACACAAGCCTGTCTTCGCGGATGGGCTGGAGGTCCACCATCAGATTCAGGAAGCCGTCATAATCGACCAGTGAAGGCCGGGTATCGGCTTCAATTATGCCGGCGGGCTCATCGGCGGCGGCCGCGCCGGCAAAGATGAATGCGGCCATGGCCAGGAGGCCTAGAATTGTGTTGCGGCGCGCGCCCATGGGTCTTCTCCCGTTTCCGGTTTTCAAAGCTGAATTTATGTGAGTGTCGCCTCACAATGGGGCCGTGACATGGCAGGCTGTGGATAATTATCGGGCCGGGCTGGCGAGGGGGCCTTGAAGGCGGCAGGGCGCCGCGTTATATGCCGCGCTCTTACAGGCGGACCTCGTGCCTTCGTCCTTGCCGGACAGGCCGCGCACTAACGCCAGTCGCAACCGGGCCCCATGCCCCTTGTCACTGGAGAGACGCGATGGAAACCGTCCGCTCACCGCTCGATATTGTCGCCATTCGCGCGCCCGACAGGCCGGTCTTCTGTTTCCGGCCCGCCCGGCTGGAAATGGCCGCGCGCTGGTTTCGCGACGTGTTCCCCGGCGAGGCCTTCTATGCGGTCAAGGCGAACCCGTCCCCGCATGTGCTCGACACGCTCTGGGCGGCGGGCATTCGCAGTTTCGATGTCGCCTCCGATGGCGAGGCCGAGCTTGTCGCGTCACGCTTTCCGACTGCGCGCCTGGCCTTCATGCATCCGGTGAAGAACCGCCGGGCGATAGCGCGCGCCTATCACGAGTTTGGTTGCCGGCGCTTCGTACTCGACACGGCCGGCGAGCTTGCGAAAATCCTGGATGCGACCGGCGGGGCGAGCGACCTGACACTGGTCGTGCGTGTCGGCGTGTCGAACCATGGCGCCACCCTGCCGTTGACCGGCAAGTTCGGCGCAAGCGAGCGCGATGCGCCCGACCTGCTGCGCGCCGCGCGGGCAGTGGCCAGCGAACTGGGCGTGTCCTTCCATGTCGGCAGCCAGGCCCTGTCGCCGCCGGCCTGGCACACAGCGATGGCCGACCTGTCGCGCCTGATCGTGGCGGCGGGCGTGACGGTGGACCTTGTCGATGTCGGCGGCGGTTTCCCCGGCCATTATGGCGGCCAGGCCCCGCCGGCGCTGGAAACCTATGCCGAGATGATTGCCGGGGCCTTCGAGGAGATGAAGGTGCTGGAAAATGCCGCGCTCTGGTGTGAACCGGGACGCGCCATCGTGGCCGAGGCCGAGAGCCTTCTCGTGCGCATAGAAGGCACGCATGATGGCGCGCTTTATCTCAATGATGGCAGCTTTGGCGGGCTCTATGACGCGGTGCATGAGCGCTGGTGCTTCCCGGTGCGTGCGATCGGGCCGGGCGGTCTGATCGACGGTCCGCTGAGAGACTGGACGGTCTATGGACCGACCTGTGACAGCGCTGACAGGTTCCCCGAAAAGATCGCCCTGCCCGGCGCGCTCGCCGAAGGCGATTATCTCGAATTCGGCAATCTCGGCGCCTATGGCCGCGCCATGGCCAGCCGCTTCAACGGGTTTGGCAGCTATGACACCGTGATCGCGCAGGATGCGCCCTGGCCCAGCCTCTATGGTGCCAGCGCGCCTGAGCCGCTTGCCTGCGATGGCGCAACCCTGACCATGGCAACCCGCTCAAACCCGTAACGCGCCAGCATGGCGGCGAACCGGCCCCGCGCCCCTGCTGGCGAGGTGACATAAGCTGTGGGCTCACCCGACGCGCTGCCCGGCTTGCGAGGCAGGACACGCAATGTCTGACGGGCAATCGCCGCCCCGGAATCGATATATCGGAGCGGTCGGGGGGCGGTGGCGACAAGCTGGTCGCGCACCAGCGGGAAATGCGTACAGGCAAGCACGACCGTGTCGATCTCCTCGCCGTGGGGCGCAGTAAACATTGGCGCCTGCGCGGCGGCAAAGGCCTCAAGAGGCGGGGTCTCGCCTGCGGCATGCGCTTCGGCCAGGCGCACAAGATCGATGCTGCCATGGGCCACGATACGCGCATGAGACGCGAAAGCGGAGATGAGATCGGCGGTGTAGGCGCGAGACAGCGTGCCGGGCGTGGCCAGCAGGCCAATGACATGGCTACGGCTGGCTTCGGCCGCCGGCTTGATGGCCGGGACCGTGCCGACCACCGGGATGTCGAGCGCGGCGCGCACTTCCGGCAGGGCCAGTGTCGAAGCGGTGTTGCAGGCAATCACGAAGACATCGGGACGCGCCTGAGCGACCAGCGCTCTGGCCACGCGCGGCAGCCATTCGCGCAGCGCCTCGTCAGACTTGTCGCCATAGGGGAAGAAACCGGTATCAGCGGCATAATCGACCGTCAGGCCAGGCGCGCGTCCAGCCAATTCCCAAGCTACCGTCAGCCCGCCCACCCCGGAATCAAAGACGAGCACGCGCCCCGCGCGGGGCGGAGTCGGCATATGAGATGGGATCGTATCCTCCATGATGACTGGCATATTCGAGTTTGTCCCCGGCAGGAATAGGGCAGCGGCAAGGCGCGTGCGGATCAATTATTGTGCAGCGCACAAATTTGTGCTATACAGCAGTGGTTGTTGCTTTGGAGAAGCCCCATGACCCAGCAGAACCCCGGATGGAGTCCGATGACTGCCTATGTCGCGGTCGCGAGTGCCTGGCTTGACGCTGTCAAGGCGTCCCAGGAGACGATCACGGACAGTCTCGACCGCACCGCGCGCGGCGACCACAAGATGGTCGATTGGGTAACTTTCGAGGTGCCGGTCCCGAATGCCCGCTCTGCTTTTGATGAAGAACAGATGCGCGACAGTTTCCACCGGCTTGCCGACATGAATCTGCGCGGCTGGGAAGTGGCCGCAAACATGTTGCAGGCGCTTCCGGGCTGGGCCAACTGGCCGAGCCGCGCACCGGGCACGATGATGACGGACTGGTTCGACCGGATGCGCCGCGCCAGCGTCTCGATGATGCCGGCCAATGACAGTTTCGCCATGCCCGACGGTTTCAAGTCTCCGATGTTCTGGGCGGCGGCGGGCGCTGCCGCGCCTCAGGGACCCCAGCTGATGGACGCGCCCGAGGGCGAGGGCGACGACCTGACCGCGATCAAGGGCATCGGTCCGAAACTCTCCGACATGCTCAACGAGCTTGGCATTTATCATTATCGCCAGATCGCAGCATGGAGCGAGGCCGACGGCGAATGGATTGATGACAAGCTCGCCTTCAAGGGCCGTGTCGCCCGCGAAGACTGGATCGAACAGGCCCGGCGACTGGCGGAAAAGGCGGCGGCCTGACACTCGCGGGCTTCAACTGCCATGACAAACAAGCCCCGGCCCATCCGCGCCGGGGCTTTTTTCTTTTGATGAAAGTCGGGTGCGCCGGCGGCGTTCTATTCCGCCAGACGGAGTTCGCTGAGCGATGAGCCGATACTGTCAAACTGCGCGACCAGGTCTGCGGCATTATCGGCGCTGAAGGACTGGTCCGGGTCGGAGGCACAGTCTTTCAGCAGCTGGAGGGTCGCGGCATCGGTGAGCCGGTAGGCAATCGAATAGACCTCGATCCCCTGCGACTTGGCCTCGTTACAGGCGGCCAGCGTTGTCGCATTGGCATCGGCCTTGTCCTTGTCGTCTGGCCAGCCATAACTGTTGCGAGAGCGCGTATTGGCCCCGTCCGACATCAGCACGATAACGCGCTTGCCGCCCTGCGAAGCGAAGCTGGTATCGTCGAGTGCCTCATCGAAGGGCACACCGGGCGAGAGTGTGCGGATCCCCCAGGCGATACCGGGCGCGATATAGGTCTCGTCAGTGGCGGTCAGCCCGTCAATGGCTGCGTCGAGCGTCAGTTTGCTGCTGGTCAGCGGCTGGATCGGCGGCGGGCACCAGTTTCCGCCAGTCGCCATGACGCCTTCGACATCGATGTCCCAGCGATCATCTGTGACATCCTGTGGCGGGGGCCGCGATCCGACGCAGCCATACCAGGTATAGTCATAGTCGGTCGGCGTGCAGACCTTGTTGACCGCATCCCAGTCCGGGCAATTCCAGCGCTGGCAGGTGCCTGTCATCTCAACACCTGTATCATGTTCGATCCAGGTGCATTCATAGTCTTCCTGAACGCAACCGGCATCAAGATAGTCCTGTTGCGTCGATGTGCAGTTGTCCCATGTCTTCGTATAGTCGGCGGGAACATTGACCCAGGTCGCATTGCGGTTGCCGGTCCCGATATTGACGTAATGGCTGAACGGCACGATCGAGATGCGGATATCGCTGTTGGTGGCGTCCAGGACCTGGGCGACAAAGCCCTTCGCTGCAGTCTTCAGGTCATCGAGCGGCTGGCCATTCATCGAGTGGGAGACATCCAGCACCAGCGCGGCTTCCAGCACGGACGGCCCGCCGGCCCTGGTGCGCGATGCGGCGCCGAGATCCATTTTGGGGATCCCGACCACGCCCATGAAAGCTGTGTCCATCGTTCCGGTCACCTCGATCCGGACGCTGCCCGATTCCGGAAAAGCAATAATGGGCTCATTCAGCGAGATAAATTCGCCGCGACTGAAATTTTCGGCGAAGAAGGATTTGGCGAAGGCTTTGCGCTCGTCCTCACCCATATCCTGGTCGGCAAGGGTACGGGTGGTGGCGAGCGCCGTCATGTCCACCGCATTCTGCAATTCCGACTGTACCGCATCCTGGCGTGACGCATCAGTCGCAAAGCCGATAACAGAGATGATCGGGATCAACGCAAGCGAGAAATAGAGCGCAACATTGCCGCCGCGAGCTTTCAGGAATTTCATTCTCATGACCCATTCGAGGCTTCTTTCTCAAATATAGAACATTTCTCCGTGAATGATTTTATAATCCATTGCTTGAACTTTGCCTGGCGGATCGGCGCCGTCCTGGCCTGCGGCTGTTCAGAAAAGCTAAACGGGCCATATGCCGCCTTGCACTTCGCCCGGGCGCCGCGCATGTGTGGTCGGTCTGAGAATGGGAAAACTGTCCGATGAGTGAACCCGCCGCCGCTGCTGCGAAAGCCAAACCCAATCCGAACGCACCGACGCAGGAATCTGTCCTGTCGGTGCATCATTATACCGACCGCCTGTTCAAATTCCGGATTACCCGGCCGCAGAGTTTCCGGTTCCGGTCGGGCGAGTTTGTCATGATCGGCCTGCCGCAGGAAAGCGGGAAACCGCTTCTGCGCGCCTATTCGGTCGCCTCGCCGGCCTGGGATGAGGAGCTGGAATTCTACTCCATCAAGGTGGCAGACGGCCCGCTGACCTCACGTCTCCAGAAAATCCAGCCCGGTGACAGCGTACTTCTGGCCCGCAAGCCGACCGGCACGCTGGTGCTTGACGCGCTGACCCCGGCGAAACGGCTCTGGATGTTCTCCACCGGCACAGGTTTCGCGCCTTTTGCCAGCCTGATCCGCGACCCGGACACGTATGCCAAGTTCGACCAGGTGATCGTCACCCATACCTGCCGGCTGGAAGCTGAACTCGCCTATGGCTTCGAGACGGTCGCGGCGGCCAAGGCCGATCCGCTGGTCGGCGAAGAGGCGAGCGCCCAGCTGGTCCATTTCGCCAGCTGCACGCGCGAGGAGAATTATCCGCTGAAGGGCCGGATTACCGACCTGATCGAAAATCGTGGCCTGTTTGCCGCGCTCGATTGTCCTGATCTGAACCCCGCGACGGACCGCGCCATGATCTGCGGGTCCATGGAGATGATCCAGGACACAAAGGCGCTGCTTGAGGCGCGGGGTTTTGTCGAAGGCTCGAATGCGGCGCCAGCCGATTTCGTGATCGAGAAGGCCTTTGCCGGCTGAGCCAATGGCGCGTTGACATAGGGCTTTTGCAGGCCGACCCTTCAGGGAGACCGGGCCTGGACGGGCCTGGCCGAAGGAAGAGCATCGCGATGGCCCATTTCAAACCGCTTGCAGAATTACAGACGCATGAGGTCTTCAACCAGCCAGCACCTTTTGAGGATGTAAACCTGTTTACCTCCGACGCGGCGCTTCGCGGCGCCGTGGCGGCGGCAGGCGGGAGCGTCCATACCGACCGGCTCACCGATTTCGGCGCAGCCTGCGGCGCGGCACAGAGCGTGGAATGGTCTCGCCAGGCCAATGAAAACCCGCCAAGGCTGAAATCATTCGACCGGTATGGCCAGCGCCTCGACGAGGTCGAGTTTCATCCCGCCTATCACAATCTCATGGCGATGGCCCTTGATCGCGGGATTTCCGGTGCCCCCTGGAGCGTGCCCGAGGCCGGCCATGTGCTGCATGGCGCTATGATGATCGTGATGAACGGGGCCGATCCGGGCGTGACCTGCCCGATGTCGATGACCTATGCGAGCTATCCTGCGCTGGGGGCAGACAAGGCGATTGGCGATGAATGGCGCCCGCGCGTCACCGCGCAATCCTATGATCCGCGCTTTGTGCCCGCCTCCGGCAAGACGGGCGTGACCATCGGCATGGCGATGACCGAGAAACAGGGCGGCTCGGATGTGCGCGCCAATTCCACCCACGCTGAGCCGGCAGGCGATGGCGGCTGGCTTCTGACGGGACACAAATGGTTTTGCTCCGCGCCCATGTCAGATGCGTTCCTCACCCTTGCCTATACAGATGAGGGGATGACCTGTTTTCTTGTTCCGCGCTGGCGCCCGGACGGGACGCGCAATGCAATCCATATCATGCGGCTGAAGGACAAACTGGGCGACAAGTCCAATGCCTCTTCCGAAATCGAGTATCATGGCGCCTGGGCACAGAAGCTCGGTGAGGAAGGGCGCGGGGTGCGCACCATTATCGATATGGTCCAGCATACCCGCTATGACTGCACGCTGGGCTCGGCCGGCGGCATGCGCGCGGCGCTGGCGCAGGCGCTCTGGCATACCTCACAGCGCCGCGCCTTCCAGAAAACACTGATCGACCAGCCGGCGATGAAGGCCGTGCTCGCCGATCTGGTGCTTGAGAGTGAAGCGGCCACCGCCATTGCCCTGCGCATCGGCGAGGGGCTGGACAAGGCCGCCAGCGATCCCATGCAGTCCGCCTTCACGCGTCTGGCCACGCCAGCGGCGAAATACTGGGTCTGCAAGCGCCAGCCGGGCATGGTTTATGAAGCGCTCGAATGTCTTGGCGGCGCAGGCTATGTCGAGGAAGGCCCGATGCCGAAACTGTTCCGACAGTCGCCGCTGAATGCGATCTGGGAAGGTTCCGGCAATGTCATCGCGCTCGATATCCTTCGCGCCATCGGCCGCGAACCGGAAAGCCTGGACGCAGTCATGGCAGAACTGAAAGCGGTCTCCGGCGCACATACAGACTATGACCGCCATCTTGAGCGTCTTTCAGGGTTTCTGGCGCCCGGCGGACTGCATGAAGGCCGCGCACGCGGCTTTGCGCAGGGGCTCGCGCTGGCCCTGCAGGCTGCCGCCCTGCACCGCTACGCGCCCGGTTTCGTGTTCGAGGGTTTCTGCCTGCAGCGGCTTGGCGGCGAGACCAGCGGGCTTGCCTATGGCGATATTGTCGATGGCGTGCAGCAGGAAAAGCTGGTTCAGCGGGCCATGCCAGCGGTCTGATCGACCCTCCTTGTCAATGCGCCCCATAGGCAGCCGGCCCGGCGACCGCTATATCGCGGGTCATGACAAGCTATATTTCCGATCCGCGCAGGCATAGTGCGCAAAGCGCCGAGACCATGGCCGATGTGCGCTATGAAATCGACCGGCTCGACCGCCTCCTGGTCGAGATCATCAAGGAGCGTCAGTCCTTCATGGACGCCGCGGCCCGCATCAAGGGCGAGCGCGCCGCCGTGCATGACCGCGAACGCATTGAGGATGTGATCGCCAAGGTGAATGATGCGGCGCTCGCGGCCGGCCTCTCGCCTGCAATTGCCGAGCCGGTCTGGCGGACCATGATCGACCGGTGCATTGCCTATGAATTCGAGGCCTTTGACGCACTGAAGCCGGCCGAGCCTGCCAGTTCGTGAGCCCGCCGGGCCGCCGCTTCCAGTGCAAGATTGAGCTGCTGGCGCACCTCGCCCAGAACGAGCGATGCACGCGCTTTCGACACCTCGCCTGACCGGCCCAGCGTTTCAGCCTGCGCGCAGGCCTCTGCCAGCTGCTTCGCGCCAACGCCAAGCGCTGCCCCCTTGATCGTATGGGCCGCATCGGCCCAGGTTTCAGGCGGCTCGGATGCAGTCAGCATCCGACCCCAGATTTCTGACTGGTGGCGGAAAATGCCGATGATTTCTGCGGCGAGCTCGCTGTCGCCGCCGGTCATCATGTCGAGATGCGCTGTGTCGAGGACGGGCAGGTCGGTTTCGGTGGCCATGGTGCTTGGGGCTCCCTTCATGCCGGCCCAGCTTCGCTGCTGCGCGTCTCTTAAGCGTTAACCGGCAGGCCAGCGGCCCCAGTTTGCGTAAATTTCTATATCTACGCACATGTGTGCTATAGTTCTCCCCATTCAGGGCGAGGACGCCCATTTGCAAGACGAAAGGAGGTTCCTCATGGCTGACGCCCCCTCCCCCGTCAGTGCGTCAGACAAGAACCGTTACAGGGACGCCACGCGCCGGGCCGACTGGACGATTGACCAGGACTGGCAGAGCTATACGCGCGAGGAGCATGACCGCTGGGACCGCCTGTTCCAGCGTCAGAAGCAAGTGCTGCCCGGTCGCGCCTGCGGGGCGTTCCTGAGCGCCATGGACCGGCTGGAACTGTCACCGTCGGGCATTCCGGACATGGAGAAACTGTCTGACCGGCTGGAGCCGATCACGGGCTGGCGCATCGTGCCGGTCACCGATCTGGTGCCCGATGAGATCTTCTTCGACCATCTCGCCAATAAGCGGTTCCCCGCCGGCGCCTTCATCCGCCCGGAAGCCGAGTTCGACTATCTTCAGGAACCCGATGTCTTCCACGATGTTTTCGGCCATGTGCCGCTGCTGGCCGATCCGGTCTTTTCAGATTTCATGCAGGCCTATGGCGAGGGCGGCCAGCGCGCGCTCGACCGCGGCCAGCTGACCAATCTCGCCCGGCTTTACTGGTACACGGTGGAATTTGGCCTTGTGCGCGAGGCCGGCGAACTGCGCCTGTTCGGCGCAGGCATCATGTCCTCGCCCGATGAGAGCGTTTTCGCGCTGGAAAGCGCCTCGCCGAACCGGGTCGGCTTTGACCTGATGCGGGTGATGCGCACGGACTATATCATTGACGATTTCCAGCAGACCTATTTCGTCATCGACAGTTTCGAAAACCTGCTGGAAACCTGTTATCGCGACTTCGCAGCGGTTTATGATCGCCTGCTCGGCTCGCGCGATATCGCCCCGCATGACTTGGCCGATGGCGACGATGTTATCACGCGCGGGACGCTGGACTATTTCCGCCAGAAGGGAAAGCTCTGAGCGGGGCACTTCTCACAATATCCGTATGTCCCGCCCCCCGACCGGGGCTTGCGGGTTTTCGGTTCCCCGCTTCCCCGGCCCTGAGGAGCCTCAGGCGGTGGGCAATTTATAGTCGCGGAAGATTTCGCGCAGTTTCAGCTTGTTGATCTTGCCCGTAGCGCCGAGGGGGATTTCGTCGATGAAGGCGACATCGTCCGGGGTCCACCATTTGGCGATCTTGCCATCGAGCTGGGCGAGCACCTCATCCTTGGTGGGGTTTTCACCGGGCGCGGGCTGCACGATCAGGAGCGGGCGCTCATCCCATTTCGGGTGATAGATGCCGATGGCGGCGGCATTGGCGACCTTGGGATGGCCGACAGCGATATTTTCAAGGTCAATCGAGGAGATCCATTCCCCGCCGGACTTGATGACGTCCTTGGCGCGGTCGGTGATCTGCACCGTGCTCATCTCGTCGAGTGTGGCCACATCGCCAGTGTCGAAATAGCCATCCTCATCAAGCTTGTTGCCGCCCTCGCCCTTGAAATAGCCCGAAGCAATGGCCAGGCCGCGGATCATCAGCCGGCCCGAGGTTTCTCCGTCGCGCGCCAGGCGCTTGCCCTCATCATCAATGATCTTGAGTTCGACGCCGAAGGGCGGACGACCCTGTTTGAGCTTGTAGGCAATGCGCGTCTCGATATCGGCCTCGACAAGATGGGGCGGCAATGCGCCGAGCGTGCCGAGGGGGCTGGTCTCGGTCATGCCCCAGGCATGGACGACATCGACCTCATAGACTTCCTCGAAGGCGCGCAGGATTCGTTCGGGCACCGCCGAGCCGCCAATGATCACCCGCTTGAGGTGGGGAAGCTTGAGATTGTTCTCCTCCAGATAATTGAGCAGCATCAGCCAGACCGTGGGCACCGCCGCGGTGATTGTCACCTTCTCGCCATCGAGCAATTCATAGATCGAAGCCCCATCCATCTGCGCGCCCGGCATCACCATTTTCGCACCGACCGCCGCGCAGGAAAAAGCCAGTCCCCAGGCATTGGCGTGGAACATCGGCACCACGGGAAGCACGGTGTCTGACGAGGACAGGTTCATCACATCGGGCTGCAGGGTCATGAAAGTGTGCAGCACATTGGTGCGGTGGGAATACAGAACGCCCTTCGGATTGCCCGTCGTGCCGGACGTGTAGCACAGCCCGCAGGCGGTGTTCTCGTCGAACCCGCCCCAGGGCGTGCTGGTCGACTGACCATCAATCCAGAGTTCATAGGGTACCGCATCGAGAGAGGTCTGCGGCATGTGCTGCTCATCGGTCAGCACGATGATCTTTTCAAGCGTCCTGAAATGTTCCCAGGCGCCTTCGATGATCGGCAGGAAAGTGGTGTCGACCATGAGGATGCGGTCTTCCGCATGATTGGCGATCCAGGCGATCTGTTCGGGGTGCAGGCGCGGGTTGATCGTGTGCAGCACCGCGCCAATGCCCATCGCGCCATACCAGCATTCCATGTGCCGGGCCGAATTCCATGCAAGCGTGGCGACACGGTCGCCCTGCTTGATGCCAAAGTCGGTCAGCGCGGCGGAGACCTGCTTGGCCCGCGCATGCAGTTCGCCATAAGTCGTGCGCACGATCGGCCCTTCCACCGAGCGCGAAACGATCTCGCGGCGACCGTGATTGGCGGCGGCATGATCGAGCACCTTGTCGACCGTCAGTTGCCAGTCCTGCATGATACCGTGCATGAAATCCTCCCTGAAACGCCTCGCCGGGCGTATGAAACTGTTACAGAAACTGTTTAGGTCGCCACTGGCGACGGGGCAAGGAAGAGAGGGATTCAAGCATGCGGAACATGATTGGCGCGATGATTTTCGCTACTGGGATTGGCCTTGCCGCCTGCCAGCCGGCCGGGAGCGAGGCGCCGGCAGACGACGCCCCGGTTGCCGAAGCGGGAGACACCCGCGCGACGCTGCCGGACTGGTTCGATTGCCTGCGCGAGAGCGGCGGGCTGGTCATCGCGGCCCATCGCGGGGGACCGGCATCAGGATTTCCTGAGAACGCACTGGAAACGCTTCAGCGCGGCGCCAATGCCGGGCTCTACATGTTCGAAGTCGATGTCGCCGAGACGGCTGACGGGGTGCAGTTCCTCCTGCATGACGACATGCTGGCGCGCACCACGACGGGCAAGGGCCGCGCGGCGGATATGGACTGGGACGAGATTTCAGGCCTGCGCCTCATCGATAATGATGGCAGGACCACGCGTTTTCATCCGCCGCGCCTTGCCGATGTGCTCGAATGGGCGGTGTCCCAGGGTGTGGTGCTCGAACTCGATGCCAAAAGCTCGGCCAGTTATGAAACGATGATCAGCGCGGTGCGGGCGGCAGGCGCGCAGGACCATGTGATCCTGATTTCCTATACGCAGGGCCAGGCCCGCGCACTTGCCCGCCTGGCCCCTCAGATGATGCTGACCGCAGATGCACGCGGGCGCGGGGACATTGCCGCCCTTGAGCGCGCAGGGATCGATCCGCGCCACCTGATCGCCTGGACAGGTAATGAGCGCACGGACCCGACCGCTTGGGCCGCGCTTCGCGCGGAGGGGGTCGAACCGGCCTTTGGAACGCTGGGCCGCGCAGGAGAGCGGCTGGACGATGCCTGGCGGGCTGATGGCGACCTGTCGGAATATGTGACCCTGGCCGAGCAGGGCGTCGTGCTCATTGCCACCGATGCCCCGCTCGATGTCGCCGCCGCCCTCAAGGCCGACGAAGCCGCCTTCAGGGCGTGCGGGCGATAGGGGGGATTCCTTGCACTCACGCCAGTCGGCTGGTGCCGACGGCTCCGCGCCGCGGGCTGTTCAGGCGCTGAGCGCGGCCGCGAGCTTGTTGGCATGGCCGGAGATGCTGCCAGCGCCGAGGCAGACAACCATGGCGCCGGGACGGGCCAGTTCTCGGATCGCATCAGGCAGGGCGTCCAGGTTCGCGAGCGTGCGGGCATCGCGGTGGCCATGGCGTTTCAGCGAGGCGACCAGCGCCTCATGGTCAATCCCGTCGACCGGCGTTTCCCCGGCGCCGTACACCGGTGAGATCAGCGCATGATCAGCCGCATCGAAACAGGTCGAGAAATCCTCGAACAGGTCGCTGAGTCGGGAATAGCGGTGGGGCTCATGCACGGCGATCAGCTGGCCGCCATTCTGCATCGCTCTTGCGGCCTTCAGGACGGCGGCGATCTCGACGGGATGATGGCCATAATCGTCTATCAGGCGCACGGGTGGGCCCGCCGGGTCCGGGCGGTATTCGCCAACCGGCGTAAACCTGCGCTTGACCCCGCCAAAGCCCGTGAGACTTTCGCGCAATTGCTGGTCTGAGGCGCCAAGCTCCAGCGCCACTGTGATCGCGGCCAGCGCATTCTGCACATTATGGTCGCCCGCCATGGGCAGGCTTACACCTTCAATCATTCGCGGCGTGGCCGAGCCGGGCCGGCGCAGGGCGACATCGAAATGCGCGCCGGAAAGATCGGTCGACAGGTTGACCGCGCGCACATCGGCCTGGCGGTTGAACCCATAAGTGATGCGGCGCCTGTCGGTGACGCGGGCGGCAAGGTTCTGCACTTCGGGATGGTCGGTGCACAGGACTGCGAAGCCATAGAATGGCAGGTTTTCCACGAATGTGTCGAAGGCGGCGCGCAGCGCATCCATGGAGCCGTAATGGTCCATATGTTCGGCATCGATATTGGTGACGATGGCCGCGGTCGGGGAGAGCTTGGTGAAAGTGCCATCGCTTTCATCGGCCTCGACGACCATCCAGTCGCCCTCGCCCGCCTTGGCGTTCGAGCCGTAGGCATTGACGATGCCGCCATTGATCACGGTCGGGTCGATCCCGCAGCCATCGAGCAGCGCGGCAACCATGGAGGTCGTGGTTGTCTTGCCATGCGTGCCGGCAACGCAGACATTCCATTTCAGCCGCGTGATCTCGGCCAGCATATTGGCCCGGCGCACGACGGGTATCCCGGCCGCGCGTGCGGCAACGACTTCGGGATTGTCGGGCCTGATCGCGGTGGAGATGATCACGGCGGCCGCACCGGCGATGTTTTCCTCGCGCTGGCCAATGAATATGCGCGCACCCTTTTCACGCAGGCGCTCCACGATCGGCCCCTCGCGAATATCGGAGCCCTGGACCTGATAGCCCAGCGTCATCATGATCTCGGCAATGCCGGACATGCCGATGCCGCCGATACCGACAAGATGGGCCGGGCCAAGATCGAAGGGTGCAGGATATTTCATGGGGACAGTCTTTCCTGATTCCACATTGACAGGCGAGCTCCCGCCTGACCGATTCAGTCGCATTCAGCGCGCGATTGCGTTCATATCAAGACATCTGTCCGCGCGGCCCGGCCACTGCGGCCCTGGTCCGTCCCCCACCGTGACCGGGCGGGAAACTCTCAGTCAAAGCGGCGGGCAAAGGCATCGGATGCGCTGATCAGTTCATGGACGATGCCGGGCTCGAGGCTGGAATGGCCGGCATCTGGAATGATCGCCAGGCGGGCATCGGACCAGGCCTTTTTCAGGGACCAGGCCGAAGACAGCGGCGTGACCACATCATAGCGGCCATGAACGATCACGCCGGGTATCCCCGGAAGAGACCGGGCGGCCGCATCGAGCAGCCAGCCATCATGGTCGAAAAAGCCCTTATTCCTGAAATAATGGCACTCGATCCGTGCAAAGGCATCGACGAAACTGTCCTCATCGAAGCGCGGCGGGCGCGTTTTAGGCCCTCGCAGGGAGAGAGTTTCGCCTTCCCAGCGGGCCCAGGCACGGGCCGCCTCGATCCGCGCCTTCTCGTCCTGGCCCGTCAGGCGCTTGTGGAAGGCATTGAGCAGGTCGCCTCGTTCATCGGGCGGTATAGGCGCCACATAACGCTCATAAGCGTCGGGGTACAGATGGCTGGCGCCAGACTGGTAGAACCATCGGATCTCGGCCTCGGTAATCAGGAATATCCCGCGCAGCAGCAGGCCGAACACCCGGTCGGGGTGAGTCACCGCATAGGCCAGCGACAGGGTCGAGCCCCAGGAGCCGCCGAAGACAAGCCATTTCTCGATCCCGAGCAGTTGGCGAATCCGCTCGATATCCTCGACAAGATCCCAGGTTGTATTGCCTTCCAATTCCGAATGCGGCGTGGATCGCCCGCAGCCGCGCTGGTCGGCAAGGATGATCCGATACCGGTCGGGATCGAAGAAACGGCGCATTTCGGGGCTTGACCCCCCGCCTGGCCCGCCATGCAGCGCTATTACAGGAAGACCATCCGCGCGCCCGGATTCTTCCCAATAGATCTCGTGAATATCTGAAACGCGCAACCGGCCGGTCCGCCGCGCTTCGTGTCGCGGATACAGGGTCCGCCGGGGGTGGTTTGTGTTCATACCCTCTTCACCTATCCGCACTTAGACTTGAGATAAAGGCTGGACGGGCGTTTTCGCAGCTGCCACAAAAGTGCAGAGGCGGAATGACAATCCAAGGCGGCGGAAAATCCATGCGTAGTGTTCTGGTCGTGCTCCTGACCTGCTCTCTTGCTGGCTGTGCGACAGTCTCCATGTCTCCCGGAGAAGCGACGGTCGAAACGGCAATGACGGACGAACAAACGGCCCTTCGAATGGCGTCCGATACCTATTGCAACGCAGTGACGGAGAATGGCTGGGTAACTGAGCGCGGCGGCCTCGCCAGCCTCGCGGGTATCCTGATGAACGGGCACCGTACCGCAAAGACGCAGCCGGAAGCTTACAGTGACAGGATCGGCGCAGATACCGCCAAGCCCGCTGAACTGGTCAGACAGATCACCGGCGATGCGGAAACGGCGCGTGAGGGTCTCGGGGTCGTTATCGCCGAAGCAGAGGCCGTTCGCGATGCAGGCGCCGAGATTGCCCGCGCTGATGTGGCAAGCTTCGAACGGGCGCTTGTGCGAGCCCAGCGTGCCCATCGGGGATTCACGGCGGCTATCGAAACCGTGAAGACGCGCGGCGGTGAGACCCGGGCTGCGGTGCAGTCGGTCGAGGCCTTTGCAGCACAGATAGATACGGCGCGAGGCATCGCTGACGAACTGCTTGAGCGCTATACCGGCACGGGCCACTCTGCGAGCTAACGGCGAATGGCGCTGGCGATGCACATCGCCCATCCGGCGAGCAATGCCACGCCACCAATCGGGGTCACTGCGCCGAGAATGCGCGGCGCCCCAAGCGCCATGGCATAGAGCGTGCCGGCGAAGATCACGGCACCTGCGAGAAACAACCATCCGCCAAGCCTCGCCAGCCCCGCGCGGCCCGAAAGGGCGATAGCCAGCGCAGCTGCGGCATGGGTAAGCCCGTAGAGGGTCGCGGTGTCCCACCATCCCTCCGCTTCAGCCGTCAGCCTGCCTTCAAGCCCATGAGCACCAAAGGCCCCAAGCGCCACGCTGGCAAATCCGAGGGCGCCCGCACAAACGACAAGACCGTGCCCAACCGCCTGCATCTGGAACTCCTTACTGTGCCGGAACCTCGTCGCTCAGCCAGCGTGGAACGGCAATCACGAGGATCCAGGCCCAGCCGAGCAGGGTCAGCATGCCGCCGCCAATCAGCGCCAGTTGGCCGAAGACTGCCAGCGAACCGCCGGTGCCGGCAAGGCCCGCCTGGCCGATTATCGCGATCCGGGTGAACAGGCCGGTCGCGGCCACCGCACTGCCGCCCAGGAACAGCCAGCCCGCGGGCGCGTATTCGCGCCGCGTCTGGGCATATTGTCCAAGGACATAGGAAAAGCAGAAATGGGCCATGCTCAGAAAGGCGACGAGGGAAATCTGTTCTGTTTCGGTCCCCGTGGCCGCGAGCCAGGCGGCGGCAATGATCGCTCCGGCAATCCCGGCAATACTCGCCCATTTCAGCATATTCTCAGTCCCCTCTGGGTATCGCATATGTGACCACTGCATGGCTGGAGGGTTTGTCGCTGCCCTCGGCGCGGATATCGACATCCGCAATGGCCAGCGTGCGCCCCAGCTTGAGCAGCTTTGCCCGAGCAATAACCACATCAGCGATTAACGGACGGAGAAAAGTCATGTTCAAACTTGTCGTAACCGTCATCGGCGTGATTCCGATCCGCGTGAAGATCGCGACATATGTGACCGTATCGGCCAGCGACATCTGCGTGGGTCCGGAGACATAATTGCCTGGTCGACGATGCTGCGCAGCGGCTTCAAGCCGCGCAACGGCCTCATTCTCTCGCATTTCAGTAATGACCGGTCGCGCGCCGGAGCCCGGAAAGGCCTCTTCGAAAAACGCATTCACCGCTTCAAGGCTTGGCATCTCACTCATCTTTTCCCTCACGGAACATGTTGATCGCGTCCGGTTTCCGTTCCAACCTACCGGGATGAGCGCACCCGCCAAGAGGTGCCGCAACGGGAGGAGCCGAGGAAGCGATGCTTAGCTGGGGCGATGAATATCCGATACACCAGACGCCCGAACCGGTGGCCTATGCCGGCTCGGACAGGAATTTTTACGACCGCTATTTCTTCAATGGCTACAGCGCTGACGGTTCGGTCTTTTTCGGCGGCGCCTTCGGCATCTATCCGCATCTCAACATTATGGACGGGGCAATCTCGATCCTGAAAGATGGCCGGCAAAGCTCTGTCTTTCTCTCCCGCCCGCTTGGCATGGAGCGAATGGACACGCGCGTCGGCGGGCTGTCGGTCGAAGTTCTGGAGCCGATGAAACGTGTGGCGCTGAAACTGGAAGAGACCGAAGGCATCGCCGCCGATCTCATATTTGACGGCCGCGCCTTCCCGATCGAGGAGCCGCGCTTCACCCACCGCCAGGGCCCGCGCATGCTGATAGACTGCACGCGGATGACGCAGAATGGCAGCTGGACCGGCTGGCTGCGCGTGGATGGCGAGACAATCGCTGTCGATGGCGCGAGCTGGCGCGGTACGCGTGATCGCAGCTGGGGCGTGCGCCCGGTCGGGATGCCCGATCCCCAGCCGGTGCCGCCCGAAACGCTGCCGCAATATTACTGGATATGGACACCGCTGAATTTTCAGGACCGGGCCGTGTACTTCCATGTCAATGACGATGCGCAGGGACTGTCCTGGAACACGCGCGCCAAGCTGGTCATGGACGGGACCGGACAGGGCGAAGACCGCGAGATGGATCATTGCTCGGCCCGCGTTGAGTATGCATCCGGCACAAGACGCGCCGCCAGCGCGCAGCTCACTTTCACCGATCCTCAGGGACGCGGGCTGGGCGTGGAGCTGACACCCCTGCAGACCTTCCAGATGAAGGGCATCGGATATGGCCATCCGACCTGGCGTCATGGCGCTTATCATGGCAGCGAACTGGCGACAGCGCGCGAGGATATCCGTCCGGGCGAACTGGCCTGGAACGACCCGGAAAACCTGCACATTCAGGCGATCTCGAAAGCCATCCTGACCGATGAGGATGGCGCGCGCCATGAGGGGATTGGCAGTTTCGAACAGCTCTTCATCGGCCCGCATGCACCCAGCGGTTGGGCCGGTATCCTGGATGCGTAGCGCGCCATGAGCGGTATCGAAGACCCGGGGCTTGCCCGCGATTTCGCCGCCTATTTCGAGGCGCAGACGCCGGGAGCCCGCCAGGCCGAGGTGATCGCACTGACGCGGATCCACGGCGGAGCCAGCCGGCAGACTTATTCCATCGATATCGCCTTTGACGGCCCGGGCGGGCGCGCCGAAAAGGGTCTCATTCTGCGCCGCGACCCGGCTGACAGCCTGATCGACACTGAGCGCAAGGTGGAATTCGCGGCGATTCGATCCATGCGCGGGATCGACATCCCCGCGCCCGAAGCCCTTTTTCTGGAGACCGATCCCGGACCGCTGGGCGCGCCCTTTTTCGTGATGGGCCGGATCGAGGGGGGCGCAGCCCTCAACCCGTTCAAGATCGACGATGTCGAACCGCATCGCGCGGCGATCGGCCAGCAATTCTTCAGCCATATCGGCCGGATTGCCGGCGCACCGGTCGAGGGCTCACCGCTTGCCGAGGTCATGGATACGCCGGAGCCGGGCGATTGCTGGCGCCGCGAACTCGACTATTGGGCCGGCGAGATCGAGAAGGACCGGCTGCACCCTGAACCCATCGCGGCGGCCGCCATCCGGCACTTGCGGCGCAACCCGCCGCCGCCGGCACAGCGCCTGTCCATCGTTCATGGCGATTTCCGCGCCGGCAATTTCCTTCATGACGGGGAAGGTCACATCACCGCCGTGCTCGACTGGGAGATGGCCCATATCGGCGATCCGCTTGAAGACCTCGCCTGGGCGACGGACCCCTTATGGTGCGCAAATGATACCGTGCGCGCGGCCGGCTTCATCCCCTGGCCCGAGGCCATCGCGGCCTGGGAGGCAGCGTCTGGCTGCCGGTTCGATGCAAGAGCCTTCGAATGGTGGTCGCTCTTTGCCAGCGTGAAAGCGATCGGCATCTGGATCTCCTCGGCCCGCGCTTTTACCGATGGCGCGAATGACGACCCGATCCTCGCCTGGTCAGGCTGGTTCACCCATGCGGCACACGAACTCACGCTCGCCGCGCGGCTCGCCCCGATATATGGCGTGGAGTTGCCGGCATGACCGATATCGCGATGATCCTCGACAAGCTCGGCAAGGCGCTTGTGACGGATGTGGCCCCGCATCTGGAGGGCACCTATGCAGGTGGCCAGGCGGGCATGATTGGTGTGATGTCCATCATGGCCGGCGAGGCCTGGGACGGGGCGGCGGACCGGCTGATGCGCGAGATTGACGGTGCACGCGCGCTCCTGAAAGCGGGCGGCGTGGAAGATGACACCCGGCCCGACAGTTTGAAAATCTCCGACCTGACCAGAGTGCGCGACCGGCTGATAGGTCAGCTGATTGCCCTGCAGGCAAAAATCGAGACTGATGAGAGCGAAACGGCCCGCGCACTGAACGCACAGATCTGGGGCTTCCTGCTGGCCGGCGCGCATGAGCGCATGCCCAGCCCGCCGCAATTCCCCGATCCCGAAGATAACACTGACGCGCCGGCCTGAACGCGGGCCTCACTTGACGCCGACACGCGCAGGCCACATCTGCGAACAAGACCCGAATGAGGAGAAATTCGCATGTCCGACGCTGTGAACACCGCAATCGACGAAGCCGTCAAGACCAATGATGTGGTCCTGTTCATGAAAGGCACGCCGACCTTTCCACAGTGCGGCTTTTCATCCGTTGTCGTGCAGATACTGGACGTGATCGGCGCGGATTATGTGGCCACCAATGTGCTCGAAGACCAGGATGTGCGCGAGGGTATCAAGACCTATTCCGACTGGCCGACCATCCCGCAGCTCTATGTGAAGGGCGAATTTGTAGGCGGATGCGACATCATACGCGAAATGTATGAAAGCGGCGAATTGAAACAGCTGTTTGCAGACAAGGGCGTCGGGCTGGACGGTTAGGGTAGCGTCCCGGCCAGAGTGGCGGAATTTCGCCGAGAGTGGCACCATTCCCGCATTGCCGGACGAAGCGAAGCGCAGATCCGGGACCTTCCGCGTCAAGCTCTTCGCTCTTGCAGGCTGTCAAAGACGAGAGGGGAGGCTCCGGCTCAGGGCCGGGGAACATAATCTTCGCGCGTGTGACGCTATCTGAAGGCGATGAACGGAAATGTAATGCCGGAGCCATTCGGAAAAGTCGCGGGGCCGCTGTGCAATCTGCGTTTCCAGCGTTTCCAGTTCGATCCATTGAACCGCGCTGGCTTCGTCTGCATTCGGCCTTGGCGTCGCCGCGCATCGTCCAAACATCATGTGAACGAACTCGTTTTCGATTAGTCCGTTGCCGAGTGCGGCCCGGTAGCGCGAAAAGAAAGCGGGCCTCAGTGAGACATTGACGCCGAGTTCCTCTCCCAATCGACGCTCTGCCGCCGGGCGCGCAGCCTCACCCGGACGTGGATGGCCACAGCAACTGTTCGCCCAGAGCCCGCCGGAGTGGTATTTGTCGCGGGCACGCTTCTGCATGAGCAGCCGTCCCGAATTGTCGAACAGGAAGACCGAAAAGGCCCGGTGCAACTCACCCGTTCGGTGAACATGGATCTTTCCGGCGGGTCCGAGCTCCCGGTCGTTCTCATCAACGCGTATGACCTGCTCACGCAGGTCCGCTGTAGAAAAATCCTTTCGATTCACCTGGAGCTCCTTTCCAAGCCCGAGAATTCGAGCAGGGGCCCGTCAAGCAGCGCCATATGCGGGACAGTGAGCGCGGCAAGGCCGACAAAGATGACATTGAGGAGCGCGTCATTGGTTTCGAGCCCGGCGAATACCAACGTGACCACACTCAGGATGCCGGCAATCAGGGCGGCAAGCGTCGCAAGTGCCGAAAGGATTGCCAGGCGCGCGCGTTCACCCGGCCCTGCCTCCATGAATAGGCCTTTGAAATGGCGCGGCGAATGCAGGCCCGCGAAATAGACAGTGAACCACAGGAGCGGCGTCAGGGTGGCCGCGAGCAGGCAGAGCGCGCCAAGCTCCAACACAGGTCGCCAGTTCACCTCGCCGACCCGTGGTAACAGGCCGGCTGTAACAAAGATCAGGCCGGAGGGTACAAAGACGTGACGCTGCCACCCGACAAGCGCTTCGGCGTCTTCGCCTGAAAGGGCAACGTAAATGTTGCCAACGGATTCGGGCCAGAACAGGGCCGGAGCGCCAAGCAGTACGAGGCCCGCCGAAAACCGTCGCACCGGCTTTTCGTTCCGTGAGAAATCCCCGCCGAAATGCCAGGCGGATATAAGCAGGAAGATGGCAAGGCTGATAATTGGTGCCATCACCCAGATCAGGATCACCAACGCAGCCAGCAAGACATAACCGCCGAAGAAAACGACCGCAGGTGCCGGACGGCTCAACAGACCGCGCCGAGCCGCCAGCCAGGCATCTGCCGCGCCATGGGGCAGACCGACAACGGCAATCGCTGACAGGGCTATCGCGATCCGCGCAGAAGGTGCCAGCGTATTGAGCCACGGCGCTGCGGCAAGAACCACCAAGGCGACCCCGAGAAAGGCATATCCTTCGAAAAACGTCTTTCGGGCCGTCAGCATCGCGCCAGCCCCGGCCCCGGATTGCGGTGAAAGACCTGCCGCATGGCCGCCGACAGGAAGGGCTGTTTGGGTAACGCCAGCACCGTGCTCGCCCAGTCTTGTGGTGTTGCCTTGTCAGACATGAAGCGGGCAAAGCCATCGGCTGAAAGCGTATTGGCGATCGCCATGAACATGCCGGGTCCCGCAAGAGGCTGTGTGGAAAGAGCGTCCAGAAAGATGCGGTCCATGAGACCACGGAAAAGGGGGTCGGCTGGCTGGGGTATCGGCGCGCGCCCGGCCGCCAGCTCATCGGCGCAGGTGCGGGCCCAGGATTGAATGCGTCGAAATCCATAACCCGAAGAGGCGCGCAGCGCCCCCCCGCCCGCGCCGGCAGCGATGACCGGGCCGTCAGTGCATGGCCGCTCTGGCAGTCCCATTGGAAGCCATCCACGCTCGCGGCGAATTATGCGTGCAGTCTCCCCGGCACGCCTTGAAACTTCTGCATCACAGGCGCGGTCAAGTGTTTGCGGCGCCAGTGGGCATGTCGAGAAAACCGTGTGCTCGACCAGAGCCCGGCGCGGGCTGAGCGGGAGGACATAATCGAATGCAACATGTCCCGTGTCGGCGCGCAGCCGGTCCATGACAAGGGCTTTGGCGGGGTCGAACCTGTCTTCGCGGGTCTCGACTTCCGCCCCGGAGAAGACCTGTGCGACGGGTGCGCTGGCGAGCCGTGCCGAATCCGGCGGGCGGGTGTCCACCACCCATCGTGCTTGAACTGTCCCGGCATCCGTATCCACACAGGCGCCGCGATCATCGCTTTTGATCAGGCCCGCACGGGTGCCGGCCTGTATCGAGACCGATGTCGCAGCCCGGATCGTATCGCAGGCCTCATCATAATAGGTGCCGGCGCGGACCATGGCATAATGCCATTCATGACCGGCATGCTCCAGCGCCTCGGAGCGGGTCGAGAGCTGCCAACGGGTCCAGCGCGCGGCAACGGGTCCGCAGTCCGGCGCGTCGGCGCGTTGCCAGAAGCACCATGTGCGATCTTCTTCATAATGTGCCCTCGGCTCGATGATCAACACCGACAGTCCGGCATCGCGGCTGGCCAGTTCCCGGCCAAGGGCAAGCCCGGCGCATCCGCCGCCGAGTATGAGAAGGTCGACACTGCGGTTCATGCCGGCTTCCTTTCCGGCGGGTTCGAGGATGGCAGGCCATCAAGCGCGCCATGCAATCGGCTGTCATGTGCAGCGCCGCGCTGATGAAGCCTGGGTGTGAATGCAAAATCACCCATGGCGCGTATCGCGACGGCGGCCTTGGCCGGCCCGCCGACCTGCGCGCGCATGCGCCATGTTTCATGATCGCGTCGTCGGGCCACCCCGCCGATATGGCGATAGATACGGGCGGCGACCAGGATGGCCAGGCGCGCACGCGCCGGCAGGTAGGCCATGCCTGACTCCCCGCTCTCATAGTACGCCTCCGCTTTTGCGAGCAGCTGTTTTACGCCAGCGCGAAGGTCTTCTGCGGTGTCCGGTTCAGGATGCAGGATGCGGTCCGGCGTCAGATCGCCAACCCAGTCGGCGGGCAGGTAGCGCCGCCCCATGGCGGCATCCTCACCGACATCGCGTGCAATATTCGTCAACTGCATGGCGATGCCCAGATCGATCGCAAAGGGAGCGGCTGCCGGATCATCGACATCCAGGACAGCGCACATCATCAAGCCGACCACGCCGGCGACACGATAAGCATAGCGCACGAGCTCACGCTCGCTCTTGAATGCGACCGGCCCAAGATCGCTGCGCACGCCTTCGACAAGGGCCCGCGCCGGGCCCAGGTCCATATTCGTCTCGCTGGCAAGGTCCAGGAAGTCTGCGGTTCGCGGTCCGGCGTCTGAACCACCGTCGATTTCCGCCTCCAGCCGGTCGAGTTCGAAACCTGCAGCTTCCGGATTTGTGGCAGTGTCAGCTGTATCATCGACATGCCGGCAGAAGGCGTAAAGTCGTGCGGCGCGCATCCCATGCCGCTTGCCCAGAAAGTGGCTCGCGAAGTGAAACGACCGGCCATGGGTCTTCAGAATGGCCCTGGCGGGTGGTGCGGCCTCGGCAAGATCGGGCGCAATGCTCATGCAGCCTCCCTCGGCCTGTGGCCTGCAGCCTTTTCCAGCGCGGCAGCGGGCACCAGCCGGTCGAGTACGCGCGCCGAGGACAGTACGCCAGGCAGGCCGGCACCGGGATGGGTACCGGCCCCGACGAGATAGAGGTTTTCCGGCCCCTCGGCCTTGTTGTGGAAACGAAACCAGGCCGACTGGGTAAAGTGCGGTGCAATGGAAAAGCCCGCGCCGGCGGGGCTGAGGTAATCGACGAGGAAATCTTCGGGCGTCATGAAGAAATCCGATCGTATGCGTGATTTCAGCCCGGGCAGGATGGTCTCGTCGAGCGCGCTGACGACCCGGTCACGAAGGCGCGGCCCGGCTTGAGCCCAGTCGATATCGGCCTGAAGGTTGGGCACCGGCACCAGCGCGTAGAAACTGTCATGGCCGACCGGCGCGAATGATGGGTCGGTCGCTGTCGGGCGGTGGAGATAGAGCGAGAAATCCTCGGCCAGCACCTTCCGCCGGAAGATGTCGTCAAGCAGGCCCTTGTATCGCTTCCCCAGCCAGATCGTATGATGGGCAACATCATCATAGGTTCCTTGCGCTCCGAAGAACAGCACGAACAGTCCCATAGATTTTCGTGCGTGCCGCGCCTTCAGCCGGGCGCTGAGCTTCGTTTCAGCGTCGCCGAGCATGTTGTTATAGAGAAAGGCCGGATCAGCGTTCGACACGACAAGATCGGCTGTCAGGCGCTCTCCGCCCTCAAGACGTACACCACTCACCCGATTGCCAAGGGTTTCGATCGCTTCGACCGTTGTCGCGAGGCGGATCTCGATACCGGCTTCGCGCATCAGCCGTTCCAGCCCATCGACCAGCGCACCGGTTCCGCCCATGGCAAAGTGAACGCCATGAGCTCGCTCCAGGAAGTGGATGAGATTGTAGATGCTGGTGGTCGAGAACGGATTGCCGCCGACAAGAAGCGGCTGCACCGAAAAAGCCTGGCGAAGCTTCTCATCCTTGAGATGGCGCGAAACGAGCTGCCAGACCGTGCGCCGACTGCCCAGGCGCATCATGGCCGGCACCTCGGCAAGCATGCGATCCAGTTTGTGAAAGGGCCGGTCGGACAGTTTCTCAAATCCGACGCGATAGATTTGTTCGGATTCTTCAAGAAGACTGCGATAACCATCGCAATCGGCCGGGTTGATCCTCCCAATCTCGGCCAGAGTATCGTCGATCGTGCCGCCATAATCGAACTGGCTGCCGTCAGGGTAATGAAAACGATACCAGGTCGAAAGCGGCACGAGGCGCACATAATCCTCCATGCGCTTGCCGAGAGCAGAGAACAATTCCTCCAGCAGGAAGGGCGCTGTAATGACAGTCGGGCCAGCATCATGGCGGTATCCGTCATGTTCGAACACCTGGGCGCGCCCGCCAAGCCTTTCGCACCGGTCAACAAGTGTGACGCCGTATCCTTTCGCACGCAGCCGGATCGCGGCTGCGATGCCGCCAAAACCGGCGCCGACGACAATCGCCCGGCTCATGCGGGTACCTTTTCGCCTGCCAGCCTTGTCGCGCCAGCCTGCGCATAGGCGACCATCTGCGCGCCGCATCCGTTTGGCAGGCGTCTGGCGAGCTCGCCAGCTTCAAGGTAATAGCCTGCCGCCAGTTTGCGAACCTGCGCGGCTTCAGGTGAATTCGTCGAACTTCCACCGAGGATCGCGACGATGTTGACCTCACCGGCCTGTGCATCAGACATGACATCATCGATATCATCAGCCATCTGATAAGCCGCCGCGAAAGCCCCCGCAGCACGTTCCACGTGAACAAGCGCGTCCCTGCGCTGTGCCGCAATCAGGGCAAGGTCAATCGGCAGGGCAAGCAATGGTGCCGACTTGGATCGGGCAATACGCTCATAATCCTCCAGCGTTCCGACGGGCGTATGCCGCGCGTTGAGATCGGCGCACTGACCCTTGATGACCTCAGACACGCGCGAATGGATATGACCAATCAGTTGGGGCGCCAGACGACCTGTGCCTGCGGCCGCGGCATAAGCGGCAGAAATCATCAGGTCGCCGACACATATCGCCATATCCGTGCCGAATTCTGCCCAGATGGTTGAGGTGCCGCGACGCCGGGTCGAGCGATCCTGAACGTCATCATGAACCAGCGAGGCGTTGTGGGTAAGTTCACTGGCTGCCGCGATTCGTGTGGCCGTATCCTCGCCCAAGCCGAGACGAGAGGCGCTGGACAGTGCGAGGCGCGCGCGGATCCGTTTACCGCCACTGGACAGGTGCCTTCGCGCGGCGTCAGCCGCTAATCCCGACGACTGGCTGACCAGGTCACTCATGAGCTCTTCTGAACGTATCAGGGCGTGTTTGGCACGTGATTCATCCATTCCGTCATCCTCCCGACTTTGTGGTCCGCCTTTATGTCCGGCGGTCGCAACGTGCAGAAACGGCGGAAGACCACCACCTGCGCACAGGTGGTGGTCGTTACCGCTACTCCGCCGGCTGCAAGGCCGGGCCGGATTGCTTTTCCGACTCTGATTTGCGAACGGCGATCGTGTAGATGAGCACGCCGAAAGCAGCCTTGGCCAGAATGTCGGCGACCGTGTAGCCCACCTCGACCACGACGAAGGATCCTGTTCCTTCGAGATTGATCACGAAAGGCGCGAAATACACGATCGGGTAGAAGAACCAGGCCACGACAGTGACGTTTCGTGCGAGGCTGACCAATCCCTTCACATCGTCAGGCTGGCGATTGATGGCTTCGCTGAGGCCAGCATAGAGCGTGTAGACAATGTAGAGGAACGGAATCATGGACAGCGCGCCCCAGATGAGGCGTGTACCATCGATGCCGCCGGAAACTTCGCCCGGATAGCCGAGGATGATCATCAAGGCAGCAGCGCCGCCGAGAGAGAAACCCTTGGAAACCGTCTCAGACCGCGACAACCGCATCACAAGGATCAGCTCGACCAGAAGCAGCGGCACGGTCAGCAGCCAGTCGACGTATCGATAGGCACGGTTAAATTCCTTGCCCGTCGCCTCGATCGCTCCGCCATCCATCATCACAGCGGCGTCGAAACTCTGGAAGATGCGCAGATAGTGGTAGAACGCGATGAAGGTCACGAGACCCGTTATGGTCAACGCAGTCTTGTATTCCCGCGCCACTTGTGAGCGCCCCAACCAGAAGAAGATCGTCGCCGCGGCAAATGTCGCGATCCCGAACGAAAACGAATTGTAGACCAGCCCATACTGGCCCGGAGAAAGACTCCCCAATATTTCCTGCATTTTCAGCTCCCTAATATCATCCGGTCTGCCCGGTGGAAAGGGAACTGTCTCGTTGCCGGCTGAAGTCGAGGTCCCGACCAGGTCAAAAAACGAGTCAACCGATCGGAAATCGACACTGCAGCTGCGCACAAACGGTTCGCTCACGAATGACTTTCGCGTCGGGACGATTGATTTTTTCCGTTTAGATTCGGTGTGTTAAATGAACAGCGCGTCTCCGCCGTACTGCAGCGAATTGAACTCCGACACAGGGGGTGTGCCATCTTGTCACACTGATCCAGGTCTCAATCTCCTGCGAATAGTATTTTCGCCAATCTAAAATATTCGAAATAGCCGCAATATTTATCTGGTGCAGGAATAATACAGGCGGGTGCAATTTATTATCTGATCATAAATATATTATAATCAGCAATCAAAACCTCCTCAAATCAGGAGACGACGGAAAACACTGGTCCTGCTTTCCTGCAAGGTTTTACGGCCTTGCCGGGCGCTGCTTGATCTCCAGGCCCGTCAGCAGGTTCGGGACGACCACGTGGGCCGGATGGCGAAACGTCGAACCCGACAGCCCTGGGTGCGCCCCATCACGAAGGCGCAGCCGAAGCGGGCGGTCCGACAGGGAAAAGCCCCTGCCGGGCCACTCTCCGCCCCAAATAGATCTCCCGGATCAATTTCTTCGCCTCAGGCAAACCGGTGAGCGTCACGAGACCCAGGTGACAGAAGTTCCGGGCACTAACTCTCGGCTCGCCTCTGCAAGACCATCCAGCGCGCGCCCGCGACGGCGAGGGTAAAAGCAGTGAGCCCGGCGATGAGCATGGCCCATGGCTGTGCGCCGAACGTCTCGAAGAATTGCGTATAGGCATGGATCGCCAGAAAGACGACCGCGCTGACTGACAGGAATCCGCCGCGCGGCTGCGTTGCGATCAGGCCGATCAGCGCGCCGGCCCAGCCGAAACTGAACACCCATTCGGGCACATGGGTGGCTGTCTCGCGCCATTCCATCGCTGCCCGCCAGCGCCCTTCTGCGCGCGCCCAGTGTTCACCGACATGATCGCCCCATAGCGAGCCGACCCAGAACCCCATGGCCGCGATAAAGGCCGAAATGCGCGCCGCACTGGTCAGCATGGCTTGCCAGGCCTGCGCGGCGCGATTGCGCAGGGCATATAGGCTCGCAGAGAGCGCTGACAGGATGAGCACGGTCAGTGTCGGCTCGCTGACGAAAATGGCATAGCTCGCATGCCAATAGGCCGTGCCCGAGCCCAGGATCGCGCCACCCGCAAGGACGGCCAGGGCCGACAGGAAGGCTGATCGGAAACCGATGGCCGCTCCCGTCGTCAACGCAGCGATCGCGACAGGTGGCCAGTGCCGGGCCTCTTCGAATTCGAACGCGATCCAGCCCGACACGCCGATCACGCCCATGAAAGCCAGCCCCTGCCAGAGTACGCGCCAGTCTGCCTGACGGTCCAGCGCCTTGATGGATGCGCCCCCGCCCAGGGCCAGCAGCGCCAGCACGAGCCCGGTCGTTGCATCCGGCACCAGCGCAATGGCCCCGGCGGCCACGGCGATCGCACCGCTGAACAGGAGAAGATTGATCATCAGCCCGGCCTTCTGGTCTGGCAGGGCCAGCGCCTCCAGCCGCGCCGCCTCTTCCGGCGAGAGCGTGCCCGAACGCGTCAGGGCGGTCAGATCAAGGCGTATCGTGGTCATGACGGACTCCCGAATTAGTGATTGATTGTTCACTTATATGATCTCGCACACCTTTGCAAGTGTAACACACGGGGTGCGAGTCGAGTTTGACAGGCGGCGCTTGTATGGCCCTCCCCCGCAGCCAACATGCCCGGCCCCTCCATTGCGAGCTGGATGGCCCGGATGAACCGGGCCATGACGGGGCAAGGCCGGTTCTTCGACCAGGAAACATCAACCGCATGCCCGGGCTTGGGCCCAGGCCCTACCGAGAAACAGTGCACCCAGTCTCCGTCTCCACACGCTTCGTGTGGGTGGTCCGCGCCGCCTTTCCGGCCATTGCCAGCCCTTGCCCACCCCGACGCGCCTTGCCTGGCCGGACACCACAGGATAAACGCCGCGACATGCCAGATACATTTTACACCACGCCACGGGTCGGCATCGTTTCGCTCGGCTGCCCGAAGGCGCTGGTGGATTCCGAAAGGATCATCACCCGCCTGAGGGCAGAGGGCTATGAGATCAGCCCGGACTATGCCGGCGCAGACCTCGTCCTCGTCAACACTTGCGGGTTTCTGGACAGTGCGCGCGAGGAAAGCCTGGACGCAATCGGCGAGGCGATTGAGGCCAATGGCAGGGTGATCGTGACCGGCTGCCTGGGCGCCGAACCGGAAGTGATCGAAGCGGCCCATCCCAAAGTGCTCGCGATCACCGGGCCGCACCAGTATGAGCAGGTTATGGACGCGGTGCATGGCGCGCTCGCCGCGCCGCACGACTTCAAGCGCGACCTTGTTCCCGAAGCTGGCCTGCGCCTCACCCCGCGCCACTATGCTTATCTGAAGATCTCCGAGGGCTGCAACAATCGCTGCAGCTTCTGCATCATTCCGAAGCTGCGCGGCGACCTGGTCTCGCGACCCATCCATCATGTGCTGACCGAGGCCGAGCAACTGGTGAAGGCGGGTGTGAAGGAACTCCTCGTCATCAGCCAGGACACATCGGCCTATGGGCTGGACGTAAAATATGCCCCCCAGAGCTGGAAGGGGGAGGAATATGAGACGCGGTTCCTCGACCTCGCCCGGGGCCTCGGTGCGCTCGGCGCCTGGATTCGGCTGCATTATGTCTACCCCTATCCGCATGTCGACAAGATCATGGAGCTGATGGCCGAAGGCGCCGTGCTGCCCTATCTCGATATCCCCTTCCAGCATGCGAGCCCCACAGTTCTGAAGGCGATGCGCCGGCCGGCAAAGCAGGACCGGGTGCTGGAGCGTATCGCGAACTGGCGCGCCAGCGTTCCCGATCTTGCCATCCGCTCAACCTTTATCGTCGGCTTTCCCGGAGAGACGGAAGAGGATTTCCAGACGCTGCTGGATTTCATTGCCGAAGCGAAGATCGACCGCGCTGGCTGTTTCAAATATGAGAATGTTGATCATGCCGACAGCCGCGAGCTGCCCGGCCATGTCGCCGAAGAGGTCAAGGACGAGCGCTGGCATCGTTTCATGGCCCTGCAGTCGGAAATTTCCGCAGCCAGAGCCGCCGCGCAGGTCGGCACCGTCCAGCCTGTTATTCTTGATCGGGCGGGCGAGGAAGCCGGCCAGTGGATCGGGCGGACCCGCGCCGATGCACCGGAGATTGACGGCATCGTCCATCTCGATCTTGGCAGCGGCGAACACGTCCGGACCGGCGATATTATCCGGGCCAGGATTACTGATGCGGATGAATACGATCTCTATGGCCAGCTTGCCTGATCACCACACGCCGCGTCGCCACCCATGCCAGAGATAGCTCCACAGCGTCGGCCCGAAATACAGACCGTCGTCCATGTCATCGCGGCGATAGGGCGCCAGCTACCCACGCAGGGCCTCGCCCATGACGCGAACGACAGTCTCGCGAGACTGGGCCGCCATCAGCCAGAGATAGGTGTGGAAATTATCTTTTTTTTCAGGCCGGACCTGCACCTGCGCAAGGATGTCGCCGGTATCGATCCCTGCATCGACAAGGTGCAGCGTCGTGCCGAAATGCTCAGGCTCACCCCTCGCCAGCGCATGATAACCGCCATGTATGCCGCGATAACCAGGCGTGATTCCGGAATGATAATTGATAAAGGGCGCATCCACGCAATCCAGTGTGCGCGCGCCGATCATCCGTGTGCCGACCACATAGACAGCCCGCGGCGCCAGCACTTGCAGCGCATCGCGGCACGCGTCGGAATTGACCGATGACACACGCAGGCTGAGCTGGTCCTCGGCGGGCTCGGGCTCAAGGTCATATTGCGCAATCAGTTCGGGCAACCGCTTGCGCGACAAGGGCTTTGTGGCCTTTGCCAGCATCATCTGCCCCCACTGGCCGGCCACGCGCAACGGGCCCAGACGCCGGAGCCGACGGCGCCAGAAGATATCGGCCGGCTCGCCATCTTCCAGGATGACCGGCACCTCGCCATAGGCTGCGCGAAGGGCATTGATCGTGATCCACGCATGGGGTCCACCCGCTGTAAGCGCCACAAGACCCGAGGGGCTGGATATCGGAAGTTGCTGTGTCATGGCTGACAACCAAGCATGAAGCCTGCCGGTTGCCTCTAACGTGCGGCTTCGATTGCCGTCACAACTTCGTGAAGTGCGGTTTCGAGATCGTCAGGGTCAACCGCTTCGGCCATCACACGCATGAGTGGCTCGGTTCCTGACTTGCGCACGAAGACCCGGCCCGTGTCGCCAAGCTTGCTGGATGCACTGGCGATTGCCGCCTTCACGCTACCCGCTTCGAGCGGGTCGGCACCGTCAAAACGGATATTGACCAGCTTTTGCGGCACAGCCTCGAACACATTCGAAACAGCAGAGAAAACTCGCCCGTCGGCGCGGGCGATCTTTAGCACTTCCAGCGCCGCCATCAGGCCATCGCCGGTCGTTGTTGCATCCAGCATGACAAGATGACCGGATTGTTCCCCACCGAGATTGAAGCCTTTTTCCCGCATCGCCTGAACCACATGCCGGTCGCCGACCTTCGTGCGGTCCAATGTCAGTCCCAGCCTCGCGAGATGGCGCTCCAGGCCCAGATTCGACATGATCGTGGCGACCACACCGCCGCCCCTCAGCCTGCCGGTGCGGTGCCAGTGACTGGCAATGAGCGCAATCAGCTGGTCCCCGTCCACGACCCGGCCGGTCTCATCGACCATGATCAGCCTGTCAGCATCACCGTCAAACGCGACACCGGCATAGGCTCCCGAGGCGACAACACGCGCAGCAAGCGCCCCGGGATCGGTCGCTCCGCAAGCGGCGTTGATATTCACCCCGTCAGGGTCGATGCCGATGGTCTCTATCTCGGCCCCCAGGCGCATGAGCCAGCCGGGCGCACGCGGCGCGGCGGCGCCATTGGCGCAGTCAACGACGATTTTCAGCCCTTCCAGCGCGCCTTCGCCCGCCCGGGCGGACAGTGCCGTTTCGTAATAGTCTGACCCAGACTGATCATTGCGTTTCCCCGTGTCGTCTGCCGCCGGCTTGTGTTGAGCGCCGCCATCCATACTGGCCTCAATCTTTGCTTGCGCGGTATCGGGCAGTTTGAACCCGTCCGAGCCGAACAGTTTGACGCCATTGTCGGTGTAAGGATTGTGCGAGGCGGTGACCATGATGCCAAGCGCGGCGCTGCGGCCCATCGTGTCGGCGGCCACGCCCGGCGTCGTCTCGATGCCGAGATCACAGACATCGAGCCCCATGGCATTGAAACTGGCCGCCAGAATGGCGCTGATCCAGTCTGACGAGGCGCGGGTGTCATGGCCGATCACCACCATCGCCTTGCCCGGTGCCCCGGCGCGCACCCACTCACTGGCCGCGCGGCCGAGCGAAGCGATGCCTTCGGGTGTGAGAGGCGACGTCCCGACCGGTCCTCTGATCCCGTCCGTCCCGAAATACTTACCCATTCTGTTCCCTGTTATTCGCCCGTGCAGGCAGCCTTCCAGTCTGTTTCCGGCGGTCTCACAACGCCCTTTGTCTCGGTCGTCTCGAATGTGGAGAATGTCAACACGGGTGCGCCAGCCATCGGGTTGAATGGCGGCGGATCGGGCAGCATACCGGCACCGGCGGGCAGCATGACAAGTTCAGCGCCAGGCGCCTTGAGGTCGCGCCACGATGTCGCCACAGCGCTTCTCAGCTGCGGTGTGCCAAGAGGATCGAGCGCAATCACGGTGCCGTCGCCATCGCCCGTGACCAGGAAGGCGCCGCGTGCCCGCGCCGCATTGGCAAATCCGCAGACAATGACCGGTGGACTGAACTCGACGCCCTGAACATGATCCAGGGAGGCGAGGCTTTCCACGACCGGCGGGCGCGCCTGCGGCGTGGCATCGAATGCCGTATCGAGTGTGGCGTCGATCACCACGAGTATGCGTCGGGAAGACATGGGCTGATTATTCACCGCTCAGAACTGGAAGTAAACGAAGGGAGCAGCTTCAAGCGGGTATAGCGCGAGAAGAATGGCCGTCACCGCGCCGAGCCCGGCCCACCAGACCACAGGCTGGCGCAGGACCCGGGCGCGCGACAGGCGCGACAGGCGCGAACGGCCCATTGCCGCATCGAGGATGATCAGCAAGGGCACGCCCCAGACCTGCCAGGGCAGCATTTCAGGGCCGCCCGCGCGCAGGCCGATAAAGGCCGACCAGATGCTGAGCATGTCGGAAAAATCCTCAGCGCGGAACGCCGCCCAGGACAGCAGGATGAAGCCCTGCGTGAAAACAAGTGCGAGCATGGCACCTGTGCGCCTTTCTGTTCCGACAAAAACAGCCCTGTGAAAGGCGAGCGCCGCCCCGTGCAGCGCGCCCCAGGCAATGAAGGTCCATGCCGCGCCGTGCCAGAGCCCGCCCAGCACCATCGTCACCATGAGATTGCGATAGGTCAGCCATTGCCCGGCCCGGTTTCCGCCCAGCGGAATATAGAGATAGTCGCGCAGCCAGGTGGACAGGGAGATATGCCAGCGGCGCCAGAACTCGGTCACCGAGCGCGCCGAATAGGGATAGTCGAAATTCTTCGGGATATAGTAGCCAAACCAGCGCGCGACCCCGATAGCCATCAGCGAATAGCCGGCAAAATCGAAATAGATCTGGCCGGCAAAGGCGATGGTCGCCCCGATCAGGGCAGAGTTGGACCAGATGGAAAGGTCGGAATCACCCGGTTTCAGCGCGTCGCCATAGACGGGATCGACAAAGGGAGCGAGATTATCCGCGATGCCTGCCTTGTACGCAAAGCCCAGAAGGAAGGCCCGCCCGCCCGAGGCCAGTAGCGCACCGGACAGGCGTTTGGCTTTCTCCATCTGCGGGAAGAAGCTCGCTGCTCGCACGATGGGACCGGCGACGAGTTGCGGGAAGAACGCGATATAAAGCGCGACGCGACGAATGCGCGGTTCGGCCGGGATCTGGCCGCGCGCGGTATCGACGACATAGGAAATGGCCTGGAAGATGTAGAAGGAAATCCCGACCGGTAGCAGGATATTGACCATAGGGAAGGAAGCTTTCAGCCCCATCGCCTCCAGCGCTGCGGCTGTGCTTTCGGTGAAAAAACCAAAATACTTGAAAAGCGCCAGAACTGTCAGGTTGATCACGATGGCCGCCGTCAGCCAGAACCTGCGAACCGGATGGGCCTTCGGGAAAGCGCTGGCGCGAATCGCCGCGAACCAGCTGACCATGATCACAAGCGCGATCAGGAACAGAAACCGCCAGTCCCACCAGCCATAGAAGACAGCCGACGCGGCGAGCAGCAGGCTGAGGCGCCCTTCCCTGCCCTTCACGACAAACCAGTAAAGCAGGAAAAGCGGCGCCAGGAAGGCAAGGAAGACCGGTTCGGTGAAGATCATTCTGCGCCGCCTCCCGTGCCCGGTGCGGCCTCTGGCCCGGCCAGTATACCGCTTTCAGCAATCTTGCCGGCGAGCCAGGATGAGTAGAGCTGCGCGCCCGGATCAAGCAGGTGCGAGCGGTCAAACCAGACATCATCGTCGAGTGCGTCCAGCAATGCCTCATCCTGTGGGGCTATGCAGACAGGATCAGACAGTTCGCCCCGGCAGAGCCCTTCAGCATAGGCGCGTTTGTTCGCCTCGATCACCGGCGGGAAATAATAGCCGGTTCTGCCAACCCCCTGCCGGGTCAGATGCGCTCGCCAGGCCTGTCGGAAATCGCGCGCCCAGGGCGGACCGGTCACAGGCGAGACGTCCGGCGCCGCTGTCAGCGCCAGCCCGCGGTCAAGCAGGTCAATCTCTTCGCGCGGCGTGTCCTGGGGATCATAGCTCGCCAGATCACCCGCCTGCCCGGCCCGCTCCCCGCGAGCTCCCAGGCCGACATTCGCTGCGTTGAGGGCGAAATGCAGACCGAGAAAGGCCGTATCCTTCACGCAGCCTGCCGCCCCCGGACAGGCCCCGTTGGTCAGTCCGCGCAGGGTCCAGACCGTTTCGACAGGCCCGAACTGTTCGATCCCGCGCGCGGAGAATTTCGAATTGTCGAAGAATTGTGCCACGCGCATGTCGAAGTCCCTGGCGACTTCGATGAAGACCACGTCCGGTATGCGGCCCGACCGGTCGATAAAGGCCTCAAGATGGGCCTGCCGTTCCAGCATAGAGGCTGCTTCGAGACTGAGATTGATGGCCCGGTGAGGAAAGCCGCGTGCGCGCAGCGCCTGCGTCAGGGTCTCGTCGTCAAGGGCATTTCGCGAATAGCTGGCGCCGGTAAAGATGATTAGCGGTGCGTCATCCTGGCTCGCTGCAGCGACCGCCGCGTTCACCACCCGGTCGAAATCCGTCGTGCGGCCGATGCCCAGCCCCCCGAAGACGACGCGCAGCAAAAGCGCCATTGCCACCAACCCGGCAACAAAGGCGCCAGAGGCCAGCCAGACGCCGCCGCGGGCCGGCAGGCGGGCGAGATGGGCGCCGAACAGGATCAGCAATGCCAGCAAGATGAAGATGGGATGCATATTGCCGGCCCCTGCCCTGCCCGATTGATGTGCCCTGACGGATCAGTTCATGCTTGTCAGGCCAGTTCGCCTACAGGTTAAGCAAAAGACTTGCCAATTCCCTGATGAAGCGAAAACGGGCGCACTCTACCATAAAGAGCGATCTGGGGCCGCTGCACATGCCAGCTTGTTCAGGATGGCATCAAGCACAGCACGTTCCGACAGCGTCAATGATGCCATGAGCGCCTGCTCATGACGCCGGGCAATCGGGATGATCGCCCTGTAGGTCGCCTGCCCCTTGTCGGTCAGGAACAGGCGCGCGGCGCGGGCATCACGCGCATCGGTCTCCCGGCGAAGATGCGTCTCGCCCTCCAGCGCGGCAATGGCCCGGCTCACAGCCACTTTATCCATGGCCGTGCGCTGCGCCACCTCGCGCGCGGTCAGGCCCGGGGTCTCCCCCAACACCGCCATACACCGCCATTGCCAGATGCTGAGCCCGAAGGCGCGGTCATAATCAGCCGCAATGGCACGCGAGACCGTATTGGACAGCACCGACAGGCGATAGGGCAGGAAGGCGCCGAGACTGAGCGTCTCCATACCGCCTGCGCCGACGCCATTTTCAGGATCAGTCCCGCTCATTTTCAAAAACCTCGCTGTTGAAGGCGTGCGCAAAATTGGTTACATATGAAACTAATTTATTCCCAGGGAGAGATGCAATGGCCGACCTGTTCGACAATCCTGCTGGCCTCGACGGTTTCGAGTTCATCGAATTCTCCGCGCCTGAAAAGGGCATCATCGAGCCCGTCTTCGAAACTATGGGTTTTGCGAAAGTGGCCCGCCATCGCTCGAAGCAAGTCGAGCTGTGGCGCCAGGGCGCGATCAATTTCATCACCAATTACGAGCCGCGCTCGGCGGCCTGGTTCTTCTCGCGCGAACACGGCCCCTCGGCCTGCGGCATGGGCTTCCGCGTGCGCGATGCGCGCAAGGCCTATGACCACCTGATCGAAAAGGGCGCCGAGCCGGTCCAGGTCGAGACCGGCCCGATGGAGCTTCGCATTCCGGGCATTCGCGGGATTGGCAATTCGATCATCTACCTCATCGACCGCTACGCCGATCAGGGCGATCACGGTCTCAGCATCTATGATATCGATTTCGAATACCTGCCGGGCGTCGAGCGCTATCCGCAAGGCGCCGGTTTCGAAATGGTCGATCACCTGACCCACAATGTCTATGGCGGTCGGATGGCCTATTGGGCGGATTTCTACGAGACGCTGTTCAATTTCCGCGAGATCCGTTTTTTCGACATCAAGGGCGAATATACAGGCCTGACCTCCAAGGCGCTGACTGCGCCGGACGGCAAGATCCGCATACCGCTGAATGAGGAAGGCGAAGGAGGCAAGGGCCAGATCGAGGAATTCCTGCGTGATTTCAACGGCGAGGGCATCCAGCACATCGCCCTGATCTGCGACGATCTTTATGCTGCCTATGACAGGCTGAAAAAGCTCGGCGTGCCCTTCATGACGCCGCCTCCGGCGACATATTACGAAATGCTGGATGAGCGCCTGCCGGGCCATGGCGAGCCGGTGGAAGCACTGAAATCGCGCGGCCTCCTGCTCGACGGGACAACAGAGGGCGGCCAGCCGCGCCTGCTCCTGCAGATCTTTTCGGAGACCCGGCTCGGGCCGGTCTTTTTCGAATTCATCCAGCGCAAGGGCGACGAGGGTTTCGGCGAGGGCAATTTCAAGGCACTCTTCGAAAGCATGGAACGCGACCAGATCCGTCGCGGCGCGCTGACCGTGGAAGAGGACGCATGAGTGAGACCGAACGCAAGGTTCAGCTGACCCCGCCCCAGGAGGGGCTTGTCGGGGCCGCGGTCGGCGCGGTGATCGGCGCGGGGCTTTGGCTGGCCAGTATCATCTCGCCCATCGCGATTGCCGGTGTCGCCGCTGGCGTTGGCCTTGGCAGCTGGTTCAATGCCTGGAGGCGGTCAAAGCGCGCCATGAAGGACTGAGCCCATGCGAACAGGAATGAAAAGGCGCGGAACATGAAATCGATCCTGTCAGGTATCATCGCAGCGCTCGCGACCGGGATCGCGGTGCGCTTCATGGACAGCTGGCTGACCGAGCTGGGCGCGGCCGCGCTGATCGGAGCGGTCACAGGCACGCTGGTCTGGCTGCTCGTAAAGACGGACAGGACGCATAAGGGAGGCCATAAATGAGCCAGGCGCCGAGCCTGAAAGGCATTCACCATGTCGCTTATCGCTGCCGCGATGCGATGGAGACGGTGCGCTTCTACCAGCGCGTCATGGGCATGGATTTCCAGCTCGCCATTGCCGAGGACAAGGTGCCCTCCACCGGCGCACCCGACCCTTACATGCATGTCTTCCTGGACGCCGGGCGCGGCAATGTGCTCGCCTTTTTCGAACTTCCGAACGCCCCGGAAATGGACCGCGACCGCAACACGCCCGAATGGGTTCAGCATATCGCCTTCGAGGTCGCCACGATGGACGAGTTGATGGGCGCAAAAGCGCGCGCGCAGGCGGAAGGCCTGGATGTGGTCGGCCCGACCCATCATGGCATCTTCAAGTCGATCTATTTCTTCGACCCTAATGGCCACCGGCTGGAACTGGCCTGCAATATCGCCACGCCCGAACAGATTAGCGAGCTCAAATCGGTCGCCGAGGACATGCTGGAGGAATGGACGCGCACAAAGAAAGCGCCCCGCCACGCCGCCTGGCTGCATGAGAAGATCGCCGAGGAGAGCTAGAGCTCGTGGAAGAAATTCCGACGCAATGGATCGAGGCCATCCGGGCTTGGGCCGAGCGCAACGAGAACATTCTCCAAGTCTATCTTTTTGGGAGCCGAGTTAGGGGGGATAATCGCAACGATAGCGATTTGGATATTGCTGTCCTTATTGCGAGTTCTCGTTCGAATACCGCTCTCGGTCGCTGGGTCGCACTGGCCGACAGTTGGGCGGCAGAATTGCAAGAAAAACTGCCGATTCAAATCGATTTGCAGCTCGGAAATACGGAACTGTCGACTTCGGTGGTTGCGCCAGCAGTGTCAGATCACGGATTGCTGATTTTCGAAAGGAAAACAGAATGAAACTCGCCACCCTGAATAATGGCGCGCGCGACGGGCGGCTGGTCGTCGTCTCGCGCGACCTGACGCAGTTCACCGATGCCAGCCATATTGCGCCGACGCTGCAGGCGGCGCTGGATGACTGGACGCAGAAGGCGCCGCAACTCCGGGCGCTGGCCGGACAGATCGAGCTTGGCTCGGTGCCGACCGAGCGTTTCCACGAACATGAGGCGATGAGCCCGCTGCCGCGTGCCTATCAATGGGCGGACGGGTCGGCCTATATCAACCATGTCGAGCTTGTCCGGCGCGCACGCGGGGCGGAGGTTCCAGATAGCTTCTATTCCGACCCGCTGATGTATCAGGGCATGAGCGACGGCTTCCTTGGCCCGCGCGAGGCCATCGCGCTCGGTGATCCTGCCTGGGGCTGCGACATGGAGGGCGAGATTGCCGTCATCACCACCGATGTGCCCATGGGCACCGGCGCAACGGCGGCGGAGGACCATATTGCGCTCATCATGCTGTGTAATGATGTCAGCCTGCGCGGGCTTATCCCCGGGGAGCTGGCGAAGGGTTTCGGCTTCTTCCAGTCCAAGCCGGCAAGCGCCTTCTCGCCGGTGGCCGTCACTCCTGACGAGCTCGGGAACCACTGGCGAGATGGCGCCGTCAATTTGCCGCTTCGCGTTGACCTGAATGGCGAGCCCTTCGGTCGCGCCGAAGCCGGCGAAGACCTCACCTTCAATCTACCAACCTTAATCGCGCATGCGGCAAAAACCCGGAAGCTTTCCGCAGGGTCAATCATAGGCTCTGGAACAGTTTCGAACAAGGGAAAAGATGGCGGGCCGGGCAAGCCGGTGGCCGATGGCGGGCGCGGCTACTCTTGCATTGCCGAGATTCGTATGATTCAACAGTTGTTGAATGGAGAGCCGCAGACCCCCTTCATGAAGCCGGGCGATACGGTACGACTTGAAATGCTGGACGGGTCGGGCAAGACGATCTTCGGCGCGATCGAACAGACGGTGGAGGCGGTTTAGACCATGGCGAGCAAGATTTATCCTGACGCGGCCTCGGCACTTGATGGCCTGCTGTTTGACGGCATGGTGATTGCGGCGGGCGGCTTCGGCCTCTGCGGCATTCCCGAGCTCTCCATCGCCGCCATCCGCGAGGCGGGCACGAAACACCTGACCGTCTATTCCAATAATGCCGGTGTGGATGATTTCGGTCTGGGCCTGCTGCTCCAGACCCGGCAGGTGAAGAAGATGTGCTCTTCCTATGTCGGCGAGAACGCCGAATTCATGCGCCAGTATCTCTCCGGCGAGCTGGAGCTTGAGTTCAACCCGCAAGGCACGCTCGCTGAGCGGATGCGCGCCGGCGGGGCGGGCATTGCCGGCTTCTACACCAAGACCGGCTATGGCACGCAGATCGCAGAGGGCAAGGAAGTCAAGGACTTCGAAGGCGAACCCTATATCCTGGAGCGCGGAATCTTCGCCGATCTCGCCATCGTCAAGGCGTGGAAGGCGGACGCGACCGGCAATGCGGTGTTCCGCAAGGCGGCGCGCAATTTCAATCCGCCCGCAGCCATGTGCGGCAAGGTCTGCGTCATGGAAGTCGAGGAGATCGTCGAACCGGGCGAGCTTGACCCGGACGCCATCCACCTGCCCGGCATCTATGTGCACCGTCTGGTGCAGGGCGAGCACGAGAAACGGATCGAGCAGCGCACGGTGAGGGAGCGGGCTTGATGAGACCAGGAGCGGCAGAAGGGATGCTCTCGCGCTGAAATTGTGCTAGCTTCGTGGGTGTCTTGAACGGAGAATTCCCAATGCTGCGTATCCTTGCTTTCGCCGCCTTGCTGACAACCGCCGCTTGCGCCTCGGACGATGCGGTCACGCCAGAGAAAGTTGCCCAATTCGAAGCGGCAATGGAACGGGCCGATCCTGAAACCATGCAAATCGACCGAAGCTGCATGCCCGTGACCGGATCGACCACATTCACGGTCGGCCTGACCGATGAGGCCTTCGACGGGCGCTTCATGTATCTGAAGCGAACCGGGCTCGAAAACGGCTACCTGATCGAATTCACCAATGAATGCCGGAACATTCGCCGGGGCGCGCCACCTCAAGTCGGACGTGTATGCCACGGTTCGATCGTCGACGTGCGCGGCGAGCGCTGCTTTGTCGACAGGATCTATTCCGTGCCGGATGAGACCGTCGGCCGCGCTGTCGCCTTCAAACGGACCCACACGATGGTCCCGCTCGGAGTGGGGGCGGATGCCTCCATGGAAGAGGTGATCGCGGCGGCCAAGGTCAAACACGAAGAGATAAGTTCGCAATAGGAGACACGCCCCAATGCCCTGGGACCGCAATGACATGGCGCAGCGCGCCGCGCAGGAACTGGAAGACGGGATGTATGTCAATCTCGGCATCGGCATCCCGACGCTGGTGGCGAATTATATCCCCGAGGGCGTGAACGTGACGCTGCAGAGCGAGAACGGCATGCTGGGCATGGGGCCCTTCCCTTATGAGGGCGAGGAAGACCCCGACCTGATCAATGCCGGCAAGCAGACCATTACCGAACTCCCGCACACGGCCTATTTCGACAGCGCGACCAGTTTCGGCATGATCCGCGGCGGCAAGATCGCCATGGCCATTCTCGGCGCGATGGAAGTGGCCGAGAATGGCGACCTTGCCAACTGGATGATCCCCGGCAAGCTGGTGAAGGGCATGGGCGGGGCGATGGACCTTGTCGCCGGCGTCAAGCGCGTGATCGTGGTCATGGACCACACCAACAAACAGGGCGAGCCGAAGCTCTTGAAAGAATGCACCCTGCCGCTGACGGGCAAGGGCGTGGTGGACCGGATCATTACCGATCTTGGCGTGTTCGACCTGGTTGATGAAGGGCTGAAAATTGTCGAACTGGCGCCGGGCGTCACCGAAGACGAGGTGCGCGCGAAAACCGAAGCGGCCATCGTTTAAGGCGCCACCCTGCCCGACCGGCTTGACGGGGCTGCCCGCGACCTGCACCCACGCGGGCAGGACAGACATGATGATGGAGGCTCACACGCCATGAGTGCCTTCCTTTCCGGGCTTGCCCCGCGCCCCGCCGATGCGCTTCTCGGCCTGATGGCCGCCTTCCGCGCTGACCCGCGCGAGGCGAAGATCGATCTCGGCGTCGGCATCTATCGCAATGAGGCGGGCGAAACGCCGATCATGGCGGCGGTCAAACAGGCCGAAGAGCGCCTGCTGGCCAGCGAGACGACCAAGGCTTATGAGGGCCCGCAGGGCAATACCGATTTCTGCGCCGCCATCGAGGACATGGTGCTCGGCGAGAACAGCGCGGCGCGCAGCGACGGCCGCGTGGTCAGCTTTGCCACGCCCGGAGGCTGCGGCGCCCTGTTCGTCGCGATCATGTTTGCCGGCCGGATCTCGGCGGAAGGGCGTATCTGGGCCTCGGACCCGACCTGGCCGAACCATGTCAATCTCGTTCGCTCCACGGGCCGGGAGCTGAAATCCTATCGCTATGTCGATGCGGCGACAGGCACGATCGATTTCCCCGCCATGATGGATGACCTGCGCGAAGCACGCCCCGGCGATATCATCCTTTTGCAGGGCCCCTGCCACAATCCGACGGGAATCGACCTGAGACCGGAGCAATGGGCCTATCTCGGCGATTTCTGTGCGCACCAGCTCCTGATGCCGCTGGTCGATGTGGCCTATCACGGATTTGGCGGCGGGCTGGAGCACGATATTGCCGGGGTGCGCGCCCTGCTGGGCGGCGTCCCCGAGGCCATGATTGCCTATTCCTGCTCCAAGAATTTCGGGCTGTACCGCGAGCGCACCGGCTGCCTGTTGCTACAGGCTGATGGGCCGCGCGATGTCGCGGCCGGCGCCACCCATATTGCCGACATCGCGCGCGCCGCTTATTCCATGCCGCCCTCGCATGGCGCCGCCATCGTGGCCACCATACTTGGCGACGATGCCTTGAAGGCGGCCTGGACCGAAGAGCTGGATGCGATGCGGACGCGGATGCGCTCGCTGCGCGAAAAACTCGCCGCCGCGCTGAAAGCAGAGACCGGCCGCGACGATTTCGACGCTTTGACCGCACAACAGGGCATGTTCTCGCAGCTGCCGCTCGCCCCGCAGATCACCGAGCTGATCCGGCTGCAACAGGCCGTCTACCTGCCTGCTTCCGGGCGGATCAATATTGCCGGACTGACCGAGACCAGCGTGGCGGAAGTCGCGCGCCGGCTCGCCCCGTATCTCACCGAGCCGGAGACGGCCCCGGCCTGAGGTAGCCAAGGGCCCGCCGGCGCGCCGGCGCCGGCCCCGCAGAGCCTTCGGCGCCAGGTGATCAGCGTGAGCGCAAACGGATCAATCCCGGCGACGGCCTGCAAGGATCATCAGCGCCACGAACCCGATCGAGGTGCCTTGCGACGAGAAAACTTCGAGCATTGCGGCAAAAAACCAGCTGAGCCATGACGCGCGCGCCGGTCGCACCGCCACTGCATCGCCAAGCGTCAGCAATTCAGCCCGCCCAACTTCAATCCGGGTTTCCAGTTCAGCGCGCCGGCGGGCAAGACCCAGCTCATTGCGCGCATCGCGATAGGGTTTCTGATGAGTGCGGCCAACGCCCTCGACCTCTTCGATATAGGCCTCAAGGCCTTCGACCGAACGCACATCGGGGGGGATCGCTTCCAGTTGGTGGCGCCAGTCTGTGACCTGTGTCGCGATCAGCGCGCTTCGGGCCCTGGCCGCCTCAGAGGCCGCGAGCCGGTCATTTTCAGTCGTGGTCATATACATCTGCGTGCCGACAAGGCTGGTCGCCGCCCCGGCCATCGCAAACAGGATGGCCCGCAACCCTTCCTTTCGCCGGCCATGCGACCAGTGCCAATAGACAAAGGTGAAGCCGCCAAAGCTGCACACAGACGCGATAATGCCGGTCCAGGCCCATATCCGGGACTGTAACGGATCCTCCACCATGGCGCCAAAGGCCTGATAATTGGCAAAGCCGGACATGACGGCGGCGAGAAGGCCAACCCCCAGAAACACGAGCGAGAGCGTGGCAATGATCACGCTCTCACCAAGAGGCCGGCTACGCGGCCCGGACGGATGGGCGGGCGGGCTTTCGGCCTGTGCCTGTGTGCTTGCCTGGATTGGCGCAGCGACTGGAGTGGCTCGCTGACGCGGCATCAGGGCGACAATCTCGGCGCCCTGCCCGGTATCTGCAGATGAGGCCTGAAGCGTGTGCCTCGGCGCTGCGGAGGATTGACGCGGCGCCCGCGCCAGCGCTTCCAGATGATCGACCCCATCCTTGCGATGGGTGCAATCTCCGCAAACAAATTCGAGATCAGAGGGACGATACTGGAAAGTGGTTTCCTGGCATTCCGGACATACCAGCATCAGCGGTTCGTCGGCATCGACAGGCAGGCCGAGGCGCTTTGCAAGGTCCCTGAAACGTCTCTGCTTGTCGTGTGCTGTCATGCCCGAAGCCCCGTCCGGTCTAGCTATCGGCGCGCTCTTCACCCGGCAAGGGAAATCATGCCGCGTTATCATGCCCGGTTGTCTTCAGGCGTTCGACACAGCGCGCCAATCTGGATAAGCAGGCTGCATGGCCGCAACGCTCCAAACACTGCCGCCTGTTCGCGGCAAGCTCATCGCAGGCGCATCGCTTGCGCCCTATACCTGGTTTCGCGTCGGCGGGCCGGCAGATGCTCTTTTCCTGCCGGCTGACGAGGATGATCTCGCGGCCTTTCTCGCCGCGCTGGCGCCAGACATTCCTGTGACCGTGCTCGGCGTCGGCTCGAACCTGATCGTGCGCGATGGCGGCATTGACGGTGTCGTCGTGCGCCTGATGGGGCGGTATTGGGGCGAGATCCGCCAGGATGGCCCAGTCCTGAAACCGCGTGCAGGGGCTCTCGATCTCGCCATTGCCCGGCAGGCCGCCCGACTTGGCCTGGACGGTCTTTCGTTTCTCTCCGGCATTCCAGGAACGATTGGCGGCGCGACGCGCACCAATGCCGGCTGCTATGGACGCGAATTGTGCGATGCGCTTGTCGGCGCGCGCGCAATCACGCGCGAAGGCCACCGGGTGGACCTCCAGCCCGCGGATTTCGGCTTCGCCTACCGCCATAGCGAACTGCCCGCCGACCTGATCGTGACCGAAGTTCACCTCGAAGCATCCGGAACCGGCGATCCGCAAATGCTGGCTGAGGCCATCGAGGCACACCAGCACCAACGCGCGCAGACCCAGCCGATACGCGAAAAGACATCTGGCTCCACTTTCGCCAATCCGGATCCTCCCGGCACGCCCGAACAACGCTCTGCATGGAAGCTGATCGATGCCGCCGGCTGCCGGGGCTTGCGTGTCGGTGGTGCGCAGGTTTCTGAGAAGCACTGCAACTTTCTTATCAATACTGGCGAGGCGAGCGCGGCAGACCTGGAAGCGCTTGGCGAGCTTGTCCGCGCCCGTGTGCGCGAGACGAGCGGGGTGGAACTGCGCTGGGAAGTGCGCCGGATCGGCCGGCTTGCCACGGACTGAACCGCGAATTTCTGACGATTGCGCAAGGCGCTTAAACCTTTCAGAAAGGCAATCGGCCTATAATTCTATCTCAGATTGTTATTTTGGTGGGAGCCACTTCATGAAACGCTGCCTGATTGTCGATGACTCCCGTGTGGTGCGCAAGGTCGCAAGCCGAATCATCCGCGACCTGGAATTCGACGTCGTGGAAGCGGGGGACGGGATGGAAGCGCTTGAAATCTGCCGCAATGACATGCCCGATGCGATCCTGCTGGACTGGAACATGCCGGTCATGAACGGCCTGGATTTTCTCAGGGCCCTGCGCCGGGAGGAACACGGCATGGCGCCTAAAGTGGTGTTCTGCTCAACCGAGAATGATGCTGAACATATCGGCGAGGCTGTGCGCTCGGGCGCGGACGAATTCATCATGAAGCCATTCGATTCCGGGATTATCAAGAGCAAGTTCGCCGAGGTCGGACTGGCTTGACGAAGTGTTAAGGCTCCGCGCGCGACATTCGCCCTGATCGCGAAGCAAGCGCCGGGAGTCCCGCATGCAGGAAGCCTCCTTCCACGAACTGGCCGACCTTGCATTGAAGGCCACAGGCCAGGCCATCCCTGTGTCTAAGGCCTATCTTGTCGAGGCGCGCCTTGCCCATATCCTGCGACGTGAGGGCTTTGCGGGCCCGGACGAACTTGTCGCCTGCCTGCAGGCCCGCCCCAATCGCGTATTCGAAGCCGAGATCACGGCGGCCCTGCAGACCCGCGAAACCTGGTTTTTCCGCGATCGCGAGCGGCTGGCGCGGCTCGTCGATGAGATCATTCCTGAACGCCTGCGCCATTCCAAGGCCGGCCGGATGCGGATCTGGTGCGCGGGTGTCTCCAGCGGCCAGGAAGCCTATTCGCTCGCCATGCTCCTCAAGGAGGCCGATACGCCGGCCCTGAAGGGCGCGCGTATTGACATCACGGCGACGGATATCTGCCGCAAGTCGCTCGATCAGGCACGGGCGGGACTGTATGGACATTTCGAGGTCCAGAACGGCCTGTCGGTCCACCGCCTGCTGGAGAATTTTGATCGGCTCGACACGGGCCACTGGCAGGTCAATGAGGAACTCCGCGAACGGATCGGGTTTCGCCAGCATAACCTCATGGATGAAGATGCCCTGCTCGGACAGTTCGATGTGATCCTGTGCCGCAATGTGCTCTCGGGAATGGACGCCTCACGGCGCGGTCCGGTCTGCGAACGCCTGGCCGACCAGCTCTTGCCGGGCGGGATCGTCCTGCTGGGAGAGAAGGAAACCCTGTCATCGGAGCGCCATTGCGCGCTGGAGCCCTCACGCCTCATGGGCGGGGCTTTTTCGGCGGTGGACAAGGCGCGCCGCAACCGCGCTGCCTGACACGCGAACCATTGATGGGCAGAAGAAAGCCCCGCCGGGACCGGCGGGGCTTTCCTGTTTGCGAGCGTCGCCGGAGTTTACCAGCTGAGCTTGACCTGCGCGCCATAGAAACGCGGCAGCGCCGGATAAACGGCGATCGTGCCAGTCTGTTCGGGCACGCCGAAGGACGACAGATTGTAGCTGTCTTCATCGGTCAGGTTTTCCCCGAAGACCGAGAATTCGAAGACATCATTCACGCTCGCCAGTGTGATCCGGCCCCCGACGAGCGCATAAGCATCATTCTTTGTCGGCTCGCGCAGTGCGGGCACCGAACTGAGATAGGCCTCACTGTTCCAGCGCACATTTCCGTGGAAGGACAGTTCGAACGCATCGCTGACCGGCATTGTGTAGGTCGCCGCGCTGGTCAGGACATATTCCGGCACATTCGCGAGCTGGTCCCCACCGCGGGCAATGACATTGAAGCCACCCGTGCCGTCTGGCACGCGATTGTCGCTCTCGCGCTCAGCCTTGGTATAGGCAAAGCCGCCCTGCAGGAGCAGCCCATCCATCGGCGTGGCCCCGGCATCGAGTTCCAGACCGTAGCTCTCCACCTCGGTATTGATCGTGCGGAAATTGACACCGGTGAAGATGTTCTCCTGGAAACCATCGACCTGCTGGTAGAAAACTGCGCCATTAACGGTCACATCGCCGTCCATGAAGCTCGACTTCCAGCCGGCTTCGAACGAATCGACAATCTCGGACTCGAATTCCTGATCCGAGGTCTGGGCGCCATCGCCGCCGAACACCGCATAGTCGAAGGCCGAACGTTCGAGATTGTAGCCGCCGGACTTGAAGCCACGCGAGTAAGATGCGTAGCCGAGCAGGTCGGGGTTGAATGCATAGGCGAATTTCAGCGTGCCGGTGAGCTCCTCATCGGTGCGTTCATCGGCATACTCGCCATTGCCTTCGGTGTTCACGATCGGGTTGCAGACAAGACCCGCGAGCGAGAGGGCACCTGCCTCGGCGAGGCCCTGCACCGCCGCCGGATTGGCTGCGAGGAAGTCACAGCCGGGAACAGCTGAATTGAGATTCTGGGCAAGATCCTTGGTCTCATGATTGTAGCGCAGGCCCAGCGTGACGGTTGCCGCATCGCTCAGCGCATATTCATTGTGCGTGAACAGGGCGATCGCGTCCGTTGTGACGTCGAACCGGTCACCCGACATGCCGGCGCCAGCCGGCGTTTCCGGGACAAAGATCGGGATCGGCGTGCCGGTCGCCGGATTGATCACAGGGGCGCCTGTCTCAGGATTGGTCACCACGCCAAGGATCGGCGGCGCGCCGAATGTGGAGCCGTCCGGGTTGAAGCCGAAAGGCAGAGTGCCGAAGAACTGGGCGCCCGTCACACCGGATGTGACGAGATCGGTATAGAGGTCGCCTTGCGTGCCGAACCGCACAGTGTCGGTCAGGCTGAGTTCCTCATGCATGAAGAAGGCGCCGACCAGCCAGTCGAGATTGCCATACTCATTCTGGAGGCGCAGTTCCTGCGTGAACACCTCGTCACTGACCTTGTAGTCCTCGCGATAAGCCCGGTCGAGACCGGAGAAATCGATATCCTGATCGCGAATGGCATCCCAGTGACGCCAGGAGGTGATCGAAGTGAACGCGCCGAACCCGAACTCATGATCGATCTGCGCCGACAGACCCGCCTCCTCGACAGCCTCGTCATAGCTCCTGTTGGGAGAGATCGCGACTTCGCGCTCGGACGGGTCGGCATCGGCAATCCCGGTCAGGCCAGCCATGGCGGCGCCGGCATTGATCGCCGGCGCGAACAGGCCGGGCTCGAAATTGACGCCCACACAGCAGCTCTCATCGGTCTCAGCATAATCGCCAATGAATCTCAGCGTCGTTTCGGGGCCCTCATAGAGCAGCTGGCCGCGCACGAAGCCCCGATTGATCGAGTTGAAGCTGCGGTCGGAATTGACGTCGTCAATATACCCGCCGCGCTCGCGGAACTTGGCGTCGACACGTCCGGCCCATTCGTCGCTAAAGGCCGCATTACCGGAATATTCGACTTCCAGCGCATCAAAATTGCCGGCCGACACCGAGACATGGCCGCCACCGTCAAAGTCCGGCTTCGCGGTCGAAATCGAGACGACGCCAGCGGAGGTATTGCGGCCAAACAGCGTACCCTGCGGTCCGCGCAGGACTTCAACAGAAGCAAGCTCGGGCAGCTCGGCCAGGGCGACGCCAGTGCGGGTGCGAAATACGCCGTCGATCACAACGCCGACAGCCGGTTCGAAACCCGGATTATTGGACCCGGTGCCGATCCCGCGAATGGAGATGTTGGTGCCGGATGCAGCACTCTCGGTCTGGGTGATCTGGACGGTCGGCGCGATCTGCTCAAGATTGCCGATCGTCTTGAAGCCTGTCTCTTCCAGCAATGCGCCATCGAATGCGGTGACAGCAATCGGAACGTCCTGAACCGTGACACCTTCCCGGCGTGTGGCCTCAACCACGACGCGGTTCAGCCGTCGCTCGCCGGCTTCTTCTTCTACAGCGCCATTATCTTGCGCCTGGGCGGGCATGGCCGACAGGGCCATCAGCGCTGTCACGCCTGCGCTGGCGCCAAGCATGAGCCTCAGCGCATTGAATTTAGAATAATTATTCTTGTTTTCGATCGACACCAATCGTCTCCCTTAAGCAGTTTTCAGAGGGCAGAGAGGCAAGTGCGATTCTCTGTCTGCCCCACGCGAAGGCGTAGGCTATTGACACGCGAGAGCAACAGGTTGCGGCAGTTTTGAGACAATTGTCCTCCGGTCGTTGTATTTTCACAACGCACCACAATAAAAAACCCCGAACCCTTTCGGGCCCGGGGTGATCTGGTGTCCCGTTCCTGATCGATTATCAGTTGTAGCCCTGCCCCACACCGCCATCGAAGGTGATCGGCCCGGACGCCTCATTCGGACGCACACGCTCGACTTGTTTGCTGACCTTTTTCATCACTGTTCGCTCCTGCGGCACACAGGCTTGCGCTGCGCCCTGCATATGCACCAGTTTGGTTCCCGGACCATGCCGGCGCAGGAGCGAGCGCTCATTGCAGTCGCGGCGCGGCACCTGGGTCTTGCATTCGAGCTTGCCGCCGGGGGCGTGGACCAGTGCGTCTCCCTTACGACAGGCAAAGGTTTCGGCATGGCTGAAATCGGCCTTGCCAGCCTTGAGATGGCCGACCGTGACCTGCATAGCCGTGCCTGCCATGCAGCGATAGATTTCGCCCTCATGGCTGGCTGGGACCGCCTTTTCGCCACTGAGCTGCGAGGCCGGGTGCGGGGTGCCCTGGTCATCGATACAGACCGCCTGGACCGGGCGCTGGCCGACACTGGCGGATGTGTTTCTGACGCAGACTTTTTCCCGGACGGGGACATTCTGCATCACGGTTTCGACATAGCGTTCTTCACCCCCGGTCACATTGAGACCGTTCAGGGTTGTCGGCGCCACGCCGGGAGACGCATAGGCCGCCCCGCCGCCCGACAGGAGAACCGTCCCGCTCTCGCCGGAAGAATGTGTGATCCCGGTATTCACATAGGACGTGCTGCCGACAAAGGTTGTTCCCTGCTTGACCCCGACATTCGGCGCGGTCACGGAGATATTCGGCCCGGCGACATTCACACCGGGCACGACAATGTTCTGCCCTTTGGGCATGTTCGCACAACAGCCCGGCCCGGTCGATCCGCCGGCACCGGGAACCACGATGGCAGGGCCCTGGGGGATAGTCGGGCCGGGATGACCCGAGCCACCTGAGTCTCCGCCGCCCCCGCAGCCGAAACCGGCACAGGGTGAACCACCCCCCATGCCGCCGCCGGCAGAGGCGACAGTGCCAAGTGTAAAGAGCGCGACCGTTGCCAGGCCGGCCAGTACAGTGTTCCGGGTTGAGACGCCCATTTTCGATCTCCTGAGGCTTTGCCCCCATGAGAAGCAGTATCCGTGCCGTTCTTCGCCCACAGCGCGAAAGACATGTAACCGTGACGGGATATTTTCCCGCTCTGGGGAGAATCTGCATCTGGCGCGCGGTTTGCGACACTGCTGATGTCCCCCACACCGGGCAAAGACCCGGCCCAGAAAACAAGAACCCCTCGGAGCACGCGCATCATGACTGAAGGTCCGGCCCATCCCAGCACGATTGCCATGCTCGATGCCTGGAAACGCATGGAGTGCGCCACGGCAGACGCGCTGCTGGATGAGCCGGCCGGCGCCGTCACGGGCAATGAAGATGCGTTGGTCGGCCGGATTTTCGTGCTGCAGAAGCTGTCCCAGCTGGATTGGTCGTTCCGCACGGCGGGCGAACACCTGGCAAATGTGCTCGGCCGACCACTCGCGGGTCGCAATTTTCTCGACTTCTGGAGCGGGACCGATCGCGAAATGGTCCGCACCCTCCTCCTGGCCGTGTCCGGTCAGGGCGCCCCCGGACTCATCCGCGCGCAGGCAGAAACGCTTGCTGGCCGCGCCCTGAAGATCGAGATCGCGCTTGCGCCCCTGCCGGGGGTCGCCAATGGCCAGACTCGCCTGCTGGGCCACTACCAGGATCTTGGCAATGATCTCAGGCTCGCGCGCGAGCCCGTCTGGCGTCACGCCCTGCTTGGCATCTTGCCGCCGGAACGCCCGCGCCCGAAACCGCGCATGCGACTGGTCAGCCACAATGGTCGCCTGATCTGACCGCCTCCGCAAAAGAAGCAATTGCTGGCACGGAACGCTTCTAAGCCGGGCGGAATGGCGGTATGCAGACAGGATGATGAGGCTATACCACTGGCCGCTCGACCCGGCCGCGCGAACGGTGCGACTGGCGCTGGCTGAAAAACAGCTGGCCTTCGAACCTGTGGAGACACGTCCGTGGGCCACGCATCCCGAGGTGGAACAACTCGCTCCGGGCGCTGCCGCGCCGGCGCTGCTGGCCAGTGGCGAGGACGGCCGCATCGTCCTGCTCGGCAGCCATGCCATTCTGGAACATCTCGAAGAGGCTCACCCGACCGGGCGTCTGTTATCTAACACACGTCAGGATCGTGCCGAAGCCCGGCGACTGTGGCGCTGGTGCGAGGATGCGTTTGCGCTGGTCAACGACACCCTGCTGGCCGAGCGTGTCACACAATGGATCCGTCGTGAGCGCGAGCCTGACAGCAGCGCCCTTCGCAAGGGCGCACATGCGCTGCGCGGGCGGCTGACCTTTCTCAATGCCCTAACCGAACAACGCTCCTACCTGTCTGGCCGGCACCTGTCTCTGGCCGACCTTTCAGCGGCGGCGCACCTGTCCAGCCTTGATTATTTCGGCGACGTGGACTGGTCGACAGTGCCGGATCTGAAATCCTGGTATGGCCGGCTGAAGTCACGGCCAAGCTTTCGTCCCCTGCTTAGCGAACGGATCAACGGCACTCGACCGGCGAAACACTATCCGGATCTCGATTTTTAGGCAGGCCCACGATGGTTTCCGGCCACGCGCTCGGCAAGATCGGCCAGGTCGCTGGCGGCGCTGGAGTTGCCGGCGGCCTTCGCGGCTTCGGCTCGCGCTTGCAGATCCTTCGCATCGCCCAGTCGGGCGGCGATCAGCTCTCCGACAAGATTGGGATAGAGATTGTCCTCCAGCACCAGATCGGCGGCGCCGATATCGGTCAGTGCTGCCGCGTTCGCGCTCTGGTGATCGTCCATGGCGATCTTCAGCGGAATAAGGATCGACGGACGGCCAACACAGGCGATCTCGCTGACCGTCCCGGCCCCTGAGCGCGCGATCACGAGATGTGCGGCGGCAAGCCTCTCGGGCATATCGGAGAAAAACGTGTCGATTTCGGCGCTGATCCCGGCATTGGCATAGAGCCGGACCACATCGGCGAGCTGTTCCTCGCGCACTTGCTGGACCACTGTGAGGCGCGTGCGGATCGATTCGGGAAGATGGTTGCAGATGGCCAGCGGCAGGGCCTCGCCAAGGATACGCGCACCCTGGCTGCCCCCGGTGATGAGGATGTTCAGCGGCCCGTCAGGGTCCGGGTAGGGCACCTCGCGCATGGCTGCGATGGGTCCGCGCACCGGATTTCCAAGCGGAATATGCGTCGCGCCGGCGGGCAGGCGATCAAGCCGCTCGAAACCGCTGACCACGGCGGCTGCGTGGCGGGCGAAACGGCGATTGACGCGGCCCAGCACCGCATTCTGCTCATGAATCAGCATCGGCACGCGCTTTCGCCGCGCCGCAGCCAGCGCCGGAAAGGCCGGATAGCCCCCGAAACCGGCCACCAGCTTCGGCCCATTATCGCCGATCAGGCGGGCGGCCGCGCCGACCCCCGCATTCAGCTTGATGAGCGTACCTGGCAAGGTCCAGGGCTTTCTGAGATTGGGGCTCGCGGCCTGGACCGCCTGTTTCCAGTCGGCGGGAAACGTCTCACCATAACGAAGGCCCCGGTCGTCGCTGACCAGGCCGACGGCCCAGCCGCGCGCTCGCATTTCCTCTGCAAAGGCGGACGCGGGAAACATATGCCCGCCCGTGCCACCGGCAGCGATGATCACAAGCGGGCGATCGGCCATCAGAAACTCCGCGAAGACAGCGGCCGGCGGATCAGTGCCAGCGCGAAACCCAGTGTGATGGCCGTACCAGCCAGCGAAGATCCCCCATAGGAAATGAATGGAAGCGTCATTCCTTTCGGAGGTATCAGAGCGACATTGACGCCAATATTTATGACCGCCTGAAGGCCAAACAGTGAAAAAAGGCCGGTCGCAGCCGCGCGGACATAGGGCTCGCCATTGCGCGCGGCGATGAGCACACCGCGAATCGAGATGAAGGCAAACAGGCCAATCAGCACCAAGGCTGCGACGAGCCCATATTCCTCGACCATCACCGCGAAGATGAAATCGGTATAGGCATCGGGCAGGCTTGCCTTGACGGTCCCCTCGCCCGGTCCGACACCCAACAGTCCGCCTCTTGAAATGGCTTCGACAGCCTTGTCGATCTGGTAGGTGTCGTACGCACTCGGATCCAGGAAACTGTTCACCCGGTAGCGCACATGCGGCAGCAACGCATACAGCGTTCCGGCCAGCGCCACACCGCCGGCGGCGAAAGCGGCGGCCCACCGGACCGGCAGGCCGGACACGAAGAAAGTGATGATGAAAGCTGCGGTCAGGAGCGCAGACTGTCCAACATCGGGTTGCATGAGCAACAGCCCCATCGTCACGGCATAGAAGGCAAAGGACACGCCCGCCCAGGGACCCTTGGGGAAGAGGCTGCGCTGAGCCAGCAACCACCCGGTCAGCACAATCACGGCAGGCTTTGCCATTTCCGAAGGTTGCAGGGAAAAGCCGGCCAGCCTGACCGATCTCTGGGCGCCCTTCACTTCTTCTCCAAACAGCAGGATGAACGCCATCAGGGTGAAAGTGACGAGGAAGACGAATGCTGCGGCCCGTCGCACCCATTGCCGGTCGAGCAGGCTGAGCGTGATGAGCAGTACGGCAGAGCCCGCGGCAAACGCTGCCTGGCGCCAGACGAAATGATAGGGGTCGGAAAGTCCAATCCGCTCAGCTGTCGGCGGCCCTGCTGCGAGCGACAGAATAAGCCCGGCAGACAGGAGCACAGCCGCCGCCACGATGATCGGCCAGTCCACGGTCCGCCGCCATTCGGTGAGCCAGGAATCATCGGCCCGCGAAATCTGCGGCGCGGCCAGTCCTGTCATGCCGACTCCATCATGGCCGACACACCGGTCACGCCAGCCACCGCCCGGCGGAACGCTTCGCCACGCGCCTCGAAATCCTTGAACTGGTCGAAACTGGCACAGGCCGGCGACAACAGGACGACCGCATCGGGCTCGCCCGAGGCTGCGGCATCCTTATAAGCAGCCTCTACTGCGGCCTGCAGCGTTCCGCATCTGCGCACGGGCGCGCGGCCTCTCAGCGTCTGGGCAAAGGCCTCTTCGGCCTCACCGATCAGATAGGCATGCGCTACGCGGGCAAAGAGCGGCTCCAGCGGCGCAATGCCTTCGGCCTTCGCCTGCCCGCCGGCAATCCAGTAGATGCGCGGGAAAGTCCGCAAGGCCTGTATAGCGGCCTGAGCATTGGTTGCCTTGCTGTCATTGATGAAGCGCACATTGGCTTCGCGGGCCACCAGTTCGAGTCGGTGTGGCAGGCCGGAAAAGCTCTCGATTCCGGCCATGATCACCGCCGGATCGAGGCCGAGCGCCCGGCAGGCGGCATAGGCCGCAGCGGCGTTCTGGTGATTGTGGCTGCCCGGCAGGGCTTCGGCGCGACCGAGATCACCGACGCGTACAGCCTTTCCGGTCAGGCTGTCGAAAAGGCGCCCCTCGATCGCGCTGACACCGCGACCAAGTGCGAAATCGGAGGAAACCTGCATCACGCGGGCCGGACCGCGCTTCAGCCCCATGGCGACGGCCTGCGAATGCTCGTCGTCGATCCCGACCACGGCGGTATCGCCTGGCTGCTGGTTCTGGAAGATGCGCTTCTTCGCGGCGACATACCCATCCATCCCACCATGGCGGTCGAGATGGTCGGGCGAGATATTCAGGAAGACCGAAACATCGCAATGAAGCGAGTGGACCAGGTCAAGCTGGTAGGATGACAATTCGAGCACATAGATCGCATTGGCATGGAGCGGCTCCATGTCGAGCACGCCCTGCCCGATATTGCCGCCGACCCGGGCATCGCGGCCGGCCCGCTTGAGGATATGGCCGATCAGCGCAGTGGTGGTCGACTTGCCATTGGTGCCGGTGATTCCGATCACCTTTGGCCGCCCGCGCTGAGGCAGGGCCTGCACGGCACGGGCAAACAGTTCCATGTCGCCCACAACCGGCACATCCATCGCCTCGGCCATACGGACAATCCGGTGCGGCTGGGGATAGCGATAGGGCACGCCCGGAGACAGGATCAGTGCAGCAAATTGCTGCCAGTCGCGCTTGTTGATGTCTGACAATGTGATCCCGGCCGCTTCAGCGCGCTCGCGGGTCGCTTCGCTGTCGTCCCAGGCGTGCACGCGCGCTCCGCCGGCCGCAAGGGCCCGTGCGGCGCTGAGACCCGTGCGGCCCAGTCCGAAAACGGCGACGTCGCGCCCGGCATATTCGGTGATCGGGATCATCTGGTTTCAGTCACCTCAGCTTCAGCGTGGCCAGGCCCGCCAGTGAGAACATCACTGACAGGATCCAGAAGCGCACGACGACGCGCGTTTCCGGCCAGTTCTTTTTCTGGAAATGATGGTGCAATGGCGCCATCGCGAAGATCCGCCGGCCCTCGCCGGTCAGGCGGCGTGTCAGCTTGAACCAGCCCACCTGCAGGATCACCGACAGGGCTTCGAGAACGAACAGACCGCCAATCACTACCAGCGCAAATTCATGCTTCACCGCCACTGCAACGACACCCAGCAGCGCGCCTAGGCCGAGCGATCCGGTATCGCCCATGAAGACCTGGGCCGGATAGGCATTGAACCATAAAAAGCCCATACCGGCCCCGATCATCGCGGCCAGCGTCACGGCGATTTCCCCGGTCCCCGGCGCAAACTGGATGCCGAGATAGTCGGAAAAGATGAAATTGCCGGTCAGGTAGGCGATCAGTGCATAGGACGAGCACGCGAACATCATCGGCACGATGGCAAGGCCATCCAGGCCGTCCGTGAAATTGACTGCATTGGCCGATCCGACAATGACCAACATGCCGAACAGGACGAACAATCCGCCCAGCGGGAGGAAATAATCATTCACGAAGGGCACCGCCACACCGCCGGCAAAGCTGGCATCATTCGGCTCTATCGAGGTCTTGGGTGCCAGCGACGCAATCTGTTCCGCCAGCGGCGTCAGCGCGCCCCACTCGGCATGCCCGTCCGGAGTGTGAGCGCCATGAAGGCCCATGATAAAGGCGCAGGCGAGCCCCGCCACCAGGAATTCCACCAGCAGCCGGATCCGCGCCGAAACGCCCGCATCGGTCTGCTTCTTGACCTTGGCACGGTCATCGAAATAGCCAAGCAGCGCGAAGCTGGCGGTCACGAAAAGGATAACCGAGGTATAGGGATTGCCGAGATCGGACCAGAGCAATGCGGAGATGAACAGGCCCAGCCAGATAATGAAGCCGCCCATGGTTGGCGTGCCACGCTTGGCCATCTGGTCCTCGAATGACAGGTCACGGATCGGCTGGCCCTGGCCCTGGCTGGCGCGCAAGCGGTTAATGATCGGTCCGCCGAGAATGACGGCAATCGCAAAAGCGGTGACGACCGCCGCGCCGGAGCGGAAGGTGATGTAATTCAGGAGATTGAAAAGGCCGCTCTCGGCCGCGAGAAATTCATACAGCATCTTGACCCCTTGCGGCGCTTTCTGCCCCGCTGCCCATCACGCCCGCCGAAACGTCCCGGCTCCATTGGCGAAGCGCATCAGCAAGCCGTCCCATCCCGGAGGCATTCGAGCCCTTGATCAAGAGCACATCGCGATCACGAACAGAGTTTTTAACCTTTTCTTCAAGAGAATCGGCCGTCTCAGCCCGCACGCAGGCGATTCCCGCCTGAAGTGCATCCTCCAGCGCCGACATCGCCTCTCCGGCGAGAAAGACCTCTTCGACGCCTGCCGCCCTGATCGGTGCAGCCAGGCCCGCATGTTCGTGCGCAGAGCCCTCACCGATCTCCAGCATCTCACCCAGCGCGGCGAGCCGCCGGCCAGCCGGACGCCCGGCGAGCGCACTCAAGGCTGCGCGCATGCTTTCGGGATTGGCATTATAAGCATCATCGATCATCAGCGCGGTGCCGCCGCCCGGAAGGTGCAGCGTCGCGACCGTGCCACGTCCCGGCGGCGGCCCGAAACCACGAAGGGCTTCGGCGGCATCCTCGATTGCAATTCCGGTCAGCGTGGCCATCAGCAGGGCTGCAGCGGCATTCAGCCCCCAATGATCGCCGACCGCCGCCAGTTCGACTCTCACACGCCGCCCTGTCAGCTCGATCTCGGCAAGACTGGTCATGCCATCGCTTTCCATGGAAACCAGCCGCGCTGTCGATGCGCTGTCGGTGCCAAAACTCTCAAGGCTGGCCGTCGGGCAGGCCGCCCGGCCCCGCTCGGCCAGCCTGTCACGGAAGGCATCATCCTGGGGGACAATGATCGTCCCGCCCGCTTCCAGGCCTGCGAAAATATCGGCTTTCTCGTCTGCGACGGCCTCGATGGTGCCCATGCCCTCCAGATGCGCCGGCGCGATCTTGGTAATGAGAGCATGATGCGGGCGGACGAGGCGCGAGCGCGGTGCGATTTCGCCCGGCGTGCTCATGCCGACCTCAAACACCGCGCGCGCCGTCGCTTCCGGCATCCGCGCCAGCGTGAGCGGAACGCCCCACTGATTGTTGAAGCTTTTCTCCGACCAGTGAGCCGGCCCGGCTGCGCGGAAGATCTGCGCCAGCATTTCCTTCACCGAAGTCTTGCCGACAGATCCTGTCACGGCTGTACGGATAGCGGCCGATCGGGCACGGGCGGCCACCGCCATCTGTTCCAGCGCGGCCATGACATCATCGACGATGACTTGCGGCCCCTCGCCCACATGGCGCGAGACAAGCGCTCCGGCCGCTCCCTTCTCGAATGCGGCCTCGGCGAACTCATGTCCGTCTCGCGCATCCGTGAGAGCGACGAACAATTCGCCCGGTTCGAGACTGCGCGAATCGATCGAAACGCCGGACGCCGTGAAGGGCGCGGTGACCTGCCCGCCCGTGGCGTCATGCAGGTCGGCTGCGGTCCAGGTCGCTTTAGCCATTCGCTGTCTCCCCGAGCAGGTTCAGCGCCGTCTCCTGATCGGAGAAGGGCACCACGGTCGCGCCGATAATCTGGCCGGTTTCATGACCCTTGCCGGCGATCAGGAGGGTGTCGCCCCTGCCCAGCTGCGCGATCCCTTCGGCAATGGCCTGGGCGCGCTCGCCAATCTCGATCGCATCCGGGCATGTCTTCATGATGGCACTGCGAATGGCGGCCGGGTCCTCGCTGCGGGGATTGTCGTCGGTGACAATCACGAGGTCGGCATGGCGCGCGGCGACCTCACCCATGAGCGGGCGTTTGAGCGCATCCCGGTCCCCCCCGCAGCCAAAGACGAGAACCAGTCTTCCGGCCGTATGCGGACGCGCGGCGCGCAGGAGCGTGTCGAGACCATCCGGCGTATGGGCATAATCGACGAAGACGCCTGCGCCCGCGCTGGTCTCCCCGACGAATTCCAGCCGCCCCTTGACCGGTTTCAGCGCCTCCATACCCTTGGCGACACTCTCAAAGCCCATGCCGAGCGCCAGCGCGAGGCCGGCCGCGGTGAGGGCGTTGAGCGCCTGGAACTCTCCGATCAGCGGCAATTCGACGGTGACCTCCTCGCCCGCCCATTTCAGGAACAGGCGCTGGCCGGTCGCACGAGGCATAAGTTCGGCGATCTTCAGATCCTGTCCGCGCCAGCCCACTGACACAGGCTTGAGACCGGCAGCCACCGCCGCCTGCTCGAACGGCGCGCGCATATCGCTGTCGGCATTGATCACCGCCGGAATGCCGCGCGGGGCCAGCTGCGAGAAAAGGCGTAGCTTGGCTGCCAGATAGGCTTCCATTGTCGGGTGATAGTCGAGATGGTCCTGGGTGAAATTCGTGAAGGCCACACCCGCCAGCTTCACCCCGTCGAGGCGGTACTGGACAAGCCCGTGCGAGGAAGCCTCCATCGCGCAGTGAGTCACACCCTGACGCGCAAGCTGTGCGAGTGTAGCGTGAATCGCGACCGGGTCGGGCGTGGTATGACCGAGATCGATGACACCGTCGGGCCCCACAGCGCCGAGCGTGCCCATGGAGGCACCGCGCTTGCCGCCAGCCGCCCAGATCTGGCGCAGGAAATCGACCGTCGAGCTTTTGCCGTTTGTTCCGGTTATCGCGACCATGCAGTCGGGCTGTCCGCCGAAGAAACGCGCCGCCGCTTTCGCAAGCGCCAGGCGCGGCTCGCGATCCAACACCAGCGCTGCCGGTCCGGTATCGGCCTCGCGGTCGCTGACCACCGCAACCGCACCGGCCTCGACAGCCTGCGCGATATAGTCCTGCCCATCGGCGCTCACACCCTTCAGCGCGGCGAATACATAGCCCGGCCTGACCTGGCGACTGTCGGCTGTCAGGCCGGTCACGGTACGCATCGCCGCGTCTGTCGGTGCGGCCGGGAAAAGGTCTTTCAGCGTCATAGATTGCTCCTTGTCTCGGACACGGAGCGGATGGGCAGTCCTCGCGGGCGCTCATCCTCGAAGCGTGGCTTGACGCCAAGCAGCGGGGCAATGCGCTCGATCACGCGCCCGGCGGTGGGCGCGGCATTATAGGCGGCAGTTCCGCCCACCATCACTCCGTCGGCCTCATGGGCCTTGGGATGATCGAGCACGATCAATACGGCGTATTCGGGGCGATCGGCGGGGAAAACCGCCGCAAAGGCCGTGATATTCTCTGTCGTCGAATAACCGCCGGGAACAGGCTTCTCTGCCGTGCCGGTCTTGCCGGCGATCCGATAGCCGGCAATATCGGCGCGCGTCCCGGTGCCGCGCGTGACGGCCTCGCGCAGCATCGCCGTCACAAGCCGCGCAGTCGGCGCAGCCATCACGCGGCGGGGCCGGCGCGCACTGTCGTCGCCTGCGGCGTTTTTCAGAAGTGTCGCCGGCATGATCTCGCCATCATTGGCCAGGGCGGAAAAGCCGCTTGCGAAGGCCAGCGGGGAGACGGCAATGCCATGGCCATAGCTCGTCGTGGCCGAGGTCAGCTCGTCCCAGCTTTGCGGCAGGATCGGCGCAGCGCTGCTGGCCAGCTCAACCGGTGCACGAGAGAGCAGGCCCAGCCGGCGATAAAAGGCCTGCTGGCGGCGCGACCCTGTCAGCATGGCAATCCGCACGGTCCCCACATTGGAGCTTTCAGCCACGATGTCAGCGGCATCCGCAGGCCCGAGGCGCGCATGATGATCCTCTATAATCTTCCCGGCAATTTCCAGTGGCTTGGTCAGATCGAACCGGTCATCAGGATGCAGCACGCCCGCCTCCAGCGCGGCGGCCACGGTAAGCGGCTTGAAGACCGAGCCAAGCTCATAGACCGCGCCGGCGGCCCGGTTCAGTCTGGCGGCATCCGATCCGGGCAGCTCCGAGGCACGGTTCGGATTGATCGGCGGCCAGCTGGCGAGAGCGAACACCTCGCCCGTGCGTGCCTCAATCACCACCCCGGCGCCGCCGTCAATGTCATGGATCGCAGCAGCAGCAGACAGTTCGGCTTCCAGAGCAAACTGCACACCGGAATGCAGTGTCAGCCGGAGGGGCTGGCCTCCGCCCGCAAGCCGGTCATCCAGCGCGAATTCCACCCCGGCGAGGCCCTGCCCATCAATCCCGGCAAAGCCCAGCACATGCCCGGCGAGTGTGCCGCGTGGATAAGCGCGCCGGCTTTCGCGGCGAAAGCCGAGACCTTCGAGGCCCAGCTCGAATACCGCCTGGCGCTGGCGCGGCGTCAGGCCCCGGCGAACCCAGACAAAAGCACGTTCACGGTTTGCAAGGCGCTCAGCCAGCGCCGCCTCGTCAATATCCCCGAAGAGCCGCCCAAGCTCGCGGGCGACTTCCACCGGATCCCATATCGCGCGCGGGTCGGCAAAGAGCGAGTAGACATCCACCGATGTCGCCAGCAATTCACCATTGCGGTCGATAATGTCGGCGCGGATGTCACGCGCCGCGAACACATCGGTGACACCGCTCTCGCCAACGGGACGCGACAGGGCCACCGCACTGCCCTTGATCGCAACCGCGCCAAGCGCGAGACCGAGACCCAGCGCCACCAGACGCGCGCGCAGCCCGCTTTCGCTTCGATGCAGTGCCTGAAGCGCGCGGATCATTCGCCTGCCCCCCGCGCAGCCACGGGGCCGGCCACAAGATCAAGGTCGCCTGCGGAGACGAACTGATGCGCTCGCGCGGGGCCCATGCCAAGCTCAGAGCGGGCATATTCTTCGATCCATTCGCGGCGGCTCATATGAGACAGTTCCGCCTCCAGAAGTGCCTTGCGCGCCTGCGCGTCGGCGATCTGCATCTCGATCTGCGCGATCTCGGCTGCAGCATCGCGCGCGCCATATTTCGCCCTGTAGAGACTGAAAATCAGAAGGGCGACGACGATCAATCCGAATACGAAGGCACGACGGCTCATTTTGCAGTCTCCAGCTTGTCCAGGGGCGGCAGGCCGAAACCCGCCTCCACCGGAGAATCCCAGGCCGGCGCCTGGCTGCGCAAACCCGAGCGCAGCCGCGCCGAACGCGCACGCGGATTGTCGGCCAGTTCGGTTTCCGAAGGCTCAACAGGCTTGCGCCGGGTGAGAATGAAGCTCGGCTCGGGGCCGGCACTGCGACCGGGCAGATGGCGAGAGCCCGCACCGGCGCCGCCCGAACGCTCGCGGAAGAACTGTTTTACCAGCCGGTCTTCGAGCGAATGAAAGGTGATGACCACCAACCGACCACCCGCACCCAGAACCCGCTCGGCCGCAACCAGCGCGCGCGCCAGCTCGCCAAGCTCGTCATTGATATACATGCGGATCGCCTGGAAGGTTCGCGTTGCGGGATGCGTGCGCGCGCCGCGCCGCCCGCCCAGCGCGGTTTCGACCAGGCTCGCAAGATCACCCGTGGTCTCGAAAGGCGTCTCTCCCCTGCGCGCATGGATCGCGCGGGCAATGCGCCGGCTCTGGCGCTCCTCGCCAAGGCGGAAGATCACATTGGCGAGCTCGGCTTCGGCCAGCTGGTTCACCGCGTCGGCGGCGCTCGGTCCTGTCCGGCCCATGCGCATGTCAAGCGGACCGTCGCGCATGAAGGAAAACCCACGCCCGGCTTCGTCGATCTGGAAGGAAGAGACACCGAGATCGAGAACGATACCGTCCAGATGCGGATAACCGGCACCTTCTGCCAGCCGGTCCAGGTCGCCAAAACGCCCAAGCAGCGGCAACAAACGCGGCTCACGCTCAGCCATCTGCTCGGCCCGGGAAATAGCGTCGAGATCGCGGTCAACACCCAGCACACGGCAATCGGCAGCCGCGAGAATCGCTCGGGCATACCCCCCACCCCCGAACGTACCGTCGAGATGGGTCTCGCCAGCGACCGGCGCGAGCGCGCCAAGCATTTCGTTCAGGAGGACGGGAACATGCGACATCAGTCTTCGTCTCCCGTGACAAGGGAAAGCCCGGGGACACCGCCTGCCGCGATAGCCGCATCATAGGGGGCAGCCAGAGCGTTGATGACTTCCGGATCGGCCGCAGCCGCAGCCATTTCGGCCTCATAGGACGCATAAGCGACCGGATCCCAGACCTGGAAACTGTCCATAGCCCCGACAAAGACGATCTTTCCGGTAATACCGGCATAGTCGAGCAGCTTCTCGGGAATCCGGATCCGTCCGGGATCGTCCATCTTCAGATCGGCCGAGCGCGAGACGATGGCAGCGGTGAGCGCCTTGCGCTGACGCGACTGCAGCGACATCCGCGAAATCGTCTGCATATAGGTCGACATCAGTGCCTCACCTCCGCCCTCAAGGCATTTCGAACCATCGACAGCTGGCCACAGGAAGATCCGGCTGCCCCCACCCAGCGCCGACCGAAACGGCGCGGGCACAGACACCCGACCCTTAGAGTCAATGGCGCTCTCATAGGTGGAGACAAACACGCCCCGGCCCCAGTTCCGTCAGCCCTGATTGGAAAAACCCTACTGGGATTTGGGCTAACATGGGAAGGCATGGGCGCCAATGGGTTAGTTGGGCAGGGATGGGTTTCCACAGCCCTCTGTGATCGGAATATTATTCGAACATTTCAGGAATAATGCGGAACACGACAAAACCGGGAGTTGCGCCTACCGCACTCCCGGATTGGAAAACATTTGGTTTTCAGAAGGTTAACGCTTGCAGCGTGACCTATTCGCCACGGATGAAATTTCTGACATCCTCGCTGAGGTTTTCCGCCTCTTCTTCCGCAAGGTACATCATGTGACCGGCCTGATAATAGGTGAAATCGACCCGGCCCAGATCGACCCCATTTCGGTAGAGGCTGAGCTCGGAGGCAAAGAATGGTGTGGCGAGATCATAATAACCCGATGCCACAAGGACACGCAGATCCTTGTTCTCGCGCAGCCCCTTGGCCAGATGCGGCGTGGGGTTGGGGAAGGCTGGCGAGCCGCGACCAGACGACCATTTCCAGTTCTGTCCGGGCTTGCCGGACAGGATCTTGTATTTCCGGTCGAAATCGACCCCGAGCCTGCGCGTGAGATGGTCATTCACCGCCGCCGTGTAGGCCGTGTCCATCCCATATCCGCTCGGATCATTGTCGTGATAATCGCCGACGGTGAAATCGTCCTCACCAGTATAGCGCGCATCGAAACGCCCGATTGAGAGATCTTCCTTGCGCAGGAGCTCCTTGAAGAAACTTGTATCCATGCGGATGTCCTGGTCCAGGAGATAGGCGGGCGACAGGCCGACATAGGCGGACATCTCCTGCGCCACGCGCTGGCGCGAGCCTTCCGACAGGCTTGTTCCGCGAAGAAGCGCCGGCATGTAGCGATCCATGGCGAAGTTGCGAGCCTCATCTACAAACGCCTCAAAGTCGCCGCCCCATTCGCCGCGGTCGACCTTGTTGTGATGCCAGGCGGCCGCCGCGAAGCTTGGAAAAAAGGCGACCGGCGCGAGATCGTTGCCACGGCTGAAGCGGATCGTCTGAAAATCGAGGGCCGGCGAGATCAGTATTACACCGTTCAGCGCCACGCCATTCCAGCCGCCCTGCAGCACCTCTGTAATCTGGGCTGCGCGGGTCCCGCCATAGCTTTCGCCGGCAACATATTTCGGGCTGTTCCAGCGGCCATTCTCGGTCAGCCAGATACGGATGAATTCGGCGATGCTCTCGGCGTCTTCCTGCAAACCGTGGAAGTCCGCCGGATCGGTCTCGCCAACAGCGCGCGAATAACCGGTGCCTACGGGATCGATGAAAACAAGATCGGTGACGTCCAGCAGCGAATGCGGATTGTCGACAATCGGATAGGGTGGCGCACCGACATCGCTGGCATCAGACGGTGTCACCACACGCCGGGGGCCGAAGGCGCCCATATGCAGCCATACCGAAGACGATCCCGGACCGCCATTCCAGACGAATGTGACGGGACGCCCGGCCGGATCTTCCGCACCGTCTTTCACATAAGCGATGGAAAAGATCGACGCTTTGGGAGTGTCATCCTCACTGCGAAGATAGGTTTCACCTGCCACAGCCGTGTAGTCGATCTGTGTTGCGCCCAGACGCAGCGACGCCGAACTCTCGAATGTCTGGGGCGCCTGCGTCTCATGCTGCGCGGGGGTGCCGGGCGCAGCAGCTTCCGTGTCGCGGGCCAGCGCAGGATCCTGGAAAAGAATGCCGGCAAAAAACAGGGCGAGAAGCATACGCATATTACAGGCCTCCAGGCACGCAAACAATTTCGCCCTTGGATGCTAATGGATCCCGGAATCTTTTCAAGCGGTCGGACGTCCCCTGGTTGGCAGCCACACGCCAAAGGCCGTGCCCTGTCCCGGCCGGCTCTCGACAATCAGCCCTCCGCGATGATGGGCCATGATATGCTTGACGATGGCGAGTCCCAGTCCGGTGCCGGTGATCTCTCCGCCGCGGCTTTCATCGACCCTGTAGAAGCGCTGGCCAAGCCGTGGCAGGTGCTCGCGCTCGATCCCCGGCCCTTCATCCTCGACACGCAGCCAGATCGCGGGCGAGGTTTCATCGCGCTGCGCCGCAATGATGGTCATGCGGTTCGCATCGACCCAGCGCCGGCCAGCCTGCGCACGCCCAGCCTCAAGTGAGCGTTCCAGGCCGCATGATACCCGGATCCGCCTGCCGTCATCGGAGTATTTGATCGCGTTCGACAGGAGGTTCTGGGCGACCTGCGCCATCTCGTCGGAAACCGCCACGGCATCAAGACCCTCTTCTGGGCCCTCATACCGGATCGAGATATCGCGTTCTGCCGCGACGGGCCGCAATGCCTGCACGACACCATGGACGATCAGGGCAACATCCTCGGTCCGGTCCGGGGGCTGGTGCTCAGAAAATTCGATCCGTGACAGCGACAAAAGGTCAGCAATCAGGCGACGCATGCGCTCGGTCTGTTCGAACATGATGTCGAGGAAGCGGTCCCAATTGTCCTTGTCGTTGCGCGCCGGCCCGCGCATCGTCTCGATAAAGCCGGCCAGCGATGTCAGCGGCGTGCGAAGCTCATGGCTGGCATTGGCGAGAAAGTCGGCACGCGCCTTCTCCGACCGCCTCGCGGCGGTGAGATCTTCCAGCACGACAAGCACACCGCCGCGGCCAATCGAAAATGGTGCGACATGGGCCCGCCAGACCTGTTCGCTGCTCCCACTCATGGCAAATTCGAGCTGCCTTGCAGCGCCTGTGGCCTGGGTCTGTTCGATCGAGCCGATCAGTTGCGGGTTTCGTATCACAGCGGCCGCCAGACTGCGCTGGCCCGCCCGGACCCGGAAAACTGCGCTCGCGCCGTCATTTGCGGCATTGATCCGGCCATCCGGCCCGATATGAAGGCTGGGGAATGGCAGGGCTGACAAAAGCTCCTGAAGATCAAACACACCGGTCTCACCCGGTTCACCAGGCAAGCCGTCACCGTCAGAACGCGCCCGGACCGGTGCAGTTGAACCGACAAAATACGCCATCGTACCGGTGACCATCACGATACAGGCCGTGACAGCCTCAACCCAGCCGAGTGCGCCTGACAGGGCGAGGATTGCGAAAACGCCCATGGAGGCGAACGCAATCGCCGTCATATCCCGCGCACGATCGCCTTGGAAACGCCGCAGTTCGGGCTCTTCTGCAGGTTTCTCACTCATGACTGACGCTCTACAGCGACACGCCTGACTGCGCCATCGTCAAATATTCACCACACTGAACTGGTCCATGGTCATTAAACGGGCGTAAAATGCAACATCATTATAGAAGCCAACCATACCGGCCGGCATATTATTGATTGTCGATAATTTTTCGTTGACATTCATATAGTAAGGGCGTAGGCCGCCGAGGTCAGGTTCCAGGGATTGGGAATGAAACACGCAAGTCTTCTTTTTGGGGCAGCTGTCGCAACCGGCTGTTCGTCAATTGGGAACATTGACCTGACTGGCGAGCCGGTCAGCGTGTTGCCCGTCGCACCGGACGCGCCTGAGCAGTGGGCCGCAGCGGGCGTGACCGGCGAATTGCCGGAGGGTGACTGGCTTGCGCAATTCAACGATCCCATGCTCGGGTCGCTGGTCAGCGAAGCGCTGGAGGCCAACCCCAGCCTCGACGCCCAGATTGCGACCCTCCGCGCGGCCCGTTTCGATCTTCTGGCCCAGCGCGGCAACCGTTTTCCTTTCTTGTCCGCGAACACGTCGGCCGGCGCGCGTCGCAGCGTGTTCGAAGGACCGGGGGGCGATGCGGTGGACACGGACTCGGCGGTCTATGGGCTGGGACTGAATGCCAGCTGGGAAGCGGACCTGTTTGGGCGGGTTACTGCGGGGATCGACCTTGCCGAAGCGCAGGTGACTGTCGCCGAAGCCGATCTGGCCGCCGCCGAATTGTCGCTCGCGGCAGAAACAGCGATCGGCTGGATCAGTTTCAATGCTGCACTGGCCCAGCAGCAGGTGGCCGAAGCCACGGTTGAGGCTCGCGCCCGGGTGGCTGATCTGACTGAGCGCCGCTTTGCTCGCGGACTGTCGAGCGCACTGGACGTCAGGACCGCTCGCAGCGCACTTGCAGGCGCCGAGGCCGGGCTCGCCGCGCGCCAGCAGTCTACAGGCGAGGCCGCGCGTTCGCTTGAGATCCTGCTGGGCCGGTATCCGGCAACCGAACTGGACGCCCCTGCCCGCCTCCCGGAACTGGCGGCCATTCGCCCGGCCGGCAATCCCGTCATGGTCCTGGCACGGCGGCCCGATATTGCCTCCGCAGAAGCCCAGCTGGTCGCCGCCGGACTGCGCGCTGAAACCGCGCGCCTTGCTCTGCGCCCGAGCCTTAATGTTACCGCAGGCCTGTCGACGGACGGCGACACGGTCGGACGGATATTCGATCCGGCCTATGTTGCCGGGCAGGCCATCGCCAGCCTGACCCAGCCGATCTATTCCGGTGGACGCCTCAAGGCCCAGCGCGATGCCGCCCTGCAGCGCGCGGAAATTGCACTTGCCAATTATGCCCGCCGTGCCCTGACGGCCTGGCGGGAAGTCGAGGACGCGCTGGCGGCCGATGTTTTCCTGGCTGACCAGGAAAGCGCCCAACTGCGCGCGCTGGAGGAAGCCGCCTTCGCCGAGGACATCGCCGAACGCCAGTATCGCAATGGCCTGGTTTCGATCTTCAACCTGATAGACGCCCAGACCAGGCGCCTGAACGCCGAATCCAATCTTGTTTCGGCGCGCGCCCAGCGCGCAACCAACCGGGTCCGTTACCATCTCGCACTGGGTGGTGGCCTGCCCGTCGATTCCCAATCCGAAACCACAGAAAATGCCGGCGGCGCCGGCGGGAGCCCATCCCAATGACCCGCATACTCGCGATCATCCTCCCGATCCTGATCTTCCTTATTCTCGGCATTGGCGGGGTGGGCCTGCTGAGGGCGCTCGCCCCGCAGCCGGAGGAAGCCGAAGAAGCGCCCGCCGGTCTTTCGGTCTTTGCTGAAGAGATCACACAGCGCAACCTGACCCTGACCGTCGAGGCACAGGGTGCTGTCGAGCCCAGGCAGGAGATTGTCCTCTCGCCACAGATATCCGGTCGGATTACCTATATTTCGCCTGACTTCATCGGCGGCGGTTTCATCCGCAAGGGCCAGTTGCTCGTCCGGCTCGAAGCCGCCGACTATGAGCTCTCAGTCACACGCGCCCGGTCAATTGTCGCCAGCGCTCAACAAAGGCTTGCCCGCGAGCAGGCCGAAGCCGAGATTGCCAGGCAGGACCTTGCCGATCTCGGCATTGAGAACGCCACGCCGCTCGCCCGCCGGGAGCCCCAGCTTGCCGAAGCCGAGGCTTCGCTTGAAAGCGCCCGCGCCCAACTCGCCGAAGCCGAGCTTGGCCTCAGCCGGACAGCGGTCTACGCACCCTTCTCCGGCCGGGTCCGCGAACGCAATGTAGATTTCGGACAGTTCGTCTCCCCCGGCGCTTCGCTTGGCCGGATCTTTTCGACTGATATGGTCGAGGTGGACCTGGCGATCACCGACGAGGAGATGGGCCAGCTTGGCCTGCCGCTCGCCTTTGCCGAATCGGCGGACAATCCGGGGCCGGAGGTTGTGTTCACAGCCGATGTGGGCGGGCAGCCCCGCGTCTGGACCGGGCATGTCGCCAGAACATCTGCCGCGATCGACCAGCGCACGAGACTGATCGATGTGATCGCAGAGCTCGACGATCCCTATGGTGAAGGGGCTGACAATGGCACGCCAATGGCGCCCGGCCTTTTCGTGAACGCCGCCATTCAGGGACAGACGCTTGAGGATGTGATCGTGGTTCCGCGCTCGGGTCTGCGCGGCGAGAACCAGGTTTATGTCGGCAATCCCGAGGAAGGGACACTCTCGATTCGCGAGGTTAACGTGATATATACGGACCGGGATGGTGCCTATGTGTCATCCGGCGTCCTGCCGGGCGAACTGGCCGTTGTTTCGCCAATTCAGGCGGCCATTGACGGCATGCGAATCAAGGTCCTCGAACGCCGGCCTGATGGTTCCGTGATCACCCACGAACCGGAAAAGGCGCGCGGTGACCCACAGGACGAGGCTCTGGCCGGCGACCCCGATCTGGCCGGCGAACGCGAAGGAGCAGTGCAATGAGCGGTATTGTCGCCTGGTTCGCGCGCAACTCGATTGCGGCCAACCTGTTGATGGCGGTGGCCTTTATCGGCGGCATCTTCAGCTTCATGAGTCTGGAACGGGAGATGTTCCCGACCGTGCCCATTGCGGGGGCGTCAGTGACCGTGGCATGGCCCGGCGCCTCGCCGCAGGAGGTCGAGGAGCAGATCGTCACGCGGATCGAAGAGTCGGTCGCCGATATCAATGGTATCGACCGGATGACGTCGATCGCCTCGGAGGGCGGCGCTGTCGTGAATATCCGGGGGCGGAACGATCTCGACATGGACGAGTTCGTCAAGGATATCGAACGCAAGGTCGATCAGATCAACAACTTGCCGCGTGAGTCCTTCCGGCCTCAGATCCAGCAATGGGAACAGAGAAACTGGTATTTCGGCATGTCGGTCCATGGCGATGCCAGCAAGCTTGAACTCAAGCGCATCACCGATGCCGTACGCGACGATATCGCCGAGATTCCCGGCGGCGAGCTTGCCGTCGTCAATGGGGTGCTCGACGAGGAAGTCACCATCGAGGTGTCGGAAGAAACATTGCGGCGCTACGGTCTCACTTTCAGTGATGTGGCCCAGGCCATCGCGGCCTCCTCGATCAATGCTTCGGGCGGACAGGTGAAGACCGATACCGGCGCGGTCACGGTGGCCACGCGCCAGCTCGCCGACACCCGAGAACAGTTTGAACGGATCATCGTGCAGCAGACCCCCGAGGGTGGATCCTTGCGGGTGAAGGACGTCGCCAATGTTATTGATGGCTTCGTCGACAGCGATCTGACCGCGCGCTTCGATGGCAAGCCAGCCGCCTTTGTCATGGTCGTGGCCCCCGACCGGATGCAGATCGTCGAATATACCGACGCGATCAAGGACTATATCGAACGCGCGAACGATCCGTCCTCCGGCATCCTGCCTGAGGCAATTCGTATTTCGATACTCTGGGACGATTCCGAAATCTTCAAGGCGCGTATGGAGACCATTGGCAATGCAGCGCTGATGGGCGGCATCCTCGTGCTTATCGTGCTGGTGCTGTTCCTGCGTCCCACGGTCGCCTTCTGGGTGACAGTCGGCATTTTCACCGCCTTTGCCGGCGGCATCATGTTGCTGCCGCTGTTCGGCGTGTCTTTCAATGTGCTCTCGCTGTTTGCCGTGCTCCTTGTGATCGGGGTCATCGTAGACGACGCCATCATTGTGGGGGAAAATATCCACCGAGAGGTGGAAAGCGGCCGGCGCGAAGGCGTCGATGCGGCGATCATCGGCACGCAGCTGGTCGTCAAACCCGTCATCTTTGGCGTGCTGACGACCATTATTGCCTTCCTGCCCTGGGCCTTCCTGACGGGGCCTGAACGCAATTTCACCGAGCAGATCACCTTTGTTGTCGTGTGCGCGCTGACCTTTTCGATCATCGAATCCATGCTCATTCTGCCCGCGCACCTGGCCCATCTGAAACCACAGAATTTCGACGGTCCGGGCGGCAGCATTCTCCGGCTACAGCGGGCGATTGCCGATAGCCTGCTCTGGTTCGCGAACAATGTGTACAAGCCGTTCCTCGAACTGGCGATCAGGTTCCGCTACGCAACAGTGGTGGTGTTCGCAGTCATGTTCATGTGGGCCACGCAACTGGTCGGGAACAATTTCGTGCCGTTCCGGTTCATGCCCGAGATTGAGGGTGACCTTATCCGGGTCGAGATCGAGCTGCCGGACGGCACGCCCTTCAGCCGGACCGAACAGGTCCGCGACCAGCTGGAAAACGGTATTGAGCTGCTGAAGGCTGAGATGGTCCGGGAATGGCCCGAGATAGATGGCGGCCTGATCTCCCAGGCCTCGGTCGTGGCCTTTGACCGGGATGTGAATGCCTGGGTCGGCATGGTCGCGCCGGAGGACCGGCCCGAGACGGTATCGACCAAGGACGTTTCGGAACGGTTCCGCGACCTGGTCGGGCCCATTCCGGATGCGGAGGAAGTCAATTTTGACTTCACCCTCAATGAAGAGGACAGCGGGGTCCGCTTCTCTCTGAATCATCCCGACCTCGACAGGCTGCGCCTGGCAGCCGAAGACCTGAAAACCCAGCTGGCGAGTTACTCGACGACCTATGATATCGGCGACAATCTCTCCTCTGCGGCTGAAGAAGTGCAGGTCAAACTGCGCCCCGGCGCCGAAGCGCTGGGTGTCAACCTGGCCCAGGTCTCCGAACAGGTTCGCCACGCCTATAATGGCATTGAAGTGCAGCGACTGCCTCGTGAGGGCGATGATGTTCGCGTCATGGTTCGCCTGCCGGAAGCCGACCGGCGCAATCTCGACTCGATCCGCAACCTGCGCATACGTACGCCGGACGGTCGCGAAATCCCGGTCGGCCAGGTCGCCGAATTCGAGTTTGCGCCGGGGATCAATCGCATCCTGCGCCGCGACCGCACGCGCTCCGTCTCGGTCTTCGCCGAACTCACGGATGATGTGCGCGGGCAGATCATGGCTGACCTGGAAGACAATTACTGGCCGGGTTTCGAGGACCGCTTCCCGGATGTCGAGCGTGGGAATATCGGCGGCTTCGAGGACCAGCAGAACTTCATGGCTGAGGTGGTGCGCTACACATGGATTGCGCTGGGCGCGATGTATATCCTGCTGGCCATCGCTTTCAGGTCCTATTCCCAGCCCCTCCTGCTGCTCACCGCCCTGCCCTTTGCCTATGCCGGCGCTGTGTTCGGACATTTCTTCTTCGGGGTCCCGATGGCCATGTTCTCCTTCTTCGGGATCGCCGCGGCCGGCGGTGTTGTAATCAATGACAATCTCGTCCTTGTCGACTTCATCAACCGGCGACGAGAGGAAGGTGCCGGCGCCGTGCAGGCCATTGTCGATGGCGGCGTGTCGCGTTTCCGTCCCGTGCTGCTGACCTCGGTGACCACTTTTGTCGGCGTCCTGCCGCTGATCGCCGAACGCTCGGTCCAGGCACAGTTCCTCAAGCCGATGGTCATCGCGCTGGGCTCGGCTGTCTCCTTTGCGCTTTTCGTTTCCCTTCTCATGGTGCCGGCGCTCTATGCGGTCGGGGTCGAGATCGGACGGATTTTCCGCTGGAGCTGGAACGGACGGCCCTTCCGGCGCATCGGCGAAACCTATTCCGGTGAAGTCTATGTGGATGAGGAAGAGTTGATCGGGACCAGTGCCGCTGACCTCAAACCCGCCGAATAGCGCCGTCCTGCGCCCCGCTGGCATGCTTGACGCCAGCGGGCAGTTGGCGTCGAACAGATCAGACACATCCTGATGGGAGAAGCAGATGAAGAAACTTTTTGCCGGATGCGCGAGCGCTGCGCTGCTCGTCACCGCCTGCGGCCAGGCAAGTGACACCCAGGACGCAAGTGCACCACAGGAAACGCCTACCGTCGAGACAGCCAGCTTGCCAGGCGCCGAGCGCGTTCGAAGGGTGGAGACCACCTCGCCGGATTATTGGGGCGAATGGGGCGTTGACCTGTCAGTGCGCGACCAGGCGGTCGATCCCGGCAGTAATTTCTTCATGCATGTGAATGGCGGCTGGTATGATTCGTTCGAGTTGCCGGGCGACAAGACACGTTATGGCGCCTTCGATCTCTTGCGCGAAAAGTCCGAGCAGCAGACCCGTTTCATCATAGAAGATCTCGCCGCCGAAGCGCCCCCCACAGCTACGCCTGACGGCAAGGTTGCGGCGATGTATAATGCCTTCCTTGATACTGATGCGATCAATGCCGCCGGTCTTGCGCCTGCCCAGCCCTATCTCGACCGGATCGCGGCCGTCGAGACGCGCGAAGACCTGGCCGAACTGTTTGCCTCCCCGGGTTTTGCCAGCCCGATCGGCATGTATGTCTGGGTCGATGCGAAAGATCCGGGCACCTACCGCCCGCAGCTCAGCGTGTCGGGGCTGGGCCTGCCGGATCGCGACTATTACCTGAAGACGGATGCCAAATCCGAAGAGATCAAGGCCAGTTATGGCGACCTTCTCGCCTTCTTCCTCGAACGCGCCGGCTATGAGGACGCTGCGGCAAAGGCCGCCGATGTGATGGCGCTTGAGACCGAGCTTGCGCAGGCCCATTGGGACCGCGCGACCAGCCGCAACCGCGAACTGACCTATAACAAGCTCTCAGCGGACGAGCTTGAAGCTTTCGCCGGTGATTTCCCGCTTCGCACAGCACTGGACACGCTCGGCATTGGCGACCAGCAGGTCTTCATCGCCTCTCAGATCCCGCCAACCGATGAGGAGATCGCGGATGCCGGCCTGACGCCGGAGCAGGTCGAAGAGAAGATTGGCGGCGGCATTCCGGCAGCCATGGCGCTTGCGGCCAGCGCCGATATCGAGACCTGGAAGGCCTATCTGACCGCACATTTCCTGTCCGATCATGCCCATGTCCTGCCGCAGGAGATCGACGAGGCGAATTTCGCCTTCTACGGCACCACGCTGCGTGGCCAGCCCGAGCAGCGCCCGCGCTGGAAACGCGCCGTCTCGACTGTAGAGAGCAATCTTGGCGAGGCGATAGCCGCTGTATATGTCGAGCGCCACTTCCCGCCGGAGAACAAGGCGGCAATGGACGCGCTGGTCTCGAATTTGCGCATGGCAATGAAGGCCAATCTCGCCGACCTTGACTGGATGGGTGAGGAAACCCAGGCCAAAGCCCTGGAAAAGCTAAATAAATTCAACCCCAAGATCGGCTATCCGGAAAAGTTCGAGACATATGAAGGTATGCAGGTCGGCGAGAATGCGCTGGAGAACGATATCGCAGCCACGCGCTGGTCGCTTGAGGACAATGTCGCCCGCCTGCAGGAAGACCCGGACCGAAATGAATGGTTCATGACCCCGCAAACGGTCAATGCCTATTACAATCCCTCATATAACGAGATTGTCTTTCCCGCGGCCATCCTGCAGCCGCCCTTCTTCAATATCAAAGCCGATCCGGCTGTGAATTACGGGGCGATTGGCGGAGTGATCGGTCATGAAATTGGCCATGGTTTTGACGATCAGGGTTCGAAATATGACGGCAATGGCGTCCTGCAGAACTGGTGGACGAAAGAAGACCGCACCGCATTCGATACGCTCGGTACGGCGCTCGAGCAGCAGTACAATCAGTATTGCCCACTTGAAGAGGGCGAGCCGTGCGTGAATGGCAAGCTGTCACTGGGTGAGAATATCGGTGACCTTGGCGGGCTGTCACTGGCCTATCGCGCCTACCAGATCAGCCTCGACACGAATGGCGACGGGACTATCAGTGAGAATGAACAGGCCCCTGTGATAGACGGCCTGACCGGCGACCAGCGCTTTTTCCTCGCCTGGGCACAGGTCTGGCGTTCCAAATACCGCGATGACGCCATGCGCCAGCAGCTCCTGACAGGCCCACACTCGCCGCCGGAATTCCGCGTCAATGGTATCGTGCGCAATCTCGACGAATGGTACGCCGCCTTTGAGGTCAGCGAAGATGACGCGCTCTATCTGCCGCCAGAGGAGCGGATTCGCATCTGGTAGCCGACGGCACGGGAAAGGGGCAGCCCTGCCGGGCTGCTCCTGTCAGGCGGGCCTTGCGCGCGCTTACTGGTCTTCCGGCAGGGCAATCCACTCTGTTTCACCCTCCGGCAGGCTGAACACCGTATCGTTCCAGCGGCCTGTGATTGAGTCCCGCCAGTCGGCCTTTGCCTGTTCGATCCGCTCTGCGCACGAGGAAACGAGATTCCAGTCGATCTGGCGCCGTCCATCCATCGGGGCGCCGCCGGCAAGCATGATGCGCGCGCCGGCCTCCATTGACACTTTCACATCCGAACCGGGCGTCAGAACCGCCATCACGCCATTTTCAAGGCGCTGTCCGTCGATATCAGCGCGCCCATCGGCGATATAGACGGCGCGCTCCTCCGCTTCGCTGGCCGGGATTTCGTACGTGGCAGGCCCGGACATCGACTCAACAGCGAGATACCAGATCGGATGGGGAAACTCGACCGGCGAGGCATGCCCCCAGGCCCTTCCGGCGATCAGCCGGGCCTGCGCGCCGCCAAGATCGAACACCGGCAGGCTTTCGGTCGGGTGGTGGCTGAAATCTGGCGGCATTTCTTCATGCGCCTTCGGCAAGGCCACCCAGGTCTGAATGCCGTGCAGGCTCTGTCCGCTCTTGCGCTCTTCCGGCGGGGTCCGCTCGGAATGCACGATCCCGCGCCCGGCCGTCATCCAGTTCACCGCGCCAGGCCGGATGACGAGATCGCTGCCGACCGTGTCCTTGTGGGCGATGGCGCCCTCGAACAGATAGGTCACGGTCGCTAGCCCGATATGCGGGTGCGGGCGCACATCGAAGCCTTCGCCGGGGCCATAGCTCACCGGGCCGAAATGATCGAAGAAGATGAACGGCCCCACCATTTTGCGCGCATGAAAGGGCAGGACGCGCCGCACCCGGAAACCGCCCCCCAGATCGCGCGCCCTTGGTTCGATCAGTTGTTCCACCGCACTGTCCATGGCTGCAAACCTCTTCTTGGCGTCGCTGTTGTCTCGCGCAAATATGGTTCCCGTGATGGACGATCTCCAGCCCCTCCTGGTCCGTATCCGCAACTGCCGCCTTTGCGAAGGCGAAATGACCAATTCACCAAATCCGGTGCTTCAGGCCGACCCTCGCGCGCGCATTCTCGTGGCCGGGCAGGCACCGGGCAATCTCGCCGACCGGTCCGGTCAGCCGTTTACCGATCCTTCGGGCGTGCGCCTGCGCGACTGGATGGGGGTCAGCGAGGCCGAATTCTACGATCCCGCCTGCATCGCCATCCTGCCCATGGGCTTCTGTTTTCCCGGATATGACGCCAGGGGCGGGGACCTGCCCCCAATGAAGCGCTGCGCCGATGAATGGCGCGCCGCGCTCCTCTCACGCCTGCCGAATATTGCGGTGACGCTCCTGATCGGCGGATATGCGCAGCGCTGGCATCTTGGCAAGCAGGCTGGGCGCACGCTGACGGACACGGTGGCGCGCTGGCGCGAATTCGCCGGTCACGGACTATATCCGATCCCCCATCCCAGCTGGAGGAATAATGCATGGCTGAAACGCCATCCCTGGTTCGAGACAGATCTCCTTCCGGAACTGCGCGCCGCAGTGGGCTCGCATTTACAGCGATCGTGCTGACACTGTTATTGGCCGCCTGCGCCCCGGCCCGGCTGCAGGCGCTTGAGCTGGAGCATCCGCCCATGCCGCGTTTCGAGCCTGAAGCGAGCCGTTTCGTCAGCTTCGACGGCGCAGGGCTTGGCCTGACAGCCTGGCCGGCCGAGACTGGCGCGCCGGAGATTGTGGTCGTTGGCCTGCATGGCATGAATGACTATGCCGACGCCTTTCATATGGCCGCCCCCTGGTGGGCCAAGCGAGGCGTGACGGTCTATGCCTATGACCAGCGCGGCTTCGGACGCTCACCCGGACGAGGTATCTGGCCGCAGGAGGAGCTGTTGCGCGAGGACCTGCGAACTGCTGTCAGCGTGGCGCGCGCGCGCCATCCGCAGGCGCGCATCGCCGTGGTCGGCATCTCCATGGGCGGGGCTGTGGCCATGACCGCCTTTGCCAGCCAGCGCCCGCCTGACGCCGATACGCTCATCCTGTCGGGGCCCGGACTTCGCGGCTGGGGCGCGTTGCCGCTTCTCTACCGAGCCAGCCTGTGGACTTCGGTGCGCATGCGGCCGGGCTGGATCGTCACCCCGCCGCGCCGATTCGTAAAGATCATGCCGAGCGACAATCTCGACATGCTGCGCCGCGCGGGGCAGGACAAGCTGCGTCTGTTCGAGAACCGGATTGACCAGGTCCATGGCGTTGTCGCCCTGATGGAACGCGCCCATGACATGGCCGATGACCTGCCAGCCGAAACGCCGACACTGTTGAGCTACGGCGCCAATGATATCGTCATCCCACCCGCCGCCATGGCCCGAACCGCGCCTGTCCTCGCCGATCATGTGCGCACGGTCTATTATCGAGAAGGCTATCACATGCTGCTGCGCGACCTGCAGGCAGAAACGGTGTTCGCCGACTATCTCGCCTTTCTGCGTGCCCCGTCCGCGCGCCTGCCAAGCGGCGAGGGCCAGTTGCCCTGGCGGCAAACAGGCGCCGCCCGGTATCCGGCTGCGGCGGCGGTTGCCGATTGACCTGCATGTGGACCCGGCGTTAAGCCGCGCCATCCTGTTTCTGACGGCGCAGGCTCAGGCCAGCTCCTGACTCGCGCCCTGCGGAGTGATCCGATGTTCGACCATCCCAGTTTCGATGCCCATGAGGGCATACATGCCTTTCATGATGCGGACAGCGGCCTGCGCTGTGTCATTGCCATTCATTCCACCGCGCTTGGCCCGGCTGCCGGAGGGTGCCGCATGTGGAACTATGCCAGCGGCGCGGACATGATCACCGATGCGCTGCGCCTGTCGCAGGGGATGAGCTACAAGAACGCCATGGCGGGACTGACGCTTGGCGGCGGCAAGGCGGTGATCTGGGGTGACAGCCATACCGGCAAGTCGCGCGAGCTGTTCCTGGCCTTTGGCCGCGCGGTGGAGAGCCTGCAGGGGCGTTACTACACCGCAGAAGATGTCGGCATCGATGTCGCAGATATCCAGATTGCGGGCGAGGAAACCGCTTATGCCGCGGGCCTTGCCGAGGGCGAGGATGCGAGCGGCGACCCCTCCCCGGTGACCGCGCACGGCGTCTATCTCGGCATTCTCGAATGCGCCCGGCGCGTATTCGGAAGTGACGATCTCAACGGGAAGACGGTGGCGGTGCAGGGTGTCGGCTCGGTTGGCGGCTATTTGTGCGAACACCTTGCGAAAGCCGGCGCGCGCCTGGTGATTACCGATATGGACGAGGCGGCACTGAACGCGGTGGCGAAAGCCACCGGGGCCGACATCGTGGCGCCCGATGAGATCTATGATGTCGAGGCGGATATTTTCTCGCCCAATGCGCTCGGCGCCATCATCAATCCCGGCACGCTGAAGCGGATACGCGCCAGGGTGATCGCAGGGGGCGCCAATAATCAGCTGGTCACGCCGGATATGGGTGACAAGCTGCGCGAGGCGGGCATTCTCTATGCGCCGGATTATGTCATCAATGGCGGCGGGATCATCAATGTCGCCGCCGAGATTTCCGGCAATTACGCCACACAATGGGTGGAGGGAAAGCTCGGCGTGCTGATCGACACGCTGGGCAATGTCCTTGATGAAGCCCTGAGCACGGGCGTCGCGACCAACAGTGTGGCTGACCGGATCGCCCGCGAACGGATCGCCGCAGCAGGCTGAGCGCGGCGGCTGGACCGCATAAGAAAGCCGGCGCGGCCTTGTTTCAGGAAGGGCCGCGCCGGAGTTGGGTTCCCGGGAGGAACACTCTCTTGAAGGATCGTCAGGCCGGCCGGTTCTGACGGTTCTCGATCAGGTTATCGACGACCTCAGGCTCTGCCAGCGTCGAGGTGTCGCCAAGATTGTCGAAACTGTCCTCGGCGATCTTGCGCAGGATGCGGCGCATGATCTTGCCGGACCGGGTCTTGGGCAAGCCCGGCGCAAACTGGATCAGGTCCGGGCTCGCAATCGGTCCGATCTCGGCGCGCACATGCTGGACCAGGCTCTTCTTGAGCGCATCATCGGCCTCCACACCGGCCCGCAATGTGACATAGGCATAGATGCCCTGCCCCTTCACATCATGGGGATAGCCGACCACGGCGGCCTCTGCGACCGCATCATGGGAGACGAGCGCGCTTTCGACCTCGGCCGTGCCCATGCGGTGGCCGGAGACATTGATCACGTCATCGACGCGGCCTGTGATCCAGATCGTGCCATCCTCATCGCGCCTTGCGCCGTCGCCGGTGAAATAATTGCCGGGATAGGCGCTGAAATAGGTGTCGATAAAGCGCTGATGGTCACCATAGACCGTGCGCATCTGGCCGGGCCAGCTATCAGTGATGAGGAGGTTGCCCTCGCAGGCACCATCGAGTTCGGCGCCCTCGGCATCGACCAGAACCGGTTTGATGCCGAAAAAGGGAAAGCTTGCCGCGCCGGGCTTCATCTCATGGGCGCCGGGCAGCGGCACGATCATCGTGCCACCCGTCTCGGTCTGCCACCAGGTATCGACAATCGGGCAGCGCCCTTCTCCGACGACATGGAAATACCATTCCCAGGCTTCAGGATTGATCGGCTCGCCGACCGAACCCAGAAGGCGCAGGCTCTCGCGCGAGGTTGCCTTCACCGGCCCCTCGCCTTCGCGCATCAGGGCGCGGATCGCCGTCGGCGCAGTGTAGAAGATCGTCACCTTGTGCTTGTCGACGACCTGCCAGAAGCGCGAAGCGTCCGGGTAGGATGGCACGCCTTCGAACATCAGCGAGGAGGCGCCATTCGCGAGCGGGCCATAGACGATATAGGTATGACCGGTGACCCAGCCGACATCAGCCGTGCACCAATAGATATCGTCTTCCTGCAGGTCGAAGACATAGTCATGGGTCATCGAGGCCCAGACAAGGTATCCGCCGGTCGTGTGGAGCACGCCCTTGGGCTGGCCGGTCGAGCCTGATGTGTAGAGGATGAAAAGCGGGTCTTCGGCCTTCATCGGCTCGGGCGGACAGTCGGGCGAGGCATTGGCGCCGATTTCGTGCAGCCAGACATCCCTGCCATCTTTCATGGTCACATCGCCGCCGGTGCGACGTACCACCAGCATCTTGTCGACATTCACCCCGTCATGCTCGCAAGCGGCATCGGCATTGACCTTGAGCGGCACCTTGCGCGAGCCACGCAGGCCCTCATCTGCGGTTATGACGACATGGCTGTCAGCATCGATCAGGCGTCCGGCCAGCGCTTCGGGCGAGAAGCCGCCGAACACGACCGAATGTACGGCACCGATCCGTGCGCAGGCGAGCATGGCATAGGCTGCCTCGGGGATCATCGGCATATAGACCGTCACCCGGTCGCCCTTCTTCACGCCGAGCTCTTTGAGGACATTGGCGAACTTGCAGACCGCGCCATGCAGCTGGCGATAAGTGATGGAATGGCTGTCAGCCGGGTCATCACCTTCCCAGATAATGGCCGGCTTGTCGCCGCGCGTCTCCAGGTGGCGGTCTATGCAATTATAGGAGACGTTGAGTTCGCCATCCTCATACCATTTGATGCGGAAGTCGCCCTCCTCCCATGAGGTATTCTTGGCGCTGGTATAGGGCTTGCTCCAGTCAAGGCGCTGGCCGTGTTCGGCCCAGAAGGCTTCCGGGTCGGAAATGGAGGCGTCGTACATTTCCCGGTACTTCTCCGGCGTCAGCTTCGCCTTCGCCTTGAAGCTTTCAGGAACGGGAACCGGTTGAATGTCGGTCATGAGACGCCTCCTCCAGAGTGATTTTGAGGGCTAGAATGCGTATTTGGTCGAGAATGTGAACCGGGTGATTGATCCATCGGCCCCGCTTTCCAGCTCACGCAAACCATACATCAGTTCGGTGCCCAGCGTCACCTTGGGCGCAATGTCCCAAAGGACAGCCCCATAAGCGCTCTGAACCGACTTGTTCACGCCGCCGCCCAGATAATCTGGATTGTCGACCCAGAGGCCGGAATAACCCAGATTGAACCGCGCCGTCTCGCCGAAGGGATGGCGCCAGGCGATAAGTCCGCCAAAGGAGGGGATGGCTTCGAGATCGCCGTCCGGATCGATCGCCGTTGCACGGCTTGCCGCGAGACCGATATAGCGCCCGAGGCCTTCGCCGCCGGTGAAATTGAAACGGATATCATCCTTGGCGCCGACCTTCACGCGCCCGGCCGCGCTGAGGCCCCAGCCGAAGACTTCCTCGTCGAGGAGCTGGTTTTCGGTGCGCAGCTGGCGGGCAATCGCGGCGAAAGAAACATTGCCGAAATCGCCGGAATGATTGTAGCGCCCGACAAGATCAGGCAGGAGATTTTCATCCACCGACCCGAAATTCAGGCTGGTCGTATTCGGGTTCTCGATGGCGATCTGCCAGGGTCCGTTTGAGTAGCGGATCTGGGCCTGGCGCACGAAGACCATGCCGTCAGGCAGGGCCAGGAAGCTCGCGCTTTCGGGAATGGCCGAGGTGTTCTGGAAAGTCGACCATTCCTGGCCGACACGCCAGCCATGATAATCGACATAGGCGCGGCGCAGGCGCGGGCTGAACGAGCTGGAGACCAGTTCATTGCCCTGCGCAGACCCGAGAAAATCGAGCTCGATATAACCAGTGATCTGTTTGTCACCGGTTGGCCGCTGCGCCGTGATTGCAAACCGGGTCGCTTCGGCCGTCAGGTCCGTCTGCGTGGTTTCCCCACCGCCAATCGGGGTCGCGCCCGGAATGTAGAAGTCCCGTGCAATCGAGCCCGAGCCGATCGGTCCGCCATCGCTGTAGCTAGACACATGGGTATCAGCATCGATGAAGCCGGACAGTTTGAAAGTCGTCTCACCGACCTGAAAGCCTCTGGATGCCGCCAGTGGCCGGTCCGCCTCGGCAACCTTGGCGACCTGTTCGATCCGGACCAGGTCCGCATCGGTCTCGGCCTTTTCGGCGGCGAGTTCCGCCTTGACCGCCGACAAGGCCGCTTCAAGTTCCGCCACACGGCGCTCAAGATCGGACTGCTGGGCATTTGCGCTCAAGGCAATGAGCGATGTTGCGCCGGCAAGCATTGCAATTCGCAGCGGTTTGGCCATCCCTTTTCCTCCCCGGGATCTGTGTTTTTCACAGGCGCCACTATCAGGGAGGGGCCGACCAGGCGCCATTAGCCATTGGTCTTTGAGACGTTCGTCTAGACGCAGGTGGCCGGGCGGCTCGACATGGCGGCAAACTTGCGTAAACTGACTCAAAACAACTTCAGTGCGATGTCTTGCGAGACGGCACTGTCCGGCTTGGGAGGGCCGTGAATGGCTGGCGGCAAGGCGCCCCGCATATTCATCGTGGATGATCACCCGCTGTTTCGTGACGCGCTGGAAACCGCAATTGCACGCGCAACCGGCGGTCGGGCGCACACCCGTCACTGTGGCACACTTGAAACAGCTCTCGACGCGGTTCGCGATGAGGTGCCCGACCTTCTCTTGCTCGATCTCAATCTTTCAGATGCCTCCGGGTTCGATGGAATGGTCCGGCTGCAGGCCATCGATCGTTCGCTGCCGGTGGCCATTGTCTCGGCCAGCGAGGGCGGGGAGATCTATTTGCGATCTCAAACGCTCGGCGCGCGCGCCTATCTGCCAAAAAGTCTCGACATCGCCGCGCTGAGCGATGCTCTGGGCACTGTGCTGGCCGGCGGGACCTGGTTTCCTGAAATGACCGCAAGCGCCAGCGACGAGAATGAAGACGGTGGCGCGGAGAAACTGGCAAGTCTCACACCGGCGCAACGCCGCGTGCTCAACGGTCTGTCCGCAGGGCTTCTGAACAAGCAGATCGCTTTTGAAATGGGGATTTCGGAAGCGACGGTGAAGGCGCATATGACCGCGATTTTCCGCAAACTGGGCGTCAACAACCGGACACAGGCCCTGCTTGCGCTGAAATCGGCAACCTCGCTGGACGATTATTCGGCCGCATGAGCCGGCCGCGCGCCGGCAAGACGCACGATCAGAGCCCTCAACTTTTCCGGATCGACAGGCTTGGGCAACATATCCAGTCCGCGCTGCTTCATCGCGCCCAGGGCATCATCCGATGCACTTGCCGTCAGCAGAGCGCAGGCGGGTATGGCATCGTCCCGGGCACGAATCTCGTCGATGATCTCAAATCCGGTCTCGCCATTCTCAAGCCGCAGGTCGAGAAGCAGGATGTCCGGCCTGAAGCTGTCGAAACACGCCATCGCCGCAGCCTTGTCGCTCGCCGTGCGCACCTGGCAACCCCAGGCACTGAGTACGGCCTCCATCGCGTCAAGGATAGCGCGCTCATCATCGACACAAAGCAGTTTGAGCCCGCTGAAAAGATCCGGCCTGCTCGCCGCATCCGCCTCCACGGCGACGGTCTCTGTCTCCCGCCGGGAGATGGCGCGTTCGACATCAAGCCAGAACACGCTGCCGCGCCCGGGCCGTGAGCGAACGCCAACCTGTCCCTCCATCAGATGTGCAAGTCGCGTGGCAATGGCCAGACCAAGTCCCGCGCCACGCACGCCAACATTATCGGCCTCTTCGAACCGACGAAAGGCCTCGAAAATCGCCTCCTGACGGTCGGGCGGGATACCCGGCCCGGTGTCCCAGACCTCAATCCGCACGCGTCCTGCGCGCCGGCGCGCGCCCACCAGGATCGCTCCGTCTTTGGTATAGCGCCGGGCATTGGAGATGAAATTGCGCAGAATCGACTGAAGGAAATCGGGGTCGGCCCGCACGCTGAGCGAGGTGGGCACCAGCCGGATATCGAGTCCGACCTTGCGCGCCATGGGCCGGGCTTCATCAATGAGGTCTTCCAGCAAGGGACCGACCGGCAGGACCGTTGGCTTTGCAGTGACCTCGCCCTGTTCCAGCCTCGAAATATCGAGCAGGCCCTTCAGCAACTGGTCGGCCGATTCGATGGCGCGGTCGGTGCGCGAGATGAGCTGCTGGCGCGCGCTGTCATCCTCCCGGTCAGCGAGCGCGCCCAGAAACAGCCGCGCTGCATTCAGCGGCTGCAACAGGTCATGGCTGGCGGCGGCAAGGAAATTGGTCTTGGAAGCATTGGCCGTCTCGGCTTCCTCCCGGGCCGCATCGAGGTCCAACGCCATCTGGCGCAGATCATCGGTGCGCGCTTCAACCCGCGCCTCCAGGCTTTCATTCAGGTCCAGCAAGGCCTGTTCGCGGCGCTTATCTTCCGTGATGTCGGTAAAGGTGGTGACATAGCCCCCACCAGGCATCGGGGAGCCGGCAATGCGCAGCCAGGTGCCATCGGGGTTGCGCCGCTCGAAATTGTGCGGCGAACCGGCCTTCATATGCGCGATTCGACGATTGATCTCGTCACTCTCGTCATCAGCATGGATCCAGCCGCGTTCGATATTGTGGGCAATAAGATCGGCGATCGGCCGGCCAAGCTGGATCAGCTGCGGCGGGTAGCTGAACAGGTCAACATAAGCGGAGTTCCAGGCGACGAGCCTTTGATTGTGATCGACGACCGATATCCCCTGGCTGACATTTTCCAGCATGGATTGGAGCATATGCCGGTCGAACCGTTCGGCCTGCGTCTGCTGGTCGAGAATGGCCAGAACATCGCCCAGCGCGACCGCCGAGCCGGCCAGCGCCGAGGCCATGACAACACGCGCAGAAGACGCCCCGAGCGCACTGGCCAGAAGCCTTTCAGTCCGCTGGACGAGGCGCCAGTCAGCCGGTTCGTCACCACTTGCCGGCAGGCCTGTTTCCCTTGCGAACCGCTCAAAGGCCAGATCAACGGCTTCCGGCGACAGGAAACGCGATGCAAGCGCCTTGAGACCATCGGGCGTGGCGCCATAGGCGCCCGTGGTCATTCCGGGGCGCGTGCTCGCCCGCTCATGGTCGAGATTGGTGAAAACAGCTGCCTGGATCCGGTCTCTCAGCCGCACCCCGGCACGGATCGACAGCGTGACGAATATCAGGCTGTTGGCCAGAAGGCTCCAGACCACGCCATGGGTCAGCGGGTCACCAAACTGGATACCAAACAGGGCATGTGGATCAATGGCGCCTCTGAGCCCGCCCGCATGCAGGCGATCTATACCCACAAGTGCAGGCATGAAAAGGCAATAGGCCCAGAGCGCCATACCCGCAGCAAGGCCCAGAACGGCTCCATTGCGATGACCCGTCCGCCAGTAAACCGCACTGACCAGTGAGGGGGCGAACTGGATGGCCGCGGCGAAGGAAAGCAGACCGATCTGGGCAAGCGCTTCGGAGCCCCCCGCAGCACTGTAATACCCGTAAGCCAGAAGCAAGAGCGCGAGGATGACAATCCGGCGGATCATGACGAGCCGGCGACCGCCCTCGACGCCAAGTTCCGCGATCCGGCCTGACCGCATCAGCGCTGGCACCACCAAATCGTTCGTCACCATCGTCGACAGCGCCACCGAAGACACGATCACCATACCGGTGGCTGCTGAGAAACCGCCCAGAAAGACCAGCAGCGCCAACCAGCTCTCGCCATGGGCAAGTGGCAGGGCGAGAACGTAGAGGTCCGGTGGCGTACCCTCCGGCAGGAGGCTTGAACCAGCCAGTGTGATCGGCAACACCACAAGAGATGTTAGGGCGAGATAGGCTGGGAACAGCCAGCTGGCGAGCCGAACATCACTCGACCGGCCGCGCTCGATCACCGCGACATGGAACTGACGCGGCAGGCAGATCACAGCCGCCATGGACAGCAGCGTGATCGTGAGGAAGCTGCCGACCGGCCCCGGGCGCATGAATTGCTGCTCAGCCGCCGCAACGCGCTCTGTCGGCGCGCCGCCCGCCAGCGCCAGCGACAGAACGCAGACGCTGACAAGTGCAAGGAGTTTGATAAGCGACTCAAATGCCAGGACCTGCATCAACCCGGCATTGCTCCGCGTCATGTCGGCATGACGGGCGCCGAAAAGGATAGAAAAGATCGCGAGCGCGAGCGCTGTGAGAAAGACAGTGGCATCATGGGTGGCGCCGCTGCGCAGGGCGAGCGCTTCCAGGCTCATGCCGACTGATTTCAGCTGCAGGGCGATATAGGGCAGACTGCCGGCCACGGCCGCCAGCGTGGCGGTAGCTGCCAGCAGCCGGCTCTTGCCATAGCGTGCGGCCAGGAAGTCCGACAGGGAGGTCACGCTTTCGCGCTGGGCAATGTCCCCGATCCGGCGGATGGCGCCAGGGAAGGCCAGAAAGACAAGTGCCGGGCCCAGATAGATTGGCAGATAATCCCAGCCGCTTGAAGCCGCCGTTCCGACTGCGCCATAAAAGGTCCAGGAGGTGCAATAGACCGCCAGCGCCAGGGCGTAGACCATGGCCGGCACGGGTCGGCCGGTCTCCACCGCGCGCCGGTCCCCGCGCCAGGCAATGGCGAACAGCCCGCCCATATAGAGCGCAGTCGCTGTCAGGATCACCCAAAGGGCCATTGCGCAAACGTCTTTCTTTCTGTCGCTGAGAGTGTGTGCCGTTTTCGCGCAAGCATGCAAGCCGGCGCACCAACAGGCCGACACCCAAATTGAAAAGGGCGGTGCCCGCGAGCACCGCCCTTCCCTTTTTCAGGTCTTTGGCGCGCCCTATTCAGCAGGTAGCGGCGCCATGCCCTCATCCGCTGCACCATGGGCAGTGCGTGTGCCTGGCACGCGGATATCCTCGACAAGGTCCTGAATGTACTGTGGCGGAGCCTTGGTCGCCAGCGAGACCACAACGCCGATCAGCGCCGAGACCCACATGAACGCAAAGCCGATACCCTCCGGAGATATGCCGAAAAGGAACTGGTCAGGAGTGCCGCCCCCGAACTTGAAGTAGTAGATATAGCTGAACACCGAGACGAGACCGAAGACCATGCTGGCAATCGCGCCTTCCCGGTTCATCCGTTTCCAGAAGATGCCGAGGAAGATGATCGGGAACAGCGAAGCTGCCGCGAGGCCGAAAGCGAACGCCACCACCTGCGCCACGAAGCCCAGCTGTGTGGAGAACACGCCAAGCAATCCGGCGAGGACCACCGCACCTGCTGCAGCAAACCTTGCGGTCAGCAGTTCCTGTTTGTCGGTCATGCCCTTGAACAGCGTCCGACGGCACAGATCGTGGCTGATCGCCGACGAGATCACCATGAGCAGCCCGGCCGCCGTAGAAAGGGCAGCCGCCAGGCCGCCGGCCACAACCAGTCCGATCACCCAGCCGGGAAGCGACGCAATCGACGGATTGGCAATCACGAAGATGTCCCGGTCGAGGGGGTCGACTTCGGTCTTGACCGTCAGCTGATTGACGCCCGTCGCATAGGCGATGCTGCCATTCTCGTCGGGCAGTGGCGCATAGCTGATGATGCCGTCGCCATCAACGTCATTATGGCCGAGCAGTCCGGTGACTTCCCATTCCTTGAACCAGGGCGGGACAGGCTTGCCACCTTCGGCCGTGATCTGCTGGGCGCGGAAGGTGTAGTCAGCGGCGTTGATCTCGCCATCACTGTTATAGTCGATCTCGCTGGAGATGTAGGTGGACTCATGCACGGTATCGACAAAGTTCAGGCGCGCAAAAGCCGAAACCGCCGGTGCCGTCGTATAGAGGATGGCGATGAACACCAGCGCCCATCCCGCCGACACACGGGCCGCGGAAGCCGTGGAGACGGTGAAGAAACGGATGATCACATGGGGCAGGCCTGCAGTCCCGAACATCAGCGCTCCGGTGATGCAGAAGACGTCGATCATCGTCTTGTTCGACTTGGTATATTCCAGAAAGCCGAGGTCGCGAACGACCGTGTTCAGCTTTTCGAGCATCGCGACGTCTTCGCCCTTCACATTGGAGATGAAGCCGAGTTGGGGGACGGGATTGCCAGTGATGATCATCGAGATGAAGATCGCCGGGACCGTATAGGCGAAAATCAGCACGCAGTACTGGGCCACCTGCGTATAGGTCACGCCCTTCATTCCGCCCCAGACAGCATAAACGAACACAATCATCATGCCGATGATGATGCCCATCTCGAATGACGTGCCGAGAAAACCGGAAAAGGCCACTCCGACGCCCTTCATCTGGCCGGCGATATAGGTGAATGACACGAACAGGGCGCAGATCACCGCAATCACGCGGGCCGTTGTGGAATAGTACCGGTCGCCGACAAAATCGGGCACCGTGAACTTGCCGAACTCGCGCAGGAACGGCGCCAGCAGCAAGGCCAGAAGAACAAAGCCACCAGTCCAGCCCATCAGATAGACAGAGCCGCCATAGCCAAGGAAGGCGATCAGGCCGGCCATGGACAGGAAGGACGCTGCCGACATCCAGTCCGCCGCAGTGGCCATGCCATTGACTGTCGGGTGAACATCATGTCCGGCAACATAAAAATCGTCTGTGGACCCGGCCTTCGCCCAGATCGCGATGCCAATATAGATGCCAAAAGTCAGGATGACGAAGAAATAGGTCCAGAATTGTGCGCTATCCATCGTTCTGCTCCTTTATGCCAAACTTGCGCTCAAGCGCATTCATCCGGAGGCAGTAGACGAAGATCAGCGCCACGAAGGTGTAGATCGACCCCTGCTGGGCGAACCAGAAGCCGAGCGGCGCGCCGCCAATCGAAACGGCATCGAGCTGGTCACGCAGCACGATACCGAAGCCATAGGACACGGTGAACCAGATCGCCAGCAGCACGAGGGTAAGGCGGATCACGGCCGCCCAATAGCCCTTGCTGTCGATCTTGCCGCTCCCAGGCGTCTGTTGGGTTTGGTCTGTCATGTTCCTCCCCTGAGGCTGTATTTCAGCGGCCTTTTTGCCGCAGGCTCAACCTCGCCGGAATACAGACAGGTTAATAGAGGGACTTTGGTCGAAGCCCGGCCTTGGCGCAAAAAGCGTACTCAATGAAAAACCGCTGAATTCTTGTTCATCTCGTTTATTCCAAATTTAAACTGAGGGCGTATCCAGCAGGCGGAGGATGGTGTCAGGGTGCGCAAACTTCGCGAATTTGGAAAGAATGCTTCAGGGCATGTGGCGATCATGTTCGCGATGAGTGCGATGACGCTTGGAATCTTCATCGCCTTCGCCACGCATGGCGGTGCGATCCTGAACCAGAAAAACGCGCTGCAGGAAGCAGTCGATGCCACAACCCTGTCAATGGCCTCCGAGCGTGCCATCCTGTCGATGACGAAAATTGATGTCGAAAGTGCCGCCAGGGCGCGCCTGGCCGCACAGATTGGCGGCAAGAGGGCGATCCGTGATCTCGATTTCGTGGTCACGGCCAAGCTCAGCTCCAGCCAGGACGCGCTCGACGCGGTTTCCGCAACGGGCACACCGCCGGAGAAGGACGAGATCCAGATTTCGGTCACTCAGGAACCGTTTTCCACCAACGAGACGATTCTTGGCTGGCCTGAAACCAAGCCTGTGACAGTGACAGCGAAGGCGCGCCGCGTCGGTCAGAAGAATGTCTGCATTGTCGCGCTGAACCAGGCAGACAATTCCACCCTGCTGCTTGCAAACCAGGGAACCATCACCGCGCCCAATTGCGAGATTATCTCCAACTCTGTCTCGCCCACAGGCATGCAGGCGCTCGACTCCTCCCGTCTGACGGCGAAGAACACATATACTGCTGGTGGGTATAGCGGCGGGGCGGTGAATTATGCCCCCTTGCCGTTGACCGACGCTCCGCCGGTGATTGATCCGTTCAACAATTTCCCCTGGCCGGCCGAGGGCCCTTGCGACGTAACCACCAACCAGCCCATTTCGGGAACATCCGGCACACTCAATCCCGGAGTCTACTGCGCCGGATTGCAAATTCATGGCAACCATGAGGTCACGCTCAATCCGGGTGTCTATATCCTTAAGGGCGATGGCCTGAATGTGGTCGGCACGTCGCAATTACGCGGAGATGGTGTGACGATCTATTTCAAGGGGCCGACCAGCCGTTTGCAAGCCGTCGGCAATGCCACGCTGGAGCTGACGGCACCGACCGGGGGGGCCACGGCCGGTTTCCTGATGATCGAGGATCCCGGCAACCAGGCCGGCAACACCCACCTCATCACCGCAAGTAATGCCCGCTACATGGTGGGGACGATCTATCTGCCGCGCGGCGTGTTGCGCGTGGACACCAGCAATCCGGTTTCCGACCAGTCGGAATATACCGCCATCGTGGCCTCGCAGATTCAGACGCTCGGCGATTCCAATCTCTATCTCAACACCGATTATGCCCTCACCGACGTGCCCGTGCCCAATGGCGTCGGCCCGGTCGGCGAGAAAATGCGGCTGATTGATTAGGGCTGGTCGGCACTCAGTCGGTTCCACCCGCGCGCCATTCGCGGATGCCGCTCCAGATCAGCGCGCCGGAAACGACGAAGCCGCCAAGCACATAGAGTTCGCGCAGGCCAAAGCCCGGTTCGGCAAAAGCATCGCTGGCCCGCCAGGCGAAAATACCCGCGAGGATAAGGCCGAGTACAATCATCAGATGATGTTTCATGGGAGGCTTCCTGCCCTTTCCGGCTTGTGTCTGGTGGCAAGTCTCGTCGCTTGTCCGCTCGCAGGCAAGTCAGACCTTCCGCGAGGCGACCTTGGACAAGCCGCTGCCGGCGCGCCATCTGTCTTGTCCCAAGGGAGGATCCATAAATGAGCCAGACCATGCGCGCCCTCGTCTGCCACGAGATAACCGAAGATCTCAGCGGCGTCGCCATCGCTGAAAAACCTGTGCCTGAACCGGGGCCGGGCGAGGTGCGCCTCAAAGTGGCCGCCGCGAGCATCAATTTCCCCGACATCCTGATCTGCCAGGGCAAGTACCAGCTCAAGCTCGACCCGCCCTTCACGCCCGGCATGGACATGGCGGGCATCGTTGATGCGGTTGGCGAAGGGGTGGAAGGCCTCGAACCGGGCGACGAAGTGGCTGGCGGGGCAAGATTCGGGGCCTTTGCCGAATATGCCATCGCGCAGGCAGCCGGCCTGCAGCCGAAACCTGCGGCGATGAGCTTTGCCGAAGCTGCCGCTTATCCGGCCGCCTATCTGACCGCTTATGTCTCGCTGGTTCGCCGCGCGGCCCTTCAGCCGGGCGAAACACTGCTGGTGCATGGCGCCAGTGGCGGTGTCGGCATGGCAGCCGTCGATATGGGCAAACTGCTCGGCGCGCGCGTCATCGCCACCGGCGGGTCGGATGCGAAGCTCGAAAAGGTCAGGGCCTATGGTGCCGACCATGTCATCAATGTTTCAGGCGGCTTCCGCGAAAAGGTCAAATCGCTGACAGACGGGCGCGGCGCCGACGTGGTCTATGATCCGGTTGGCGGCGATGTGTTCGATGAATCGACCCGCTGCATCGCTTTTGATGGCCGCCTGCTGGTCATTGGTTTTACGAGCGGGCGCATCGCCTCGGTCAACACAAACATTCCCCTGATCAAGGGCTTCTCGGTGGTTGGCGTGCGCGCCGGCGAATATGGCCGGCAATTCCCGGACAAGGGCCGCGAGAATGTTGCGGCAATCTGGAAGTGGGCGCGCGAGGGCAGGACGCGGCCCTATGTTCACGCCGAATTGCCACTGGAACGCGTGCTTGAGGGTTATCGCTCGCTACAGAACCGGGAGGTGGTTGGCAAGGTGATCATCTGTCCGCAGGGCTGAACGAGAACGGCCGGCCCATCAGGACCGGCCGCTGACATGCCTTTTCCGGCAAAGTCCTATTCCTGGTCTGCCGCTTCAAGCTCGGCTTCATGTCGCGCGCGATCTTTCGCGCCGCGCGCATCCTCGTCGCGATCTACGAGCTCGATCACGGCCATCGGTGCATTGTCGCCATGGCGGAACCCTGCCTTGAGCACGCGCGTATAGCCGCCATTGCGCTCGGCATAGCGGTCACCCATTACTTCAAACAGCTTGGCGACCGCATCCTTGTTACGGATACGGGCAATCGCCTGGCGGCGGGCATGCAGGTCGCCCTTCTTCGCCAGAGTGATGAGCTTGTCCATATAGGGCTTCATCTCCTTGGCCTTGGGCACCGTGGTGACGATCTGCTCATGTTCGATCAGGCTCGCGGCCATATTCGCCAGCATTGCCTTGCGGTGCGCCGTCGTGCGGTTCAGTTTCCGGTGCGCGAGATTGTGGCGCATTGTTCCAGTCCTTTCTCAAGTTCGGCGCGCCCGCGCCTTCCGGTTGGCCTTCAGGCTAGATATGGTCGTCATACTTCTTGGCGAGACCTTCAATGTCCTCCGGCGGCCAGTCGGGCACATCCATCCCCAGATGCAGCCCCATCCCCGCGAGGACTTCCTTGATCTCGTTGAGCGATTTGCGCCCGAAATTCGGAGTGCGAAGCATTTCCGCCTCGGACTTCTGGATCAGGTCACCGATATAGACAATATTGTCGTTCTTCAGACAGTTGGCCGAACGCACGGACAGTTCCAGCTCGTCCACCTTCTTCAGGAGAACCGGGTTGAAGCCAAGTTCGGCCTCATCGGATGTGGTTGCATCCTCGATCACAGGCTCATCGAAAGTGATGAACAGCTGCAGCTGGTCCTGCAGGATCCGCGCGGCATAGGCCACAGCATCCTCTGGCGTGACCGCACCATCGGTCTCAACCGAGAGGGTCAGTCGGTCATAATCGAGAACGGTGCCCTCTCGAGTGTCCTCGACCTGATAGCCAACGCGGCGGACCGGCGAATAGATGGCATCCACGGGGATAAATCCGATCGGCGCATCTTCCGGACGGTTCTTGTCGGCCGGGACATAGCCCTTGCCGGTGGCCACCGTGAATTCCATACGCACAGACGCACCATCATCCAGCGTGCAGATGACGAGATCAGGGTTGAGAACCTTCACATCGCCCGGTGTCTCGATCTGTCCAGCAGTGACCTCGCCCGGCCCGGTCGCCTTAAGGACCATGCGTTTGGCGCTTTCCGATACCATGTCGATCGCGATCTGTTTGAGGTTGAGCACGATATTCGTGACATCCTCGCGCACGCCCGGAATGGCAGAAAACTCATGTACAACGCCGTCGATCTGGACGCCCGTAATAGCAGAACCCTGCAGGGAGGACAGGAGCACACGACGCAGCGCATTGCCGAGCGTGGTGCCAAATCCGCGTTCCAGCGGCTCGATGACGAGCTTGGCCTTGCGCTTGGGATCCAGCCCCGGAATGACTTCCGGACGGTTCGGGCGAATCAGCTCTTTCCAGTTGCGGTCATTCACATTTTCGATTGCGGTGTCAGCCATGGGCGACTCCTGAAAAAAAAGCTTCAAAAAGCCGGACAGCTCGGCTGGTCCGGCGGAAAATCACACGCGGCGACGCTTGGGCGGGCGGCAGCCATTGTGCGGGATCGGGGTCACATCGCGGATCGAAGTGATCGTCAGGCCGGTCGCCTGAAGCGCCCGCAGCGCGCTTTCGCGGCCCGAACCCGGCCCTCTGACATTGACCTCGACCGTCTTGAGGCCGTGGTCCATCGCCTTGCGGGCAGCATCCTCGGAGGCGACCTGCGCGGCATAGGGCGTCGATTTGCGCGACCCCTTGAAACCCATCGCGCCAGCCGAAGACCAGGAAATGGCGTTACCCTGCGCATCAGTGATCGTGATCATCGTGTTATTGAACGATGAATTCACATGCACCACGCCTGAGGAAATATTCTTGCGCTCGCGCTTGCGAACGCGTGTCGCGTCACGGGCCATCGGTCTGATATCCTATTTCTTTTTGCCGGCGATGGGCTTTGCGGGGCCCTTGCGGGTACGGGCATTGGTGTGCGTGCGCTGTCCGCGAACCGGCAGGCGCCGACGATGACGCAAGCCGCGATAGCAGCCCAGATCCATCAAACGCTTGATATTCATCGAAACTTCGCGGCGCAGATCGCCCTCGACCATATAGTCACGGTCAATAGCTTCGCGAATCTGTATCACTTCTGCATCGGAGAGATCCTGTACGCGGCGATCCGGCGCAATGCCGACCCCGTCGATGATCTCGCGAGCCTTGGTCGGCCCGATGCCATGAATATAGCGCAGCGCGATTTCCACGCGCTTGTTCGTGGGAATGTTTACACCGGCAATTCGGGCCACGGGGCCAAGCTCCTTGAAAGTTTGTACGAAGGCAAAATCCTGCCCGCGACGCTGAAAACCTGTTCCGCGCGCAAGACAGCTATGCCTTCTTAACGAAGTCCGCCGTTATAGCGACGTGAAACCGCGCGTCAACACTTGATTCGCCGGCGTTTCAGCACCGCGCAATCAATCTCCTCCGGCGACCGCGAGCGCCGCGTCTATACTCGCAGAGACCGTCTCAATATCGGACATGCCATCGACTTCCTTCAGCTTGCCCTGCTCGGCATAGAGAGGCACCAGCGGCGCCGTGTCGGCATTGTATTTCTCAAGCCGGTTCACGAACGTTTCGGGATTGTCGTCCTTGCGGCCCTCTTCCTCGAACCGCTTCGTCACACGCGCGATCAGGGCTTCTTCGTCCACCACAAGCCGGATCACGAGGTCCACCTGGGCGCCGCGCGCCTGAAGAAGGTCATCCAGTGCCCTGGCCTGACCCACAGTCCGAGGGAAGCCATCGAAAATGAAACCTGGCGCGCCTTTATGAACTTCAAGCTGTTCATCGATCAGTTCGATAACGATCTCGTCGGAGACAAGCCCGCCCTCATCCATGATCTTCGCCACACGCTGGCCGAGTTCGGAACCAGAGGCGCGAGCGGCGCGCAGCATGTCCCCGGTCGAAAGCTGGACAAATCCACGCGAAGCGACCAGCCGCTTGGCCTGCGTGCCTTTTCCCGCCGCTGGCGGCCCGAATAGTATGAGATTCATCTCTTGCGCCCTCCCAGCCGCGATTTCTTGAGCATCCCCTCATACTGGTGCGCGATCATGTGGCTCTGGATCTGTGTTACGGTATCCATGGTCACCGAAACGACGATCAGGAGCGAAGTGCCGCCGATATAGAAGGGTATCTCCGGATAATAGCGCCGGAGCAGCTCCGGCAGGATACAAACGAACACCAAGTAAATCGCGCCAATGGTCGTCAGTCGAGTCAGCACATAGTCGATATAGGCGGCGGTGTTCTTGCCCGGCCGGATCCCCGGGATGAAACCGCCATATTTGCGCAGATTGTCGGCGGTCTCCTGCGGATTGAACATGATGGAAGTGTAGAAGAAGCAGAAGAAGGCCACGAGCACGGCATAAGTGAGGATATAGGTCCACGATCCGGGGCTGAATGTGCCGGCCAGCCAGGCCACAAAACCCGATCCGCCCGTGGCTACCGCGCCCGGATCGGCCGTGTTGCCCCCCATGAAGCCAACCGCCGTCAGAGGCAGCATCAGGATCGCAATGGCAAAGATCGGCGGGATCACGCCCGACGTGTTGATCTTCAGCGGCAGGAAGGAGTTCTGACCCTGCATCATCTGATTGCCCGCCTGGCGCTTGGGATACTGGATGAGCAGGCGGCGTTGCGAGCGTTCGATGAAGACGATGAAGACGATCAGCGCGATGACAAGCGCCGTGATCAACAGGATAAAGGCGACATTGACCGATGTCGTGCGGGCCTGTGACAACAGGTTGAAGATTGCCTTGGGCATTTCCGCGATGATGCCGGCAAAGATGATCAGCGAGATACCGTTACCGATACCGCGCGCGGTAATCTGCTCGCCCATCCACATCAGCAGCATCGTCCCACCTGTCAGCGTGACGACACCTGTCAGGATGAAGAACCAGCCAGGCACTGTCTCCAGCGACGCGCTTGCGAGACCGACAGAGATGCCGAAACTCTGCACGATGGCAAACAGCAAAGTCAGGTAGCGCGTATACTGGTTGATCTGTTTGCGCCCGGCCTCGCCTTCCTTCTTCAGCCGTTCAAGACTGGGCGATGCCGACGTCATCATCTGGATGATGATCGATGCCGTGATGTAGGGCATGACATTCAGGGCAAAAATGCCCATCCGCTCGATCGCGCCACCAGAAAACATGTTGGCGCTGCCAAGAATGCCCTGCGACTGCTGGGCAAACAGATCGGCATAGGCGGCCGGGTCGAGGCCCGGAACCGGGATGAAAGTGCCCAGCCGATAGACGACCAGGATACCGAGGGTGAAAAGAATACGCTTCTGGAGATCCTTCGCCTTGGCGAAGCTTCCGAAATTCACGTTCTTTGCGAGCTGTTCGGCGGCAGATGCCAAGGGAATTCCTCCTCCCATAAACGCAGAGCGCCGCCAAGATTGGCGGCGATGCGGAGTTTGTGAAGGCGCCAGGCGCAAAAAGAGGTGATATTGTGCCTCTTATGCCTCAGCAGCTTCGCCCTGCACAGGTCCGGTCAACGTCACTGACCCGCCAGCGGCCTCGACAGCTTCGATAGCGGCTTTGGACGCGCCCGTCACCGTAATCTTTGCATTTTTGGGCGCATCGCCCTTGGCCAGAAGGCGCACACCATCCTTCGGGCGGCGCACAAGGCCCGCGGCAATCAGCGTGTCTTCATTGACATTACCCGCATCAATCTTGCCTGCCTCGATGGCTGCCGTCAGCCGGCCGAGATTCACCCAGGCATGGGTTTTCGAGCCGCGGGCTTTGAAGCCGCGCTTGGGCAGGCGCATATAGATCGGCATCTGGCCGCCCTCGAACCCGTTGATTGCAACGCCCGAACGCGACTTCTGGCCCTTCACACCGCGACCGGCGGTCTTGCCCTTGCCGGAGCCGACGCCACGCCCGACGCGCTTGCGCGCCTTCGTCGAGCCAGGCTGGGGAGAGAGTTCGTGAAGTTTCATCTTGTCGCTCTTTTCGGGTTCGCGCGGGGGCCTGGAAGCGCCCGCAGGACTTCAGGCCGCTCGCCTTACGCCTGCTCTTCCACGATTTCAACCATGTGCGCGACCTTGACCAGCATGCCGCGCACTTCCGGGGTGTCTTTCAGCGTCCGTTCACGGCCAACCTTGTTGAGGCCCAGACCGATCAGCGTCTTGCGCTGGCGATCTTCGCGGCGGATGGGCGAGCCGGTCTGGCGGATAGTGATCATCTTGTCTGCCATGATGTGTCTCCGACTCAGCTCGTGGACTCGGCCATACCGGCCTCGGATGCGCCATCGGTCCGGCGCGAGACAATGTCCTGCACCTTCAGGCCGCGCTTGGACGCCACCGACCGCGGGGATGCCTGGTTCTTCAGCGCATCGAAGGTGGCACGCACCATATTATAGGGGTTGGAGGTGCCGACGGACTTGCCGACGACATCTTGAACGCCCAGCACTTCCATCACTGCACGCATCGGGCCCCCGGCAATCACGCCTGTGCCGGGAGGCGCCGCGCGCAGCACGATCCGCCCGGCACCATGGCGCCCGCGCGCATCATGATGAAGGGTGCGGCCCTCACGCAGCGGCACGCGAATCATGTTGCGCTTGGCTTCCTCGGTGGCCTTGCGGATCGCTTCGGGCACTTCGCGGGCCTTGCCCTTGCCAAAGCCCGCCCGGCCCTTGCCATCTCCGACCACGACAAGCGCGGCAAAACCGAAATTCTTGCCGCCCTTCACCGTCTTGGCAACGCGGTTGATGCCGACAAGCTTGTCGGTGAACTCGCTCTGCTCTTCGTCGCGATCGCGGCGCCGGTCACGCCCGCCTCTGCCATGCTGTTCAGCCATCATGCGTCTCCTAGAATCTCAGGCCGCCTTCGCGGGCAGCCTCCGCCAGGGCTTTCACCCGGCCATGGAACATGTAGCCGCCACGATCGAAAACGACCTCATCGACACCGGCCTTCTTCGCCCGCTCGGCCAGGAGTTCACCCACACGAGCCGCTGCGGCCGTGTCACCACCGGTGGCCAGCGACGATTTGAGGTCCGCTTCAAGAGTCGAGGCGGCAGCAAGCGTGATGCCCTTCTCGTCATCAATGACCTGAGCGGAAATGTTCTTGTGGCTGCGCGCGACGGACAGGCGCGGGCGGCCATTGGCCAGCTTCCTGAGGCGCGAACGATTGCGCTGGGCGCGGCGGGTAAGTTTGACGCGTGCGGTTTTCATCGGACTATTTCTTCTTGCCTTCCTTGCGGCGGACATATTCGCCGGCATAGCGCACGCCCTTGCCCTTATAAGGCTCCGGCGGGCGGTAGGCGCGGATTTCGGCAGCCACCTGGCCGACCATCTGCTTATCGATGCCGGACACAACGATCTCAGTGGGCTTGGGCGCCTTGATATCGATACCGTCCGGAGCGGAAAAAATCACGTCGTGGGAAAAACCCAGAGACAGTTTGAGATCATTGCCCTGCATCTGTGCGCGATAACCCACGCCCTGAATCTCCAGGGACTTCTCAAAGCCTTCCGTCACCCCGTGGACCATATTGGCCACGCGTGCGCGGGCTGTCCCCCACTGGGTGCGCGCCTTGGGATCAAGAGCCTCAGCGAAAGTGGGTTCGCGCTTGCCTTTGGCTTTCACTGCCTCGCGATACGCATTTGCCCGCTCAACCAGATCGGCGCGCGGCATCACTGAAAACTCACCGTCCTCTATGGCAGGTGTCACCACCTCGGACAGCGTCAGCGACAGCTCGCCCTTTGAGCCCTTGGCCGTGACCGTCTGGCCATCAACAGTGAGCGTTGCGCCTTTCGGGACTTCGATCGGGAGTTTGCCGATACGTGACATGGTTTCGTTCCTCTTTCCTGCCCGTGCCTATTAAGACACCCGACAGAGAATCTCCCCGCCGACATTCTGTTCGCGCGCCATATTGTCCGACATCACACCTTTCGACGTCGACAGGATGGAAATGCCGAGACCATTGCGCACCAATGGGATCTCTGTCACCGACGAATAGACGCGGCGGCCTGGCTTCGACACACGCTTGAGGTCAGAAATGACCGGCGAGCCTTCATAATATTTCAGCTCGATTTCTATCGATTTGTGGCCGCCTCTCTCGACCTCCACATATCCACGGATAAAGCCCTCGGACTGGAGCACTTCCAGCACACGCGCACGCAGCTTTGACGCCGGTGTCACCACCTTGGACTGGTTGCGCATCTGCGCGTTGCGGATGCGGGTGAGCATATCACCGAGGGGATCGGAAAGGTTCATATCGTTTTCTCCTTTCCTACCAGCTGGACTTCACGAGGCCGGGGATCATACCCTGCGAGCCCAACTCGCGGAGCGCGATGCGCGACATTCTCATCTTGCGATAATAACCGCGCGGCCGCCCGGTCACCTCACAACGGTTGCGCACCCGGTTTGGGGCAGAGTTGCGCGGCAGTTCCGCCAGCTTCAGGCGCGCCTTGAAGCGCTCTTCCAGCGGCAACTCCTCATCCATGGCAATCGCCTTGAGCCTGGCGCGGCGCGCAGCATATTTTGCCGCCATGCGCTGACGCTTATTGTTCTTTTCGATCGCGCTTTTCTTGGCCATCTGTCTTCAGTCCTCTGGCGCTAGTTCCGGAAGGGGAAGCCGCATTCGGCGAGCAGCGCCTTGGCTTCCTCGTCGGTCGGGGCCGTCGTGCAGACAATGATATCGAGACCGCGCATGGTCTCCACCTTGTCATAATTGATCTCGGGAAACACAATGTGTTCCTTCACGCCCATGGCGTAATTTCCACGGCCATCGAAGCTCCTGCCGTTAAGGCCCCGGAAGTCCTTGACGCGCGGCAGAGCGATCGTGGTCAGCCGGTCGAGAAATTCGAACATCCGGTCTCGCCGAAGGGTCACTTTCACACCAATCGGCATGTCCTCGCGCAGCTTGAAGCCGGCTATGGATTTGCGGGCCTTGGTGGTCACCGGTTTCTGGCCAGCGATCAGCATCATCTCCTCGAAGGCCTGCTTGATCTTCTTGGAGTCCGAAACTGCATCGCCAACACCCATATTGAGCACGACCTTGTCGAGCTTGGGCACCTGCATCGGATTGGAATAGTTGAACTTGTCCTGCATGACGCCGCGGATCTGCTCGCGATATTTCGCCTTCAGGCGAGGTTCGTAATTGTCAGACATCGATCGCCTCCCCTGAACGCTTCGCATAGCGCGTCTTGCGGCCATGCTCATCAATACGGAACCCGGCACGCGTCGGCTTGCCGTCGCGCGGATCGAGATGGGCAACATTCGACACATGGACCGGCGCTTCAAACCGCTTGATCCCTCCGGGATCCATCTGGTTCGGACGCTGGTGACGCGTTACGATGTTGACACCCTGGACAACAACGCGGTCCTCGTCAGGAATCACCCGGAGTACCTCGCCCTCGGCGCCTTTATAACGCCCGGCCAGGACCGCCACACGGTCGCCCTTCTTCACTTTCGCAGCCATGGCTAGAGCACCTCCGGAGCGAGAGAAATGATCTTCATATGGTTCTTTGCACGCAGCTCGCGCGGGACCGGACCGAAGATACGCGTGCCGATCGGCTCGCCATTATTGTTGACCAGAACAGCTGCATTCGTGTCGAAACGGATCACTGAGCCATCGGGGCGCTTGATATCCTTGGCCACGCGCACGACGACAGCGCGGCGCACGTCGCCTTTCTTCACGCGACCCGTCGGGATGGCCTCCTTGACGGAGACCACGATGATGTCCCCGACAGAGGCATAACGCCGACCGGCCCCGCCCAGCACCTTGATGCACTGGACCCGGCGCGCGCCGGAATTATCCGCAACGCGCAGATTGGATTGCATCTGGATCATGCGTCGCCTCCATCAGCGCCGGCATGGGCTGCTTTCTGGCTTTCAGCCTCAGCCAGGCGTCGGGCCTCAGCAGCCTTTTCGAGCTCTTCGGCTGAAACGATTTCCCATGTTTTCAGCTTCGAATGCGGCTTGCATTCGCGGATCGCGACCCGCGCGCCCTCCGTCGCCGAATTGGCCTCATCATGCGCATGATAGGTTTTCGAACGGCGCACGATCTTCTTGTAAAGACCGTGAGTAAAGGTCCGCTCGACGCGCACCACGGCGGTCTTGTCCTGCTTGGCAGAGACCACCACGCCTTCCAATACTCGTTTGGGCATGTCCTAATCTCTCCCTTACGCGCCCTGACGGGCCTTCTCGCGCATCACCGTCTTGATGCGGGCAATGTCCCGGCGGACCTCACCGGCGCGGTGCGTCTTTTCCAGCTGGCCAGTCGCCGTCTGGAAGCGCAGGTTGAACTGTTCCTTCTTCAGCTTCACGAGGTCCTCGCGCAGCTGGTCTTCGCTTCTGGAGCGCAGATCATCGGCTGTCATGGATCAGATCCCCTCGATACGCTTGACGATCTTGGTTCGGACCGGAAGCTTGGCTGCGCCCAGGCGCAGGGCCTCGACCGCGACTTCTTCCGGCACACCGTCGATCTCGAACATGATCCGGCCCGGGGCCACACGCGCGACCCAGCGGTCAACCGAGCCCTTGCCCTTGCCCATACGCACCTCGATCGGCTTGGCCGAAACAGGCAGGTCGGGAAACACGCGGATCCACACCTTGCCCTGACGTTTCATATGCCGCGTCACGGCCCGGCGGGTCGCTTCGATCTGACGTGACGTGATCCGCTCAGGCTCCAGCGCCTTGAGCCCATAAGAGCCGAAATTCAGACTCGTGCCGCCCTTGGCCGTGCCCTTGATCCGGCCTTTGAAGGCCTTGCGGTATTTCGTACGCTTCGGCTGCAGCATCAGTTTGCTCCACCAGCTTGCGGGCCGGAAGCCGGTCCGCGCTGATTGCCCGAACGGGCACGCGCCTGTCCGGTGCTTTCCAGCTTCTTATCCTGGGCCATGGGATCATGTTCCATGATCTCACCCTTGTAGATCCAGACCTTGATGCCGATGATCCCGTAGGTTGTCAGGGCTTCTGCTGTGCCGAAATCAATGTCGGCACGAAGCGTGTGCAGTGGCACAGATCCTTCGGCATATTGCTCGGTCCGAGCAATTTCAGCGCCGCCGAGACGACCGGCAACCATCACACGCACGCCCAGTGCACCCAGGCGCATCGAGGACTGGATCGACCGCTTCATGGCGCGGCGGAACGAGGCCCTGCGTTCCAGCTGGCGCGCAATATCGTCAGCGACGAGCTTGGCGTCGATCTCCGGCTTGCGAACCTCGACCAGATTCACGCGAACTTCGTCATTGACAATCTTCGTCAGCGACTTGCGCAGGCCCTCAATATCCGCCCCTTTCTTGCCGATAACAAGTCCCGGGCGCGCAGTATGTATCGTCACGAGGCACTTCTTGTGTGGACGCTCGATCACGATGCGCGAAATGCCCGCTTGTTTGAGACGCGAACGGATATGCTTGCGAACCTTGAGGTCCTCATGCAGCAGCCGACCGAAATCGGCGCTGTCTGCATACCAGCGGCTTTCTGCGGTGCGATTAATGCCCAGCCTGAGACCGATTGGATTGATCTTCTGTCCCATCAGGCAGCCTCCGCTTCCGTATCAACGTCCATCGACGTATCGCGCAGCACGATGGTGAGCTGCGAGAACGGCTTCATGATGCGCGCCGCCCGACCGCGGGCGCGGGCGCGGATACGCTTCATCACCAGGTTCTTCCCGACATGCGCCTCGGCGATAATGAGACTGTCGATGTCGAGATCATGATTGTTCTCGGCGTTCGCGATGGCGCTCTGCAGGCATTTGCGCACCTCTGCAGCCGAGCGCTTGCGCGAAAAGGCCAGCTCATTGAGCGCGCGCTCAGCCGTCAGACCGCGGATCTGCTGGGCCAGAAGATTGAGCTTTTGCGGGCTGGAGCGATGCATGCGCAGCACGGCGCGCGCCTCGTTCGGAGCCTGCCGGGGAGGATTCTTTTCCTTGCCCATGGCCTACTTCCTCTTCGCTTTCTTGTCTGCGCCGTGACCATAATAGGTGCGCGTGGGCGCAAACTCGCCGAGCTTGTGACCGACCATTTCTTCATTGATCGTCACCGGCACGAACTTGTTGCCGTTATGGACCTGGAAATTGAGGCCCACGAATTGCGGCATGATAGTGGAGCGGCGCGACCAGGTCTTGATCACGGTACGCTTTTCCGATTCCTGCGCCACAGCCGCCTTTTTCAGGAGGTAGCTGTCGACAAAGGGACCTTTCCAGACAGAACGGGACATTTTGCCGGCTCCCTAGCGTTTCGCGTTCCGACGGCGGATGATCAGCCGGTCGGTGGATTTGTTGTTGCGGGTCTTGGGGCCGCGGGTCTTCTTGCCCCAGGGCGTCACCGGATGGCGGCCGCCGGATGATTTGCCCTCACCACCGCCATGCGGGTGGTCGAACGGGTTCATGACCACGCCGCGCACCGAGGGGCGCTTGCCCATATGGCGCTTGCGGCCAGCCTTGCCGAGAACAGTGTTCATATTGTCCGGGTTCGAGACCGCACCGACCGTCGCCAGACACCTGTCTGGCACACGACGAAGCTCGCCGGAGGCCAGCTTGACCTGCGCATAACCCGCCTCGCGACCCACCAGCTGCGCATAGGTGCCCGCCGAGCGGACCATCTGAGCGCCCTTCTCAGGCTTCATCTCGATATTGTGGATGATCGTTCCGACCGGAATGCTCTTCAGCGGCAGGGCGTTGCCCGGCTTGATATCCGCAGAGGCCGAGGTGATCACCGTGTCGCCAACATCGAGGCGCTGCGGTGCAACGATATAAGACAGCTCGCCATCCTCATAACGGATCAGCGCGATGAAGGCTGTACGGTTCGGATCATATTCCAGCCGCTCGACCTTCGCCGGCACATCCCACTTGGCGCGCTTGAAATCTATCTTGCGATAAAGCTTCTTTGCGCCGCCACCGATGCGGCGCGCAGTGATCCGACCGGTATTGTTGCGCCCGCCCTTCTTGTTCAGACCCTCAGTGAGGCTCTTCTCAGGGCGCCCCTTGTGCAGGCCCGCGCGATTGACCAGCACCAGCTGGCGGCGGCCGGGCGATGTCGGATTGAATGTCTTGAGTGCCATGTCTCGCCTCTCTCGCCCTTAAAGCCCGGTCGTCACATCGACGGACTGTCCGTCCTTGAGCGTGACAATCGCCTTTTTCCAGTCAGGCCGCCGGCCAACAATCCCGCGGAAGCGCTTAGTCTTGCCCTTCATCAGGATCGTATTGACCTTGGTCACGTCCACCTTGAACAGGTTTTCGACAGCCTGCCTGATCTCCACCTTCGTCGCCGTCAGCGGCACACGGAAGATGATCTTGTTCTCCTCGGCCACCAGCGTCGCCTTCTCGGTGATGACCGGAGCGAGGATGGTGTCATAGTCACGCAGATTGACCTCAGCCATGACTTACTTCCCTTCCTTGGCGCGCCTGGCCAGCTGTCGGGCCGCATATTCACGGTCCACCTTGGCACGCGGCGGATTGCCTGCGATCATTTCTTTTGCCTGTTCCAGCCAATCCTCGCGGGCCGCGCGATCGACCTGGCCGAGCTTCTCCAGCGTGCCCTGACGGTCAGCCTCCGGCGCATCGACAAAAGCGGTCAGGCTGCCCAGACCGCGCTGGCGTAACTCGCGCGCCACTTTGGGTCCAATCCCGTCGATCAGCTGGATATCGTCCACAAATTCATCCGCAGAGAAGGGCGAGGGCGCTTCCAGCCGACCCTCGAAGCGAGCGGTGATGCCATCAAGGGCATCCTTTGTCACAACCAGCTGGTCGCGCCGCAGGATGTCATAGACATTCAGGCCCGCCACCGGCAGCACATCCACATTCGGAATGTTGCGCGCAGCACGGACGAAATTCTCATCGACGGACACGCCACCAACGATCAGGGCATTCTGGATACCGAGACCGGAAAGTTTGGCAGACAGGTCGCGGGTCTTTGGCCCGTCCACCTTCGCTTCGTCAATCACGATCAGCGCCTCGCCCTGAACCTTTGCCGACAGCGCATGAGCGAGCGCCAGTTTGCGCAGTCGCTTGGGCAGCTTGTGCGCATGGCTGCGGACGCGGGGACCATGAGCCACTCCACCACCAACAAAGATCGGGGCATTACGCGAGCCGTGGCGGGCGCCACCAGAGCCTTTCTGGCGGATGTATTTCTTTGTCGTGCGGGAGACTTCCGAGCGCGACTGCGTCTTGTGCGTCCCGGCCTGCCGCTTGGCGAGCTGCCAGCGCACAACGCGGTGCAGAATGTCGGAACGAACCTCTTCGATCCCGAAAATCGCAGCATCAAGCGTGGCTTTGCCAGCGGACTTTCCGTCGAGTGTCCTGACTGCAAATTCCATTATTCAGCCCCCTCTTCCGCGGAAGCCTCGACAGCGGGGACCCCGGCAGCGGCACTGCGGAACGATCCTGTCGCCGGCGCCCCGTCCGGGCGGGCCTTCTTCACGGCGTCACGGACCTCGACCCAGCTACCATCATGACCCGGCACGCTTCCACGCACCAGGATGAGACCGCGCTCATTATCGGTACGAACGACTTCAATATTCTGTATCGTGCGACGCACCTGGCCATAATGACCGGCCATCTTCTTGCCCTTGAACACTTTGCCCGGGTCCTGGCACTGGCCGGTCGAGCCGTGTGAACGGTGAGAGATCGACACGCCGTGCGTAGCCCGCAGACCGCCGAAATTCCAGCGCTTCATCGCACCGGCAAACCCGCGCCCGATCGAGACACCGGCAATATCGACACGCTGGCCCGCGACGAAATGGTCCGCCAGGACCTCGGCGCCGATATCCGGCATCTCGCCCTTTACACGGAACTCGCCAAGTTTGCGCTTGGGCGCGACACCATTCTTCGCAAAGCTGCCACGCTGCGCCTTTGTGGTGCGCTTCGCCTTGGCCTCGCCCGCACCCATCACGACAGCCGTGTAGCCGTCATTGCGGGTGGCGGCCTTCTTGTCTTTCTTGCGGCCGCGATTGATCTCGACCTCGCGGTCCTCATCCGTGCGCAGCGCCACGACCTGACAGCCCTCGAGCCCGAGCACCGTCACCGGAATGTGACGCCCCTCTTCGTCGAAGACCCGGGTCATGCCGAGCTTGCGGGCAATCACGCCCGTGCGGTCAGCGGGAAGCGCCATCAGCGGCCTCCTTCGAGCTTGATCTCGATGCCCACACCGGCCGACAGGTCGAGCTTCATCAGCGCGTCAACGGTCTGTGGCGTCGGATCGACAATATCGAGGATCCGCTTGTGCGTGCGAATTTCGAACTGCTCGCGGCTCTTCTTGTTCACGTGCGGTGAACGGTTGACCGTAAACCGCTCGATACGGGTCGGCAGCGGGATGGGGCCGCGCACATCGGCGCCGGTGCGCTTTGCCGTGGAGACGATCTCGCGCGCCGACATGTCCAGCGTGCGGTGATCGAAGGCCTTGAGCCTGATCCGGATATTCTGTCGTTCCATCTCGTCCTGCCTGTCAGGGCGCCCCAATGGAACACCCGCACGAAAAGCCGGTAAACAGCCCTGCGCGCCACCTGTTCGGGGCGCACCCGGCCGCCTTGCGGCAAAATGATTGTCTCGTTTCGGTGGGAAGCGTTTACGTTGAAATGACGCACAGCCGACCCGGCGAAAACGAGCTTTTATGGGACACGAGCGCCCGCGTCAACAGCGCATGTGGAGGAAATGTGAAGGTCGCAATCAGGAAGCCCAACTACGCACCTGGGAATGCTCATGAGTGACTGCGGAGACCAGCCTCTCAATATCTCCGCTGAACCCATGACCCAGGTCCATCGGGGCAATCTGAAGGCCAGCAATCTTCCGGATACTGCGTGGCAAGGCGCGATCACGAGGCAGATGCTCCGGATCGGTAAGGACGGGGATCACGCGAAGCCGGTTTTCAAATGCGAGTTCGACTTCCATCCGAACAAAGTCCCCTGGCTGGTTGATGCGGCACCCTCTCAATCCATGTCGGCCACGCCAGTTTGAGCCAATAATGGCAATAAGAGTATTACACTCAAGCAGCTTTTCTTGAATGTATTGACGGAAAGTTACGCCATATGGAATCGAATCAATGTCAAAGAATATGTCGTTCGGTGACATTTTTTGTTTCAAATTTTCGTATATCAACCTTGCAGTAGCCTTTGAATCATCGCGCCGATAGGACAGAAATACTTTGCCAGATGCTGCGTTCGGACCACTTATCGAGAGCCGCCGGCGCGCTTCATTCACGAAACGGCTGTGAGGGTTATGAGATATGAAGTTCAAAAAATCCGATCGGTCGGTTGAGTTTTGTATTGCAGCCCAGGCTATAGCGTCTTCATCCTCGCGTCCGCTGCGTATCGATCGTGTCGTCGAAAGTTTGATCCCGCCCATTTGGCAAATGCGTTCCAAGAGCATCTCAAACCGGGGATCGATCGTGCCTTCATGCCAATCACCGAAATCCAAGAGTTGGTCCATGCTGAAAGGTTCAGGCACCACCGTATCGTCCAGCCTCACCTGAACGAGTTTGCCGAGCTGCCTGCCAAGGTCCGCTTCCCTTCGCACCCACTGCGAATTTGAAGAGGCGTTTGACCAGAGCACCAGTACAATTTTCGCGCTGCGAATATTGTTCCCGATTTCGTCAACCCAGCTATCACCAGGTGTCAGGGATACGTCCCACCATATTGTGAGGCCTAAAGCTTCCAGTGAGCGCGCAAATGCGATGGCCTTGTCCCTGTCTCGCTGACTGTATGCAATGAATACATCATGTGATCGTCCCATACCGAGCCCCCCGAATTGATCAAACACGATGATCATTACCGCCCTACACGCGGGAATGATCAACCTGAAAACAAAAAAGGCCGCCCCATTCGGAGCGGCCTTTTGTTTGTGTCTCACCCCTGCCGGGGC
>CAYQBG010000009.1:0-159096 GCA_964415675.1 uncultured Hyphomonadaceae bacterium
AAAAACTACATCACCAACGCCGGCTATGCTTCCGCTGAAACCTGAAAGGCTCTAGATGCGCCGCCGGGCGGGTCGCCCGCATCTATTCGACGCTCACATAGAGATCGTTGAGGGCTGCGATGGCTCGGCGTTTCGATTGGACGGTCGCCTTGAGCTGCGCGACCTCCCGCGATGTCGCATCCTTGCGAGCCTTCAGTTCGCCATAGGCCTGCCTGGCGCCATCGGCCTCTTTTTCCATCTCGGCCACGAGGCGTTCCTGTTCGGCATTGCCTGCCTGAAGGGCGCCCAGCTTGGCGTCAAGCGCCGAGATCTGCAGCCTCTGTTGCGCGATCTGCTGCTCCAGAGCCTGCCCCTCGGACTGAAGCTGTTCGGTCTCGGTATTGAGCCGGTCAATCTCGTCCTGCGTGACCCGTGTTTCTTCCCGTACGCCGGCAATCTGCGCCTCCAGCTGCTGCATGCGCTCTTCGAAGGCGCCGGAGGAATCGCAGCGCGCAGCGGCAATGACACCGAGATTGCGCGTCGGATCACATGCCTCAACTGTCGGCGGCGCCGTTGCACAAGCCGCGATCAGGAGGCCGGAGAGGAGCACGAGGCTCCTCCCGTCAAGCAAAGCTTGTGCGCGCCGCATCAGACCCGCACCTCCTGAACCGTACCGGACAATGCGCGGAGATTGCGATCCAGAATGTCCCGCTCGGCTTCCAGGCTGGCGATGATCTGGCGGGCCTCGGCCTGTGCGGCAGGGTCGGGCTGGCTGTTGGCAATGGCCGTGTCGAGCTCACTGATCTGCTGATCCAGACCCTTGTGCGCGGCGGCGAGGGCCTCGGCATCCTCCTTGGCATAACCAAGCTCGCGCACGAGCCGGTCGCGTGTGACCTGGCCGCGCTCATACTGGCTGGTCAGCGTCGCCAGGTTCTGGCGATGACTGGCGACAACCTGTTCGGCGGCCATGCGCGTGTCCCGCGCGTCCTGAAGATCGGCGCGGGCGGTCGTGAGTTTGTCGCGCAGGGCAAGTTCGCGGTCACGATAGACTTCCTGGCGTTGCCCGACACGGCTGCCGGCCACAGCCCCGACGGTCCCACCGATCAGCGTACCATAGATCGCCCCTTCGCTGCACGAGCCGTCAAGGAGATAATCGGCGACCAGGCACCCGGCAATCGCGCCGGCAAGACCGCCCCAGCCAGCGCCCTGCATCGTGTAGCTGTCGGAATATGTATGAAGCTGGCTCTGGTGCGGGCTGGGGTTCGGGCTGCGCTGGGCCGTGGACAGCTGGCTTTGCAACAGGGCCATTTCGATGGCGGCCGTCGCGGCATCCTTTTCCTGGCCATTGGAAGACGCGCCATCATCGCAGCCCGGCAGGCCGAGCATGCCACACGCCTGCCGCTGGCCTTCCTTTTTCAGCATGTCCCCAAACCCCTGAGCGCTCGAGGTTTGCCCTGAAAACATCAAGGCGAGAGCCCCCGCGCACGTCCCCATCATCAGCCGAATAGCCATACCGTCACCCAATCTGCGTTCATGAGCAGCACACCTCGCACCGCCTGGGATTATGATTACCAGCGTCTTGACCGGCTGAAAACCTGTTCGCGTGCTGATGTCAGTTCACATCAGTCCACCACAGGGCATTGCGGGGCCGCGTTTCCACCGCGCGCCGTTTCCAGTCTCTCAAAATACGGGTCGAGATCCTCCGGCAGGTTCTCGGCATAGTCGCGCGCCTGGGTCGCGAACAGGCAGACCATATCCGACAGGCTCAGCATTGATGCGCTGACCTCGTGGCGTCCCTGATACTCCTCGGTCATGAACCTGGCCGCCTGCGCAAGAATCGCCGGGTCGAAATCGGCCGCGCGGGCAAGAGCCAGGACATAGATGTCGCGGCTGATCGCGCGGGTGGCTTCGGCACCGTTGAGGCTCGACTGATACGCGGCCGCATCCTCCTCGCTTGCGACATTGCCGCTTTCGATGACGATACGGTAACTGGCGACCATCCTCGAAGCGGCGCGATAATTCCTGATCAGCGCGGCGGATGAGGCGACGAGCGCCATGGCATTGTCGGACTCGAACCGGTTTCTCTCGATCATTTCAGCATCGATCGATGAGGCGATGCGCTCAAGGGACTCGCTGGCAATGGCGTCATCAAGCTGGCGGGCAAGGGCGCGCAGATCGGCGGCCGGGTCGGAGCCGTCGGCCATGCGGGCCGCGCGTGGCTGGCGAAGTTTCTCGAAGTCTTCCTCATAAAGCGCCTGGCGACTGGTGCTCGGAATCGCCGGAACGCCCAGGGCGATACGGAAGCCGACCATGGGCGGACGGTTCGGCGCGCCGGCCTCATGATCGAATTCGGGATATTCCCGCCGTGCCGACGAGCGCAGGTCCTCGACCGGTGTGTCACACGCACCTCCCTTGACCAGGATTGAGCCGACCTGCCCCTGAAGGCGCCGGCCGGCCGAGAGCTGGAAGGGGTCCAGCACGATTTCCCGGACATTGCCGAGAATGTCGTGCAGGCCGGCGGGATTTGGCTGGAGATAGCCGACCGGCTGGAGACTGCCCGCGCAGGAATCATCGCCGCGATACCATTCATAGGCGTTTTCCATATCGTCCATCGGATAGACAGGCGCGATCCTCTCCTCATCGCCGACATACCGCCCGCCGCGGGCCGCGAATTCCCATTCGGCCTCGCTGGGCAATCGAACGATGGCCGGCATGCCGTCCACGCTGGGCAGGGCCGCCTTGGCGGAGGGATTGTTATAGAGCCAGGCTGTCAGGGCCACGGTGAAGCGTTGTGCATCATGCTTGCCGACCTCCGATTTCGGCAGTGTGCCAAGGTCGCTGGGCTCGGGGCACTCTTCGCCGAGAACGGCTTCAAACTGGTCCCGGGTGATCTCGTATTTGCCGATGAAATAGTGTCGGCTGGTGGGGTCGTCGCCATCACTGAAGGCGCCGACAATATTCACGCGCCGCGCGCCTTCGACGACAGCGCTCGCAGCGCCGCCTTCGCCGGCATTCTCACTGCCGATCAGCAGGCGTTCATGCTCCAGCCAGTTGTCGACAGTCCGGGTGTCGATGCGGCGAAAGGTGAATTGCGCGCCACATGGACCCGGAATGGTCAGGTCACCTTCCGCAGGCTGCGCATTAAAGAAACGCGCCTCCCAGGGGGCCGCTTCGCGCGAGGCCGACATGCCGGGGCCGGTGCCCGCTTCGCCAGGCCTGCCGGAACTGTCAGGTTCGCCCCCGCAGGCCGCGAGCAGGAGACAGGTTGCCAGGACACTATTGCGCATTCTGATCCTCCATGGGTGATACCGAAAGCGTGCTGAATGTGGCGCCGGCCGAAGCCACGACCGCGAGACAAAAGACGCCTGCACACGCGCCAGCGCATTCTGCCGCGCTCAGCCGGACAAGGGTTTCGAATGGTAATGGGTGGGCCGCGAATGCCGCGTTCAAGGCGCCAGCCAGACCGATATAGCCGGCCAGACCAGCTGCGATCCCGACCAGGCTGACAAATGCTGTCTTGATGGCAATCACCTGTACGGCCTGCGAGACCGACAATCCGTCGACACGCAGGGTTGCAAGCGCCGGTCGCATGCGCCGGGCATCCGACAACAACATGCCGGCCAGCGCGACGAAACTGCCGCCTGCAAGCGCAAGAACCAATGCGAGGGTCACAAGGCCGGCCGTACGTGAAATGGACTCGGCAAGATCAGCGGCCGCAAACTGTCCGGTCACGAAAATGCCCTGCCCCTGAAGGTCGCTCGCCAGCGGCCGGATATCCTCCAGGCTTGAGGCATACAGCCGGAACCTGGGGAACGTCATCGCATCCGGCGGAGTGTCCCCGCCCGCGTCGAACAGGTCCGAGCGGTAGCCCATCCGGCAGAGATAAAGCTCCACCAGGAAGGACTCATTGACCAGCGCGCCCCGCTCCAGCCAGTAGGACCTGGGCACGATGCCTGTGACCGTGAGCCCAATAGGGTGTTCGGATTCCACACCGCATTTGATGACGACATCCAGCGTGTCACCCGCTGAGAGACTGAGGCTTTCGGACAGCGCCTGCGTGATCACCGCTTCGGATACTGAGGGCGGGGCAGTCTCACCCTTCAGCCAAGGATCGCCGGGACCACTGGCAAGCAGGTTTATTTCGCCCCGGCCTGCGTCCAGTTCAACATAGTCGGCATTCTCGTATGGGTGCAGCGCGATGAAACCGACACGCGGATCCTCGCGCATCTCGGCGAACCATTCCACGGGCCGCGAAACGGACTGGCGGGCGCTGAGTTGCAGGTTCTCCGGAAAGCTGCGCAGATGGGCGCGCAGGTCCGAGACTAGGCTTCTCTCAAGGGCGAGCAGGAGCAGCAAGGGCACCACCAGACCCGCAATGATAGCGACCTGCGCCACCGTTGACGCCTTGAAATGCAGGCTTTCGCGCAGCGCAACAAATAGCGGCGTCCTCATCAGATGGCCCGTCCAAGGTCGAGAATGGCGCGCTGGCCGCGCGGGTCTGCCTCAAGCCTGGTCGAAATCACCGAAAAGCCGTGCCGGCGCGCCGCTTCCGGATCGTGCGTGCTGATAATGACGATCGAGCCATTGTCAGCCAGCGCAGACAGCTGGCCAAGCGCGCGGTCGCTCCATTCGCGGTCAAGCGCTGCCGTCGGCTCATCGGCAAGGATCAGGCCCGGGGTCATCGCGATGGCCGTTGCGAGGGCGAGGCGCTGGCGCTGGCCCTGGGAGAGGGCGGCTGGCTTGCGCCGCAACAAGGCCTGAAGGCCAAGCTCATGAGCAATCATTTCGATACGCCCGGCCTTGTTGCGGCAACCTGCCATGGACAGATGCAGCCGGATGCGTTCGCGCACCGTCAGGAAGTCGATCTCCCGACCGGCATGCTGGACCTGCGCGATATGTCTGCGACGCAATGCCGTGACGGCTTTCAATTGCCGCCCGCGCCATGGCGGTCGCAGGGCATGGATGCGCCTCCCCGCCTGAAACTGGAACTTCACAGCCCGTTCCGGCATGCGGACGAGGCCCAGAAGCGACAGCGCCGTGGTTTTCCCGCTGCCATTGTCTCCGGTCAGCGCGAGGCGGGCGCCCGGCGCGAGGTCGAATGCGGGCAATTCAAGTCGGAACCGGCGGCCCTCGGCGTTTGACAGGGACACGGCCACATCCTGCCCGGACAGATGGACAGGCCTTTGCGTCATGGAATCCGGTCCCACGGGACCGGGTAGACCCATTCGGACTCCGATGCCCCGTCCGACAGGGCGATCCACCGGTCCCGGTCACTGAGATAGTTACGATATTCGATGACCTTGCGCCGGATCTCCAGCATGTGGGCGCCCTGTTCGGATGGATTGATCCAGCTGCTCGCCTTGAGCTGCATGAAATTGCTCTTCAATGGAAGCTCGGCGAGAAAGGCCGGCAACATGTCGCTCATTTCGGAATCATCATTGAAGAGCGCGGCCGCATTCCCGCCGCTGGCTGTGCTGGCCCGGAGAATTTCAGGGTCTGTGGCGCCGCGCGCCAGGGCGTTCTGAAAGACCTCGAGGACTTTTTCCCTGTTGCTGGAAATATCGCTGCCGGCGGTGCGCAGGAGTTCGTCGAGGACGACGACAAGGTCATTGAGCTGGTCTCGAGTCAGCAACAGATAGGGCTGAAAGGCGAAAGCCTTGTTGGCCGCATTGGAACTGTCGAGTGACACATCGCTCACCCAACCGGACGCCACCGCCTCGGCTGGGATGGCCTCGCGCCGGCCCAGCCATTCGATACGGACCGCCTTTGTGCGATCCTCAATCTCGCACAGGACCTTGTCAACATCGCTCAGTTCCTGAAGACGGCTGCAATCCGGCGCGCTTTCGAGCAGACCCGAAATCCCCTGCGTGAGCCGGTCAATGTCATTGCGGAAGGTATCAAACTGTCCGTCTGCGACCTCCACAACCGTCGGATCGCCGTTAAGCCAACGCGAGATTTTCGTGTGCTGACGCATCGCCGCTCGCTTGCCAGCCGAGCCTGCTGGCGTGTCCAGATACATTGAGGCAATCGACACACGTTTCTCTTCGGCTTCGCCCGCGACCACCTCGATATCTATGCCTTCAGTGGACAGCGGATCGTCGCCGTCACGCATGCCGGCATCGGTCACAAGGATGATGACCCGCTTTTCGAACGCGTCCCAGCCATCCAACCGCAGTGCATGGAGAAGGCCCGCCACGGCGTCTTCCTCGAAGCCGGCACTCGAAACCGAGGCCTCTTTAAGCTCGGCGATAGCCCTGTCAAAGGCGCCCGCATCGAACTGTTCCTCAAGAGGGTGGACCGTGCGGGTGACATATTCGAGCTGGGGAACACCCTGCATATTGTCCCTGTAGGCGACGGCCGCAAAGCTGAGTTTGTCCGGTTCGCCAGAAGCCTGCAGCGATTTGTAGACATCGCTGACCATCTCGCGTGTTCGCTCGATATAGGGGCCCATCGAGCTGGTCGTGTCGATCACAAAGACAACGCCGACCCGAAAATCATTCGTCTCATCGGCGTCAGGTGGCAGCGGCACTGACAGGGTTTCGAAGAAACGACTATTGCCAAGCCCCGGCACAAAACCGCTTTCGACGCTCCGGATCGGCATGAAGCTGAACGCGTCGAACATGCTCGCCTGGTTTTCGGGCTGGATGCCGACAATGCCGGCCCCCGCCGGCGCGTCGCCGTCGCCCGCGCGTCTGACATATTCCAGATAGGTTCCCACCCGGTCGGAATCCTGCGCGACGGCCTTGATCGAATCCAACGTGTCGAAATACAGGGCACGTTCGCGATTCTGGCGGGTCTGCGGGCCAAGCACGAGCATATGCCGCAAGAGTGTCGATTGCGACTCGCGGACCCAGCCTTCGGGCGCTGTCGCTGCATTGGAGCCAACTTCGAGCCATGTCTCCCCGCCGGCGGACTGGCGGTCGAACACATAGAACACTGAGAAGGCATCGGGCTGGCTGGCATCTGATCCGCCCGGCGCATCGGCGAGGCTGGCGCCGGGATTGATGGCGACGCGCTCATACAGCCCCTCGACATGGTCATGAATCCTGAGCGGCTCGGCCGATACCGGGCCTGCGGCGCTGAAACATGAGAATACGGTGATGATTGCAAGGGCTCGCCAGAATGTCCGGATGGGCTGTTGCATGTCCAAAATCCTCAGTTTGTGCATTGGTTCAGGGCGCGTTCGACGTCTGCGAGAAGCCGCTGGGCGGTTGCGTCGTCCAGGCCTGCATTGCTGCGGCTCGATTCGACCCAGTGGCCCATTGCCCGGATCTTGTCCCCGCCGGTCTTTTCACCGACCTCGCAGGCATCGCCATAGAAGGACAGCGCAATCGCAGCATCTGCCCCCTGATCCCCGCCAAGACAACGCGAACCGTCCGCAACCGGATCATAGGCTTCGCCGAGCGCGATCAGGGCCGGACCGTGGGACATTGTCTGCCCGGCTTCCAGCGCGAGCGTCAATGCCAGTCCGCAATCGCCGGACGCGGCCTTGCTGCGCGCTTCCCGCAAGACAGCGGCGCCGTCGCGAACATAGGGGCCCGTCCCCTCATCATCCGACTGAAGGAACCACCAGACAGCGACCGCGATGCCAATTGCGAACAGGAGCGCCAGGAGCAGAAACGGCGCCTGCTTCACCCATTTCCGAGCATCCGTCCCGCCTTCCTCGATTGTCCCTTCATAAGGCTCTTCCGGCGGAAGAGGCGGAGGAGGAGGGGGCGGTGGCGGCGCCTTTGGCGGCGACGCAGGACGTGGCGGAGGCGGCGGCGGTGGTGGAGGGGGCGGTGCCGGTGCCTGTGCCCGTGCCGGCGCGACGGGAACATATTCTTCGTCGAACATCCAGGGGCCCCGACCGGCCATCTGATAGTCGATCAGCGTCACCTCAATGACGTCATACTCCTCCATCAGATCACAGATCGCGGTGTCGAGATCGAGGATGAGATCGCCCCCATCGGCCGCAACACTGAGCGTCAGTGCTTCTTCTGGCTGGCTGGAATGCCAGCCCGATTGGTGCAGCCAGCGGTCGCGCGGATGATTGCGTTCGATCCGCACGCTGAACCTGTCGCTGCCGGCCGCGAGGCTGCCCGCACCTTCCAGCCGCAGCTTCGCGCCGCCGGACCCGTCAGGATGGATTTTCAGTGCCTGCACCGTCATGACAGCGAAATCACCTCCAGCCGGTCGATAATGGCGCCAAGCTTGCGGTTCTCCTCAGGGTCAATGAGGCTGCCCCGGCCATCGCGCGCATTCAGCTCGGTCGCCGACCACAGCCCCTCCAGCCAGCGAATGGCATATTCCTGGCGGGCCGGTTCGATCTGTGCCGGCTCCACTGGCAGGGCCGGATAGGCCGGTGCCGACAGCTCGGCAGGCACGGGCTCCAGTTCGGCATGCATCGAATTGACCACAGTGTTGATGATCTCCGCCGATCCGGTGCCGATCCTGTAGGCGATCTGCTGGGGAAGCTTCGCCGTGGCTTCAGCCTCAGCGACGAATCCATCGATACGGCGCTCCAGACCTGCGCGTTCGCCAAGGCCAAGAATTTCCCGCACAAGGCCCGAAGCAAGATCGCCATCCAGGGAGAAGGCCGAGGTCAGTTGCCGGTCCATGGCGAAGGCCGCAAGCTGGTCGCGCCAGTCCGAGACGGCGGTCCGGCCAAATCCGGGACGCGCCGGGGCCGGCTCTGCGGCCTCACCTTTCTTGCCGAAAATCCGGTCGAGCACCGGATTGCTGGCGGCGGCGCCGTCATCTTCCTCCTTGTCGGAAGCGTTCTGTACATAGCGAAGATAGGCTGAACGCAGATGACTGCTGTCAGCCTGCAGATGTTCGATCAGTGGCCCCACGCGATCAAGTTGCTTGGGATCGCCTAGTCGCGCGATTGCGCCCTTGATCATCTCCTGGCGCTCATCGACCTGTTTCTGGATATCGTCGCTCTCGAAATAGGGGGTGATCAGGGCCACCGCATGTTCGCGCAGGCGCTGGAGTGCGGGCGCAATCTGGCGATATTTGAGATCGGGATCGCAGACAGGCGCGAGCGCCTTGGCAATCAGCCTTGCCCCACCATCATTCAGCGTCAGCGCTGCATCAAGCGCGGCTTCCGGCTCCGCGAAATGGCGCTGGACCCGCTCACAGGCGAGGAAGTCGCGGGTGAACTGTTCGCGCACACGGTCAAAACCCTCCGCATAACCAACCTCCTTCACCTCACCGCCGACTGTCTCATACCTGGCGATATGATGGGCCTGGTATTCGGGATTGCGGTAGAGATACAGGTTCCGGAAAGGCTTGCCCGGCGTCCATTCGTCGACCCAGCCCGGAAAGTTCCCGAGATTCTCGTCGAGCCGGTTGTCGATGACCTGGGCGAAATCCTGCATGCCGCCTTTCATGTTGAACAACAGGTCGGCCTGCGCTGCGATGAAGAACAGCGAGGTGACCTGTTCGGAGCGCCGCGCGGGCGTGTCGCCATGGGTCTTGTCGATCCAGCCTTTCACCATTTTCGGCAGGTCCGGAACCTCATTCTGCGTGTTCGACATCATCAGGAGCAGCGTGTTGGCTTCAAGCTCATCCACGTAACTGTCGAACAGGACCGCCACCTTGCCCCTGAGATAACAGGAAGAGCGTGTATTGGGCTCGGCCCGCTCGCGAAGCTCGGTAAACGAGGTGTTCTTGCCGCGCGAGCGCGCACCGGGAAAATCCAGGATGTCGGCATGCTCCAGGAACGGCCAGGGCATGTGTTCCAGGGTCAGGCGAAGCTCGCGCGTCAGGGCGGTCACCAGCGGCTGCGCAAGCGTGACTTCGCGCCCTGTCGCGCCGCTCCGGATAGCGATTGCCGTCAGGCTGCCACGGGCCGGGCCCGAGAGGTTATCGGCATATTCCGGATCGAGGCCATAAAGCGTCTGCACATGGATCACGCCATGTTCGCGGTCGAGAATGGCGGAGCGTGCGGCATAGGCCCAGTCGGGATGACCGAGCTGGTCCAGGCCGGATTTGAGTTCGAGATAAAGATCGCGGAACTCGCGGATCTCGCCCCATAGCGGTGCCAGGAATTCCGCGCGCTGGCTCGCCTGCATGCCTGGCAGGCATTGTTCGGCTGCCGCCCAGTAACGTTCGCAGGCCTCGCGCTCGGCCGCATCGGACTGAACATCCGGGTTCGGCTGCGCCCGGGCCAGCGGATGCATCACCAGTTCCGTTTCCAGATACTCCCTCAGATCCGTGACATCCTCGGCCTCAAGGCCGGGCAGTTTCGAAGACGCCGCATCGGCCGACATCCGCTCAGCCAGCTCGATCAGTCGCTGCGGCGAGGCATTTGCCCCCTCCTCCCAGGCGAGCTTCACATCATGGGTATGGGTGTTGGTGAGGATCTTGATGATATCGACCTCACGCAACATGCGCAGCGCGACGGGGAATTCCTTTGTGGCCCCCTCATGCGGGCGCACGGAGAAACGCGTCACCAGCCCAGTGGTTTCCTTGCCCCCTTCCGGATTGATCTGTTTCTTGTAGTCCAGTGCCTCGCTGTCGCCAGGCGGGCCGATCAGGACGCGGGTCGGCTTCTCATCGGGTGAGGTCATGGCGCCGGTCATCACCGATTTGCCGACCTGGCTGACCCCGTAAACCGCCACCGACATCGGTCGTTCAGCGGCGCCCGCCAGCTTGCGGGCCCGCACGGAGATCTTGCGCAGCTCGCGCGCAAGTTCAGGCGACCGCTCGCCGGTCAGCTGCGGATGACGGTCAAACCAGCCAAGCGCTTCGCGCGCGGCGCTGCGAACCTCCTCACAAGCCCTGGCGAGTTCCTGATCCTTTTCCCTAGCCATCTCAGCCCCTCCTCATGCCCGTGCGCAGATCGAGTATGCCACTGTCGAGCCAGTAGCTCGCGCCGGCACCGCCTTCTGTCCTCAAAGTCTGCAAGCGCGCCTCGATCAGGCGCATTGCCGTGTCGCCATTGCGATCCTCGACCTCAACCAGCCGATAGTCTTCCATCGCCTGGTTGAGATGATCGATATTCTCGTCGTCGCGGGGATCCTTGCGTTCAAAGGTCAGCGTGTAGGGCGGATGAAGCCTCTCCCCGGCACCCGTCTCCTTGAAATAGACATAGAGCAGGGGCGAAGCTGGCCAGCGCGCAAGCGGAAGCTGACGAAACCCGACAAAGAAAGGCGCGTCCATCTGGACCTTGAACTCGGTCCGGCTGGTCACATCCTCGGGCGACAAATCCTCAAGGCAGACATCATCGGCCCGTATCATGTCATCCTTGCCCATCGGACCGACGAATCGCGCCGTCGACCACATTCGCAACTCCGAAGCGCGAAGGAAGAAGCCCTCCACACTGCCTTCGCACACCTTGCAGAGCATGGCCCCGACAACCACCGTCGTTTTCGGATCGGAGATCCGTCCGCGTACGTCCCGGAAAGGATACCACTGCCCGATCTCGTAATCGTGCAGGGAGACGATCCGGTGCGGCGGAACCGGGGCCTGGGAGGAGACAATATCGCGGATCACAGGCAGGCGCGAGGGCCGACCCGTAAGTATCAGCGCATCGCAATCATAGGCCCGGACCAGGTCGCAGAGATGTTCGAGCGTGTTCTTCACGGTTGAAGAAATGACCCGGCGCAGGGCGCGCTCATCGAACGGAACCGTTGTTTCGAATATGTCGAACCCGGAGGCCCCACGGTTGGCGGCTTCCGCATTGACGAAGCCGGCAATATCCGCCCCGACTTCGGAATCGGCCGACAATAGCTCGCGAAGCGGAATTTCGAGCACGTCTCCCGGACGCGCCAGGTCAACCTGTTCGAAACGTTCAAGCAGACCTGTGGCTACCGGGGCAATGATCTGGTTGACGAACAAGGCCCTTCGGTTGCGCTGAGCAGCCGAGAAATCATCGCGCTCGCTGCCGAAAAGCTCAGGCATGATATCATGCGGCGCCGACGCGCCTGCGGCCAGCAAGGCTTCGGTGATGGCAGGAACCACGCACTCCTCGCTGACCGATTTGACGACATCATCGCCTGCCTGGCGAAAGCCCTCGCGCAGAAGCTGGCGCGGATGGATCGTCGAACGGCCTTCGCACTCATGCTGGATGATCACGAGATCCGTAGTCCCGCCGCCAATATCGATACTGGCCACCCGAATGGCCGGGGCGCCCGTGTCGGTTTTTCGCCGGCCGACCAGGCTGAACCAGTCCGACGGCGCACCGCCATATCGCTCCAGCACTTCATTATAGAGATAGACGGCGTGGGTGCAGCTCGCCTCATCCCAGTCGAGCTTGATGTCCGGCTGCAGGAAAAGCGCATCCTCAGCTGCGACCTGCTCGCCTGAGCCACCGCGCTTGCGAACCGGCCAGCCCATCGCCTTCCAGACGAGGTCGAGCGCATTCTTCGCCTGTTCCTTCATGATGCGCTGTTCAGCCACCGGTGTCGCTGAGGGCAATGTCAGCGCGATCGTCCGGAGTCGCCGCGGGATCCGGGCATATTCATTCTGCCCGCGCGCGGAGACCGAATTGATCTGCGCAACAACGTGCAGCAGGAGTTCGGCGACCAGGAACATGAAGATTGACGAACGCGAATAGCGCGGATGCATCCCGACCAGGCCGGACTTGCCAAGCGGTTCGCCCGATTCGGTCAGGTATTGCGTGAACTCGCTCTTGATCGGCGGGGTGGGCTCGCCGGGTGCAGCGGCGGAACTTGGATTGTTGGCCCAGGACTGGGCGCGCGCCTCACGGTCCCAAAGATAGCGTTTCGGGCTCGGCATGCCGGTGACGCCTTCGGTGCCGTCTGACTTGACGGCGAGACGCGCAGCCTCGGGGCCGATCCTGACCGGGCTTGGCCAGAAGAAGGCCGGCCGGTTAGTGCGCTTCTGTCCGGGCGCCATATTGGTATAGCCAAACCTTGCCGGAAAGAATTCGACCCAGCTCTGGATCGGCTCGCTATAGACCTGCTCAAGCCGGCTGAGATCCCTGACCTCCAGCCGCTGCGTCTTGGAGATATCGGCGCGCCCGCGTTCGGGGATCTCCTCGACCAGCATGCCGCAGGTGCGGCTGTTGCCGATATCGATCATGACATCGACTTCAACCGGTTCGGGCTGGGGCGGGGAGATCGTGTCGACAAACTGCAATTGCGGCGGCCGGCAAACTTCGGCGAGCCCGAGCAGCACCATGTGATAGGCCGCCCAGTATTCGCCGCGCTTTTCAAACTGTTCGGGATCGTGCAGGTCGAGACTGGAAATCTTCCGGCCACGCTTGAGCGAAAGGCGATCGGCGAAAGCACTGCGCAGCCAGGAACGCACCCAGTCGGACGCCAGGAAGCCCCGGTTGAGAAGCGGGTCGCTGACCAGGGAAAACACCGCCGCCTTCACATCCTCATGCACAGGTGCGGCATAGGGATCCGAGCTGTTGCGGGTCTTCAGCTTGGTATCGAAGGCCATGACCACGCGATGGGTATTTCCAGCCACGTCGCGTTCCGGCAATTCGGTGATATGGAGACGGGCCCAGTTGGACGGTCCGTCAGCAAAGGCCTCGTCCTGTCCCGGGCCGGGATCGCCGCGGCGCAGATAAGGCATTGGCAGGACGATCCCAGTATATTGCTCGATCGCCTTGGCCGCATCGACCTTGTAGACATCGTCCGGTTCATCGATGAAGCTGGTCTCTTCGCCAGCCGTGGCCAGGGCCACCCAGTCGCTATCCTCGTTTTCCTCGACCATGCGAAGATGAAAAAGACCAAAGCCATGCTCATCGGTCTGGCGCGGCAGGTCGATCGGGCAGAAATGCCGGGCGATCTTCGCTGACCGCAAGGCCTCGATATCGAAACCGAAATCCAGGAACTGGATTCCTGTATTCGGAATCAGGCTTTCGATCTCCCGGAAGGAAATGAGTGGCTTCAGCATCGTCCTGCCCTCTTCTGCCCTGATTTGTGCCCTTCAATCGGCTGACGATAAGTGATCATTGCGACAGCTCAATCACATGCACATCGTTCGATTGCTTGTCTGAAACGCTTCCCGTGAAGACCTCTCGCTTGCCGTCCATCGTGACCTCCACTCTGTAGGATGTGCGCCCGCCCGACGGGAAAATACCGCTGCGTTGGGCGTAGTTATGCACACTGACCCGGAGCGGGCCGACTGATGGCAGCTGAGAAAAATAGACATTCTCGACAGGCGCCTGGGTCAGGCGGAAGACATTGTCATTCCTGTCGACATCAAGAACGCCCTCGCATGCCCGCTTGTTACGGAAGGAAATATGTCCGCGTGCGCAGCGTACATGAAGGTCAAGATCGGTGGTGCCGTTCCAGGTCAGCGTGATGGTCAGTTCGCCCGTCCGGCCACCCGCTTCGGCGCGCCGGCGATCGGCCTCTGTCTGCTCCGGCTCTGGAGGAGGAGGAGGCGGAGGAGGTGGCGGTGGCGGAGGAGGTGGCGGAGAAGGTGCAGGAGGCGGAGGCGGCGGCGGGGGCGCTGCCACCGGGCAGAGCGGCGCCATGGCAAGAGCGTCTTCCAGCGCGGCGACTTCAGTCAGCAGCGCATCCGTCCCGCGATCCCGGTTGTCCACCACGATCCGGGCCGTCGGACAATAGCCAATCCCGGTGAGCCGCACCAATCCGCAAGGCGCCAGCAGCAACAGGAAAAGAAGCGCCAGCAAAAGGGAAAAGATCAGCCAGCCAATCCAGGACCAGCGATCGCGATACACTACAAATTCGCGCTGAACCGGCCAGGGCGCAGCCTCGACCGGTGGTGGCGCGGGCGGTGCGGGCGGCGGCGCCGGGCGGCGTGGCAAACGGCGTTCGACTTCCTGCACAAAGTCTTCGAGCGGGTCCTGCACCGGGGCCGGAGTGTCGCGCTTGGTTCCCCAATTGACCAGCACAGGCTGCTCACCGAGCGCCATAAGCGGCAATTCGGCACCGTCCTGGCTCGAAAAGGACAAGGCCTCCCGGATGACGCTGGCAATCCCCTGTTCGGCGCGTGAGCGCGACGCGGCCAGACCATCCGCATGCGCGCTGATTTCTGCGTGCAGGGATTGAAAATCCGAAAGCAGCTGGTCGCGCTTGTCAGCGGGCAGGTCTTCCAGCGCGACGGGCTCACCATCACCGGCACCATACCAGTCCACCTGCCCCTCCTGGCTGGGGACAGGTTCAGAGAACAGATTGGCGTGCCGGTCGCTGAGTTTCGTGCGCAGATAGGCGTCGATCTGATACCAGGAATCCTGCGCGGTACGGTCGTCCGCGCCTGTCCGCCGCAAGCCCTGAAAATGCGTTCTTCGCAGAAAAAGCCGGTCCATGATTGCGCTCCTACGGGGCCGGTTGCTGCGAGAAGTGGGTCGCCGGCTCGCACTCACCGCTGACAATGTCACTGGCAACACCCTGGCCGACGAGCCAGGCGCCCAGGGCGGAGGCGCTGAGGGCATTATTCATGCGTCCCCCGGTCTGCTCCTCCTGGACGACGAATGTATTGACCCCGACAACCCGGCCGCAACGATCAACCAGAGGGCCGCCGCTATTGCCCGGCGTGATCTGGGCTGAATGCACAATCAGGTCTCCCTGCGCCAGGCTCTGGAGCGCGATGACGTCGCCCGGCACTTTCGGCATGTGCGGCATCGCGCCTCTTTCTCCGCGCTTGAGGGCTTCAAACTCGGCGTCGCTGCGCAGGAGGACACCCGGAAAACCGGCTGCCACGACTCGGGTCAGCGATTCCGGCGTTTCGGCCAGCGCCAGCGCGGCGACCTGTGGATTTGGCTGGCCCAGCCGAAGAAGGGCAAAATCAGGCTGGCGCGGAGCCGGCTCGCCGGTCGTTGCGACAATCTCGGCCTCGACCGGTTGGCCCAGCGCCCGGTTGACCACCAGCAATTTCTCGCCCACCGCCGTGTCGGCCACATGACCATTGGTCACGATCAGCTGGTCGGAGATGAAGAAGCCAGACCCGCTCGACCCGCGCGCAAGCACGAGCACAACGGAATCCTCAAGCAGGTTCTGGAGATCATTGCGCGTCGCTTCGCGGGTTTCGCCTGGCTCGCCTGACCCATCCGGACCTGCACCCGGCTCGCTTTCCGGCGTCAGCGGCTCGGGCGCGCGCAGCGCCGGCAGCATAGCGCGATCGAGCATTTCCTGCGTCGCCCCGCCCTGCTCGGCCGCCTCAGGATCGCGGAACACATATTCACCATCGGCAATGCACACGCCGGCATCCAGCAATCCGCGCAATTCCTCGGCCCGCGCTTCCAGCGACGCTCTGGCTTCGTCGAAAGTCCCCTGTTCGATCTGGGGCGAGGTCACTTCCTGGTCGCGCGGATAGAGCAGCACATTGGGGATGAGCAGCAGCGCAATGACCAGGAGAAGGACGCCGCTGGCAATCAGCGGGCCCAGCCATGGGCGATAGCGCACCAATCTGACTTCCTCATGCGCAGGCCCGGCAGGCTGCGGGTCTCGGCCAGCCGGATCGTCACCGGGAGCCTGGGGATCGTGATTGTCCGTCATCTGTTTCTCTCCGGGTCTATCTCTGAACAGTGCCAGGCTGCGGGCAGCCTTCCGGCGGGATCTCGCCAGATGCCTGGCGCAGCGCACGCGCGAGTCTTTCGGCTTCACGGGCATCATAGACATTGCCGCCCGTCGCTTCGGCGATGCAGAGCCCGACATAGGGGTCCCCGCCGACCGTGATGACATTGATCACCGCATGGGGACGCGCCTGCTTCAGTGCGCGCGCCGCTTCGCAGGCATTGCCAGACCCGCAATTGTCTCCGCCATCGGAAATCAGGACGATATTGACCGGCTCATCGGCCGTTCGACCGCCTTCGATCCGCCCGGCCATGGCCTGGATTGTGGCGCTGAGCGGCGTGCGCGCGTCTGGCGTGATCCGGCCGATCCCATCGATGAGGCGCTGGCGTTCGTCATCTTCAAACCGGCCAAGATCGGTCGCGGGCGCAGTGCATGTTCCGAGTGTGGTCGCGGAAATGACCGTGCCCGGGCGTGCCGTCTCGACAAATCGTCCAAGGGCGAGTTGGGCCAGGTCGAACCGGCGCTCGGGCACCTGGCAGTTTCGCGCGATCTCGATCTGCTCCGCTTCCTGGATCAGTCGGAACCGTTCATTGCTGTCGCCGGCCCTCCCGGCCTGCAAGGCAGCATCATATAGCTGCCTCAACTTTTCCTCATCGCTGCGGGAAAGCGATGCGCAGCGCGTCATACTGGCGGACGCGTCGATGACCAGCGCAACCTCGGTGGGGTCTGGCGGCGGGCAGTTGAGATCGCCGAGCGTGCCGGACGGGCAGGAGGTGGACAGGGCAAGGCGTTGCTCCATTTCCGCAACGTCCCGGCGCAATTCGCTGATCCTGGCGCGTTGGTGATCGCCCTCGGAGATGGAATAGCTGAGTCCGGCTTCGCAGTATCCAGCCGCCAGCCCGGGAAACAGACCGGCGAGGCTGCAGGCTCGAAGGCTGAGCCAGGCCAGCAGGGCGACCAGGACAGCCAGCACCGCCCAGGCGGCGATCGCGAACAATCTTGCACCCGGCCCGGGCTCGGGCACTTCAATCCGTCTGCGCTCAGCCACCTTGGCGGTCCTCCCTGTCTTCCTCGACCATCACATCCACAATCGACACAACGGAATGACGCGGTGTCAGGACATGACGGTCACTGTCGCCGGAACGCACCGCCATCTGACCGGCCATCGCATCCCTGCAGCTGTCAGTCTTGCCGGCGAAATCGGACCGGCACAAATGATTGAAACTGATAATCTCCACCGCATCGCCTGGTGCCTGGACAGCGATCACGGCAATCTGCGAGATCGGTGCGGCAGGTTCGACATCGAACTGGTAGCCGGCGCGCAGGCGCATACCGGGGTGGAGACGCGCGCCATGCAGTTCCGGCTGCAGGGGAAGCGGCGTCACCTGGCCGGTCGGTTCTATCACGAGCACGGAGATGTCCACTGCCTTGTCGCCGGTATTGGACAGTGTCACCCAGACCGCATCACAGCCCGACAGGCTTATGCGATCAACGCGCCCCGATCGCTCGGGCCTCAGTTCGCGGGCATTCGCAAAGAACCCTTCAGGCGGCTGGCAATCCGTACCTGTCGGCGCCCGCTCCAGCCGGGTCCTTGCAAACCCGATCTCGATGCCGACCATGGGATCATCTGCGCTGCCGGGCCCGGACAGGGCAAGATCATGAAGAGTACCAACAAGCGCGAGACGGTCACTGACCAGGCTGATCTGCCGGTCGAACGAGCCATGGTCGAAAGCATGCGCGAACGCGAATCCCGGCTCACGCGCCGCCCTTGCGATCAGGACGGCATTATCTGCCTTGCGTCTGGACATTCTCCATCCGGGCAGATCCGCCACATCATCACTGGCCCGACCAAGACCGGAAACGACCTTTCGCAGCAGCGCGTCTGACGGATTCCCGCCAGCCTGACGCTCACGCCGGACCAACTGCAGGCGCGCAGCATAATTCAGCGGGCCACCATAGGCGTCGCGAAGCTCGACCGATCCGCGATCTTCAAATGTCACCGGATCTATCGGAACGGCCCAGGCGGTGGTTGCGCTCGCCTCACGGATCTCAAGCAGCATCAGAGGGTCGCCATCCGGGCCTGCCGGGTCTGCCGCAAGATGGGCGTCCAGTCTGTCGCCCTTGCGCAGGCCCGTCAGCCGCCCATAGGCCAGCAAGGTCCGGCCGACGCGCGACGTGCCCGCCGGCTTGTCGAATATGAACAGTCCGGTAGTCCGGTCACTGTCGCTGCTTGTGATCGGCGTGTCGTCCATGCCCTCGAACCGGGGCGGCGCCAGCCAGGCCGACATGCCGGGTAACGCGTCGCGATGCGCACCGTATCCAGCAAGGATTCGAGACTGGAAATCGCGCCAGGAGCGCACATCTGCTGAGGCCAGCGCGGCGCCCGCATAGATCGACAATACCGAGCCGGGATGCTGGTCGTCAGCACTCGCCCAGACAGGCCCCACCGATTGCAACGCCTTGCGATCCGCCGGCGACGCGAAAACCGCACGGAACTGCCCCTGTCCACTTCCCGGCTGGATGGAGATATCTGCCGGCCGGGCGTCCGCGGCAAGCGCAGCGACCACACGGGACCCGTCATTCCTGGCGCTGTCGCCCGCATGGCAGAAATCAGCAAGGAAAACGACATCCGCACCGGCCTTGAGGAGGGCGCGAAACCGCGCATCCAGCCAGTCATCAACAATCAGGCTGTCAGCCTGGTCCGCGAGATCCCTGTCTGGCCGGAAGCCGGCAAGCACGAAGGCTTCGTCCAGGCCGTCCGTTTCTGCGGGGTCATCTGTGTCCGGCACTTGCAGACCATGGCCGCTGAAATGGACGAAAACCGTGTCCCCGGGCGCGACCCGGCGCGAAAGCCGGCGGAAACTGGCAGCGATTTCCGCGCGGCTGGCCTGAGCATGACCCTGCCCCCTGTCACCCTGGTCAATATGCTGGAAGATCTGGTCGGGCGGGACGCCGCGCGCATCCAGGGCGCCAGCGATGATGGCGGTGTCATTGCGCGCTGCCGGCAGGTCCGGAACCTGGCCTGACGCATCGCCATATTCCGACACGCTGACAAGTATTGCGAAAGTGCGCGCCGGCGCCGGTCGCTCCTCGGCGGACCCCGAACTGGATGCTGCGCCCAGGGCCAGGCTGATGACAAGAATAACAAGCCGCAGATTCATCGCCTTCCCCCAATTACTGTTTTAATCGCGCGGCAGGCGCTGACAAGCCGGGAGAGAAAATCATGCGCATACGGGCACCGGTGCGTGTATTCTCGCCGGTGAGTTGTCCGCGATGGGCGATCATGACGGCTTGAGCGATCTGCAGGCCCAGTCCGGTTCCCCCCTCGCGGTGAGACCTCGTGACGGCTTGGCGCCCCTGCGAGGCGGCGAGCGCTTCAAGGATGCCCTGAGGCAATCCACCCGCGTCATCCTCGACCAGTATTTCCGCTGCTCCATTGTGGCTGCGCACTGTCAGACGCACGCAATCGCCCGGTTTCGAATGGGCAATCGCGTTGCGGACAAGATTGGACAGCGCTCGCAAGAGCAGCGTGAAGGAACCGCGAACCGGAACGGGCCGGGCTTCAATGCTGACAGACACGCTCACCCCGCTATTCTCGATCGATACGAAACAGCTGTCGGGCGTTTCTTCTGCAAGCTCAGCGAGATCGACCTCCTCGGTCGCCCCCTCGTCTCCCTCTGTCACCGCAACGTCAAATCGGTAGATATCGAGGCGCTCTCCCGCGACCTCCAGCATTTGCTCGGCGATGTCATGGATCTCCCGGATGTCGGGGTGCGGCGCGCCGCCCCCACTTGCCATGTCTGGCGCAGTTCCCGGCGGCTTCAGTGCCTTGCGGGCGTGCGCCAGGATCAGCGAGATCGGCTCACGATAATCATGGTCGAGCGAGAAACTGTTCTGACGCACGAGCCGGCCGCGCGCGACCATCTTGTCGATCATCTCATTGATCTGCCTCGACAGCCGGCCAAGCTCGGTTCGCTCATCGCTCGGCAATCGTGTGACAGGGTCTTCGCGGCGAGCGATTTCATCGCTTGCCTGCCAGATCTCGCGCGCCTGCTGATCGAACCGGCGCTGGGCCATTGCAAAGACGGCCGTGACCGCGGCCATCAGCATGAGGACGATGACGCCAGTGAAAACGAGTATCCTGCCCGAAAGCGGACCAACCGGCGCGATGCGCGAGACCATGATCAGGCGGGCCCTCGCCCCGGGCCAGTAACGCTGCTGACCATAATACCGGATCCGCGTCGGACGTGTGACACCGCGCACATGGAGGCTCGGCGAGCGGTCGATACGGATCCGCTGGCCCGGCAATTCGATCAGCTCACCGACGATCCCACCAGGCTCGAAAATTATCGCGGCGCCCTGCCCGGCATCGAAAGCATACAGCACCAACGGCGATCCCGCAGGATCGCTCTTGGTTTCAAAGACCTGTTGCGCGCTTGCGCCTGCCGGGGCGACCGGAGCAGTGGCGCGGCCCTTGAGCAATTGAAAGTAGACCTGGGAGCGTTTTGCAACTGGCTCATGGTTTGAGAGCTTGGCCATCGCATCATCAAGGCGTTCCCCCGCCTGCTGGGTCACGGTCTCGATCGCGTGCTCGCGCAGCAGCCAGTAGCTCCCTGCCCCGACCAGTAGGGCGGCGCCCAGCAACAAGGCAAGCATCAGCGCCAGGAGGCGGATAAGGTGGCGCCGCGCGCGGCCTGCCGAGAGCTGCTCAGTCACCATGGCCATCAGTGTGCGTCGTATTTTCTCCGGTGCCATCGAGACGACGCATCAGCAAGCCTTCATTCGGCACGGCCACGAGGATATCTGCAAACTGGGGACGGCAGAATTCTGGCGCCTGCTGGCGAAGCGCGGTGCGCAACTGATAGATGAGAGCGGAAATTGATTCATTGCGCGACTTGTCGAGCTCATGATTGTTGTTTGCCCACAATTTCGGCCAGCAGGTGACAGCGATCATCTTGCGCGTGACCGGGCGTCCGCAAAACTGGGCAAGGAGTTTGAGCAGGCTGAACCTGCGCGGCGACAATTCCAGCGGCGTGTCGAGAATGAATGCCTTTCCCAGCTGCGGGTCGACTATGAGGGGGCCGTTCTGAAGCAGTGCCGGATCGTCCTGCAGGGCGCGCTGGGCCAGTCGCTTGCCGATGCGTGCGACCAGTTCCTCATCATGGACAGGCTTGACGAAATAGTCCTCGGCCTGAAGACCCGAAGACGGGGTCTCGATCTCGCGGCGCTGGCGCGGTTCTCCCGAAGCCGTCAGGAACATCGCAAGCGTCTCCCGGTTGGGACCGTCTCCTGTCCGGATCGCACGCAGCATCTCCACCCCGTCCATTGATGGCATCCGCAGGTCGAGCAGCATCAGGTCATACCGGTTCGCCCGGGCGGCGGCCAGGGCCTCAGCGCCGTCAGCAAACACATCGACCTGGGCACACCCGGCAGCCTGTAGCACGTTGCGCGCCTGATCGGCATGTACAGCAATATCCTCGGCCACCAGCACGCGCTTACCGGCAAATTCAGGATACCATTCGGCATAGGCGTCCGAACCGGCAAGGTCGGCGATCAGGGCAGATTCTGGCGTGGATCCGGTGTCATTGATGGTCATGGCGTGCCTCCTGAATTCATGATGGCGCCGCCGCCGGACCAAGTCGACTGATAGCACCTGATAAGTGAATCCATGGGAGAAATCAGCGGCCCGGGCGTTCAGCCTGCCAGGCCGCCTCCAGCAGGCGCTCATGAGCCTGCCTGGAAAAGCGCTCGAAACGCAGCTGGTCGCGGGACAACATGTCCAGCGTGCCGGAATAGCCGAGCATGGCTTCCGAATAGGGCTCAATCAGCAATAAGGCCTCGTCAGGGCGCCCTGCAGCAAGAAGCGCAGCGCCGAGCCGATAACCGACAATTGTCCGGAACGCCTCATGTTCAGGCGCGTCCACCAGCATGTCATAGGCGCGTTGCAGCCTCTCCCGGCCCTGCGCGATCCGGCCCGCCGCCACCCTTGCGTCCCCGGCATCGGCGAGGGCGCGCGCGACGGCGGCATTCTGCGGGCCCGTCGAGTCGATCGTCACCGCCAGTAATCCGTCAAACAAGGCAATGGCCGCGTCAGCCTTGCCTGTGACCTGATAGGCATAGGCCAGGTTGGCGGCGGAGATGAGCAATTCGTCGCTGGCCAGGCCAGAGCGCGCAAACCCGGGGCTGTCGATCCGTGTGCCGCGCATCTCCGGATGATCCTCCCAGGCCTGCTCAAGCCGCCGCATGTAGACCTGCTCGAACAATTGCCTTGCGACCTGCGGGCGACCGGCAATGTATTGGGCGATGGCAAGATTATTGGCGGCGGTCAGGCGCAGCGATGGCGGACTGTCACGCAAGCGCGCCAGCGCCTCGGTTGTCAGGTCGACTGCCTCATCGTCCCGCTTCTGCGAACTCAGCAGGGGCGACAGATTGGACGCGGCGCGCCCATAGATTTCGTCGCTCCCGGAATAGGTGCCGCGTCCCGCGTCAGCCATCACGGACTTCAACAGCTTTTCAGCCTGCATGGGCTGGCCGGCATCGGCATATGTTGCGGCGAGATTGATCTGTGAGCCGGCCAGCCTGAACCTTGACTGCGGGTCGTTTGAGCGCGCCGCGCGCCGCTTTTCGACAAGCTCGCCATGGATCGCGAGCGCCGCATCGATTTCGCCGCTGCGCCGCAGATATTCGGCATAATTGTTCCGCGCGGAATAAAGGATCTCCGCTCCGACCTGCGGGGCAAGGCGCCCGGCCAGTGCCAACGCCTCCTGCCAGGTGTCTTCAGCTTGCCCTGACAGCCATTCGGTCTCCACCTGAGCGCGGACAACCAGGGCAGAGAACAGCGCTTCGGACATGGAAGGCCCGCCCGCCCGCGCCAGCGTTTCGGCCTGGCTGGCCGTTTCAAGGGCCCGGCCAAGTTCGCCCCGGGACAGATAAACCGTCGCAAGGCCGCTCAGCGGAAAGGCGCGCACGGCCTCCGGCACTGACGGGTCCTGGTCGAGTTGGGCAATAGCGCCCGCGAAATGTGCCTCAGCGTCGGACAGGCGACCGGCATCAAGATCGGCCTTGCCAGCGAAATGCTCGGCCTGGGCGCGCCGCTCATCAGCATGCGAGACGAGCGGCATCGCAAGCAGAATGATGGCGAGGAAGGCCAGCCGCCCAAGACATGCAATTGCCGGCATCAGTCAGAATACACCTCGACATATGAGTCCACCGAACCCGAATTCGTGACGCGAACCAGGAAACGCCTTTCATATTCCGGCATCCATTCGACAACCGCAATAAAATCCGTCGGCGGTACTGCGGTGACCCGCTGGCCCTTTTCGCCCTCAACCAGCAGACGGACCACGGCGTCCCCATCACCGATCGCCGCCAGCATGACAGGTTCTCCATCCGCCACAAACACTTCGAAACGCCATTCAGCACCGGGCGCGAGCCAGCGACCGTGGCGCAAGGGACCGGTCGCATAATCATGTGAGAGCACATCCTTTTCGGTGAGCGCGCGAAGGGCCCTGATTTCCATGCGCTGGGCCTGGTTGGCACCGGCAAACTGCTCGGCATGATCGAGATAGGATGCAATGCGCTCGCCCCGCGACATCGGCACGCCGCTACGACTGGACGGGTTCGAGACCTGGCCGCCAAAATCGGTCTTTGAAGCGCGCACGGACATCTGCATGCGCGCGGCCAGGATCATCGCTGCCGCATCGCGACCGGCCAGGCCGTAACTGGCCAACTGGCGGGAGAGAACATAGACTTCGATCGGTTCGGGGCCGGCAGGTTGTGCCCGCTCGCTTTCGCCCCCGATCGGCTCGCCGCTGGCAAGGCCAGGCGCCATCAGGCCGGCGAACAAGGCCAGGAAGGTCAGTCTGCACAGGTCCGTCATTCTTGCCTCAGTTTACTTGCCTCGGTCTACTGGCCTCGGCCCGCCGATCTTTGGCGACATTAACGCCAGATATTGCGAATAGCAGCTGATCGGAACTGATAAGTCATGGTGCCCCCGGTGGCGAAACCCCCACATAGCTGAACGCGCCCCAGAGATAGGGGTCGGCGCCGGGATTCGCCTCGCGATAAGCCCGCACAGCCTGCTGCAAGGCCTGCGGAGCCGGCAAGCCATCCGTATGGGCCCTGACGAGCTCGGCGACGATGTCGCCCGTTGCCTGGTCAGAAATCGCCCAATGCGACGCGACAACCGATTGCGCACCAGCGGCAAAGAAAGCCTGGCTGAGCGCGCCGACCCCTTCGGTCTCACTCGCATCAAGACCGCCAATCGTGTTGCAGGCCGACAGAATGACAAGCCTTGCGCCGAGATCGAGCCGGGCAATCTCGCTGGCCGAAAGGTAGCCGTCATCCGCCGGAGTCAGGGGCCGGGCGGGAGGCGTCAGTACAAGACCTGGCTCATTCAGGGCGCTGACTGCCGCTTCATCTCCGGTCAGCCCATGCGTGGCAAAAATGATGATATCGGCATCTTCAAGGATCGGACGCATCGGACCGAGCAGATTGGCCTGCGTCGCGACGCGCCCGGAAAGCAGGCTTCTCCGGCTGCCCATCGGCAGCGAGGCCTCGACCGCGCGCAATTCGTCCAGCGCGCCGGGCAGTTCATCCAGGCCCCGCAAGGCGCTTGCCCGGGCCATGCGGGGCAGGTCCGTTCCGGCCGGCAGGACATCGGGTCCGGTTCCGGCTGGCTCACCCGTCAGGTCAGGCGCGCCCACGCCGAGGAAGGTGACCGCGCCGCCGGCAGGTGCGCCCGTGCCGGCAGAACTGTCACAGCGAGACGTTCCGGGCACAAACCGGCACCGCAAGACCTTGAAACTGGAAAGCGTCGGCAATTCAGCGAGCGCAAATCTGTCAACCAGGAAACGCGCCTGTGAAAGATCGACAAAACCGGACTGAGCCGCAACGGGCTCGGTCGTCAATATGCCGAGCGGAAGACTGCGCAGCGGGCCGGCCTTGACCGCATAAACCGTCGACGCCTTGTCGAGCACCGCCTCCAGTGGGGCGATCATCTGGACATAAAGTCTGTGGGCGGTGGCCGTGTCATAGCCAGACAGCGCCGCGCCCGCGCCCGGACGCAAGGCTTGCCCACGGGTCTCCCCGCCAAGTCCGAGGGACTGGCGAAGACGCGCGACACTGTCCCGAAGGGCGACTTCGCCGAGTTCCGCGCGATGCCAGCCAAACCCTTCATCCGACACAGCAAAGACAAAGACCGCATCGACTGTCGGCACCATCAGAAGGACAGCCTCGCCGGGCGCGAGCAGGTCACGGACCTCATCGACGGCCAGCGGCCTGGGCCTCAACAAGCCTGCCATTCCGCCATGCGCCGATGACAGTTCGCGGTTCAACGCCTCAAGCCTGCCTTGCAGGTCGATTTCCCGTTCGAGAAGGCGCGTCCTCTGATCGCGCGTTTCAGACGCACTCGCCGAAAGCGCCAGAATGGCCTCACGCGTGGCATCAATCTGGCTGACAAGGCCAAGCCTGCGCTTCAGAAGCGAAGCGAGATCGGGAGCGGCCGCGTCGATAATCACGCGCTCGGCCACGACCTGGGTCGCGGCGGAATTGACCAGTCTCTGCGCTCCGAGAAAGGCCGACGACGCCTCTGGCGACACCTCATCGGCGCACGCAGGAAGAGCTGCAATCCAGGTCAGGGCAGCGCACATGGCTACCAGGATAGGGCGACACCGCGCGTACACTCCCCGTCCGCTCGCGGCGGCCTCGCTATTGGCCATGGCGGCGCCTCCGGTTGCGACTTCAGTTCGCATCGGTAGCGCCTGCCTACAACTGCCGTCCAGTCTTTCGACACAGCAACATATCATGAAAGGAGACCTTGAGATGTTCAGACTGCTGATGATCGCCGCAACCGTTTTCGCATACGCCCAGTCCACACCGGCATTCGCCGCAGGCCCGGGATAATGCGAGCCCGGCCAGGCACAGATGAGGGAAGCGCTCCTCTCCGCCATGGAGATGCGGGGCGGCACCGGCGTAAGGGCGACAAGCCACCGTCTCTGGCGCAGTCGAACAGCGACCAGGCGAGCCAGAAGCCGCTCGAAGGGGGGCAGTGATGGACAAGCGCTTGAAGCTTCCGAAAAATCATGACCGCCAGCCGATCCGGCTGACCCTTTATCGCTGGGCGGGCCGATGGGGCCCTTCAAGGTGAAGATCCCTTGCGGGGAGTGCACGCTGACGAGCGACACCATAAAGGATGTCCTGGCCAATGAGCTCGCCGGCGTGCCCGTCGAACTTGAGGTTAAGGACTGGCTCAGCCATGTGATCGAAGCCTGCAGGAAGGGCGCGAAGACCAAGGCCGCACTCGACGTCGCCAGCATCGGCTACACGTATCATGACGTCGTGCGCAATCCCGGCGCGATGGATGAAATGATCAGCCCGGCCAAGGCGGTCATCGGGCCGAAAAAGACCGTCACCACGCCCCAGGTCTCGATCGATTTGGCCTGTGTCGGCGGCCATGTTCAACTTGTGGCAAGGATCGGCGAGCTGCCCGCAGATGCTTTCACTCAATCGAATGCTGCCTGAACGCTGGTTGCCAGCTTGCATCAGACTAAGATACCGGAATTGTCCGTCCATTTCTTGAAAGTCTGCGATTTGAATAACCTGCCTCCGTCACGTCGCAAACCAGCGGCCCCTTACTGGCGCGTGTCACCCTTTCTGGTCTGGCTCGCCACCTTCTACGCTGTCTGGCTCGGACTGGTGACCAGCCTCGACGCCTGGTCGCATGTTGCAGATAACTGGGCGATTGCGGCCGCTATGGCGTTCGGTTCGTATTTTGCAGGCTCCACACCCATGGGCGGCGGAACGGTCGGCTTCCCTGTCCTGACACTGCTGTTTGACTATCCCGCCTCGCTCGGCAGGGATTTCGGACTGGCGGTTCAGTCCATTGGCATGGTGTCTGCCAGCATCTACATCTTTGCGAGGGGACGCCGCGTTGACTGGGCCCTGCTGGCGCCCGCGCTGGTTGGCGCGCTGATCGGAACACCGCTGGGGTCGGTCTTTATTGCGCCGCACACCCCGGACCTCGCAGTCAAGCTCATCTTCGCGGTCACCTGGGCCGGCTTTGGCATGATCCACTGGCTCAAGATTGGCGAGATCGTGCGCCCGGAAGGCCCGCGCGTGCCCCATGACAGGCTCGACAGACCACTTGGACTTTTCGTCGGCCTCAGCGGCGGCGTGCTGGCCTCGCTGACCGGGGTCGGCATAGACATGATGATCTATGCGCTTCTGGTCCTGTTCTATCGCTGCGACCTGAAAGTGGCGATCCCGACCTCGGTTGTCCTGATGGCGTTCACATCTGTTGTGGGCATCACAACCAATCTCGGCCTCTCCAGTCTGGCACCTGACCGCTACAGCATGGACATTGCGGTTCTCTGGAACTGGCTGGCCGCTGCGCCGGTTGTGGCGCTCGGTGCACCGCTAGGCGCAATCGTGGTGGAGCGCCTGCCCCGCGCGCCAACCCTGCTGATCGTATCGACGCTGTGCGTGGCGCAATTCGTCTGGACACTCATTGACCAGAGCGTGACCGGCTGGCCGCTGGCGCTCACCATAGGCGGTCTCGGCGCGATCAGCGTCCTGTTCCTGCATCTGTTCCATCTTGGTCATGACAATCACCAACATGCAGAACCTGATCGCCCACCCTTGCCGGCATCTCAGGACCCGGCGGCCCAATCAGTGTGAAGCCTGCGTGATATGTCCTGAACGAATATCACTGACCGATCAGTCTATGCCGGTTAGTTGTTTTCTAAGCGTCCTGTGCATACTTCGAAAACATGCCGTTCCTGAGCCGCCTTCTTGCCGTTCTGGCCGTTGCCCTAATGGCGGCGCAGCCGGTCATGGCTTGCTGCCTGACCGGACACGCCGTCGCTGTCGCTGCGAAGCCGGCAGAAGCCGCCCCCCCGTGCCACGATGCTGGACGGCCAGAGGCGCCGGCCATGGCCGGGAATGGGGGCATCACAGGGGATGACTGTCCCGGTTGCCTTGATTGCGACAGCCCCGTCATGCAAGCCGAAGCGTCTGGCGATCAGGCCCCCATGCGTTCCACCAGCGCTGAGCCCCCGCCCGCCGTGCTCGAAGCGCGCTTTCCCGGCTATTCGCAGGCGCCGATTATCCTGAAAACCGGGCCGCCTGATGACCCGCCATTCGTCCATGAGACACCCATCACATTGAAACAACGCCAGTTGATCTGATCCGGCCATGCCGCACGCAAGCTGCGTGCGTCCATTGGCTTTGTGTTCAATCAACCGGATGTTTCATCATGCTCGCAAATTGCAGGTCCTGGCTCGCCGCAACTCTTGTGCTGTGCGCCGCCGAGACCGGCGCCGCCTTCGCCCAGTCCTTTCAGGATCTGGAGCAGCGCCTTTCCGCTCATCCCTCCCTTCATGCGCTGAGCCAGGCTGCAGACGCCTCGCGCGAACGCGGGCAGGCGGCATTGGCCCTGCCCGACCCTGTGGTCTCGCTTGGCGTCAACAATTTCCCAATCTTCGACCCGTCCTTCAACACCTTCCTGCCAACCCACAAGGCGATCGGCGTCCGGCAGGACGTTCCCAATTCCGCTGAACGCCGGGCCCGGGCGCAGGGTGCGCTTGCGAGCGCTGAAGAAAGCGAAGCGCTGCGCGCTGCACGCTATGCAGGCCTTCGCGGCGAACTGATACTTCTGCTGCATCAAAATCACCATCTTGAGCGCCGCAATGCACTGCTCGATGAGCAGGCGGCGAAATATGCTGAGCTCAAGACGGTGCTGGAAGCTGAAATCGGGTCTGCTGACACCGCCCTGTCGAGACTTGCAGAAGTCGACGTCGCCCTGGCGCGTCTCGGGCGCGAGCGCGCGGACATATCGGCACAACTCGCACGCATCAAGGCGCGCCTGCGCGACCTGGTGGGCGATGCCCCCTTGTCGGCCGTGGCTCCACCGCCGACCGCGCCTGTGATCTGGTCAGGCAATGCCCGCCAATTCCATGCTGTGCGCGTCGCGGACGCTGCCATTGGCAATGCAGACGCACGCATTGACGAGGCGAAGGCCGCCTGGCGTCCTGACTGGAGTTTAGATGTCACCTACCAACAGCGCGAAGCGGGGCGCGGCGGCGCCTATTCGAATTTCGAGGGGGATGACTGGGTCTCCGCGCAGGTGCGGTTCTCCGTGCCGCTATGGGCCGAGCGCAGCCAGGCGCCGCGCCTTCGCGGGGCTCAGCTCGATCATTCTGCGGCGAAGTCGCGGCGGATGGCGGCTGCGCTTCAGGCGCGTTCGGAATATGAAATATTCGATGCGGCCCGGCTGCGATCCCTGGCGACCACCGAGGCCCTGAACCGGCAGGTCGCCGCGCTCGAAGACAAGGCCCGCAACCTGCTTACGACCTATGAATCCGGTTCCGGCAGTTACGCGCCCATCATCGACAGCGAAATCGCCATCCTGAAACTCCGGGCTGAGATTATCTCCGAGCGCGCGCTCGAAGCTGAAGCCACCGCGCGCATGAACGCGCTCCTGGTGACCCGATGAAACCCGCGCTTGTCCTTATGACCCTCACCGCCGGTATTCTGGCCGCCTGCGATAACACGGCTACTACGCGCGCTTCCGTCGGCGGACCAGCTGCACGGTCCTCTTCCGCAGATGAAGCCTCGCAATACACCTGCCCCATGCACCCCCATTACATATCGACGGATGCAGACGGTACCTGCCCGATCTGCGGCATGGACCTCGTGCCAGCAAGCGGGGGCGGCGAAGCGAGACCGAGCGACGGATCGATCACCGTTGCGCCGGAAATGCTGCAGACCATGGGCGTTCGAACGGCTCTCGCCGAGGTAACGGCGCTCAGCGGCAGTCTCAGGGCCTTTGGCACGGTCGAGACCAATGAGCGGCTCGAAAACGTCTCGGTCGCACGTCTCGAAGGCTGGATCGAGGACCTGACGGTGCGGGCCGAAGGCGACACTGTGCGTCCGGGCACCCTGCTCTACCGGGTTTACAGCCCCGACCTGATCGCAGCACAGAAGGACCTTATCGCCTCGCTGACCATCGGCAATGAGGCGCGGATTGCCGCCGTTCGCCAGCGCCTGCGCTCGCTGGGAATGCCGGAGCGGGCGATCGCGCGGCTCGTCGAAACGCGGGACGTGACGGAGCGCGTGCCGGTCTACGCCGAAGCGGGCGGCACAGTGGCGACTCTCGAAATCCGCGAGGGCGACTATGTAAAGCCGGGCACACCGGTCTTGCGCCTGCAGTCTTATACCAATGTCTGGGTGATTGCGTCAGTGCCGGAAGGTGACCTGCCGCTGATCGATACCGGCCTGCCGGTGCAACTCGACTTTCCAAGCGCACCGGAGGCGCCCGGCGAGGGCGTCATCGACTATATCTACCCGACCATCGACCCGCAGACGCGTACGGCGCAGGTCAGGATAGAGGTCGATAATGCGGCCAGATACCTGCGTCCCGGCGCTTATGCGGATGTTTCCATGCAGCTGGGCGGTGGCGAGCGGCTCTCGGTGCCGACCGAGGCGATCCTGCATGACAGCCGCGGCGCGCATGTGATTGTCGCCCTGGGCGAGGGCAGGTTTGCCGGCCGCGCGGTGCGCACGGGTGTCAGCACCAATGGCCGCACAGAGGTCATGGCGGGACTGAAACAAGGGGAACGGGTCGTTGCCAGCGGACAATTCCTTTTGGGCAGCGAGGTGAATTTGCGCGAGGGCCTCGCCAAACTGCAAGCCCCGCCAGCCATCACCACCGGGTCGGAAGCGCCGCTTTCGCAGCTACCGGTGAATGCGACAACGCTGGCTGAGATCGACCATTTCACGGATATGGCGCTTTATTTCCACGAAGCGCTGACGGATGGCTACCGGATTGATCCCTATTTTGTGGATCCTGCGCTGGGTTTGGGCGAAACCCTGCGCGCACGATTTACCGGATCATGGCTCGTGCCTGTTCTGGAGGAGGCCGAAACCGCGCTCCGCAACGCGAAGGAAGCCCGCGAAGGTGGCGCGCTCGCCAACGAACTCGCCCGCCTTATGGCGGCGCTGGAACCCTGGCTGCTCGATGGCGCGCCCATCCATTATCGCGACGCCGGGCTCAGCCTGTTCAGGGAGACCGGGACAGGCCGGCTTTGGATTCAGGAGAGTGAAACACCTCGCAACCCCTATGGCGGGGCAGAGGCCGAGCGAATCGACTGGCCTGACCCCATGGCCGACATGTCCGAGATGCAGCCATGAGCGCGCCCAATGAGCTTTCCGGCCGCGATCCGGAGAAGTCCTGGGTCGCGGGTCTAATCGGCTGGTCGGTCGCCAACCAGCTGATCGTGCTGGTGCTGGCCGCGGCACTTGCTGTATCTGGCTGGCTGGCGGTGCAGAACACACCGCTCGACGCTGTGCCTGACCTGACAGACACGCAGGTCATCATCCGCACCGATTTCCCGGGCCAGAGCCCGCAAATCGTCGAAGACCTTGTGACCTATCCGCTCTCGACCAACCTGCTTGGCCTGCCGAAGACCAAGGATGTGCGCGGATCGTCCATGTTCGGCACGAGCTTTGTCTATGTCATCTTCGAGGATGACGTGGACCTCTATTGGGCGCGCTCGCGCGTTTCGGAAGCCCTCTCGCGCCTTGGTTCGCAGCTACCAGAAGGCGCCGTCCCCCAGATCGGACCGGATGCCACAGGCGTTGGCTGGGTCTACCAGTATGCTTTGGTGGACAAGAGCGGAAACACGGATTTGGCCAAACTGCGCTCGCTCCAGGACTGGTTCCTGAAACTGGAACTCTCAGGCGTCGAGGGCGTCGCGGAAGTCGCCTCTGTGGGCGGTTTCGTGCGCGAATACCAAGTCCTGCTCGATCCGAACAAATTGCGCAGCTATGGCATTTCAATTGCCCGCATTCGCGAGGCGGTGCGCGCAGCCTCCAGCGAGGTTGGCGGTCGGGTGATCGAGCAGGCTGAAACGGAATTCGTCATCCGCTCGTCCGGCTATGTCGATGAACGCGCCGACCTCGAACAAGTTGTTCTTTATGCGGAAGACGGCACGCCAGTTCTGCTTGGCGATGTCGCTCGCATCATCGAAGGCCCCGCGCTCCGGCGCGGCCTTGTCGAGCTGAATGGCGAGGGCGAGACCGTCGCCGGCATCGTCATCATGCGCGACGGAGAGAATGCGCTCAATGTCATCCAAAGGGTCAAGGACAAGCTCGCTGAACTGCAGCGTGGTCTGCCGGAAGGCGTTGAGATCGTCACCGTCTATGACCGTGCGCCGCTGATCGAAGGGTCAGTCGAGTATCTCGGGGACAAGCTGATAGAGGAAGGCATCGCGGTCGCGCTCGTCATCCTGATCTTCCTCCTGCATGTGCGCTCGTCTCTCGTGGCGATCATCACCTTGCCGCTCGGCGTGCTGGGCGCGTTCCTCATCATGTCCCTTCAGGGCGTGACCGCGAACATCATGTCACTTGGCGGCATTGCGATTGCCATCGGGGCGATGGTGGATGCGTCCATTGTGCTGGTGGAGAATGCCAGCAGAAAGCTCTCGGAATTTGAGGATGAACCCAGCCCGGCAGAGCGGCGAGCGGCCCTGCTTGAAGCAGCGCAGGAAGTCGGGCCGGGCATCTTCTTCTCGCTGCTCATCATCACCGTCTCCTTCCTGCCGGTATTTGCGCTGGCCGGCGAAAGCTATCGCCTGTTCAGCCCTCTGGCCTTCACCAAGACCTATGCCATGGCTTTCGCCGCCATCCTGTCGGTGACACTCGTGCCCGTGCTGATGCTCTACCTGATGCGCGGCAGGTTCCGGCGCGAGGAAGCCAATCCGATCAACGCCTTCTTCATCTGGGCTTACAAGCCCCTCCTGCACCTTGCCCTGAGGTTCAAATGGATCACAATCGCCATAGCCCTTGCACTGACCGCCAGCATGATCGTGCCGGTACAACGCATCGGTTCGGAATTCATGCCTGCGCTCTATGAGGGCGAGCTTCTCTACATGCCAACGACCCTGCCGGGCGGGTCGGCGACCAAGATGCGGGAAATCCTGGGCCAGACCAATCGCGTGATCATGACTGTACCGGAGGTTGAGCGCGTCTTCGGAAAGGCGGGGCGCGCCGACACCGCGACAGACCCCGCGCCGCTAACCATGATCGAGACCTGGATTGCCCTGAAGCCCAGGGACCAGTGGCGGCCCGGCATCACAGTCGAGGACATCACTGCCGAGCTCGACAAGCGCTTGCAGATGCCCGGCCTCGTCAATTCGTGGGGCTATCCGATCAAGATCCGCATGGACATGGTCTCGACCGGCGTCCGCACACCGATCGGGATCAAGGTCACCGGCGATGATCTCGCAGAAATCGAGACGCTGGCTCGCGATATTGAAGGCGTGGTGGCGGAGCTTCCGGGTACGCGCTCGGCCTTCGCTGACCGTGTGCTGGGCGGGCGCTATCTCGACATCACGCCAGACCGCGCCGAACTTGCCCGTCGCAATATCGATATGGGCACTTTCCAGGCCGTGGTGCAGACCGCGCTTGGTGGCATGCAGCTGTCCCAGTCGGTCGAGGGCCGCGAGCGCTATGACATCATCGCGCGCTATGACCGGCCGTTTCGCGAAAGTCCGGACGACTTCGAACAGATCCTCGTGCCCACCCCGACCGGCGCCCATATCCCGCTCGGCGAACTGGCCTCCATTGCCTATGCTGAAGGCCCGCCGATGATCCGGTCCGAGAATGCCCGGCTCACAGGCTGGGTGTTTGTCGATATTTCCAGCAGCGACATGGGCGGATATGTGAAGCAGGCGCGCGCCGCTGTCGCCGAAGCGGTCGCCCTGCCGCCCGGATATGCAGTGGATTTCGCCGGCCAGTATGAACAGATGGAAGACGCCAACGCTCGTCTCTCCATCGCGATTCCGGCGGCAGTGGCGCTGATCTTCCTTTTGCTGATGCTGCATTTCGGGCGGCTGGACCGTACGCTGATCATCATGGCGAGCCTGCCTTTCGGCCTGATCGGCGGTCTCTGGGCCGTCTGGCTCGCGGGCTACAATCTTTCAGTCGCGGTGGCCGTAGGCTTCATCGCGCTCGGCGGGATTGCCGTCGAGACCGCCGTCATCATGCTGCTCTATATCGACAGCGAAGTGCGCAAAGCCGGGCCTGAAACCCGCGCCGACCTCTTCGCCGCCATCAGCCGGGGCGCAGTCATGCGGGTACGCCCCAAACTCATGACCGTGCTGACGATCTTCGCAGGTCTGGCGCCGATCTTCCTCACCGACGGGCTCGGCTCGGATGTGATGCGGCGGATCGCGTTGCCAATGCTTGGCGGCATGGTGTCTACGCTCCTGCTGACCCTGATTGTTATTCCGGCCATTTACTATATCCGAACCGGATTCCAGCTTTCCGCAGGCGCCGGAAAAGTCGTAGAGAGTCCGCAATCACCTCCACTCACTTACTGAGGAAAGATCTGATGAAACTCCAGAACCTGATTGCCTCAAGCCTGTTCGCTCTCAGCCTCGCCGCCTGTGGCGGTCCGCAGGACACCATGCCGGCTTCCGAAAGCGGTGCCGCGGCACCAGCGGACATGGCCGACAGTGAAGGCGCGAATCATGGCGATGAAGATGGGGGCGAGGACATCGGCCAAGCCACCGGAACAATCCTCTCGGTTGGCAGCCAGGGCGATTTCCTCACAATCGACCATGGCGAATTCGAAGGTGGCATCCAGATGGGCGCCATGACCATGGGATTTGATATCATGGGTGATGTCGATCTTTCCGGATTTGCCGAAGGCGACGAGGTGGCCTTCATGGTCAAACAGGGGCGCGATGGCTCCTATCGCGTCATGGCGATCTGCAATACGGCCACAGACGGCGCCGATTGTCTCGACGCCATGATAGATCGCTGAACTTCCGGGCAATCCCGCAAAAGAATGGGGCAGCCCTCATGATGGCGACGTTCGTTACAGTCTTCTTATCGGTGTTCCTGGCCGAACTTGGCGACAAGACGCAGCTTGCAACGGTCCTGTTCGCGTCCGACGGTGAGCGAAGCCGTCTCATGGTGTTTGCTGCATCCGCCGGCGCGCTCGTCCTGTCATCCGGGCTTGCCGTCCTGGCCGGCGCAGGCGCGGAACGCTGGCTGTCAATGCTGCCACTCAAGCTGATCGCAGGATTCGGTTTCGTGCTGATCGGGGTCTTCCTCATTGTCGGCCACTTCCGGACCGCCTGAAGCCGCCAGACGGTCGGACGGGGCCGTCCTTCGCCAACTTCCCGGGGGCTTGCGCGCACCGGCAAAACCAAGGACATCCCCGGGGCAAGAAGGAGCGGCATGATGACGAGGCTAGAGGCCAATCAGGACCCGCGTGCGAGTGCGGCTTATGTCACGCTGCTGGCGAATGATGACTATCTGCCCGGAACGGTGGGCCTGCTGCGATCAATCCGGATTGCGGGCACGGACGCTGATATTGTGGTCATGCACACAGATGGTGTCTCACCAGAAGCGCTTGACCGACTGAGCGAATTTGCACCGCGCCTGATCCGTGCGCCCCTGCTCGACCTTTCCCAAGCCTTCCAGGAACGCCATGCGCGCGGCGCCCTGCATGCAACCGCGCCCTTCGGAAAGGGACGCAAGCCGGTATTTCACAGCCCGCTGGCCAATTTCTGCAAGCTGCGCCTGTGGCAACTGACCGAGTATGACGCCTGCGTTTTCCTCGACGCCGATACGGTGATGCTGCGCAGCATGGACAAGCTGTTCGCCTATCCCGAGTTCTGCGGCGCGCCGAATGTCTATGAAACGCTGGGTGATTTTCACCGCCTCAATTCCGGTGTGTTCACGGCGCGACCTTCACAGGCGACATTTGCCGCGATGATCGATCGCCTCGACGAGCCCGACCTGTTCTGGCCGCGCACCGACCAGACCTTCCTGCAGGCTTTCTTCCCAGGCTGGCACGGCCTGCCGGTCTTCTACAACATGCTGCAATATGTCTGGTTCAACCTGCCCGATCTCTGGAACTGGGACGCGATCCATCTGATCCACTACCAGTATGAGAAACCCTGGGAGGCCGACAATCCGAAACGAGACCAGCTTGCGCCCCTGATTGATCTCTGGCGGATCTTCCATGATGGCGGAGAAGCGCCGGACCTTTCGGCCATGCCTGCGCCACCCGGCGCCCGCGCCGGGAAATGAGCCATGTGCTCATCACTGGCGGGACAGGACTTGTCGGGCGTTTCATCACCGAAGGGCTACTGGCGGGCGGTCATGAGGTCAGCGTAGCCGGCAGAAAGGTGCCGGCGCCCGGTTTTTTCTCCGGTCCTGTCGGTTTCCGGGCAGTTGAACTCCTGCCTGAAGGCGCCTGGCCCGGCCTGTTCGATGGGGTCACCGCACTGGTCCATGCGGCATTCGACCATCTGCCCGGACGCTATCGCGGCGGAGAAGGCGACGATCCGGAAGGCTTTCGCGCCCGCAATCTGACAGGAACGCAGCGCCTTTTCGAAGCGGCAAGGGCCGCCGGGGTCTCGCGCGCAATCTTCCTCTCCAGCCGGGCCGTCTACGGGCGCCAGCCTGCCGGCGCAAGACTGTTCGAGACCACAGAGCCGCAGCCCGACACGCTCTATGGCGCGGTCAAGCTCCGCGGGGAAAAGGCCCTCACCGCGCTCAGCAGGCCGGGTTTTTCCGGGGTGAGCCTGCGCGTCACCGGCGTATATGGCCCGCCCACGCCGGGCCGGGCGCACAAATGGGCGGAGCTTTTTGCCGATTATCTGGCGGGTAGGGAAATCACCCCGCGCGCCGGCACTGAAGTGCATGGAAGCGATGTCGCAAGAGCGGTGCGGCTGATGCTGGAAGCGCCGGCAGATGCGCTCACGGACAAGGTCTATAATGTCTCTGATCTTGTCATTGATCGCCGCGACATACTCGCGCCTCTGAAATCAGCCGCACATAGCCCGTATCCTCTGCCACCGCCGGCTGCCACCGCCGCACTGAATGTCATGGATACCGGCAGGCTGGAGATGCTCGGCTGGCGTCCCGGCGGGCGCGACCTGTTTGAGGCGACGATTAAAATGCTGGTCCAAACTGCCTGACCGGTCTGCACTGACGAAATCGGCAACTCCCGACAGCATAAGACAGATCAAAGCTGATCCACGCCCTTCATGTAGCCCGGCAGCCAGCCTTCATGGGCTTCGCGCAGACGGGAAAGGGGAATTGTGCGAGGCTTATCCCCGACAAGCGCGAATTCGATCATGTCCCGCTGGATTTGACCGACTTGCGTTGAGGCGATCCCAAAAGACTTCAGAAACAGTCGAACCTCCTCCTCTCGCGCCGGATCGATCGCGAGAAGATACCTGTTCGCATCCTCGCCGAACAGGAAGCCTTCCCGGCCGGTCTGCGGGCCATAGATCTGCGCACCAAGTCCGGCGCAAAGCGCCATCTCGGCAATCGCGCAGGCGATGCCGCCGTCGCTGACATCATGAATGGCACGGACCGTTCCGGCGTCAATCAGCTGGCGCACGCACTCGCCGGCAAGAATCGCGTCATCAAGACTCACCGGCGGTGGCGGCCCGAGCGCTTCACCTGCAAGGCCCAGCCATTCGCGCGCATAGAGCGAGGCGCCCAAATGGCCCTGATTTTCGCCTATCACGAAAATGAGGTCGCCAGGCTGCGCGCCCTTGAGCGTCGCGATCTTGCTGACATCCTCAATCAGGCCCACCGCGCCAACCACGGGCGTCGGCGGAATGGCCTTGCCATCGGTCTCATTGTAAAGGCTGACATTGCCTGAGACGACGGGAAAATCGAGGGCGCGGCAGGCCTGGGCCATCCCCTCGATCGCCTTGACGATCTGGCCCATGATCTCGGGCCGTTCGGGATTGCCGAAATTGAGATTGTCGGTGATCGCGATGGGCATCGCACCGACGCTTGAGAGATTCCGGTAGGCCTCTGCCACCACCGCCTTGCCGCCCTCAAAGGGGTCGGCTGCCACATAATGCGGGTTGCAGTCTGAACAGATGGCGAGCGCCTTGTTCGTGCCGTGGATGCGGACGATGGCGGCGTTACCGCCCGATTGCGAGCTGTCCACCGTGTCGCCCATGACGTGGCGGTCATACTGCTCCCAGATCCAGCGTTTCGACGCCATGTCGGGGCAGGACATGAGCTTGAGCAGCACTTGCGCATAATCCTCGGGCTCTGGATATTTCGAGATGTCGAGGGCCGCGCGGGGTTTGGGCTCCACCCAGGGCCGGTCATAGTTCGGCGCGTCCTCGGCCAGCGGGGCGACCGGGATGTCGCAGACCACCTCGCCGAACTGTTTCAGACGCATACGACCGGTGTCGGTCGTCATGCCGATCACCTCGGCGTCGAGATCGTATTTCTGGAAGATCGCCTTCGCGACCGCCTCCTTACCGGGATTGAGCACCATGAGCATCCGCTCCTGGCTCTCGCTCAGCATGATCTCATAGGCGGTCATGCCCGTTTCGCGCTGGGGCACACGGTCGAGGTCCATCTCCACGCCGATGCCGCCCTTATCCGCCATTTCGACGGAGGAGGAAGTGAGCCCCGCCGCGCCCATGTCCTGGATCGCCTGGATGGCGTCGGTGGCCATGAGTTCGAGACAGGCTTCTATCAGCAGCTTTTCGGTGAACGGGTCACCCACCTGCACAGTGGGACGCTTTTCTTCATCGCCTTCAGAAAACTCCGCCGAAGCCATGGTCGCGCCATGGATGCCGTCGCGGCCGGTCTTCGAACCGACATAGAAGATCGGGTTTCCCGGTGTGGCTCCGCGCGCATAGAAAATCCTGTCCTGATCGGCGAGACCCACGGCCATGGCATTGACGAGGATATTGCCATTATAGCCCTCATCGAACTGGGTCTCGCCTGCCACCGTCGGTACGCCCACGCAGTTGCCATAACCGCCAATGCCAGCAACAACGCCTGCGACGAGGCTGCGCGTCTTGGGATGCGATGGATCGCCAAACCGCAGCGCGTTCACCAGCGCAATGGGCCGCGCGCCCATGGTGAATACATCGCGCAGAATGCCGCCCACACCGGTCGCCGCCCCCTGATAGGGCTCGATATAGGAGGGATGGTTGTGGCTCTCCATCTTGAAGATGGCCGCCTGTCCGTCCCCGATATCGATGACACCGGCATTCTCGCCGGGGCCCTGGATCACGCGGCCATTACTGGTCGGAAACTTGCCGAGATGGCGGCGCGTCGATTTGTAGGAACAGTGCTCGGACCACATCACCGAATAGATGCCAAGCTCGACAAGGTTCGGCGTCCGTCCAAGCCGATCGGTCAGGCGCTGCCACTCTTCGGCATTGATGCCCTGGCCAGCTGCATCGGCCGCAGTCTGCTGCGTGCGGAGGTGATCGAGAATCGCAGATATGTCAGTCATGGCGCGGGGTTTATCTCAGAGCGTCCGCCGCCGCCAGCGCTCACTTCTCCACAAATCGCGGCGGGAAGAACTGCTCGCGCTCGTGATCCTGTGCCGATTCAGCGGGCGGAAAGTCGGCTTCCCGGCCGATGAACACCTCATAATAGAAAAAGCCTTCATCGCCAGCCTGGCGCGCCGCGACGAGATCGGACACCGCAGACGGCAGGATGAAACAGGCATCGCCGGGGCAGTCCTGGCCTGTGTCCAGCTCCGCTTCGAACAGGCTTGCGCCCGCCCGCCAATCGGCCCTGGACCAGGCACCCGTGCCCGGCTCATCCTGTGACAGCACGGCCAGCCTCAGGTCCGGCGGACCATCGGCGGACCGGTTGGGCTCGGTCACGACGAACGCAATCTGTCCTTTCCGGGTTTTCCCCTGTGCACGCAGCAAGGCCTGCCGGTTGCCATCATCGCCATCGACCCAGACTTCACGGGCCCGGCCGAACCGTCCCCAGCGCGGATGGGGCTCTCCATTCTTCAGGAAGCTCATCCAGCCGGCCGCGTCGCGATGGGGCTGCATCACAAATCCCGAAGCGTTGAGCCGCACCTGCCACGCGATGTCGATCAGGCTCGGTTCGAGGAGTTTCCAGGCCCGGCCCTGCGGCGGCGGATTCCGGTTCAGCTCTGCGGCGAGCGCCTGTGCAACTTCATCGAAATCGTCGCCATAGAGCTTGCGGAGGATATCGCCGAATATCAGGAAGCCCTGCGTGGTGTGAGCGGGCTTGAGCTCATGCTCGCCATAGGAATTCACGACCAGTGCAAGCTGGAGAAAATTCCGCATATAAACGCGGCGCCCGTCCAGCATCGGACCAGCTGCCAGGGCCTCACACGTCTCGCCGGCCACCGCCTCAGCCATGGCGGCGCGGCGCCCGGCGAGGAGATCCTGCATATCTGCAAATTTGGCCTCAAAACCGGCGCTGCCAGCCGCAGCTTTCGCGTCTTTGGCAGGCTGCGTGAAATCGAGTGCCGCCTTCACGCGCCGCTCAATCTCACGGCTCTCAAACGTATAGAGGCTGGCGCAGCGCCTGTTGGCCTCCTCGATCCGAAGCCAGGCGTCCAGCCGGTCAACAGGGCTCGCGTCCTGCGGCGCGCCTGGCACATCCCCGGTCTGGGCCAGGCTGGGAAGGCCCATGCAAAACGCGAAAAGAATGGATGCGACCAGACGTTTCATGGCGATCCCCCCTGTCATGTGTGACACTGTAAATTGCCGGTGTTCGCCATCCGGTTCAAGGTCACGGACCGGAGACGGCAGTCAGACCTGGCCCGCACGGCACCATGCTGTCATCAGGGAGCCCTCATATCAATCGCCCCGTTTCCCCGCTCACACCGCTTTTCCTTTTCGCTGGCATGGCTCTTTTCGGTTCCTCGACGCCGGTGTCCAAGATCATTGCCGCACATTTTCCGGTCTTTTCTGCGTCCTTCCTGCGCATGGTGATCGCGGCTGCCGTGCTCGCGCCCTTCATGATCCCCCGCTGGCGGGAACTGAGCACGGCGCCAGCGCGCGACTGGACAACAATCTCCCTGATCGCCCTGGCGGGCATGGTTGGTTTCACGGCGGCCCAGCTATTCGGCATGCGGCTGACCACCGGAGTCATAGGAGCGACCGTGATGAGCGCGGCTCCTGCGGTCACGGCGCTCGCCTCGGTCATTTTTCTCGGCGCGGTCATGAACTGGCGCAAAGGCGGGGCATTGGCACTCGCGGTTCTGGGGGTCGTCCTGATCAACATGTTGCGTGAGCGCGGAGCCAGCGGCGACAACGCCATACTACTGGGCGCGCTGCTCGTGTTCGTGGCTGTCTGCTTCGAAGCCGCATTTACGCTCCTGTCGAAGCGTTTGAGCGAGGGCGTATCCTCGCTCAGCGCCACATTTGCCGCTTCCTGCATCGCCATACCGGCCTTTGCCGCCCTCGCCGCAATTTTCGACCCCACCCCGTTCGCCTTTGCCATCAGCGATACCGGTGCATGGGCGGCGATCATTTTCTGGGGCGCGGGGACTGGCGCGCTGGCACCGGTTATCTGGTATCATGGCGTGCGCAGGGCGCCCGGCCCGCTGGCGGCAGGTTTCATGGCCGTCATGCCCGTTTCCGCACTTGTCCTGTCTTACATTCTTCTGGGTGAAAGCTTCCGGTGGGTCCATCTGCTGGGCTTCGGCGCTGTCTTCGCTGGCGTCCTGCTCATGGTCTGGGAACATGCCCGCAAGGCTGACACAGAGGATTGAGCCTTCACGTTCAGCGCGAGCCAAGATAGGTCCAGCGCCTCAGGGCCTCTTCCAGCGGTCCCCTGCGGAAGTGCAGGCGCCACAGGCTCGTGAATGCAAGCGAGATGAGACCGACCGCAAACGCAATTGCGATGCAGGCCGCGGCGCCAAGCTCGGCATAGAAACCGAGTGCGAAGCCGTAGAAGATCAGCGTGAACAACAGGTTCTGCAGCAGATACGCCGTTAGCGAGGCGGTCCCGCCACGGGCGAAAAATCCTGTGATCGGCCCGGGGCGGGCCTGCGCCCACTTTGCGATCAGGCCGAGATATCCTGCGCTCGAAAACGGGCTGAACAGTGCGATCAGCGTCATGCCCAGCATCATTTCGGTATCGATCATGCTCGTCGCGGACGTCACATACCAAGCCCCGAGCGCGCTGCCGGCAAGGCCAATGGGCAGATAGACGCGCCGGCACGTCTTCCAGAAGGGTACCTCAGGGCGCGATATCGTTTCCATCCGAACGGCCGCGAGGCCGAACAGAAAGAATGACATCGCGCCGATCCCCTGGAACAGGAAGATCATGGGAACGAACTGCGACCATTCGGCGATACGCGCTTCGACTGTTTCGGCGAAGCTCCCCTCGCCATAGACCCTCACGGCATGTGCGCCGGATGCGGCCATTTCCTCCACGGTTGCCGCCATTTCATCAGGAGCGAAACTGTTTCCGAGCCAGACAAGGCCCGTTAATCCCGCCAGCACCAGAATCTGGACAATATAGATCGCGACGGCCCAGCGGATGAGCGCCTTGCCACTCATGTTCCTGAACAGGAATAACAGGCAACCCAGCACCGCATAGATGAACAAGATATCGCCCTGGAACAGGAAGGCGATGTTGAGGGCCGCAAAGGCAAACAGGCCGAAAATGCGTCGCCAGTAGCGCGCAGCAAAATTCGCGCCTGCCCTTTGCGCCGATGCGATCTGATAGGCAAAGCCGACGCCAAACATGAAGGAAAACAGCGTGTAGGACTTCATCAGGAACAGGGCATTGACGGCAAAGAAGGCTCCCTGGTCGAGCCCGGATTCCAGCCCGCCGGCGGCATAACCGCCCTTCTCTGCAGGCCAGGCGAACACGCCGACATTGACCAGCGCGATTCCGATCAGCGCAGCAGCGCGCGCGAGATCGGGAAAGATCTGCCGTCCTTGGGCACGGGTTTCCGCCAGATAGTCCATGGCGCCGGGCCATAGCAGCCCCGGCGCTATTGTCCAGAAAATTTATCGATTTTCAATGCGTCTAATGCACCAATGCCAGTGCCGGCGCCTCCTCGGCGCGCAGCAATCCGCGTGTGGCGCCACCGAACAGGAATTCGCCGGCTCGCGAATGGCCATAGGCGCCTGCCACCACCATCTGTGCCTTGCGCTCCTTCGCCAGCTGGCAGAGCCCTTCGGCCACGTCGCCTTTGAAGCTCGCTGACTCGACGCTCACGCCGCGACGTTTAAGCCAGTCGCCAAGCGCGTCAATGCTGGCACTGGGGCGGTCACTACGCTCCTTGAGGTCATCGGGGTTTTGCGCGACCACCACGGTTCCCGCCATACGGATCAGCCGTTCCTGCAGGCGCACGGCGCGGGCGACTTGCGGACTGCCATCCCAGGCAATGAGGGCCGGGCCGCTTTCGACGACTTCATCTCCGGAGAGGTAGACTGGCAGACGGGCATCCATCAGGACATGTTCGAAGGCTCGGGCCAGGGGGTGGGAGGCTTTCCCGGCTGGATGGGGAAACACGATCGCATCGCTGAGCGTGGCCGCATCAGCGGCGGCACGTTCGGTCAGATCGGTCCTGTGTTCAAATCGAGCGTCCTCAACGCCCGCCGCGATCCGCTCGAACATGTCGCGAGCGCCCGCAACAACCTCATTCTGAGCCGCCAGCACACTGTCCATCGCCGCACCGCCAACACCGATCATATAGGGCGAGGTTGTATAGAGCAGAGCGCTCGACGGATCCGGCAGGGCACACAACCCGACCAGGGGCACCTGTAGCCGGGTCGCCAGTGACAGGGCCTGTTTCAGCGCAATTTCATCAAGCGTTTCGCTGCCGGTCAGCATGGCGGTGACGGACATATTGGTTTCCTCCAGTTTTTGGCGCGGCAATCGGGCTGAGTGCCGATGTCACCCTATACTGTTCACCAGTCCTGGCCGAGAGGCTTTGACCTTGATCAATCAGAAAAGCCGGGACGCAACGGCCCCGGCTTTCCCTTGTTCGGTCCGTTTGATTATCGGACGGTCAGGCCGCGACCTTTGCGTCCTGTTTCGCCGGCGGGAAGCGGGAATAGAAAGTCTCGCCCTTCTCGGCCATTTCACGCAGGAGTGCCGGTGCTTCGAACCGCTCGCCATATTCCGAGGCAAGGCGATCAGCCTCGGCGACGAATTCCGGGATGCCCCAGATCAGGTCCATATAGGACGCGCAGCCGCCCGTGTAGGGCGCAAAGCCCCAGGCGAGGATAGAGCCGATATCGGCATCGCGCGCATCGGTGATGACGCCTTCCTCGAAACATCGGGCCACCTCGATCGCCTGACGCACCAGGAACCGGTTTGTCAGATGCTGTTTCAGCTCCGGCGGGCACTCATCAACCTTGACTTCCAGCTGTGAATTGAGGTCCGGCCAGAGCTTATCGGGACGGCCCTTCTCATTATAGTCGTAAAAGCCCTTGCCGGCCTTGCGCCCGACACGACCATTATCTTCCACGAGCCAGGCGAGGAACTGGGTGCGGTCATCGCTCTGGATATCCACGCCCATCGCCTCAGCAGTAGCACGGGTGACTTTCAGGGCTGTGTCGAGGCCAACGGAGTCGGACACTTCCAACGGGCCCATTGGCATGCCGGACTGGCGCCCGACATTCTCGATAATGGCCGGCTTGATGCCCTCGGCCAGCATCTCCATGCCCTCACGGGTATAAGTGCCGAAGCAGCGCGATGTATAGAAGCCCCGGGAATCGTTGACCACGATCGGCGTCTTTCGGATCGCCAGCACATAATCGATCGACTTGGCGAGGGTCTCCTCGCTGGTCTTCTCGCCATTGATGATCTCGACAAGCCCCATCCGCTCGACCGGCGAGAAGAAGTGGATGCCGATGAAATTCTCCGGCCGTTTCGAAGCCTTGGCAAGACCGGTGATCGGCAGGGTCGAAGTGTTGGAGCCGAAGACCGCCTCCTCGCCAAGCACGGCTTCAGCCTGCTCGGTAATCTTCGCCTTCAGCTCTTCATTCTCGAACACGGCCTCGATGACCAGGTCGGCACCGCGCAGCTCTTCGTAATCATCGGTGGTGGTGATCAGGTCGAGCAGGGCATTGCCCTTTTCCTCGGTCGACTTGCCGCGCGAGATATCCTTTTCGACCAGCCGGCGAGAATAATCCTTGCCCTTCTCGGCGTTTTCCTTCGACACATCAACAAGCACGGTCGGGATGCCGGCCTTGGCCTGGACATAGGCAATGCCGGCACCCATCAGTCCGGCGCCAATCACGGCAACCTTGCTAAATTCGGTCTTCGGATGACCCGCCGGGCGATTGGCGCCCTTGGACAGTTCCTGCATCGACAGGAAGAGCGAGCGGATCATCGCCTTGGCTTCCGGGCGCTGCTGGGTGTTGATGAAATAGCGCGTCTCGATGCGCAGGCCCGCATCGATCGGCACCTGAATGCCTTCATAGACGCAGGAGAGGATGTTCTTCTGCGCAGGGAAATTGCCATAGGTCTTCGCCATCAGCATGGCATTGGCCATGGTCATCACCTGGCCGGCGCCTGGCGATTTGTGCGGCACGCCGCCGGGCACCTTGTAGCCCTTCTCGTCCCAGGGCGCCTGGGCCTGCGGATTGGCCTTCACCCAGGCCTTGGCGCGCTCGACAGTTTCCGCGCCGGGCGCGAGGTCCTGAACCACGCCCATCTTCATGGCCTTTTCGGCGTTGAAGCTCTTGCCCTCAAGAATCAGCGGCAGGGCTTCCTGCACACCAATAAGGCGCGGCAGGCGCTGCGTCCCGCCCGCGCCGGGCAACAGGCCGATCTTGGCTTCAGGCAGACCGAACTGGATCTTCGGATTGTCATTGGCGGCCACCCGGTAGTGGCAGGCGAGCGCCACTTCGAGGCCCCCGCCGAGGGCGAGGCCGTTCAGCGCACAGGCCACAGGCTTGCCGCAGGTCTCCAGCTGGCGAAGCGTCTTGTTGAGCGAGAAGCCGCGCTCGAACTGGGCGGCTTTCAACTCGGCTTCGGACATTTCGCTTTCGGGTTTTCCGCCCGCGCTCTGCCCCATCTCGCCAAGATCAGCACCGGCGCAAAAACCCGAAGGCTTGCCGGAGGAAACTACCAGGCCCTTGATCGCGTCATTGGTCGCGACTTCGTTGGTGATCGCGATGATGTCGGCAATGGCCTTGCCGGTCAGCGTGTTCATGCTGCGACCGGGCACGTCGAAGACCGCATGGGCAATGCCGTCGCCGTCAATGTCGAATTTGAATGTTTCGAGGTTCATTTGTTAATTTGCTCCATTGTGCAATGCGGGCCACCTCCCCCGCAAGCGGAGGAGGACCGGCGCTTTCGACTACACGCGTTCGATGATCGTCGCGGTGCCCATGCCAGCGCCGACGCAGAGCGTGACCAGCGCGGTTTCCTTGCCGGTGCGCTCCAGCTCATCGACCATGGTGCCGAGCAGCATCGCGCCGGTCGCGCCGAGGGGATGACCAAACGCGATGGCGCCGCCATTCACGTTCATCTTCTCGTGCGGAATGTCGAGCAGCTCCATCATCAGCATTGGCACTGAAGCGAAGGCTTCGTTGAGCTCATAGATGTCGATGTCGCCAACTTCCATGCCCGCCTTCTTGAGCGCTTTCTGGGTCACATAAGTCGGCCCTGTCAGCATGATGCCCGGCTCGGAACCAATGGACGCCATGGCGCGGATACGCGCGCGGGGCTTGAGGCCATTGACCTCGCCCATTTCCTTGCTTCCAAACAGGACAGCCGAGGCGCCATCGACGATACCCGAAGAGTTGCCCGCATGATGGACATGATTGATCTCTTCCAGCTCCGGATAGCGCTGCTTGATCACCTCGTCGAAGCCCATGCCTCCCATTCCGGCAAAGGAGGGGTTGAGTCCGGCGAGCGACTGCATGTCGGCATCCGGGCGCATATGTTCGTCATGGTCCAGGATGGTACCGCCCATCTGGTCCTTGACCGGAACGATGGATCTGGCAAATCGGCCCTCACTCCAGGCCGTCGCAGCGCGCTTCTGGCTCTCAACGGCATAGGCGTCCACATCGTCGCGCGAAAAGCCGTATTTCGTGGCAATCGTATCGGCGCCGATACCCTGCGGGGCGAAATAGGTCTTGATGGCCACTTGCGGGTCGGACGACCAGGCGCCGCCCGCAGCGCCCATCGGGACGCGCGACATGCTTTCAACGCCGCCGCCAATGGCCATGTCGGCCTCGCCGGTGATCACCTTTGAGGCAGCCATGTTGCAGGCTTCCAGGCCCGAGGCGCAGAAACGATCAACCTGCACACCGGCCGTGGTCTCGGCATAGTCAGCGTTCAGCACGGCGATGCGGGCAATATCACCGCCCTGCTCGCCGACCGGCGAGACACAGCCCAGGACGACATCGTCGACATGGGCGGTGTCGAGCTCATTGCGCTCGCGCACAGCCTGCAGCGCCTGTGTCGCGAGCGACATTGCCGTGATCTCATGAAGCGATCCGGATTTCTTGCCCTTGCCGCGCGGGGTGCGCACAGCGTCGTAAATATATGCTTCGGCCATGGATAGGGTCCTCCTTGGGATGTTCTTTTGGGTGAGAGTCTTTGGTGGTTATTCGGCGGGTGGGGCGGTTTTGGTCTTATCGGGGTCAGCGGAATCAGCGACCCGACCGCCGAGCCAGTTGGCGATCATGATGCCGACAAACACAATTCCAAGGCCGATCCAGTTCTCGAGGGAAAGCTCATTCATTGGTCTTTACCTTCATCGACTTCAAATGGGTTGTTGCCACATAATGTAATACCAAACCGGCTACCGTGAACGCGAGTGCCGCGAACATCTGGCCGTCTGCCAGCGAACTTAGCCCGCCTGCGATGATTGCGCCCACGGCTAGCGCATTGAAAAAGGTCGCCCTGGCCTTCTGAATATCATTGTATCGCTCTTCCCGTGTCATGTCGCCGGGGCCTTCCGGGGATTGATGGCGAGGGTGGCGACCGCGCGGGCCGCTTCTTTCCCTCGTGTATCATAGAGCTCTGCATCGGCGAAGATGACGGCCCGGCCGATATTGCGCAGGCGAGCGAAGACCTCGATGGCACCGGTTTTCACGGGCCGCAGGAATGTCGTGTGCAGGTCGATAGTGGAGGGAAATTTCTCATTGCCCGTCTTCATGGTGGCGAGCATGCCGATCGTGTCATCCATCATGGCGCAGAGATAGCCGCCCTGGATATAGCCCGCCGGGTTGGTGAATTCGGGCTTACCGTCAAACCGTACGCTGGTTGTCAGCGCGCTCATGTCCAGCGCGAGTAGCTCAAAACCCAGCGACACCGAGCTGTTGGCCGGTGTCGGGAAGGTCTTATGGATCAGCGCGCGGTCGTCTGCCACAGTCTTAAAGCGTCCTCGCGATCAGCACCTTCATGATCTCATTGGCCCCGCCATAGATGCGCTGGACGCGGGCATCGGCCCACATCTGGGCGATGGGGTATTCGTCCATATAGCCATAACCGCCATGCAGCTGGACGCATTCATCGATGATCTTGCACTGCAGATCCGAGATCCAGTATTTGCTCATCGAGGCGGTGGCGGGGTCCAGCTCGCCCTTTAGCAGCAATTCGGTGCATTTGTCGGCGAAGATGCGCGCCACGGTCGCCTCGGTCTTGGCCTCGGCAAGCTTGAACTGCGTGTTCTGGAAGTCCAGAAGGCGCTGGCCGAAAGCCTTGCGCTGCTTCACATAGTCGATTGTCTCGTGCAGAGCCCGCTCGATCATGCCGATGCCCTGCAGGCCGATGATATGGCGCTCCTGGGGGAGCTGCTGCATCAGCTGGATGAAGCCCTGGCCCTCCTCACCACCAATCAGGGCATCGGCGGGCACTTTCACATCATTGAAGAACAGTTCCGACGTGTCGGCAGCATGCTGGCCGACCTTGTCGAGATTTCGCCCGCGCGAGAAGCCGTCAACCTCATCGGTATCGACGAGCATCAGCGAGACGCCCTTGGCCCCCTTGTCAGGATCGGTCTTGGCGACAACGACGATCAGGTTTGCCGTCTGGCCATTGGAAATGAAGGTCTTCTGGCCGTTGATGATATAGCCGTTGCCATCCTTTTTCGCGGTGGTCCTGATATTCTGGAGATCGGAGCCAGTGCCAGGCTCGGTCATGGCGATGGCAAGGATCTTGTCGCCGCTGGCGCATTGCGGCAGGTATTTGCGCTTTTGCTCCTCGGTGCCGTAATGCTCCAGATAAGGCGCGATGATCGCGTTGTGCAGAGTGATGCCGAACCCGTCGACACCCTTCCATTGCTGCTGTTCGATGATCGCCGCCTCATGGCGGAAATCGCCCCCCGCACCGCCATATTCCTCACTGGTAGAGGCGCAGAGCAGACCCGCCTCGCCCGCTTTTTTCCACATTTCGCGCGGCACAAAGCCCTGCCCGCGCCAGTCCCCGACATGAGGCGCGCATTCGCGCTCGAAAAACTGGCCGACCGCATCGGAGAAGATCGCGATTTCTTCCTCACGGCGCCAATCGGGCTGCTGAATGTCGAGCGGGCTCACTTGCATTGTCCTGTCTCCCTGAAACAGCGCGCATATGATTTGCGCTTACGTTTGCGTCAACGTCATATAACAAGCTGACAGCATCTTGTCTTGACCTGTCGCTGGGGAAGCGGCGGCAGATTCAATGCACTGCCAACGGTTATGCAGCGGCGAGCAGGCTCTCAAACACGCCGCGACCATCCCCACCGCCTTCATGGTTGCCCATGGCGCGTTCCGGATGCGGCATCATGCCGAGAATGCGACCGTTTTCGCTCACAATGCCCGCAATATCGCGCGCCGAGCCGTTCGGATTGCCACAATAGCGGAAAACCACGCGGCCTTCGCCTTCCAGCAGGTCGAGCACATCCTCATCGGCGACATAGTTGCCGTCATGATGGGCAATCGGGATAGACACCTCACCCCGGCCGGCATAGGCGCTTGTAAACGCGCTGTTGGCGCTGCCAACGCTAAGCGGCTGCGCACGACAGACAAAGTTCAGAGAGGCATTCCGGATCAGCGCGCCGGGCAGAAGCTGTGTTTCGGTGAGCACCTGGAACCCGTTGCAGATGCCAAGGACATAGCCGCCACGTTCTGCATGGGCCTTCAGCGCCGGCACCACCGGAGAATTGGCCGCAATGGCGCCACAACGGAGATAATCGCCATAGGAAAAACCGCCGGGGACGACGACAAGGTCGATCCCGCCCGGCAGGTCGGTGTCCTTGTGCCAGACCATGGCCGGCGGAGAGCCGGTCACCCCCTCCAGAGCCGTAGCCGCGTCGCGATCACAATTGGAGCCGGGAAAAACGAGAACAGCAGACTTCATGATCCTTCCTCTAGGCCATTCCGGCGCGCTGGGGAAGGGGCTTGCCTCCCCGCACCATTGCGCGCAATCAGAAGGTTAACGTATTTCTGTTAGAAGAATGGAGAGGGTGATGAAAATATTGCTCACAGCATTGTTCGCGCTTCCCGTACTGACCGCATGCAACACGGTTTCCGGCGTAGGCAAGGATGTACAGGCGGTCGGGAACGGCATTTCGAGCGCCTCCTCCTATGTCCAGCGCGAGGTGTTCGGCGCCGGCCCCCAACCGGGGCAGGCTGCCCGCCTGGAGCCGGTTTCCGCCACGCGCCAGGCCACTGTAACGGTCGGGCGCGCCTGCGACCCGAATGGGGAACTTGCAGGTGGGGAAGGACTTCCGCCTTGCCAGACCCGCTCGATCCGCAGATATACGCGGCGCTGATTGCATTATTGCCGCCCAGCTGACTTCCCCCTCCTCCGGAGACGAGAAAGGGGGGGCATTCGCCCGCCTTGCGTAGGGCGGATCGGAGAGGGCCCGATGAAAAAACGCCGGCAAGAATGGAAAAGCCGCTTGAGAAACGTCGACGAGATGGCATCTGCCGTATGGCTGGCAACTGACGGATCGGACTGCCGGCCGCGCTGAATCCGGTATTGTAGTTGAGGCAGATTTTGCCCTCGACACCTGCGTGAGCTGTTATCACCCCTGCGTGTTCAGCCTGAGGATTATCGCCAACTCGTCACATCAAAACGCTCCGGCCCGCGCGGGACCGGAGCGTCTGCTTTCCTTTTCAGACCAGGCGCCGCGCTATTCCGGCTGGTCGCCGCCATCCTCATTGCCGCCGGCGCCAGACATCATCTCGCCAGCTTCGGACCCGGCCGCCCGAGCCGCCTCGCGTGCAGAAGTTTCGGCATCATTCGTGGCCGCTTCAATCTCGTCTGCTACGCCGCCGGGGATTAGCTCCACTTCACCGACATCGCCGTCATCCACGCCGGTTCCATTGACCACATCCTGCACTTCGATTTCACCCGTCGCCTGCTGAGGGTCCATGTTTTCCATGCCGGTTTCCGGCAGCGTCGGCTCGACGGTCGCGCCGCCCTCTTCAGCATCCCCTGCGGCTGGCTCAGCCTCGCTTTCATCGGAGGCCTCCGGCAAGGGATCAGGAAATGCCGGCGCATCGGGCGAATAGGAAGCAAGATACGCAATCACATTTGCGCGCTCATCGTCGCGGCGCAGGCCGGCAAAGGCCATGGAGGTGCCGCGTGCATAGCTACCCGGATTGTAAAGCCAGTCATTCATCTCCGCATAAGTCCAGTTGCCATCGACGCCTGACAGCACGCCAGAATAATTGAAGCCCTCATGATTGGCGATATCGGCGCCGATGACGCCATAGAGATTCGGCCCGGTGCCATTTGCCCCGCCCTGTTCGACAGTATGGCAGGTGGCGCACTTACCCTTGAAGCTGCGTTCGCCGCGCGAGGCATCCGCGCTGGCCAGGGCAAGGCCGAGGTCAAAAACCTCTTCTTCCTCTCCGCCGCCGCCGCCAGCGCCCTCGACAGCAACATAATAGGCATATTTCTTCTTCAGCTGCTCATTATAGGACAGCTCTTCGCCATGCTCCTCGCCATAATGGCCGGCGTCGCTTTCGACAAACACCGTGTCAGCAAGGGCGCGCAGCCCGAAAAACACCAGGGCGACAGCCAGAAGGCTGCCGAAAATCTTGTTGAGGGTGAGATCGCCCATGAACCCGTCTCTCTTCGCATCATGTCATCTTGGCGACAGCCTTCTGGCACGCTATCGGGATCACCACAACAGACGTGGTGACGCAGCCCCCTTCATTGCGGGAGGGGAAGCACGACTCACCGCGCTATCTTGTCCGTCAGCACCGACAGGCTGCGGCGCCGCCAGCAGGAGTGAGCCAGTCATGAGCGAATCGATCGCCTATCAGGGCGAACCGGGGGCCAATTCCCAGATCGCCTGCCACCAGGTCTATCCTGACCTGACACCCCTGGCCTGCCCCACTTTTGAAGATGTCATGTCCGCCGTTGAAGATGGCCGCGCACAGCTGGCCATGATTCCTGTCGAGAATACGATCGCCGGCCGGGTGGGCGATATTCACCACCTCCTGCCCGGCACGAGCCTGCACATCATCGGCGAGCACTACCTGCCGATCCGGTTCCAGCTGATGGCCCTGCCCGGTGCGAACCTGGCCGACATCCGCACGGCGCGCTCACACATCATGGCTCTCGGCCAGTGTCGCCGGTTTCTGCGCGAACATGGTATTTCTCCGATCATCGCCGCCGACACAGCAGGCGCAGCCCGCCAGGTGGCCGAGCGCGGCGACGCGTCAGTGGCCGCGATTGCGCCCCGGCTCGCTGCCGATGTCTACGGGCTGAGCATCCTCGCCGAGGATATCGAGGATGCGACGCACAACACGACCCGTTTCGTCATCATGGCGCGCGATCCGCTTGATATCGAGCCCTCCGACGCGCGGGCCAAGACGGCGTTCCTGTTTGAAGTCCGCAACATTCCGGCCGCGCTCTATAAGGGACTTGGCGGCTTCGCGACCAATGGCGTCAACATGACCAAGCTGGAAAGCTACCAGGTTGGCGGGGCCTTCCGAGCGACCCAGTTCTATGCCGAGATCGAGGGCCACCCGAATGAGCGCCCGGTCCAGCTCGCGCTCGAAGAGCTCGGCTTCTTTTCTGCCATGGTAAAGATCCTCGGCGTGTTCCCGGCGGCTGAACACGCAGGTTGATGGATCAAGCCCCGATCCGTTTGACAAACAAGCCGTGCGGATCGACTTCCGCGAGTCGCTGATGGACCGACCCGGGCCAGCTGATACGGTCCAATTCGTGGCGTAGTGAGCTGCCTTCTGGATTGAAGACTTTGGTATGCTCATAACGAAGCCAGACAAGACGGTGGGCATCGTCGGCCCGTGCTCCTGCACGCTCGATGGCGACCATTGCCCGGCGATTCGTGTCGGTGTCGAAATATTGCCAGGCAATCGAATGATAGATGACGCTGGTGCCTTCGGGCAAAGGGGCCGAAAGAACATCTTCCAGCCAGTCGGCGGCATTGGACCGCTCGACCTCGACGCCGCGCTCAAGCGCAACCGCGACCGCCTTGTCGAGCCGGTCCAGCCGGTCGGACTGGTCCGGCCAGATATAACTTTTCAGCCGCAGGCGGTGGAAATCATCGCGTATGTCCAGCGGCGTGAGATCACAGGCGCGCCGCGAGGCAATCTCGATACGATCGGGCAGGTCCGGCGGCCGGCCGGTCCACTTTGTCTCGACAAGCGGCGCGCCGTCGCTGCCTTCGCGTGACCAGTGGCCGCCATCATAACCAAACGCCTCCCAATGCTGGTTCAGCCCGGCACTCGCGCCAATTTCGAGCAGGTGAAGCGGCCCTTTCAGCCCCTCTAAGCCAGGCAAGAATCCGATGGCCCGGCGCGTCTCATTGGTCTGCGGCGGGCGGGTGATGAAATCGGCCACCCAGTCGCGATGGCGCGCCACGGCCTCCAGCGCGACCGCCACCACGACGGCCATGTCCCAGTTCCGATTGCGCGCCGGATACTGCGCTTCCAACGCGCTGTCGCGGCCGGCCAGCACCAGCCCATGCAGTGCTCCGGCGATCCGCAGCGGGCCGGCATCGGCACCGTCCGGGCTCAGCGGCCGCGCGCCCGTCGCCAGCAATTCATCAAGCACATGCCCCTCGCCAAACCGGTCCGCGAGACCTCTCAGGAGCGCCGCATTGAAAGGCGAGCCGAGCCGCTCGCACCATTCGGCCTGTTTGCGGAAATGCCTGGCATGCGCCGCGAGAATCTCTGCCATTACGACCCGGTATCAGAAAACGCGCGGTCGTTCGCCCTTTTCGACATGCAGGCCGCATTCGGTCTTGGACTGGCCGAGCCAGCGGCCTGAACGGATATCGCCGGGATCCTCAGCGGGCTTGGTGCAGGGCCAGCAACCGATCGAGGGATACCCCTGCGAGACCAGCGGGTGGCGTGGAAGGTCGCGCGTTTCGAAAAAGCGCTCAACGTCGCCCTGTGTCCAGTTGGCCAGCGGATTGACCTTGAAACGGCCCCCGGTGAACTCGAACACCGGAAGGGCCAGCCGCTCGCCGCCATGGAAGCGCTTTCTCCCCGTCACCCAGGCGCTGAATCCTTCCAGCGCGGGCTCCAGCGGCCTTACCTTGCGCAACTCACAGCAGGCATCCGGGTCGCTCCTGTGAAGGTCGCCCAATGGATCGAGTAGGGCTTCTTCGCTAGCATTCGGACGGATGTTACGCACATTGGTCAGCCCGAACCGTTCGATCAGCGCGTCGCGATAATCAAGGGTTTGGGGAAAGTGCATGCCGGTTTCCAGAAACACGACAGGCAGGTCCGGACGGACATCCGCTATCAGTGCGAGCATCACTGCGCTTTCGGCACCGAAACTCGACACATAGGTCATCTCACCGCGCCATTCGCGCAGGATGGCCGCCCGAAGGATGGTTTGCGCTGACGCCATGCGCAGCTCCCCATTCAGCCGGTCAACCCGGTATTCCGGCGCATCACGCTCTCTCAGCAGTGCTTCTGAGTAGGGCATATCAGATATCCATTCGTATCTGGCGTTCAGCTGTGACGGCGCGAGAAGACATGCTGCTCGCCTTCTACAGCCGGCTGGTAGAAGAAGGAGAATTCCCCCAGTGCTTCTGTCGCTGACACTACTGATGCGCGCTCGGTCTCGAAAGCATCAAAGCCTGAACGGTGCATATAGAGTAGCTGATCGCGCAGGACATGACCGACGGCGCGCAATTCCCCGCGATAGCCAAGCCGGCGGCGAAGGAGCTGAGCGATAGAATAGCCACGGCCGTCGGTATATTTCGGGAAAGCCACCTCGATCAGCGCAAGCCGGTCGAGATGGTCTTCCAGCCGGTGGGGATCGTCATCGGGTGCGAGGCGCACACCCAGCGGCGTGTTGCGCGCAAGAAGAATCTCAGTCTTTTCGAGAAAGGGCTCCAGCGGCACGGTGATCCCGTTGGGCGTGTCGCCGGCCTCGCCCGTCTCGACATGAACCCAGGTATTCTCGGCATCTTCACCGTTTCTGATCAGTGGCATAGAGGGCCTCCTTGAAGGGTTCGAGCCCGGTGCGGGCATAAACATCGATAAATCGTTCGGAACGGTCGGATCGCAGGTCGCGATAAAGATCGACGACGCGTTTGAGGGCCGCCGGCACATCATCCGCGCTGAGCGCCGGACCGGCAATTTCGCCGATCGCCGCCTTTTCGTCGGCCCGCCCGCCAAAGGTGATCTGGTAGTATTCCTCACCCTTCCGGTCGACACCGAGCACGCCGATATGACCGACATGGTGATGCCCGCAGGCATTGATGCATCCGGAAATATTCAGGTGCAGCTGCCCGATATCGCGCTGGTCCTCGACACTGGCGAATTCGCGCTGGATCGCCTGTCCGACCGGGATCGAGCGGGCATTGGCCAGGTTGCAATAGTCCAGGCCCGGGCAGACGATCATGTCCGTGATCAGGCTTTCATTGGCCGTGGCAAGTTCACCCACCTGAAGCTGGCTGAACACCTCATACATGTCATCCAGAGCAACATGCGGCAGGACCAGGTTCTGCGCATGTGTGACGCGGATATCGCCATGACCGAAGCGCTCTGCGAGATCGGCGACTGTCTCCATCTGCACATCCGTTGCATCTCCGGCGATCCCGCCGACGGGCTTGAGGCTCACAGTGACAGAAGCATGGCCGGCCAGTTTGTGGGGATGCAGGTTTGTATCCGACCAGACGGCAAAGGCCGGATCGGATGCCTTCGCCTGTTCGAATGCCGCCGAGCGCTCGGGCTTGTCAGCAAGCGGCGGGGGCGCGAAATAGGCGTGGATGCGCTCAATCTCGGCGCGCGGCAATTCAATCTTTTCGTGCGGGCGCTGGGCGGCGAATTCCTCGTCAACAAGGCGCTTGAACTCCGCCTCGCCGAGTTCCGACACGAGGATCTTGATGCGCGCCTTGTATTTGTTGTCGCGCCTGCCGAAGCGATTATAGACCCGCATGATCGCTTCGAGATAATCGAGAATATCGTCCTCGGGCACGAAATCGTGCACTTTCGCAGCAATGTGCGGGGTCCGCCCCTGCCCACCACCGACATGCACCTCGAAACCGACCTGATTGCTGCGACCACGAATATGCAGGCCGATATCGTGCACGCGAATGGCGGCGCGGTCATGCTCGGCCGCCGTCACCGCAATCTTGAACTTGCGCGGCAGGAAGGCGAATTCCGGATGGAAAGTGCTCCACTGGCGGATGATCTCGCACCAGGCGCGCGGGTCCATCACCTCATCAGCGGTCGCGCCGGCAAAATGGTCGCTCGTGACATTGCGGATACAGTTGCCCGATGTCTGGATGGCATGCATCTCGACCTCGGCCAGCTCTTCCAGCACATCGGGGATATCCTTCAGCGCCACCCAGTTGAACTGGATATTCTGGCGCGTCGTGAAATGCCCGTATCCGCGATCATACTTGCGCGCGACATGTGCCAGCCGGCGCAGCTGGCGCGGGCTGAGCTGGCCATACGGGATGGCGATGCGCAGCATGTAAGCGTGCAGCTGGAGGTAGACCCCGTTCTGCAGGCGCAGCGGCTTGAACTCGTCTTCCTTGAGTTCCCCGGAAAGCCGGCGCGCCACCTGCCCGCGAAACTGCTTTACACGGTCGTGCACAATCTGCGCATCGAATTCGTCATAGCGATACATCAACTGTCCTCGACCTGCCCAAGACCCAGCATCGACTCGGTTCGGCGCACCCAGCGCGCGACAGCTGGAAATTCCGAAAGATCAAACCCGCCCAGATGCGCCTTACGTGTGTAAGCAACCAGCGCCACGTCAGCGAGCGTCATCGCATCGCCGACAAGCCAGTCGGTGTAGGTCAGCTGCATCTCCATGACGCCAAGGGCGCGTCGGCCCCTGGCCAGCAAATCCGGGTCCAATTCGTCCTCGGGAATGCCGCGATAGTGCAGCCGGGAAATGCGCACGGCGATGTAGGGCTCGTGAGAGTACTGTTCCCAGAACAGCCAGCTCATCATCTGTGCGCGCTGGAACGGATCGGTGGGAATGAGATCGCTTTGCACCGCTTCGGCGAGATAGAGCATGATGGCATTGGATTCCGGCAGCCGGCGGCCATCGGGCCAAACCGCCAGAGGCACGAGGCCAACGGGGTTCAGCGCGAGGAAATCCTCAGCCTGCGTCTCGCCGCCAAGCACGTCGACGTGCACCCAGTCATAGTCAAGGTCCAGCGCATCAGCGACCCAGCGCGGCTTCATGCAATTGCCCGACATCGTATCGCCGTAAAGCGTGAGCCGTTTGACGATCTGCGCCATCATGCGCCTCTCTGGAATTCAGGATGGGTTGTCGGCCCCTGCGCGCGGATCGTCTCGCGCAGGGTCTCGCGACCGGCGATGTCGCCGGTTTCGCTGACTTCCATGAAATAGGGGTCGGTGACCTCGCCTTCCGCCGCCAGGGCATCGGCGAGCCGCGCTTCAGCCACCTCTCCGGTGAAGACGCCAACCGCGCCCGGATCGCTTGTCCATTCACCACCCGCGGTCATCCACACCACATCGCCGCTGGCGGTCTGCCAGGCCGTGATCGCTTTGGGGATATCGGGTTTGAGCTTTGGTCGTACACTCGTCATGCAACGGCCTCCATCAGGTCTGGTGCGCGCGCTTCGATCGGCAGTCCTGCCACCTCGCCAATGACCAGCAGGGCCGGTCCGCGAATGCCCGCACGGGAAATCAGCTGGGGCAGCTCCGCCAATTGGCCGAAGACGCGAATTTCATTGTCCCGCGTGCCGTTTTCGATGACAGCAACGCAGGTGGATGCCGCGCGCCCGGCACCGATCAGCTTTTCCGCAATTGTCGCGGCGGTGCCCACGCCCATGAACACCACCACCGTCTGGCCGGGCCGCGCGAGCGCCTGCCAGTCAAGGTCAGGCACCCCGCCGGCCTGCGCATGGCCGGTCACAAAGGTCAGCGCCTGGGCGTGGTCGCGATGGGTGAGCGGGACGCCTGCAGAGGCGGCGCAGCCGAGCGCGGAGGAAATTCCCGGCGCGACATGGGCCTCTATGCCCGCTTCCTGCAGCGCTTCAAGCTCCTCACCGCCGCGCCCGAAGATGAACGGATCGCCGCCCTTCAGGCGCACCACGCGCTTGCCTTCATTCGCGCTGGCAATCATCAGCTCATGAATCTGCGCTTGCGGAACCGAATGATCGCCCTTCGACTTGCCGACGCTGACACGCTCGGCATCGCGGCGAACCAGATCCATGATCCCGGCCGAAACCAGCCGGTCATGGAACACGATGTCGGCCTCCTGGATCAGGCGGAAGGCTTTCAGAGTCAGCAGTTCGGGGTCTCCGGGTCCAGCACCAACGATATGCACAACACCCTTTCCGCCATCACCTCGCTGCAGCGCATCGCGCATGTCGGCCTCGGCGCCTGCAAGGTCTCCGGTATAGGCGCGCTCGGCCGCCGGGCCGGTCAGCATCCGCTCCCAGAACCGCCGGCGATCACGCGGATCGGCGATGTTTTCCTTCACGACCGGGCGCAGTCGGCGCGCCAGAGCGGCAAGCTCGCCAATCCGTGCCGGCAGCAGGGCTTCGAGCCTCGCACGTACAGATTTGGCCAATACAGGCGCGGCGCCGCCGGACCCGACCGCAGCTACGATGTCGCCGCGGTCGAGGATCGAAGGAACGGTGAAATCGCAATGCTCAGGCCGATCGACAGCATTGACCGGAACACCCTTCAGGCGCGCAAGCGCAATGGCCCGCTCAGCCTCGCCATCATCAGCCAGCGCAATGATCGCCAGCCGTGCGCCTGCGAGCGCGGTTTCCGCGTCAGGAGGAAGGACATGATCGAATCGGCCGGCGAATTCCGCCTGCATCTTTGTTGAGATCTCTTGATCGATCACGAGGATTTTCGCAGGCGTCTTTGCCAGAAGGCGCAACTTGCGCAGGGCTTCCTCGCTGCTGCCAAACAGGACAACGCGCGCATTCTGCATCTCGAAAAAGGCTGGAAACTGGCGCATGATGGCTCCGGCAGGGACGAATTTCTTGTCTGACAGATTTGGCACTTGACGCCGGCGCCACAACCGGCGACCCCTAAGACGAGTATTGAGAAAAACTATTGCACATGACCGAGTCGCCGGACCGCCTTCCTCCGCTCAACGCTCTGCGCGCATTCGAGGCGGCTGCCCGTCGGCTGTCCTTTACGAAGGCCGCCGAAGAGCTGAAGGTGACGCCGGGTGCAATTTCCCAGCAGATCCGGCAGCTGGAGGATTTTGCCGGCACGCCGCTGTTCAAGCGGACCGGCCGGTCGGTCTTGCTGACCGACGCGGCGCAGGCCTGCCTGCCGCTGGTTCATGAAGCCTTCGAGAAAATCGGTGAAGCGGGACGACAGATGCGCCAGCCCGCCCGGCGCGGGCGTGTCATGGTCTCGTGCGCCCCCTCCTTCGCCGCCAAATGGCTGGCCCCCAAGCTCGACAGTTTCCACCAGGCAAATCCGGGTATCGAGGCCTGGGTATCGGCAGATATGCAACTGACCGATTTCAATACCGCAGACGCCGATATCGCGATCCGCTATGGCACCGGGCATTATGACGGCCTGAAGTCCGAACGCCTGCTCGATGAATCCGTGCTGCCGGTCTGCTCTCCGCAGCTCCTTGACGGCGCCGATGCGATTCGCAGACCCGGCGATCTCTGCCAGCACACCCTGATCCATGACGAAAGCCCCGAAAACGACCCGTCCTGCCCGGACTGGTCGAGCTGGCTGGCGGCAAGAGGGATAACCGGCGTCGATGCGACACGCGGTCCGCGCTTCAATCAGGCTGTACTGGTCATCGAAGCAGCAACCAATGGCCGGGGCGTGGCCCTGGCAAAAAGAGCCATCGCCCAGGCCGAACTGGATGCCGGGCGTCTCGTCGCGCCCTTTGCAGACGGTTCCACGGCAATCGATTTTTCATACTGGGTTGTCTGGCCGAAAGGACGTCACCTGTCGCCGGATGTGCGCGCATTCATCACCTGGGTGAAAGCCGAAGCCTCGCGGGCCGAAATCGTCGGTGTCTGACTGCTCAGGCGTCAGGGGGGCCGGTCACATCCTCAATCGGGATTGCATAGTGGCGGTTGCAGAACTGGCAGTTCACCGAAAGGGTACCGTCCGGCTCAACCAATTCGCGCAATCCATCGTCAGATAGACCCTGCAGCGTCTCGCGCAGGCGCCCTTCATTGCAGCTGCAGGCATCAATCAGCGGTTTTTCCTCTTCCATGCGCACACCCTCCTCATGGAAGAGCCGGAACAACAGCCCGGCCGGCGGCAGGGCCGGATCGATCAGTTCCCGGTCGGTCACAGTCGCGAACAGCGCACTTGCAGTCTCCCAGGCCTCCGAGGTGTCACCGCGGGCCGCATCGCCTGCCACTTTCTGCAAGAGCAGGCCGCCCCCGCGCCAGCCGGGCGCCTCATCGGACACGGTCATTTCGCCCACACCCAGCGCGATCCGCGTCGGCACCTGTTCGGATCTTTCAAAATACTCTTCCGCGCAGCCGGCCAGGGTCGGCCTTGAGAGCGGGACGACCCCCTGATAAGGGTGCATTGACGGATCTTCCGGTATGATGATGAGGCCGAGAACGCCCTTTGGGCCGAAAAGCTGCGGAACTTCCGGGCGGCGGCCTTCCGTGTCTGCCATCAACCGCTCCCAGAGCGGCCGGTTCGTGCGGGCATAGCCGCGCAGATCGCCCTCACTCGTATGTTCGGCGACCAGCATGGCAACCGGGCCGTTACCTTCGGCCTGGACCAGCAGCCGGCCGTCGAATTTCAGGGCCTCACCGACCAGCCCGGCAAGGATCAGTGCCTCGCCCAGCAGCCTGGCCAGTTCAGGCGGATAGTCGTGACGTTTGAGGATAGGATCGATTGTGCCTCCACCCAGCCGCGAGATCCGCCCACGAACCGGCCTGCGGTCAATCTCATAAGCGGCGACCATATCGCGACCGCCGCTCATTTCGATCAGATCTTTTCGAGACACCATTTCAGGATCGCCTTTTGCACATGAAGGCGGTTTTCAGCCTCGTCAAAGACGAGCGACCGGGGCCCGTCAATCACCTCGGGATCGACCTCTTCGCCGCGATGGGCCGGCAGGCAATGCAGGAAAACCGCCTCCGGTTTCGCCAGCGCCATCAGATCGGTGGTCACGGCGAAATCATCAAGGATGGCAAGCCGCTCATCGCCATCTGAATCGCCCATCGAGACGAAAGTGTCTGCGATCACGACATCCGCGCCGTCTGCTGCCGCCTCGGCGCTGTCATAAAGCTCGATATCACCGCCAAGCGCGCGCGCCAGCTCGACATCATCATCTTCCGGCGCATAGCGCTCCGGTGTGCCGACCGCGAGAGAGAAGCCGAATTTCGGAGCGGCGTGGATGAAGCTGGAACAGACATTGTTGCCATCGCCGACCCAGGCAAGGCGGGCCCCTTCCAGCTTCAGCCCATGCTCCTCAAGCGTCATCAGGTCGGCCATGATCTGGCAGGGATGGGAACGATCAGTCAGACCATTGATCACGGGCACGCGTGAGGAGGCGGCAAAATCCTCGACATCGGAATGGTCATTTGCGCGGATCATCACCGCATCGACATATCGCGAAATGACCCTCGCCGTATCCTCAATCGTCTCTCCGCGCCCCAGCTGCATCTCGCCCGACGAGGCGACGATGGCGCTTCCGCCCAGCTGGCGTATCGCCATATCGAAGGAGAAACGTGTCCGTGTCGAGGATTTCTCGAAGATCATGGCCAGGACATGGCCCGACAGCAGCGCGCCGTCATCCACCTGTCCGTTTGGCCAGCCGGCGCGGGCCGCCTTCATCGCGAGTGCGTCATCGAGTATCGTGCGCAACTGCGCCGGCTCGATCGCGATCAGGTCAAGGAAATGCTTCATTCGCCATCCCCGGGCGCCCAGGCCGCCAGGCTTTCATCAATGATCGCGACCGCCTCTCGCACATCGCTGTCCGTGATCACCAGCGGCGGCGCCAGGCGAAGCACATTATCGCCGGCCACGCCGACGAGCAGCCGGCGATCGCGACAACCCATCTGAACCGCTTTTGGCGCCGCTTTCAGACGCAGGCCGGTCAGCAGGCCCTTGCCAGTGACGCCATCCACCTTGCCGGGATGGCTGTCGGCAAGGCTTTTCAAGCCCTGCGCCACCGTACCGGACACCCGGCGGACCTCCTCAAGGAAGGCCTTATCAGAGATGATATCCCAAACAACGTTCCCCACAGCCATGGCCAGCGGATTGCCCCCATAGGTCGAGCCATGGCTGCCCGGCTGCATGACAATGCCGGTCGCCTCTGTCGTCAGGCAGGCGCCAAACGGAAAGCCCGAGCCCACGCCCTTCGCGACGCACATGATATCGGGCTGGGCCGCTTCGGCCCATTCATGCGCGAACAGCTTACCCGTGCGACCCATGCCACACTGGACTTCGTCATAGATCAGCAGCGCGCCGCGCTCATCGCACAACTTGCGCAGGCCGGTCAGGCACTCTTCCGGCATGGCGCGCACGCCGCCCTCGCCCTGGACCGGCTCGACGAAGACAGCCGCCGTCCTGTCCGTCACCGCAGCATCCAGGGCCTCATGATCACCCCATTCCAGCTGGGTGAAACCGGGCATCTCCGGGCCGAAGCCTTCAAGATATTTGGGGTTGCCACCGGCATTGATCGCGCCAAGAGAGCGACCGTGGAACGCGCCTGTGAAGGTGATGAATTCGATCCGTTCAGGCGCGCCATTCGCCCAGTGATACTTGCGCGCCGTTTTCAGCGCGCATTCCACCGCCTCGGTACCCGAATTCGTGAAGAAAACCCGGTCGGCAAAGGTTCGCGCACAGATTTTCGCCGCCAGTTCCTCGCCAGCGGGCACGCGAAACATGTTCGATGTGTGCCAGAGCTTTTCGGCCTGGGCCTTCAGCGCCTCGACCAGACGCGGGTGACTGTGGCCGAGCGAAGTCACCGCAATACCCGCAATGAAATCGAGATAGGCCGCGCCGTCCTCGGTAAACAGGCGTACGCCTTCGCCTCGCACGAAAGCCTCGTCCGGCGGTCGATAGACGGGCATGATGTGCTGGCGGGGATCAGACATTTGCTGGGCCTCCTTCAGGCCTTTGGGCTGCGGGAAGCGCAAACCGTTTGCCATGCCGTGAAGGCAAGTCAACCAGCGAGCCCCGAAAGTCGCGGATTACACCGATTTAACCGGTTTTCGATTCTTAGGAACTTGACGAAAAACGATATGTTATTATTGTTTATCGGTAAGTCAGCTGCGGATCGGTCGGCACCATTCCACGCCCCCTACCTCACCCCTGAGCGCCGGCCGGTTCGCGACTGATTGAACTTCCGAAACCCCTCCTGAGGCGGCCCGGGCTGTTGGGTCGCCTCCTTTCTTCCCGGCAGCTGAGCAGATTTCGGGCAGGGTGTGCAAGTACCTGAAAAGAAAAGCGCGGCTGCCGTTCAGGCGCCGCGCTCTCCCCGCACTTGCAGCGTTTCCTCCCAGAAAACTGCCTGATAACTAGGAGCGTCAATCCGCCGCGCTGTCAACTGTCCGTCTCAAATCTTCTTCAAAAAAGTCGCAAAAATGCCATTCTCGGCCGAATAGACGAATTCGACATCCGAGACACTGACCGGGCCGACACCTGAATCGCACAATCGCCGCGCAGCATCGGCAACACTCGCCTGCGGGCACAGCGCCGTCTGGCCGCACAGATTCGACAAGCCCAGCGCCGAAGCGAGTTCGCCCGGAATCTCGGCGCTGGCCTCCAGTCGTCTGAGTTGCTCGCCCTCAGCGCGCGCGGCCACCGAGTCGAGGAGTTTGCGCAGCGTCGCAAGCGATCCCTCATCCCATGACGCCTTCAGGGATCCGGTCAGGGCCGCCTCGCTTTCAAGAATAACCCCATCATCAAGAATGCGAAGATCATTGGCCGCGAGTGTTGCGCCTGTCGTGGTGATATCCACGACGAGCTCGGCGGTACCTGCTGCCGGGGCCGCCTCTGTTGCTCCTGCGCTTTCGACCAGGCGATAATCGCCGACCGAGCGCGTCGCAAAAAAGCGACGGGTCAGGTTGAGATATTTGGTAGCCACGCGCATCGGTCGGCCATGCACCTCCCTGTACTGGGCGGCGGCCGCCTCAAGGTCTGACATTGAGGAGACATCCAGCCAGCCTTGCGGCACAGCCACCACGGCGCGCGCATGTCCAAAGCCGAGCTTGCGGATCACGGCCGCCTCACTGTCGAGATCGGCCGAAATTTCATGCAGGAGATCCTCGCCGGTTACCCCGATATGAAGACGCCCGGACAATAGCCCCTCGGCGATTTCCCGCGCTGAGAGCAACAGCACATCCGCCTCTGGCAGCCCCTTGAGCGCGGCGACATAACTGCGCTCGCCCCCGCGCTGGGTCAGGCGGAACCCGCACCCTCTCAGCCAAGCCTCGGCATTGTCCTTCAACCGCCCTTTGGACGGGATCGCGAATGTCAGACGGCTCATGTGCCACCTCCTGCCGCCTGCGCCAGCCTGTCGGGCCGGACCACGCCGCCCACAGCGCTCACCTCGACGCGCCCCTGGCTCAACCGGCCGATCAGGCCATCATACCGCCCGCCAGCACCGAACGGCCGCGAGGGCGCGCTGCCGGGACCGAAAAGCTCGAACAGGAACCCGTCATAATAGTTGAACCGCCGCCCGAACGGCGTTCCGAAGCGTGCCACCTCGGCAAGCACCGGCGCATCGGCAAGGATCGCCTCCATCCGCTTTGACAGCATATCAAGTGTATCGCCCACCGCGTCTTCCACACCCTTCCCTGCGGCCAGGCGAGACAGGGTCTCGACCGCCTCCACCGGAGCGGCCTCCACAGCCAGAACGTCGCTCAGCAGCGCCGCGGCCTCTTCGGGCACACCGCCTGCTTCCGCCTCGGCTGCCTTGGCCATCAGCCGGTCCGCGATCTCGCCGACGCTTCGCTCGCCCACCAGCGTCACGCCCGAAAGGTCAAGCATGTCGGTGACCATGGTCTCCGCATCTCTGCTGCTGGCCCCTTTCAATTGCGCGGCAAGACGGTTGCCGCGCGCCGCACCCGCCCCCGGTCCACCAGAGAGAAGCGCGCGCACTCCGCCTTGCTGGCGGAAGGCCCGCTTGAGCGCATCTGCAAGCCCAGGCGCAAGCGACAAGGCATCGACAAAGGCGGGGAACACGGCGAGATCGCCGAACCATGCGCTATCGATTTCGGCGCCGGACGCAATCGCGGCGCGGTGCACCTCGCCGAACACATCGGCATCAGCGCGGGGAGAGACTTCGGCGCCAAAACGCTCGAAACCGATCTGTGTGAACTCCATCGGCTCGCCGGGCACCGAGGGCAGCCGGAACGCCCTCGCATTATAGCGGCGCAGCGTTTCTCCGCTTGCGCCTGCCCCGCGCGCCTCGGCCTCGGCCCGCGCCACAGGCAGCGTCAGGTCCGGGCGCAGCGCCTGTTCCTGCCCGCCAGTATCGGCGAAAATGCACAGGCGCGCGCGCACCGCCTCGCCTGACAGCTCCAGGGGAAAAAGCGCCGGCATCAGGCTCGGCGGATCGACCTGCGTCCCGCCGAGCTCGGCAAAGACGCTCGCGGCGATCTTTGCGGCGACCTCAGGATTCATCGCCCGCCTCCACGATCTCACGCACTTTGGACACCCAGTCGGCCAACGGCGCCTCGAACTGGCCCGGACGGCTCTCTCGCCACTCTTCATTCGAGGCGATCGCTTTCGCCTTTGCCGCGCCAACCTTGAGGTCCTTGATGGTCACGACACCATTGGCGATCTCGTCTTCACCGCAGATCACCACGGCAGGCGCGCCCCGCCGGTCAGCATATTTCATCTGCGCCCGCATGCCCGAGCTGCCCATATAGGCTTCGGCCCGCAGGCCCGCCCGGCGCAGCTGGCTGGCAAGCCGCAGCGCCTCAGACGGGTTCGATTTGTCGAGAGAAAGCACGACGACCGGTCCGTTCAGGTTTGCACCCTCTCCGAGTATGGCAAAAGCGGTCGCCAGCCGGCTCACCCCGACCGAGAAACCCGTTGCCGGCACGCTCTCGCCGGTAAACCGGGCCACGAGATCGTCATAGCGCCCTCCGCCTCCGACCGAGCCTATACGGACCGCGCGACCCTTTTCATCCAGCGTTTCGCGCAGGAGCTCCGCCTCAAAGACCGGGCCGGTATAATATTCCAGGCCTCGCACGACACTTGGATCGAATGCGACATGGGCTTCGGGCACACCGAACGCCTCCAGTGCGGTCGCAATCGCCTCGAGTTCCGCAAGCCCCTCGCGTCCGCCCTCACCATGGCCCGCGAGCTTTTCCAGGCTGGCAAGCACTTCAGCGCGTGTGCCCGCGCCAGCTTCGGCAAAATCGAGCACATGTCGGCGGGCCTTTGCATCGAGTCCCGCCCCCTCGGTGAAATCTCCGGAGTCATCCTCACGGCCCACGCCAAGCAGCGCATCGACACCCTCGATCCCGAGCCGGTCCAGCTTGTCGAGCGCGCGCAGCACGACCAGGCGGGCCCCCTCACCTGTCACACCGGCCGCATTGAGCACGCCGTTCAGGAGCTGGCGCGTATTCACACGGATCACGAACTCTCCATCCTGCGCGCCAGCCGCCTGCATGGCTTCTGCGGCCATGGCGATCATCTCGGCATCGACATGCGGCCCGGCTGCCCCGACCGTATCAGCGTCGCATTGCAGGAATTCGCGGAAACGGCCAGGACCCGGCTTCTCGTTTCGCCATACCGGCCCATGCGCATAGCGGCGGAAAGGCTTGGCAAGGGTCTGCCAGTTCTCGGCGGCAAACCGGGCAAGGGGCGCCGTCAGGTCATAGCGCAGCGCCATCCACTGTTCATCATCGTCCTGAAGGGCAAAGACGCCCTCATTCGGCCGGTCGCTGTCAGGCAGGAACTTGCCCAGCGCATCGGCATATTCGAACGCTCCGGTTTCAAGCGCCTCAAAGCCCCAGCGCCTGTAGACTTCTGTGATCGACGCAATCATGGCCTGCTCGGCGGCAATCTGCGGCTCGCGCTTGTCGGGAAAGCCGCGAGGAGAGCGAGCGAGATCCTTGCGGGAGGGGGATTTATTCTTGGCCATGTCTCGCCTTTGTCCACCAGTCTTGACCGCCTGTGCGTTAGAGCATCGCCCGGCATGTGTGAAGCCTCCCACAGCGCGAGCGGCATGACATTTGCTTCGCCTCACGGGTGAATAAAAGGACGCGTCCCCTGATGAAACGGGTTGTTGCCATTATCTCCCTCGCATTTGCCGTTGCCATGCCGGCCAGTGCCAGTCCGGAACTTGCCAGCGACTGGGGCAAGAAGGCTGCTGAGCTATATGACCAGACTGTCGCCATACGGGAAGGCGAGCGTGCGCCTGCGCGTTACAATGATGAGCTGGCCCGGTTTTCCGTGACTGCTTCGCGGCTCGCCCGCTGGATCGATGCCGAGGGCGGCCCCGCCGATCTTGGCTGCATCTTTCGTGGTATGGCCGACGAATCAGAAGCCCAGCTTGGCGCGCTCGAATCTGGCCGGAAGGACGTCGCAATTGATCGCCTGACGCTTATGTTCAGCGATGCCGAACTGATCTCAGCAGCCTCGATTCGGGCTGTGACACGCAACGCTCGTGGTGCCGACGATATGACCGGGAGTTGCCCGGCACGGCCCATGTCGCGCGATCAGTATTTCACCGACCATCCATAGGGTTGCCTGCCTCCGGGATATCGCCTCACTCAGTCCGGGTGACACGGAGCGGCGGGCACAATAAAATATCTGTTTTCGTTGGGGTCTGTCGATTTGCCAGCTACTGGCTTCAGGCGTTGGAATTCAGGAGCGATGGCGACATCGCCAGCGGCTGTCGAACTGATCATAGCCGCCGCTGTCAGCGCAACGGCACTGATCATGCCTGCAATCAGACCGATATTGCGGCGAAACAGATGTGATGTCGTCATGCGCCTGAAGTAACGCTGCCCTACATCAGTTTCCAGAAACTGCGGCGATCTCGCGCAGCACCAGCCCTGGCGTCAGGGTTTGCGGAAGAAGCCTCGGTTCGCGATCGCCTGGTCCATAAAGAAGATACATCGGCACACCCGCCCGACCTCGAAGGCGCAACTCTTCAGCGATCAGCTCATCACGATTGGTGAAATCCGCGACCATGAAGACGATGCCCGCGTCTTCCATGGCCGTGCGGACATCCGCGCGTGACAGGGTCGTGCGCTTGTTGGCCTGGCAGATCACACACCAGGCGGCCGTGAAATCCACGAACACGCCCTGCCCCTCGGCCAGCGTCGCTTCAACCGTTTCCGGCGACCAGGCCACTGTTTCGAAATCGCCCTGACGGTAGGCGGCCTGGCCGGCAACTTCGTCTGCTGGCGTCATCGCCGCCGAGACAGCAAGAAACAGGCCCAGCCCGATCGCGGCTGCCCCGCCCGCCCAGCCAAACACGGCCGTGCGTCCGCCGGCCGAGCGCATCAGCCAGATACCAAAAGTCAGCGCCACGGCGCCTGCCGCGGTCCAGCTCACGGCGCCCGATCCGGCCTGCTGTGCCAGGACATCAAGCAGCCAGACAGCTGTCAGGAACATCGGAAAGGCGAAGAACTGTTTCAGCCGCTCCATCCACGCACCAGGCTTGGGCAGGGCGCGTTGCAGTCCCGGCGCGAAGCTCAGCGCGAGGAAAGGCAAGGCGAGACCGAGGCCCATAAGTGCGAAGACCAGCAAAACCACGACAGCCGGCTGCGTGATCACCGCGCCAAGGGCCACGCCGAGAAAGGGCCCGACACAGGGCGCGCCAACCACAGCCGCGAGCACACCAGTGAAGAACGCCCCCGCATTGCCCTGCCTGGCCGCAAGGCCGGACCCGGCCCCCTGCATGGAGGTGCCAAGCTCGAAAAACCCGGTCAGCCAGAGCCCGATGAGAAAGACAAGCAGGGCAAGCCCGGCTACGATGGGTGGATATTGCAACTGGAATCCAAGGCTGACGAACTCACCGGCTGCGCGCAGCGCGATAAAAACGGCTGCAATCAGCAGGAAAGTGAGCAGAACGCCGAGCGTGTACCAAAGGCCATGGGCACGCAAATGAGACCGCTCGCCATGCGCGGCGGCCTGCACCATGCCCACCGCCTTTATTGAGAGAACCGGAAGAACACACGGCATGAGATTGAGGATCAGCCCGCCAAGAAGCGCCAGCCCGGCAATCGCGGCGATACCCGCAAACGAAAGGGCGGGTTCACTCTCCGCCCGAGCGGCGGCCGCGTTTCCGAACGTGCCGGCAAACGGCGCGCCCTGACTGGCCGAAATACTGAACCCGGTCCGCGTTCCATCGCTCTTTGTGGCGGCGATCACGCCCTCGACAGGGCCCTCATGAGGCGAATAGGTATCGGCTGACATGCGCAGCGTCGCACCCGAGCCACCTGTTTCGAGTCTCTGCGGGGCCGAATGGATGATCGGATCGCCGTAGGGAAAAAACCGCAGATCAGCCCCGTCTAAAAGTTCCGCGCGTTCCGGCTTCAGGCTGAGAACCAGCGTCTCATTGTCAATCTGGTAGCGCGCCTCGCCTGCGAAAATGGTTGGCGCGGCCTCGAACGCCCTGCCAATCAGACGGGCGCTGCGGCGGTCCGGAACCTGTTGGTCCTCGATCTTAAGCGTGAATTCGACGGGCGCGGTCTCCGGAATGCAGACATCCTTGCAGATGAGGTAGTCGGCCGTGCCGGCAAAACGGATATCGCCAGCCGCATTCTCCGGCACCTCGAAGGCAAAGGGCAACGTCACTTCGTCGTCATAGCCATAGTCCATGATCTCACCTTCCACGACGGCGATCTCATGCGGCAGGGGCCAGGTGAAATCGCCGCCTTCGGTGACATCCCCCAGCGGACTCTCATCCCATAGAATCTGTGGAGGCAGACCTGCATCGCCAGCATTGCGCCAATAGACATGCCAGCCCTTGTCCATCTGCTTGTGCAAGGCGAGATAAACCGTCTCTCCCGGGACAGCTGCCGCACGCTCGGAGATCAGCTCTACACGGGCATGACCGCCATCATGAGGCTGGGCGACAGCAGGTTGCGAGGCAAGCCCCGCTACAACAAGCATTGCGGCAAAGCTGGCGAAAAGACGTGATATCATGGGCAAACGCGTCCGGTTCTGTCTGATCGGCTGTTGATCTCGGTCCACGCCGATATGCGCCCACTCTCACCTTTCGTGAAGGGCCTCGCCAATTTGTGACCAAGGCCGGACGCCCGAACGCAAGGAAAAGGGCGGCCCCGCCGGAGGCCGCCCCTTCCAGAAAGATTGCCATATACCAGCTGGCTCAGGCCATGCCAGTCTGCTGCTGCGCCCGGATGGCACGCTGGATGACGCGCGACCAGTTCAGAAGCGAGATGAGGTGGGCATAGACCGCGCCAATCGCACCATTGTTCTTCAGTTCAAGATACTGGGCATCCGGCAGCGCATTAAGGCGATCCTCGGAGATGGCCCAATAGTCAGCAATTTTCTGCTGCTCACCGACAGGGTTGCCCTGCGGATCGCGGGGCTGGAAAGCCACAGACTTCTGTTCGAAAAGGTCGAACCGGTTGAGCAATTGCGTGAATTCCTGCGTCGCCCGGCGCTGGCGTTCGAACTCCTTGCAGAATTCGATGGCGTCAGTGGTGAATTTCGAAGGCTGGCCATTTTCGAAAAAGGGCACTTCCGGCTGGTCGGAGACCATCGGTGCGGCGCGATCGACGCAAAGCAGGAGGCGGTCAGAACTATCGTCCGACGCGAATACGAAAGGATACCGGCGCACGAAAGCCGGGACATAGTAATCCGGCTCGGTCTGGCCGTCCGCTGTCACATAAAGGTTCTGACCCTGACGGATGCCCATTACGGAAACCGGCACACGATCATCACCGACAAAAATTACCGGATAGGCTGCGGCCGCCATGCCGAACTCGGTCACGGTCACCGGAACGGCATGCGCTTCGCGAAGGAAGCCAAAAGGCTGTGGGATCTGCTTGACGCCGAGACCGCCATGCGCTTCTGCCGAGAGCGGCTGGGGCTGCTTGTAGAACAGGACATTGCCGGAAAGCTGGGCTGTGCCGCCCTGCGGGCCTGCACCAGCTGGAGCGCCCGGGGCACCGGGAGCACCTGGCCCGCCAGGGGCGCCGGGCCCACCGGGCGCGCCGGGGCCTCCCATGCCACCAGGTGCGCCGGGAGGTGGTGAAGCGGGGTTGGAGGGATTATTGTCCACAGACTGGCTCCTCGTTTTTGTGCGGCGGACGCTTAACCGATTAACCTGAACCAAACAACCGGTCTGCTGTGGGCATTTTCAGCAAACCACGCTCTAATGCAATCACCGCAACCGGGAACGACACCCCGCCATGACCGAGCGCCACACCTGTCTTCGCGCCATTCTGCTGGCCGGTCTCGCTGGCCTGACAGTCATGGCGTGTAGCGGCGAGCCCGAGACACGACAAGTCTCAACACTGCTCGCGCGGGAGGCAAATGAGACATTTGACCAGCTGGCAAGGGAGGAACTTGCCGCGCGGCCGGAACTCGTCACCCGGTTGGGAATCAAACAGGCCCACGCGCTCGCGCGCCTCAATGACCGATCGCAGGCAGGGTTTGAACGCGCGCGCCTGCGCCGGATAGAGGCGCTCGAAGCGCTGAAGGCCATGCCACTGGCTCCGGCCGGAAGTGACCTGCGACGCGACCAGGTCGCCCTTCTCGACGTCTACACGCAACTGGTCCGGCTCGGCGGCTTTGGCCATGGGCGTGTGTCCCACGGTCTGGCACGGCCTTATGTCATCGATCATATCAGCGGAGGCTGGCGCGAGGTGCCTGAACTCCTCATTACCCGCCAGCCCGTGGGCGACCGGGGGGAAGCGCTCGCCTATCTCGAACGGCTCTCGCAACTGGCAGGTACGCTTGATGACGAGCGACGACGACTCGTGGCCGAAGCGGAAGCCGGCATTGTTCCGCCCGATATCATCCTGCAGGAAGCCAGCGAGCGGATTGCGGCAATGGGTGCCATCGACGCCGCCGCGCACCCGTTGCTGATCACGTTCGAGGACCTGCTGACCGGCGCGCCAGACCTGTCGGGCGAGGAAAGAATAGAGTTGCACGAAGCGGCCGGGCGAATCCTGCGTGCGGACACAATCCCAGCCTATCAGACGCTTGCACAGACCATGGAGCGGCTGCGCGAAGGGGCCAGCGATATTCCGGGGGTCTGGGCACTTTCCGATGGCGACGCGTATTATGACGGGCTGCTTACCCTCTACACGCATTCCGGCGCCAATGCCGAGAGCCTCCATCGAGAGGGGCGGGCGCTTGTGGAGGCGCTGACGCGCGAAGTCGATGCGCAGCTTCGCGAAGAAGGCCTTATCGAGGGGGCGGTCGGTACCAGGCTTGCCCGGCTTGCCGCGCGCGATGACCAGATCTTCTCCGATGATGCCGAAGGTCACCGGGCCCTGATGGCAGAGCTTGATCGCCTGTCGGCTCAGGCGCAAAGGAAGTTGGGGGGCTGGATTGCGCATATGCCGGATCGGCCGGTTGTCATCAGTCCGCTTCCAGGCGCGGTCGACGACCGCGCCGGGCACGCTGTTTACCGTCCGCCGACAGCCGACGGAAGCCATCCAGGCACTCTGTATATTTCTGTCTCAGATACCTCGCTCTGGCCGCGCTTTTCCCTTCCGGCCCTTATCCATCACGAGACCATCCCCGGGCATCATACGGAAAGCGCCTTCACGATTGCGAACGCTCGCCAGCCCCTGCTGCGCCGGCTGACCTGGCCGACAGGCTATGGCGAGGGCTGGGCCACTTATGCCGAACTCGTCGCGTATGAGGCCGGACTGCATGAAGGCGACCGACTGGCCGAGATCGGCTATCTGCAATCCCAGCTGCTGCGCGCCGCGCGCGCGGTGACCGACACCGGCCTGCACAGAATGCGCTGGAGCCGCCAGGAAGCCATCGACTATATGGTTGCGGTCACCGGAATGCCGCAGGCGCAGATGGCCAGTGAAGTCGACCGGATGACAGTCTGGCCCGGACAGGCGACCAGCTATATGGCCGGACAGCAATTCATCCTGCGCATCCGGGAACGCGCGCGCGGTGTGCTCGGTGACGATTTCGACATAGCCGCCTTTCACCACACCCTGCTTTCAGCCGGCCCACGCCCATTGGAATTGCTCCAGCGCGATCTCGAATCCTGGTATGAAGCACAGCTCCACGGCCTGAATTAAACGAGTTTCGACAAGGATTTGCCCCGTTCTGCCAGGTGATTGTCGGCGAAGCGCCGCAAAGATGACAGATTGGAAGGCTTGACTGCGAGCCATCGACAAAAGTCCACAGGAGGGGACACTCATGACATCAAGACACAAGCTCTGGCTGGCCGGCTTTGCCAGCATTCTCGTCATCGCCGCGTGCGAAAGCGCCAATGAGGGCTATGAAGGCGAGCCCGCCCCGGTCGAAGACGCCTCAGCGCCGCCGCCTCCCCCTCCGCCGCCCCCTCCGCCCTCTCCGGCGATGGAAATGTCCCGGTCCAGTGGGCTGATGAAGGGCCCGACTGCGGGCATGGCCCCACCCCAGCAGGTGCCCCAGCCTGTGCCCGGCGATATCGATCGCGAGCGCTATGAGGATGTCGAGATCAACCCGGTGAAACTGGTTGCGGAAGAACCGGTCTCGACCTTCTCCATCGATGTCGATACCGCGTCCTATGCCGTTGCGCGGCGGTATCTGAACAATGGCACGCTGCCGCCGAAGGATGCCGTGCGGATCGAGGAGCTGATCAACTATTTCGATTATACCTACCCGGTGCCGGCCGGACCGGAGAATCCGTTCTCGATGAATGTAAATATCGCACCCAGCCCATGGGCAGAAGGGCGCGAGCTTATGCAGATCGGCATTCAGGGTTATGACATTGAGCTGGAAGAGCGCCCCCCGCTCAACCTGACCCTGCTCGTCGATGTCTCTGGCTCCATGTCGTCACAAGACAAGCTGCCGCTCGCCAAGAAGGCGCTCGCCATGCTGATCGACGAGATGGGTGAGGAGGACAGCGTATCCATCGCCGTCTATGCCGGCGCGGCCGGCGAGGTGCTCGAACCGACCAAGGCAACCGAGGCCAACAAGGGCAAGATACTGGCGGCCTTCGAAAACCTGTCGGCCGGCGGCTCGACTGCGGGCGGCGAAGGGCTGCGACTGGCCTATTCGCTGGCTGAGCGCAACCTCAACCCCGATGGCGTCAACCGCGTCATGCTGCTCACCGATGGCGATTTCAATGTCGGTATCAGCGACCCCGAGCGGCTGGAGGATTTCGTTTCCCGGAAGCGCGAGACCGGCATCTATCTCTCGGTCATGGGTTTTGGCACGGGCAATTATAATGACGCGCTGATGCAGAAGATCGCCCAGACCGGCAATGGCACGGCGGGCTATGTCGACAGCCTCAACGAGGCGCGCAAACTGCTCAAGGATGATCTGTCCGGCAATCTCTTTCCGATCGCAGACGACGTGAAGATCCAGGTCGAGTTCAATCCGGCCCGCGTCGCGGAATATCGCCTGATCGGTTACGAAACCAGGATGCTCAACCGCGAGGATTTCAATAATGATGCGGTCGATGCCGGCGATATCGGTGCCGGCACTTCGGTGACGGCGATTTATGAGATAACGGCAACCGATTCCGATGCGCGCCTCATCGATGAAAGCCGCTATGAAGCCGCCCCGGACGCGACGAATGAGGACATGTCGGACGAATATGCCTTTCTGAAGCTGCGCCAGAAGGCGCCGGGCGCGGACAGTTCGCGGCTCGTCACCCGTCCGATCACCACCAGCGACTATCGCGTCAGTATCGAAGAGAGCCCGCAATGGGCGCGCTTCGCCACGGCGGTCGCCGGTTATGGCCAGTTGCTGCGCGGCGATCCCTACACCGCAAGCGATTACGATTTCGACGATGTGATTGCGCTGGCGCAGACTGCCAGAGGCGATGACGTTTTCGGATATCGCGCCGAATTCATCAATCTTGCCCGCCTCGCCAAGACGGCTGCGGCCCAGGCCCGGTTGGAGCGCGAGGGCGAGGGCCTGCCGCAATAAGCCGGCCCTTCCTGCATTGATCGGAAATCCCGGGCCCGTCACGGCCCGGGATTTTTCGTTCTGGACCCAGCACCCTTTACGACCCGGACTGTCGTCATAGCTCCCGGTCCTGGAAGGAGAGATCATCATGCGCGCAGTTGTTTTCGGGGTCAGTGGGGGCATTGGCCGGGCCCTGGCAGAGGGGCTGGTCTCGCGCGGGGCCGACTCGGTTTATGGTTTCTCACGTCGCAGGGTCGATGAGATTCCCGGCGTTGAGATGGCTCATGCCGACATCACCAGCGAGAGCGATCTGGCCAAGGCTGCGGCACGCGTCGAGGCCGACGGACCGCCGGACCTCGTGATCGTCTCGATCGGGATCCTGTCCCAGCCGGAGGGCCTCGAACCGGAAAAGTCCTACAGGCACCAGGAGCTGAAGGCATTCGAACAGGTCTTCCGGGTCAATACGTTTGGCCCCGCGCTTGCCGCCAAGCATTTCCTGCCGATCATGCCGCGCAAGGAGCGCGCCGTCTTTGCTGCGCTGTCGGCCCGCGTCGGATCGATTTCCGACAACCGGATCGGCGGATGGCATGCCTATCGCGCCTCGAAGGCCGCGCTGAACATGCTGATCCGCAATTATGCCATCGAACAGGGCCGGCGGAACAAGGAATTCATCGCGGTCGGCCTGCATCCCGGCACGGTGGACACCGAATTGTCGAGGCCTTTCCAGGGCAATGTGCCGGACAAGAAACTGTTCACCCCGACCTATTCCGCAAACAGCCTGCTTGACGTGATTCAAAGTCTCGGACCGGACGATAGCGGACAGGTTCTCGACTATGCGGGCAAAATCGTCCCTGCCTGAGCGGCGCCCTGACAAGCGGAAAACGGCCTCCGTTCTGGAGGCCGTTCCCATTGGCTGACCGATCACCCGGGGATCAGCGGAGATCGGCGGGCCGCTGCCGACCCGGAAAGGTGCGGAAGGGGAACCGTACGCCTCGCCGGCTGGCAGTCTCGTGGCAGCGTCAGATCAGCGGGCGCTTGCGATAGTCGAGCCCGGTACGGGAAATGCGAGGGATTTCACTGCGCGGCTCGCCGTCGGTGCCGGTTCTGCTGGCCTCTTCACCGACCGGTTCCGCTTCGAACATCTCGTCATCGAACCGGGCCGGGTCGGAAGACGAGACCGGCTGGCCTGCCGTCTCGCCGGCCAGGCCTTGCTGCCAGTCGCTGGCACGGCGGCGGGGGATGACGCCATCCAGATCGGCGGTCGGGGGCACGTCATTGACCCGGCGTTCTGCAGGTTGCGGCTCATTGCAAGCCGGTTCTGCCCCGGCCATCGCCTCTTCCATGACCGGAAGTGGGCGGGTACACGGCTGCCGCGCCTCGGCTGGCATGGCCGCAGGCTGCGCCGCCCCGCCAATCGACCTGTTGAAGAAAAGCTCCCAGTATTTCGAGAAGATCTCCCGGCGGCCTTCAAGTGACCGCAGGCGCTTGATCTCGCGGCCCGAGCGCAGTTTGACGCCTTCAACTTTCAGGCGCTGCTGGTTGCGCACAAATTGCAGGAAGCCATTATAGCGACGCGCCGCTGACCGGTTCATCTCGAACTGTATCTCGCCCACACCCTCGGAGAGCCCGTCAGTTCCGTCCGAGAGAGAGTTGCGGTGCTTGTAGACCATGAACGGCCAGTCGAAGCGCGAAAACTCGATCCGCGTATTGCTCTCGATTTCAAGATCCTCATTGAGCGAATAACCAGTAAAGGTGAAACGCTTGCCCTTGGGCTGGATGTCGATCACGGACATGCGGGTCACGCCATCGCCGCGTTCGGCCTGCAGCCAGGTTCCTTCCATGTAATATTTACCGAGCACGAGCTTTCGGACCGATTCGAAACGGAAAAGCGATGGAAAGATCGCTTCGGTCATGGTCACCCAGAACACGACCAGCACGCCGACACCAGCCGCCAAGGCCGCCCAAAGAGCCGGACCGGATCCGCCCGAGGATGCCGTCGCCGCTTCCATGCCGGCGGGGCCGTAAATCGTTAACGCGCCCAGGACGAGGGCGGCCGAAACAGTGTTCGAAACGAGACTGAATCGCATATAGGGGTTCATAAGTGAAACGCCTTTCTACATTGGAGTTTTGGGGAGAAGGGCGCTTCTTGCGCCAAATTTCTTTATTGTTTTGTTGTTTTTTTAACCTTTCAGCAACCATCAGAGGGTTAACGAAAGTGGCGGTTTTGTTAACTTTTGACTTGGCGCGCGTTAACCTTTGCACGCAAAGATTGCGGCGTTGCAGCGCAGCATTGCAAATATGACAGGCAGGCCCGTCTGACCTATATTGTTTTCTGAAACAGTAATTCGGGAGACAGGGACATGGATGGAATGGTGGCGGACGCGCCAAAAACGGAGATTGTGATCAAGGAACTGCCGACGATTCTGGCAGAAGCGGTCACAGCTGTGGAGGCCTACACCGAAGCTGCAAAGTCCGCTGTCGCCGGCCAGCTCACCCATGATGGCAAGCTGGACCGCAAGGCCCTCGACCAGCACCAGCACATGGCGCACGGCCTTGCCTGGGTCGGCACCTATCTTGAAACCCTGCGCGAAACTGCCGACTGGGCGCGCCGGCTCGACGCTGATGGCGCATTCGGCGAGATTGAGGCGCTGCTCTGCCAGATCCTGTTTGGCGAATATCTCGCCCAGCTGTCGGGCGGGATCGCGATGAACCAGGGAGAGACCATCCGCCCCCACGAGCTCGGCGTTGCCGATGCCGCGCGCGCGATGGCCGCCACGCCGGGCGTGGAGATGCTTGTCACCCATGGCAAGACCTCGGCCACCATGGCCGCAGCCGCCCGTCACCTGCCCGACGCGCTGGGCCGTGCCACGGTCGAGAATACCGCCCTTGACGAGACCATGGACATGATCCGCGACACGTTTCGCAAATTCGCCAATGATCGTGTCCTGCCTGACGCCCATGACTGGCACCTCAGGAACGATTATATCCCGATGGACATCGTCAGTGAGATGGGCGAGCTGGGCGTGTTCGGCCTGACCATCCCGGAAGAGTTTGGCGGGTCCGGCCTCGGCAAGACGGCGATGTGTGTCGTCTCCGAGGAATTGTCGCGCGGTTATATCGGCGTCGGCTCGCTTGGTACGCGCTCAGAGATTGCTGCCGAACTGATCCTGATCGGCGGTACAGACGAGCAGAAGCAACGCTGGCTGCCCGGCATTGCCAGCGCCGAAATCCTGCCAACGGCGGTGTTCACCGAACCCAATACCGGCTCCGATCTCGGCAGCCTGCGCACCCGGGCGGTCAGGGATGGCGACGTCTACAAGGTCACCGGCAACAAGACCTGGATCACCCATCCAGTCCGCGCCGACATGATGACCCTGCTGGCGCGCACCGATCCGGAGACAAGCAATTTCTCCGGCCTGTCCATGTTCCTTGCCGAAAAGCCGCGCGGAGATGACGACAATCCCTTCCCGGCCAAGGGGATGACGGGCGGCGAGATCGAAGTGCTCGGCTATCGCGGCATGAAGGAGTACGAGATCGGCTTCGATGAATTCGAGGTCAACGCCAGCAACCTGCTCGGCGGTGAGGAAGGCATGGGCTTTCGCCATCTCATGGCGACCTTCGAAAGCGCGCGCATCCAGACCGCGGCGCGCGCGGTCGGCGTCGCCCAGAACGCTTTCGAGGTCGGCCTGCAATACGCGCTCGACCGCCAGCAATTCGGGCGGGCCATCTTCGAATTCCCCCGTGTGTCCAACAAGCTGGTGATGATGGCCGCAGAAATGGCCGGCGTGCGCCAGCTGACCTATTTTTCAGCCCGGCAAAAGGATAGCGGCAAGAGATGCGATCTCGAAGCGGGCATGGCAAAGCTCCTGGCCGCGCGCGCGGCCTGGGCGGCCGCCGACAATGCTGTTCAGATCCATGGCGGCAACGGGTTCGCACTGGAGTATCCAGTATCGCGTATCCTGCAGGATGCCCGTATCCTGAACATCTTCGAAGGCGCGGGCGAGGTGCAGGCCATGGTCATCGCCCGCCGCCTGCTGGACGGCGTGAACTGAAAGCTGACACGGCACGCCAGCACAGCCCTTCCGGTGATGGCGCACATCTCCCATCCATGCTCTTGCCTTGCGCAGGGTCAGTCGCCTTTACTGAAAGGCAGACAACACAAAGACATGGGAGGATATCGTCATGGCCGATGGAGAGGGCCTGCCGCCATTTCGTCCGTTGCCCCAAAAGGGGCCGGACATTGAGACTGTACGGAAAGCAGACGGCACGGTCTATCTAACGCCGAGGCAGGCACCGGGCGAGCGACCGCGCACCATTCCCCACTGTCTTGACGCGCGCGCTGGCGAGCATCCCGCGCGCCCCTTTCTCAAACAGCGCGATCCGGAGACCGACCATTGGATCGAAGTGAGCTACGGCGAGGCGAAAACCATCACTGACAGCCTCGCCCAGGCCTTTGTCGAAATGGGCGCGGGACCGGATGCGCCTGTCATGATCCTGTCGGGCAATTCGATTGCCTCGGCCATGGTGATCCTGGCGGCGCAGAAAATGGGTGCCCCGGCCGCGCCGATCTCGGTTCCCTATTCGCTGATGTCGAGTGATTTCGCCAAGCTGAAACACTGTGTTTCTGCCGTGAAGCCTAAAGTGATCTTCGCCGAACAGCTCGAACCTTTCCGACCGGCGCTCGACGCGCTGGACCTGACCGGCATCACCGTCTTTACGTGCAATGGTGCGGACGCCGCAGTGAAGGACTATGCTGATTTCATCCGAACGCCAGTGACGCCCGCCGTTGCGGCCGCGATGGACGCACTCACCGATGCCTCAGTCGGCAAATACCTCTTCACCTCCGGCTCTACCGGGATGCCGAAACCGGTGCCGACCACGCAAGGCGCCATGTGCTCCATGATCGCCGGGCAGGAAGGTCTGCGCGATGATTCCCGCGATCCCGACTTCGCCCCTGACGAAATCCCCGAGGTGCTCGACTGGCTGCCCTGGAACCATATTTCCGGCTCGAATGTGAACTTCAACGGCGCTGTCTGGAATGGCGCCACCTTCTGGATCGATGACGGCAAGCCTACCCCGGCCCTGTTCAACAGGACGATCCGCAACCTGCGCGAGGTCTCCCCGCAGACATTCGGCACCGCGCCGATTGCCCTGTCGATGCTCGCCGATGCGATGGAGGAGGATGACACGCTGCGGCAGGCCTTCTTCAAACGCATGAAAAGCATCGGCTATGGCGGTGCCACCCTGTCGGACGATCTTTATGGACGACTGCAGGCGCTCGCCATTGCCGAGACCGGCAAGCGCATACCCATCATCACCATGTATGGCGCTACAGAGACGCAAGGAATCACGGTGGTGCACTGGATTGTCGAGCGAGTCGGCCTGATCGGCCTGCCGCTGCCGGGCATGACGCTGAAGCTGGTGCCAAACGGCAACAAGCTGGAAGTGCGCATCAAGGGCCCTTCGGTCATGCCGGGCTATCTCGACATGCCTGAGAAGAATGCCGAAGTCTTCGATGAGGAAGGGTTCTACTGCCTTGGCGACGCGGCAAAATTCGTCGATCCGGACGCGCCGGAAAAGGGCATCATCTTCGATGGCCGCGTTGGCGAGGATTTCAAGCTCTCAAGCGGCACCTGGGTCAGTGTCGGCACTTTGCGGCCCGACCTCGTTGCGGCCTGTTCGCCGCTGATTTTCGACGCGGTCATTGCCGGCCAGGACAAGGACTATATCGCCGCCCTTGTCTGGCCGGCCCAGGCCGTGTTCGAACATTATGTCCAGGAAGCGGGCGGGGATATCCAGGCAGCCATGATGCGCCTTTATGGCGAGCTGACCGAGAAGATCCGCGCCTTCAACGCCGCAGAGCCGGGTTCCTCGCGCCGGATCGGCCGTTTTGTCGTCATGACGGACCCGCCCTCCATTGATGCCGGTGAGATTACCGACAAGGGCTATGTAAACCAGCGCGCGGTGATCGATGCGCGCGCCCATCTGGTCGGAGCGCTCTATGGCGAACCGCCGGGGGACGACGTGGCGATCGTCTGAACGGCGTAACCCTTTTTCAGCGCTTTTATGGCAGGCTTGGCAGCGGTGATTTCACGTTCCGGAGCCGACCTGACATGTATGACGCGCGCAATTCGACCGGCGGCAACTCCAATCTGGTCTTCGGCCTGGTCACGCTGGCGGTTGTCGGCGGAGCGTTTCTCGCAGTCTGGAAGGGCCCGGACCTGATCGGGGGCGCCAGTTCAGCCTCACCAGCCCCGCAGGTCGCTGCATCGATCTCGGCGCCTGACGGTGTCAGCGCCATTGCCATCTCGCCGGAAGAAAAACGGTTTCTCGCCGTGATCTCGCGCCTGTCGCCGGACACTTATCGCGATCTTGCCCTTCGCCTGCCCTCGGTCGGCAATGACCATCTGGAGCGGATGGAGGTCATGTTCGTGGCCGCCTATCCAGTTCTCATTGAAAACGCCGACTATCTCGGCCGGGTCTCAGTGCAGGATATCGACCGGCTGACCGACACCACGATCCGGGAGCTTGGGTCATTCCAGCGCTCGGGCACGAAATGGTGCAAGGGTAGCTTCCTCGCTCAATTCGAAGGCAAGTCACCAACACAGGCCGCCAATATGGTCTACAAGAACGGCCTGACCCATGATGTGGCGGCCCCGATCGCGCTGGCCATCAACTCAGAATTTTATGAGATGATCGAACGGGCAAAGAAGAACCCGACCCGTCATGGCAAGGTCACCCCCTCCGACGAACAGGCCCTTCAGGCCATGGTGATGTCGCTGATGGCCGACCCTTCCGTGATGAAGGCGATGATGGCCGGCGGGGACGAAAAGGAAGCGCTCAAGCGGCTGGATGTCTGTTCCATCGGCGCGACGGCGCTGAAAAGCTTCCGACGCCTGCCGGGCGCCACCAAGGGCAGGGCCTGGGCGGCCATGTTCGACCATCCCGACTTCAAGCGCGCCCTTCGGGATGCCGAACGCCGGCTCTATTAGGCGGCGGCAGCGCATCTTCGGCCATGGTCAACGAAATCGTAAGCCAGACGCGATAGTCTCGGGGCAATTCGAAAGAAAGAGCGAAAGTCTTCGCCGGCAATACTGGCTCCGTATGGGGTCTGGGTAAGTGTAGGAGTGTCCCGGATGGAACGCAGTGTTCCGGTTTGGCTGTTCAAACTGGTGGTGCTGTCAGGCACCGTTGGAAGCATTGTACTGGCCGCGCTGGTCCGCTCGGCTGCCAGCCATCCGGCCCCGGACGGGCCACTGGAACGCCTGGCCATGTCTGTCGCCGGAATGCCGGGCCTCGTGCGCCAGTCTCTCAAACAGACCACCGCACTGGTTTCCGAGGATGATCGCTACGACATGCTGACCGTACCGTTCGATGGCGATCTTGACGATTCCGGCTTTATACCCGTTCCGGCATCTGACGGCATCGGTCTTGAAGGGCTCGTGATGCGTGTCGACCGCGAGGCGGCCCGGCCGGGCTGGCGCATGCTCGCCGGCGCGTTCGAGCTTCACGGCAAGGTGCGCAATGCCGCGCTGCTGATCTCGCCCGGTTTCGAGGTCGTCCATGCGTGGCCGCTGACCGAACAGAAAACCGATGGCAAGTCGCCCCAGCCGCCCTACCGCAAATTCGTTCACGGGATCGAGATGCTGGACGATGCCAGCCTGATTTTCACCTATGACAATTCTGTTTCGCTCCAACGCATCGATGTCTGCGCACGCCAGGTCTGGGCGCAGGGCGGGAACTTTCACCATTCCGTCACCCTCGACGCCGCCGGCGAGACGGTCTGGACCTTCGGAGACTATGACCTGTTCAAGCAGGTCGATGTCGAAACCGGCGAGACTGTGCGAGAATTCACTGCCCGCGACATCATCGCCGCCAATCCGGATATCGACCCGTTCGGCGCCCGCATGAAACATGAAGACCGCCCCAATAAGAATCCGCGAATTGACCCCGGCGAATGGATGGACGACCCCCTCCATTTCAATGATGTTGATCCGCTTCCCGCCGCGCTTGCTCCGGCCTTCCCGCAATTCGAGCCGGGCGACCTGCTGGTCAGTGCACGCACGCTGAACATGGTGTTCGTGGTCGATCCTGATACGCTGGAGATGAAATGGTGGCGCTCGGGCGCGACCATGCGCCAGCACGACCCCGAATGGATGGCGAACGGCGAAATCCTCATCTATGACAACCGGATGGGCCGCGGGCGCAGCGATCTCGTCGCGATTGATCCGCAAACCTATGACAAGCGAGTCGTCTTTGATGGCGATGTGAACGGCTTTTACTCGCGTATTCGCGGAAAGGTGGAGCCGCTTGATGCGGGCCACCTGCTGGTGACCAGCCCGCAACAGGGCCGCGTTTTCGAACTTGATGCCGATGGTGAGACCGTTGCGGAATTCCTCAACCGCAAGCCCGGCAGCGACACTCACAATTACGTCCTGTCCGAGATGACCTGGATCCCCCAAGCCAACTTCGAATGGAGAGACAACCCATGCGCACCCAACAGCTGATCATTCTGGCAGCCACCATGCCAGTCCTCGCCGCCGCGCCGGCCCATGCCTATATTGGCCCCGGACTCGGTGCCGGCACGGTTGCCGTCGTGCTCGGCGTGCTCGGCTCGATCCTGCTCGCCTTCGCCTCGCTGATCTGGTACCCGGCCAAGCGCCTGATCCGCCGCTTCAATGCAAAGCAGGCAACCGCCGACGCCGACACCGGCGAAGCATGATTGCCTTGCTTTCAGCGCTCCTGTGTCTTGCACTGGTCGAGACCGCCTTGCGTCTGCCATTCGGGCAGGCGCTATCGGGCGCGGTACGGACCGGTGAGCGTGCCCGGCGCGTGCTCGCCTCGCGGCGCATTTCCGAGCACTGGAAGGAAAAAGCCATCGGCGCCTATGCCGGTCGCCTGATGGGCACAACATTCGCCCTCGCCGCCATGATTGCCGGACTGGCTGGCGGCTTTATCGCAGGCGCCTATGCGGTCGATACAATGAAAGCGGGGACATTCGGTTTTCTGCTCGCCTGGCCCGGCATCATCTATTGCACGGCCATTGCCAGCGCCTGGCTGATCGCGCGCCGGCGGAAGTCGCATGCAGGCCTATAGTTTTCTCGACCGGCTCGCACACCGTCTCGCGCTGAAACTGACGCCCGTGGCTGAGATGAGTTTCGACATGGACCAGGCCCGTGCCGGGCCGCCGCCTCAAGGCCTGCGCGAGGCGCACCATGTCTATGTGGCCGGACTGGCGCGCGCAGGGACGACCGTCCTGATGCGCCGTTTCCATGCCAGTGGGCAATTCCGGTCGCTGACCTATCGGGACATGCCCTTCGTGCTGGCACCAAATTTGTGGAAATCGCTCACCGCCCGTTCGAGCCGTGACATTGAAGCGGGCGAGCGCGCGCATGGAGACCAGCTTGTCGTGGATGCCGACAGTCCCGAAAGCCTGGAAGAAGTATTCTGGCGGGTCTTCGACGCCCGGCGCTACATCGCGGCTGATCATCTTGGCCCCCACGCGCCACCAGCAGACCTGCGCGAAAAGTATCTGCGCTATGTCGGCGCGATACTGGCCTCGGGAGATAGCGGCCAGACGCGCTACCTGTCCAAGAACAATAACAATATCCTGCGGCTTCGTGCGATCCGGCGTGTCTTTCCGGACGCGCTCTTGCTGGTACCGTTCCGCCATCCGCTGGACCATGCCGGCTCGCTCCTGCGCCAGCACAGCCATTTCAGCAAACTGCATGAAGGCGACCGGTTCGCACGCGATTACATGACCTGGCTGGTGCACCACGAATTTGGTGGCGACCACCGCCCGTTCCGGTTTGCCGGCGGGGATTCCGCACAGCCGAACGATACCGGCAGCCTCGACTATTGGCTGGACCTTTGGATTGCCACCTATCGCTGGCTCCTCGACACTGCACCGGACGACACGGTCTTTGTCGGTTACGAGCAGCTTTGCAGCGATGCGTCTGTCTGGAACGGCCTTGCGCGCCTTGCCGCGATTGATCCGGACATCAGCGCCGACGGTGGCTTTACGTTCAGTCAGGCGAGGCGGCCATCCAGCCTGCCAGACAGCGCCCGCCTGAATGAAGCAGAAGCGCTCTACGGCGCTCTGGAGGAACGCGCGCGCGGTTCCTTGAGGGCCGCCATTGACCGCCCTGACAGCAACGCCTCCCAGCGGCTGTCCATCGCCAGCTGATCGAGCTGGCCCGCCAGTGCGCGCGGCAGCAGGACCCACATCCGGCCGGGCGCATTCATCGTCCCGGCCTGCGCACCAGCCTCAGGGCCGGTGCCAAAATAGATGTCGCCGCGCGCTGCGCCCTGTATAGCACCGCCCGTGTCTTGTGAAACAAGCAGGCCTGACCAGTCGCCGCCCAGGCCCGGCGCGGTCGTCGACACGATATAAGGCACTCCATAAGCATGCAGGCGGTGATCGACCGCCATAGAGCCGAGCGGCACAAGCGGCAGGCCGGCTGCCCCTTCCGGGCCAAGTGACGGATCGCCGATGGGCCGACGCTCGAAGAAGACATAGCGCGGGTTGGCATTCATCGCAGCGCGGCGCTCTTCAGGGCTGACCCGGTCCATCCAGGCGCGAATCCCCTGCATCGACGCTTCGCCGCGCGAAATCTCCCCCTGCGCGATCAGCCAGTTGGCGGTCGAGCGGAACGGATGGCCATTATTGGCGTGATAGACGGCCCGGAAACTACGGCCATCGCGAAATTCGAGACGTCCGGAGCCCTGAATCTGAAGGAAGAACACATCGGCCGGGTGGGCATAGGCGATCGGGATTGGCGTGATCTCAGCGCGCGGCGGATAGGGTCGCAGCCTTCCGTCGGCCTGACGCTGCATCACGTCGCCACTCAGTTCGACCATATCCGGCGGGGGGCCGGGAACGGGCGCGGTGAAGGGCGGCTCGGGGCGGGTGCGGGCCTCAAATGTGGGTTCGAAATAGCCGGTGAATCGCGAGGCGCCGTCTTCGCTCAGCACTTCGACTGGAAGGAACAGAGTCTCGATGATCAGGCGGGCACTTTCGACATCGGCCGCGTTTTCCATAGCCGCGCAGGCCGGCTGCCAGTCCGAAACCCGTCCCGCCCAGATCGCGCTGGCCGACAACCATTCATCCGGCTCGCGCACGGCAACATCGTCACACGAACGACGCAAAGCCTCCAGGCCCTGCGCTGTTTCTGCCCGCTGCCAGGCATCAAGCCCGGCAAAGGCGTCTGGCACCGGGGGCACGGCCAGTCTTGGCACCCGCAGCGGCGCCTCTTCCGACACAGGCGGGGGCGGCGGCGCGTGCGGCACCGGCGAACTCGCACAAGACGCGAGAAGAAACGGCAGGCACAGGCCGAGGCATCTGCGAATCGAAACCATCAATCCTGAATAACGGCTCGCGCGATCAGGGAAAGTTACAAACTGCTATCAGGCCGCGCTGTCCACATCGTCGAGCAGCCAGTTGGGATCACCCGATGTCACATCGCGCTTGAAGGTCCAGCTCTCGTCCGCGTCGCGGGTGCGTTCACCATCGCCAAGTTCGGAACGGTAGCGCACGATGACCCGGGCGATGCTTCCGTCAAGCTCGGCGTCCTCGATCTCGGCACTCTTGACACGCAGGAGTTGCCAGGGCTGGGCGCCGCTGGTTTCACGTTCGGCCAGGGCGCGGTCCCAGGCCTCATACACGTCATCATCAAGCAATGGGCGCAGCGCCGCGCGGTCACCGTCTGCAAAGGCCTGCACGATCATTTCATAGGCCGAACGCGCCCCGCGCAGGAACTCGCCCGGCCGAAAAGTATTGTCCGCCGTGTGGATGGCTTCAAGCCCGCCGGCGCCGGGGCCGGTAAAATACGGCTCCGGTTCAACGGGCGCCGGGGCATCAGCAGCATCAGGCGGCTGCGCCGTGCGCTCACGCATCTGTCCGGGTGAGGGGCGCTGTCGACCGTCCGGCGGGCCGTCATCGCGCCCGAGCGCGACATAGAGCCGGGAGAGAACGAACAAGGCGATGGCCGCGAGAATGAGTATTTCGATCATGGAATCCGGAATGCTGCGGTCTGTCTGTTATAAACACATAAGGCGTGCGGCCTAGCAGCGCCAGTGGCCGTTGCGAAGCTGATTCTCCCATGGTAGCCGCTCGACCAAGCCGTCAAGCGAGGACACATGAGCGATACTAGCGCAACTGGGGGGCCAGGCTCGGCCCAGCCCCCTCAGCAGCCCACCGGTTCAGGCCCGCAATTGCGCGCCCTCAGCCAGTATGTGAAGGACCTGTCCTTCGAGAATCCCGGCAACCGGAGTTCCGACGGTCGCCCGAATATCGATCTCGGCATCGATGTCAGCGCCACGCCGCATGAACAGGGCGGCGGCATTTATGAGATCAGCCTGAAACTCAATGCCAAGGCGCACACGGAAGATTCGACGCTTTTTCTGATCGAACTCGATTATGGTGGGCTGTTTCAGTGCGTCGATATGACCGAAGATGAAACCGAGGCCTCGCTCCTGATCGAGTGTCCCCGCCTGCTCTTCCCCTTTGCGCGCCGGCTCATCGCAGATGTAACGCGCGAGGGCGGCTTTCCGCCGCTGCTGATTGACCCGGTCGATTTTGTGCAGCTGTATCGCCAGCAGAAACAGCAGGAAAGCCAGGGCGCGGTCGCACCGCCCCCGCCCCCGCAGGCCTGACCTCCCGAAACGGGCAGCACTCGCTCCCGGTCATGCCCCTACCAAACACATTGCAGGGCGTGCGGTTTCCCCGCGCGCCGGCAACCTGTACGCTTCCCCCGATATAACGACAAAGGAGACCTCATGGAGCGCGAAGAAACTCTGCGGCTCGAAGCCTATCTCAAGGAAAAACTCAATCCGGGCATACGGCTAATGGCCCGCGACAAGACCGATGACAGTGTCGAAGTTTATCTCGGCGCCGAATTCATCGCTGTCGTCTACAAGGATGTTGATGAAGGCGAAACCAGCTACCAGTTCCAGATGACGGTCCTGACAGAGGACCTGACGGGCGCCTGACCGGCGGCTCGCCTGCGCCATGCTGCTGTCCGCTTCTCACCTGACAAAGCATTTCGGCACTTTCACCGCCGTCAGCGACGTGTCTTTCGCGCTGGACGCCGGCGAGACGCTGGCCCTGATCGGCCCGTCAGGCTGCGGCAAGACGACCACGCTGAAACTTCTCAATCGCCTGATCGAGCCCGATGATGGCGAAATTCGCCTTGGCGGGCGGGAAGCCCATGAATTGCCGGCCCATGAATGGCGCCGGCGAATCGGTTATGTCATCCAGAGTGCGGGTCTTTTTCCGCATATGAGCGTGGCGGAAAATGTTGCCGTGACACCCGGGCTGCTAGGCTGGAGTGCAGAACGGATTGCGGCGCGGACTGAGCGGCTCCTGTCGCTTGTCGGCCTGCCACTGGACGAATTCGGCGCGCGTCGTCCGGGCGAATTGTCCGGCGGACAGGCCCAGCGCATCGGCCTTGCGCGCGCACTGGCCGGAGAACCGGAAATCGTCCTCATGGACGAGCCCTTTTCTGCCCTCGATCCGGTGACCAAGGACAGGCTGATTGAAGATGTCGCCCATATGCGCGCCCAACTCGGCTTCGCCGCCGTCATGGTCACGCACGATTTCTCCGAAGCCCTGCGATTTGCCGACCGGATTGCCGTGATGATGAAGGGACGCATCATCCAGCTCGGCACGGCGCGCGAATTGATCGACCACCCCGCCGGGCCGGCGGTCGAAGATCTTCTGGCCGCGCCGCGACGGACTGCCCAAGCCGTCGCCGCCGCATTCGGAGCGACCTGATGTTCGCGGAGGAATGGGCCGTCTTTCCGGGGCATTATGCCGGCCATCTGACACTGTCATTCGCTGCAATCCTGACAGGGCTTCTGGTGTCGGTCCCGCTGGGTATCCGGACAGCCGGCGCGCCGCGCCTGGCCACGCCCGCGCTGGGACTGGCCAGCGTGGTGCAGACCATTCCGGGGATCGCGCTCCTTGCTCTGATGGTGCCCGTGATGGGCGGGCGGATCGGTTTCTGGCCGGCCTATGCCGCACTCGCGCTGTATTCGGTCCTTCCGATCCTTCGCAACACCATTGTCGGGCTTCAGGGCGTCAATCCCGATCTCAGGGAAGCGGCACTCGGTGTCGGCATGACCGCGCGCCAGCGTCTGTTTCAGGTGGACCTGCCGCTTGCCGCGCCTGTGATCGTCGCGGGCCTGCGCACCGCAAGTGTCTGGGTGGTCGGCGCAGCCACGCTTTCAACGCCGGTGGGCGCGGAAAGCCTTGGCAATTACATCTTCCAGGGACTGCAAACCCGAAACTGGGGCGCGGTCCTGTTCGGCTGCCTCGTCTCGGCGACGCTTGCACTGGCGCTCGACCAGGTGATCCGCCTGTTCGAATTGTCGGCCGAGCGGCGCTCACGACGGCTGGCGCTCGCCGGAACGGCCGGCCTCGTCCTGATCCTTGCACCGCTTCTCACCCAGTTCTCAGGCCGCGTCGGGGCCGGTCCCCAGGAAAAGAGTTTTGTCGGCGATGTCGAGCCCCTTGCAGGGCGCACAGTTACCCTCGCAGCAAAGGCCTTCACCGAGCAATATATCCTTACCGATGTCATTGCCCGGCCCCTGCGCGCTGAGGGCGCCCGGATAGATGTGCGCGAAGGCCTTGGCTCGGCTGTGGCCTTCAATGCTCTTCTGTCGGGCGATGTCGACCTGACCATCGACTATACGGGCACGGTCTGGGCCACACTCATGAAGCGGGACGACGTGCCGCCGCGCGCTGTCATGTATGCTGAAACCTCGGCCTGGCTATGGGACAATCACGGCGTGCTCGCCTATGCCCCGCTCGGTTTCGAGAACGCCTATGCCTATGCGGTAACGCGTGACACCGCTGAGCAATACGGGCTGCGAACCGTCGGCGACCTCGCCGGAAAACCGCTGACCGTGGCGAGCGACCCGGAATTTTTCGGCCGACCGGAATGGACGCGCACCCGCGACATTTACGGCCTGTCGGGGCTGAAGACGCGCGGCATGGACTCCACCTTCATGTATGAAGCAGTCGCCAATGGCGAGGTGGATGTCATCACCGCCTATACGACCGATGGCCGGATAGACGCCTATGACCTTTTCCTGCTGGAAGAGCCCGCCGGCGCCTTGCCGCCCTATGACGCGTTCATCCTCTTGGGCCCGCAGGCGACCGGCGACCGGGCGCTTCTGGAGGCACTGGAACCGTTGCGGTTTGCCATTTCTTCAGAGGACATGCGCACGGCCAATGGCAAGGTCGATCTCGACCGCCTGCAGGTCCGCGAGGCGGCCGACTGGCTTTGGACCTCGATCAGCGGGTCGGACTGATCTCGCCGGCCTCACGGACAGTGTCTTCTTCCACGTTGTTTTCGCGCGGGGGCCCGCCCGAAGGCTGGCCATCGCGCACCAGCGGGTCTTCCAGGACCGCATCGGCCCTCAGACGCGGCAGCGCCTCGGGATAGTGCTCGCGCAGCCAGGTTATGATGTGCTCGCGGATCTCACAGCGCAGCACCCAGGCATTGTCGGCATTCGAAGCAGATGCGAGCGCGCGCACGACAATATGTGTCTCCCTGGCATCGGTGACGAGGATGGTCGCGAAATTGCCGTCCCAAGCCGCGCTCGCCTTGCAGATTTCGAGCAGTTTCTCACGCATCGCCTCGATCGGCGCTTCATAGTCGAGCGCGAAATACACCGCGCCATTGATCCGTGTGGACCGGCGCGACCAGTTTTCGAATGGTTTCTCGATAAACTGGGATAGCGGTACGACAAGGCGGCGCAGGTCCCAGGTGCGCACCACCACGAAAAACAGGCCGATCTCCTCGACCCAGCCCCATTCGCCTTCGACCACGACGACATCGTCCAGCTTGACCGGCTGGGTGAAGGCGATCTGAAGACCAGCGATCAGGTTCGACAGGACCGGACGTGCCGCGATGCCGACCGCAATGCCTGCAATACCAGCTGAGGCGAACAGCGACACACCAATCTGACGGGCCCAGGGAATCACCGTCAGCGCCGCCGCCAGAGTGGCAAGGCCACCGACCATCACCGCAATCCTGCGGAACACATCGACGCGCGTAATGTCGCGGCGCACACCCAGCGTCTGGTTTCTGTGTTCAAGGCGCTGGGTATGGCGCTTGAGGGCGAGGTCGAGCAGGCTGGTGAGCGCCCAGCCAATGGCTGCGATGACCAGAAACTGCGCGGCGATATCCGCGTGAGGTCGCCAGCGTTCCGGGATCAGCGCGAATTCGCGCATTGCCCAGAGGCCGCCGCCGATAAGGATCAACAGCGCCGGGTCACGCAAACGGCCCAGGAATTCCAGGAAACGTTTCATCCGGTTCGTTACCCATCACCAGGCTGGATGTATGATCGGGTGAGGCTCATTCGCGTTCACGCCTCAGTCTTGCGGAAACGCTTTGATTGCTGGCGCATAAGGCCACGGGCGATCGGGTCGGGCATGAGTTTTGTCAGGGTCGCCAGCCCCTTGTTGACTCCGCCAGGGACAATGACCGGCTGGCCGCGCTCGACCGCCTCGATCCCGGCCTCGACCACCGGAGCGGCCTGCATCCAGAGCCATCTCGGCATCTCTTCGGTCTGCGCGCGGGTGCCGTTGACGTCGTGAAACTCGCTATAGGTGAAACCAGGGCAGAGCGCTGTGCAATTGATCTTGTGACCGGCGGCTTCGGCTTCGGCCTGTATGCTCTCGGAGAATTTGATCAACGCCGATTTGACCGGGCCGTAAAGCGTATGACCATTCGCGCCCGGTGTGAAACCCGCCAGAGAGGCGACATTGACGATCCTGCCATAATCGCGCTCGGCCATGCCCGGAAGGACTTTATGGGTCAGCTCGAGCGGCACGCTCAGCAGCACCCGGAAAAAGGCCGACTGGTCTTCCCAGCTCGTGTTGAAGAAGGTGCCGGGAAGGCCATAGCCCGCATTGTTGACCAGTCCGTCCACCAGCCGCCCCGCCGCCGCGATCTCGCCGAGGATCGCATCGACCGCGCCAGGCTGTGCGAGGTCGCTTGCGATGGTCAACGCGGCCACGCCATGCCGGGTCTCGATCTCGCGCGCGATCGCATCAAGACGGTCGGCCCGCCGCGCCGTCAGCGCCACATCCCATCCACGCGCGGCATATTGGCGGGCAAATTCTTCACCGATGCCGGCCGAAGCGCCGGTGATCAGGACTAGGCGGCGGCTCATGGCATTCTCCCGGGGATGTGACAACGACGCACGCATGCCCGCGAACGCTTCCTCAATATATCCTCATCGTGAGCGAAGTCGAACCACGAAGACGAGGGTGCGCGTGTGCGTTCAGAGTTTCGCAGCAAACTCCCGGACATCCTGAACGAACAGGTCAGGTGCTTCCATCGCCGCGAAATGCCCGCCGCGCGGCATGTCGCTCCAATGGATGAGGTTATAAGCTCGCTCGCACCAGCTTCGGGGCGGCGGGTTGTAGAGCGCTTCTTTCGGGAAATTCGCAAACCCGGTCGGCGTGTCGCAGCGCTGGCCCTCGGCCAGTGCGTTACCACCCTCCTGAAAGAGGGCATTATAGTACCAGACCGAGGTCGCAAACGCGTCATTGACCAGATAGATCATCAAATTGGTCAGCAACTGATCGGGCGAGTAGACTCCGAGCAGGTCGCCGCTGTCTCCGAGATCCGACCAGCCATGGAATTTCTCCATGATCCAGGCGGCCTGGCCCATCGGGCTGTCCATCAGGCCGAGCGCGAGCGTTTGCGGCTTGGTCGCCTGTTGCTGGAAATAGCTGCCCTCCGCGGCCATCTTCTCCTGCATAGATTGCAACCATTCGGTTTCTTGATCACTCTGCGGCGTCGCCGGCGTCGGTCTCAGTCCGATCATGTTGAGATGGATCGCCCGGCAGCCGCCCTTGCCATCATGTGCGGAATGATTGACGCCGAGCCAGGACGTGACGAGCGCGCCCCAGTCTCCGCCCTGCGCGATATACGTGTCAGCCCCGATCACCTCGCGCATCAGCCTGTCCCAGAGCGCGGCCGTGGCGCGCTGGCCCAGTGGAGAGGCCGGCTTGCCGGAAAACCCGTAGCCCGGCAGCGAGGGGATCACCAGATCGAACGCATCCTCGGCGCGCCCGCCATGCCGACTGGGAAAGGCCAGCGGTTCGATACTCTCCCAGAATTCGAAGACCGACCCTGGCCAGCCATGCGTCAGCAGGAGCGGACGACGGCCCTGCGCTTCGCCGACCACATGGATGAAATGGATATCAAGGCCATCAATCCTCGTGGTGAATTGCGGATGGCGGTTCAGCTCCGCCTCGGCCGCGCGCCAGTCATACCGCTCCAGCCAGTGGGCCTGAAGCGATTTCAGCACGGCGCTCGACATGCCGTATTCCCAGCCCGTTTCATTAGCGGGCGCCGGAAACCAGCGGTAATTCTCGACGCGCTCACGGATGCGCGCCAGCGTGGCATCCGGAATATCGATCCAGAACGAATTCACCTCGGCCATTGGCTCTTCCCCTATCTGTCTCCCGGAAGTGAAGGACGCTGCGGCGGGAGCGTCAACCGTTTCGGTCGGGCGCTGGCATTGCAGGTTCGACAATGACTTCGACAACACCGCCGGCCTGCTCCAGCGCTGTAAGCTCAGCCCCCAGCGCGCTTGAAGAGACGAGGCGCGACGTGCGCACGACCGCGCCGGTGGCATCGCCAGCCAGAATGGTCAGGCGAAGCATCCGCTCTGTTCCGTCAAGCACACCATCAGCCGCGCGCACGGTCAGGCTGCCTACGCGATAAACTCCCTTTCCGGAGGCATAGACCGTCGTCCCGGCGAATTTCGCACCGCCATAAAGAGTCTTGGCCGGCGCGGTGACGATACAGCCAGCCAGTATCGGGGCAACAAACAGTGGTATCGCTGCGTGGCGGATGGGCCTGCATAACATGACAGAAGTCTGGCCCGCGTCAGACGGTATTGCCAGCGTAAATCGCTGTTACACCTTGCCGAATGTTACGGTTTGACCCCATCATACCTGGAAACTGGTGGCTGATTACGGGGCGTGTCATGAAAGAATTTCTATTGCCGGTCTGTCTTGCGCTAGCGGCCTGCGGAGCGCCTGCGGGCGGGAATGAAGGGACAGCGGGCGACGTGGCGTCTGAGCCCCTTGCGGAAACCCTCGCACCAGAGGTCACACCGAACGAACCGGTCGATGTCGCGCAACTGGCAGCCGGGCGCTACTGCTACCTTCTTGAAAGCGAGACCTCCACCGAAGGTCTGGAGATCGATGTCAGTGCCTCAGGGGTCTATTCGGGTCGCCATTACGGCACCGTGCATGACGAAGCCTCCTCCTACTTCACCGCATTCGAGACCACGCTCAGCCATGGCGAGGCCATGGAGGACATGCGTGTTGGTTTCCAGACCTTAACCAAGGTCGATGGTGACACCCAGACGGGGGATGACACCTGGGTGATCAGGATGGATGAGGCACATCTTGGCGCCTTTCCAGACGCGGTCATGGTTGCGGTGGCCTGCGACATGGTGGCCGCGACGGTCTGGCCCCCGATAGAAGAATAGGCGGTCGGCGCTCAAGACATAGCGCCGAGCCGGTGTGGCTGGGTCAGGCACGGACTGCGCACTCGTCTTCCGGAACGGGCTGACTGGCAAAAACCACGCGGTTCCGGCCGCTGGCCTTGGCCTCATACAGGGCATCATCGGCCGATCGGATGATCGTTTCAGTGTCGGAATCGGAACAGATCCGGGCCGCCCCGAAGCTCGCCGTCACATGGATCGTCGCCTCGCCCTGCTCGAAAACATGCGCCTCGATACGTGTGCGCAGCCGCTCGAAGACGAGCCGGGCCTGGTCTCGCGTGACATTGCTGGTCAGCACAATGAATTCTTCCCCGCCCCAGCGACAGACCTTGTCGAACGGATGGCGTAATTCATCGCTCAGGAGAATGGCCACTTCACAAAGGACCTGATCGCCGAACGCATGGCCGAATGTGTCATTCAGCTGCTTGAACCAGTCAAGATCGACAAGGGCGATGGCCGCGCAATTTCCAGAGCGCTGCATGCGTGCCTGCTCGTCGCCAACCGATGAAAGAAACGATCTCCGGTTCATCAGTCCCGTCAGCGGATCGGTCGAGGCAAGCCGTTCCAGTCTCTCGTTGGAACGGCGGACCCGCAGGTCATATTGCGCCGCCAGCGCGGCCATTGGAACCGAGACGAACAGCGCGACAGCGACCGTCGTTCCCATGAAGTCACGAAGTGTGTCGGGCATGCCTATCTGGAAGGTGATCACACTCGAAATCACGGCCATGGACACCGCAGCCAGCGGGATCAGCACGAAGAGTTCGAGCGATGGCCCAATATGTCTGGCGATACGGTTGCTGATCATGATGCAGCCCTCATTTGCAGGCGGGTACAATATAAAATTTATCAACCGGTTTACATCTCATCATACTTTTAGTCGTCAAAAGTATAATATACGACTATAGATCGTATTCTATCAAATTATACGCACATCATTACGAACACTGCGTTCACATGAAGACGAATTGTAAGTTGAATATTTCTCATGACCGACCAGAAAAAATCTAATATTACGCGATGAGGGTGATCGACTAGGTAAATTTTATCGGCAAACACTTGTGAGGTCCTGCAATCACCCGACCAGTGCCGCAATCCGGCCTTGGCCAGCCATGATGCTGGAGCTTCCAATTTGCAGCACCGACCTGACTGGAGATCCTATATGCCGACGAATGACATGTCCGCCCCGCCGCCCGGCGGCGCGCCATCGCTCGGCCGGCTGGTGCCGCGCCGTTCCACGGGCCTGAAGCTCATCCTCGTTTGTGCCCTGGCGCTGGCCATGGCGATCCCCGCCTTGTTCGTCTACGGCGTCGTCAATGAACGCACCATGGGCGCCGAGCGTGCCCTTGGCGAGGTCAGCGCCAAGGCGGGCGGGCGCCAGAGCGTGCTTGGCCCTTTCCTCGCCGTTCCCTTTTCGCGCGCGCCAAATCCCGAAAAGCCCGAACATATCGTCTATGGCCTGGCCGTCGCCTTTGCCTCGTCGGGCGTGGTTGAGACCATTGTGAACGTGGAAGAGCGCGAGCGCGGGATCTATCGCGTGCCGGTGTATGCCGCAGATATCGCGATGGCCGGCAAGATTGACCCCGAGGCCCTGCGCGAGGCAGTGCCAGACGACGCCACGCCGCTCTGGATCGATGCGCGTCTCTATCTCGGCGTCAGCGACCCGCGTGGCCTGCGCGGGGAGATGGTCGTGCGCGACTCCGAGACCCGTCTCAGTGTCGAACCGGTCAGCCATAGCTACAGCCAGAGCGGAGACTATCAGCCCGTGCCCTGGACCGGTCTCGACACGCTCGCGGCGGCCCGGATCGAGAGCCTTGCCACACGAGACGCTCCGCTGGACCTGTCCGTGCAGTTCACGCTGGGCGGAGCCGAACGGCTCGCTTTTGCGCCCTTTGCCCGTGAGACAGTGGTGGAAATGACCAGTAATTGGGACAGTCCGAGCTTTACCGGTGCGGTTCTGCCCGTCAGTCATGATGTCGGCGAGGCCGGCATGGAAGGGTTCTCCGCGCGTTGGGACGTGCCCTATCTGGCACGCGGCATTGCCGGGGCGGGCACCCATCTCGACCTTACGCAGCTGACCAGCTGGGACCAGAAGGATATGGCGGTGCGGTTCGTTCAACCGGCAAACCCCTATCAGAGTGTCGAACGCTCGCTGAAATATGGCGCCATGTTCATCGGCTTTGTCTTCCTGTCCTGGTTCCTGTTCGAGGTGACCGAACAGGCACGTGCCCATCCGGCACAATACATCCTGCTCGGCCTTGCGCAGACAATATTCTATCTCCTGCTGCTCGCCTTTGCCGAAAGGATGGGTTTCGATCTTGCTTTTGTGATCGCCTCGACGATGACGGTCGGGCTGATCGCGCTCTATTCGGCGAATGTGTTCCGCTCCACAATGGCAGGCCTGAAGGCGCTGGGCGTGCTGACCGGCATATACGCACTGATCTATGTGCTGATGCGGGCCGCAGACCATGCCTTGCTGGCCGGAGCGCTCGCTTCCTTCATCGCGATTGCGCTCACCATGTTCATGACCCGGAATGTCGACTGGTATGGCGAACGCGCCAGCTGAGACCTCCGCATCAGGGACCGCTGACATAGAAAACGGCCCCCCAGACAGGTCTGAGGGGCCGTTCCAGTCTTTCCGGTTGGGCGGACCCGCCCTCACCGAACCTATTTGGTCGGGCGGAAACGCTCCAGCTGCGCGGCGGCCCAGTCGCGGCCACCCCAGCCAAAGGCAATCCCGATCGCGAGTGCCGCGCCGAGAATGATATATTTCGCCACTTCCAGGATGAAGGCGCCGCCGGTCGGGTCGAGGCCCATGCGCGAAATGCCCAGGATCACCGACAGGATGATGATCACCCATTTCACGATGCTGGCCGCCGTATCGGTCGCGCCCGAACCGGCCGCCTTCATCGCATCGGTGACAAGCCGGGCAATGAACACGCCAGCAAAGATGATCAGGGCGCCAAAGACAATCTGGGCACCCATGTCGAGAACCACATTCATCGCCTCGGTCAGCGCGGCAAATTCCAGCGCCCGCAAGGCCTGGATCACGCCGAGCAGGACGATGAAGAACAGCGCCAGGTTAGCGATGATGTTTGACGCGGTCATGTTGCGATCTGCCCCTTTCAGCAGGCCAAGCTCGCTGACTGCGCTGTCAATGCCGAAATTGGGCAGGGTCTTGCGGGCGAGATCTGCCACCCAGCGACCGACAAACACGAAGACGGTGAGGATGATCCCGGCCAGGATGATGTTGTCGAGACTGTCGACAATGTTTGACAGGAGTTCATTCACCGGCTGCGAGATGCTTTCGATATTGAGCGCGTCGAAGGCCGCAATCGCGCCCAGGATCATGAGGAAAGCCTGCAGGATCGTCGAGACCACACCGGAAATATTGACCGGCTCTTCAGCAAGCCCGACCCGCTCGGGCAGCGGGTCGGCAAAGACGAGGACGGCCTTGGCCGCCTGCTTGACGACATTCGCCACGATGATGAAGATCGCGAACACGAAGACGGCGGCGATGATGTTCGGGATATAGGAGAATATCTCATCCAGCATCGCATTCAGCGGCTGGGTGATCGTCGTCAGTTCCAGCCGCGTCAGCGCCTGAATCACACCCAGCAGAATGATGACCCAGAAGGCCGCTGATGACAGGCTTGAGCCAAGACTCTTGCGCCCGGGCCCGGCCGTCTCATTGGCCTTCTTCGCGAGGCCCGTCTTGTCGATCGCGGCACCGATCAGCCATTTGACCACATAGGCGGCGATGATGAAACCGACCAGAATGATCAGCGCAGCGAAGACCTTCGGCCCGTATTCATTGAACTGGTATTGGATGTTTTCCCAGAGTTGTTCCATTTGCCCCTCCATTTGAGTTGGATAACAGAGGGCTTACCACAATTTGGTCATGTTTCACGGGGGCAACTGTCATTTTCGAAAGTGCGATCAAGGTCTTCCGCGAGTTCATAGGCCACATAGTCGCGAAGACGCGCGGTCACCTCCCCGGCATCGCCCTGGAGCCCCTCCTGCGGGACCTGCGGGCCAAAGCCCATCCGAAACCGCGAGCCCTTCTTGTTCAGCAACTCATGAAACAGCGTGATATCGCGAAGCTCGCCATTGACCCGTGAAAAGAAGTAGAACAGCCATGAATTACGCGCCTCAAGGTGCAGCGGATACACCGGGGCATTCTTCTTTCGTGCCAGACTGACAGCGGTCGGGAACCAGTCCTGTTCGGCCAGTTCACCATCCACCCGGCGCGCAAGCTTTCCTGACGGGAAAATGACCACGCATTTTTCGGCGGCAAAGGCTTCGCCGGCCTGGCGCAAAGTTTCGCGCGTCTTGGCCGGGCTGCGCTTGTCCAGCACCCATTCGACAGGGATGATGAGATCTGAAAATCGCGGATTCACGCGCACGGCATCGGCGTTAGCGAAAAAGACCACATCGGTGCGCACCTTGCGTATGGCCTCCCAGACGGCGACGCCATCGGCAAGGCCGGTCGGATGGTTGGCGATCACGATACAGCGCCCGGTCGCAGGCAGGCGGTCGAGTTTGTCCACCTGCATGTCGAAGGCAAGCATGTTGGCGAGATAATCGAAACTCTGGCGCCCGTTCAGCGTCTGGAGATGATCGGCCATCGCCCGGGCCTTCTTGTAGCCCAGAAGGCCATAGAGAATCGGACGGGTGACCGGCCAGGACCAGTGAGACACGAAGCTCGGGCATCGCTCACGGATCAGTGCGTCGGCGATATGCAAGCCGCTATTGCTGTTCGCCGGCAGAAAGACCGATTGCCGGCCAGCCTCCAGGGCCGCAGGTTTCTCACTCATGGTCGCTCTGCCTCATTCTGTCGGTGCAGCATACAGCATCGCGCGGATGGCGAAAGCTTAGCTGCTGCGGCGCGCTGCCTCGCGCACGTTTGTCAACACTTCAGTCATATTCGCTTTACCAAGGCGAAACAGCCGCGTGGTTTAACTGGGCCTGCACAAAGATGGAAGCGGGCAGGTCGCGCGCTCTGCACCAGCAAAGAGGTAGATTTATGAAAGTGCTCTGGGTCGAGGATCATGAACCTGTTCGCGACATGCTGGCGATTGCCGCAGACAAGGCGGCGCGCGCGCGTGTACAGGTCGATCTCGTCATGGCGACGAGCCTGCTCGAAGCCGAGAGCCGCCTGCGGCTTGAACGGTTCGCCCTCGTGATCCTGGACCTGACCCTGCCCGACAGCCCGGACCCGGAAATGACCATCGCCCGCATCGCCAATATGGGCAATCATCGCATTGCCGTGGTCTCGGCGAATGACGAGCGCGACCGCGCGGTCGAGACGGCGAAACTGTGTGGTTGCAATATCGCGCCAGAGGCGATCGGCAAGGCTGGCCTGCCCTTTAACCGCTTCATCCAGCGCCCAGGCGCTTTTGAGGACTTCCTGCTCTCTCTGATGCCGGGAAACGAGAAAGCGGCCCCTGTAGCTGCCTGATCCGGGCATCTATTGCCGGCGTATGGCAAGATAGACAGTCTGAACGGCCTCGCCATCCTGATATGGATTGCGAAACCGGATCTCCTCAACCCAGGCCCTGGCAAACATGCCCTGCAGTCTGGCGACGAAGGCTGCATCCGGCGAATCATTCGACCAGAGCCCGAACACGCCACCGGGCTTGAGATGAGAGGCGAGCTGACGCAAACCCTCCGGCTGGTAGAAATGACCACTGCGGCCATCGAGCCAGGCCTCGGGTGAATGATCTATATCGACGAGGATCGCGTCAAATCGCCGACGCGGTGCAGACGGATCAAACCCGCCCTCGCCTTCGCTCATGGCAAAAAAGTCACCTTCCACGATCCGGCAACGCGGATCGTCAACAAGCGCTGTCCCCATCGGCAGGATCGCCTGTCTGTGCCATTCAATGACCGGAGCGAGATACTCCACGATTATCAGCTCACTGACCCGCTCATCCTCCAGCGCAGCCTTTGCAGTATAGCCAAGGCCCAGTCCGCCAATCACGATGGCGAGCTTTTCATCCTCAAGCCGGGCAAGTCCCAGTTTCGCCAGCGCGATCTCGGATGCGGTGAACATATCCGACATCAGGTGTTCATCGCCGAGTTTGACCTCGACAATGTCAACGCCGAGCCGCATTTCCCGGCGTCGCCGAAGTGACAGCGCACCAATCGGCGTCAGCTGGTAGTCGAGTTCTTCAAACAAGCGAGCCATCCGTCTTTAGAGCACGCCTCGCTCGCGGTCACAAATCGCAGCCTGGCGGCGGATATAGGCGCTATTCAGGATTCCTGTATGATGTGAATGTGATAACAGAGACGCCAATGAACGAGCTGACCGAGACCCTGAAGCAACTCTCCGCCCTGTCGCAGGAAACGCGACTTCAGGCCTTTCGCGCGCTTATGGAAGCCGGTCAGGACGGCCTCCAGGCTGGCGCGATTGCCGGCCAGCTTGGTCTTGCGCCCAACAAGCTTTCCGGTCATCTGAGCATTCTGGTCAATTCCGGCCTGGTCAGCGTCGTGCGCGATGGGCGCCGCATGATTTATCGCGCGGAAATCGACGCGGTGAACAGCCTGCTTTCCATGCTGGTCGAAACCTGCTGCAACGGCCACCCGGAGGTCTGCGCCCCGCTTGCGAGCCTCTCGAAACCGGACTTTTGATTCAATATTCGATAGATTATTGAAATGATGAGTGCGTTCCCGTAGGAAGACGAAACCGTATCTGCCTCGCGGGGGGAGTTGCCATGAGACCTGTTCTGATAGGCTCGATTCTGTTCTGCGCCTGCGCAACGTATGCAAGTGGCGATGAGCCCCTGCAGCTTGAGCGGGAAGTGAATGCGCCAGAATGGCTGACCCTTAGCGGCGAAGCGCGCATGCGCTATGAGAGCCTTGACGGACAGTTCCGGGCCGGCCGGGTAGGCAGCGACCAGCTCCTCCTCTTCCGCACGCTCCTGCTCGCCGAAGCCGATACCGGTCCTGTGTCGTTTGGCATCGAGTTTCAGGACAGCCGAACCTATCTTGGCGACAGCGGTACACCGCTCTCCAGCAGCATTACCAATCCGCTCGATGTCCTCCAGCTTTACGCCCGGCTCGATGATCTGCCCGGCCTGCTCGGCGTCAACTCCGACAGTCGGCTCACTCTGGGCCGCCAGACCGTCTCGATCGGCTCCAAGCGGCAGATCGAACGGGTCAGCTACGCCAATGTGATCAAAAGCTATACAGGCGCGCATTTCATCAGTGAGGCTGACCGGGGCGACGAACTGCATCTTGTTCATGTCGTTCCGACCGCGCGCTTCCCGAATACGCGCCCCGACATCGACGACAATGAGCTGTCAGGAGATGAGGAACAGTGGGGCCGCCGGATCTGGGGCGTCCATTATCGCCGCGCGGACATCCTGCCGGAGGCCGTGCCCGGACTTTGGGGCGAGGTTTTCGTCTATGGCCTCGAAGAGGAAGATACTGACGACTTCCAGACGCCAGACCGGTCCTATATCGCGCCGGGCTTTCGGCTCTATCGCAAGCCGCAGCCGGGGCAATGGGACATCGACCTGGAAGCGGCCCTCAGGCAGGGCACACGCTATGCCACAAGCGACCCGGCAGACACGCAGAGCCTCGACGTCGAAGCTTCCATGATGATTGCCGTGCTCGGCTACACATTCAATGCGCCATGGCAGCCTCGCATCTCACTCGAATACTATTATGCCAGCGGCGATGAGACCGCAGGCGATCTCGCCTTCGACCAGCATGAGCGGCTGTTCGGTGGCCGGCGCACAGATCTCAACAACACCTCGATCCACGGCCCCCTGACGCCCGCCAATCTCAGCGCGCCAGGATTTCGGGTGCAGGTCACGCCCAATGATCGCTGGGATGGCTGGTTCCAGTATCACGCTGCGTCTCTGGCTTCGGCAACCGACAGCTGGGTCATTGCGCGCCTGCGCGATCCGACCGGACAGTCAGGTGAGTTCATCGGGCATGAGCTTGACGCCCGCGCGCGCTATTGGGTCTTGCCCGGCAGTCTGCGTCTCGAACTGGGTGCATCTGGCCTTGTCTATGGCGAGTTCACCAATAACGTACCCGGCGGGCCGGACGACGATGCCACCCTGTTCGGTTATGCCCAACTCACCCTGACATTCTAGAAGGATCAATTCATGGGCGCGTTCGAGAAGTACCTCTCCGTATGGGTCGGACTCTGCATCCTTGCGGGGATCGGGCTGGGCCTCCTCATCCCCGGTGCGTTTCAGGCGCTGGCGGCGCTCGAATATGCCAATGTCAATTTCGCGGTGGCGATCCTGATCTGGGCGATGGTCTGGCCAATGATGATCGGAGTGGACTTTTCTGCCATGGCGCGGGTTGGCGAGAAGCCCAAGGGACTGATCATCACGCTGATTGTGAACTGGCTGATCAAGCCCTTCACCATGGCGGCGCTCGGCGTTCTGTTCTTCCGTTACGTGTTTGCGGGCCTTATCCCGCCCTCGGATGCGGAAGGTTATATCGCTGGCCTCATACTGCTCGGTGCGGCGCCCTGCACAGCCATGGTCTTTGTCTGGTCACAGCTCACCAGGGGCGATGCGAATTACACGCTGGTGCAGGTGAGTGTGAATGACGCGATAATGGTTGTCGCCTTCGCGCCGATCGTGGCCTTCCTGCTCGGCGTCACCGACATTGCCGTTCCATGGGAGACGCTGCTGCTCTCGGTAGCGCTGTATGTGGTAATACCGCTAATCGCCGGCATCGTCACACGAACCCTGCTCACCAGAGGCGGCGGGGAGGCCGCGGTGTCGCGCTTTACCGACAAGATCAAGCCGCTTTCGGTTATCGGCCTTCTTGCGACGGTCGTCCTCCTGTTCGGCTTCCAGAGCGAAACCATCATCGCCCGCCCGCTCATCATTGCCCTCATCGCCGTGCCGATCCTGATCCAGTCCTATGCGATCTTCGCCCTCGCCTATGCGGCGGCCTGGGCCTGGAAAGTGCCTCACCGGATCGCCGCGCCGTGCGCCATGATCGGCACTTCGAACTTTTTCGAACTCGCTGTCGCCGTCGCCATCAGCCTGTTCGGTCTGAATTCCGGCGCGGCGCTCGCCACAGTGGTCGGTGTGCTGGTCGAGGTACCCGTCATGCTCTCGCTGGTCGCCTTTGCGAACCGCACCAGAAGCGCCTTTCCCTGAAATTCAGCAGGTTGAATATTAAAGGCCAGGCGGCCCGCCTCCTGCCTCGTTAGTCCCTGAATTTACAAAGGGTCGCCCGGTAGAAACTCGTTGATCACCGCCATTCAACAGACATTCCCTGATCGGGTGATCGAGACCATGATGCCGCGATTTGGGGACACCTTGTTGTCGAGCATGTCTTTCCAGACACTTGCTGCAGCGTCTGCACCGTCAATGCGTTCAATGGCAACCTGATCGGACACCATCTGCGCGAGTTTCAAACTCGCTTCACTGGCCTTTTCGGTGAAAACCCCTGGGCCCCAATCCTTGTTCCGCTTGGCAATGTGTCCCGGAGCAAAGAAAAAGGCCGGCTTGGCGCCGGGCAGGCTGTCGATCTTGCCGGCCTGGTCCCAGTGGGTCGCTCCGACCATACAGCTTTCAACCATGTTCTCGCCAAGACGATGATGGAGGGTGTGTGTCAGCGCCGTGTTGCCGGACATATCGACATAAGCCGCCTTTTTGTCGGCATCGATCTGCGTTTCATTGCCATAAGTCACGATCTGATCGCAGCAGCCCAGCAATGTCAGGAAATCAAGATTGCCGGCTGAGGTGAGACCGACGACGCGAAGTCCTTCAGGCCCTTCAGACTTGAGCAGCTGGGCCAGCCCAAGGCCAGTCTTTGATGATACCGAACCGATCAGAACCTGCTGTGCGCCGAAAAAGTCATTGTCGAGGAGATAATCAAACAGGGCGAATGAGGTCCCGAACAGTGGAAAAAGAAGGCAGCGCTCGTCTTCTCGGGCTTTCATCTCTTCGGGTTCGCCAGCGATCCGCCTGTATTGGTTGTAGAGCGCGGGCAGATCGCGGCGATGTGGGGTCTGGTCCATGAAAGTCGCCGGCTTCACAGCGCCAGGCGAAAGAACGGTCTCGCTGTCCATGGGAAAGAACCCCCAAAGACGTTCTCCATCAGCAATCTCGCCGCTCCTGGATTCGATAACATCAGCCATGCCCCAGACAGGGACGCTGCCCCATGGCGCATCAGCCGGATAAAACTTCCAGTAGCCAATCATGTCTCCGCTCACGGCATAGCTGACATTATTCGATGTCAGGGCGAACTTGTCGATCCGAACCCGGATTTCGCCGGGCGCGAGCGGACGGCGCCCGGATTGTACGATTTTCGTCTCGCGAAGATTGCCCCGGTTCACCCAGAGCTGCGTCACCTGTGCCATCTGTTCCTCCGTATTTGCATTTTGTGGTCGCGCTAAGACGCCGTGGTACATTCTGATGAACCATGCGCTTCTGGTCCTGTTCTGTCGCTGCGACATCAAAGTGGCGGTCCAGACCTCGCTGACCCGGATGGTGTTTACCCCGGTTGTTGGCATTCCCACAAATTCGCATTTGCTGCCTCAACGCCTGGTGGGGAGCTCAGGTCAATGGCACAGCCCGCGAAGATCACAGGCCCCGGCGGCATGCGGGCGTGTCGATCGTCTGCCATTTCGGCTTCTGAGGTGAGCGCGATTAGCAGATCCGCCGTGCGGGCAATGTGAAGTCTGCCTTCACCCGTTCTCGGGGAGAGGGCAGAAACATCAATCCTCCAGCGAATGTCGAGATCCGCCCGCGCGATGGCTGCAAGTGCCCGGACTTTCCTGCGAGAGTGCCCCCGGAAGGCGTCATCCGGGGTGCCATGCCGAGCATCCGCAAACCGGCCAATCCTGATCCCGTCCGCCTCCTGAAGCGGGTGAAACGCCGCAGATCAGGCAAACCGGACCTTTGTTTCGAAGTCGCGCCCGGTCTGCTTCTCCCTGACCATCGGTTGGAAAACTGCCCCTATACTGCCCATCTGGCGACTGCGCAGATTTCCTGGCGACCTATTCATTAGCCCGGTCAAGCAGCGTGATTTCAACCCGCCGGTTGATGGCCCGGCCAGCGGCTGTCGCGTTCGAGGACAAGGGGACACCTTCCCCAAGGCCAAGCGTCTCGACCCGAGCGGCGCTGGTCCCAGCCGAAATCAGGTAAGCACCGACCGATGCGGCGCGCTGCGCGGAGAGGTTTTGATTGTAGCCGTCCGAGCCGGAAGAATCGGTATGGCCGGTGATCTGGATCCGGGTGCCGGAATTGCCGGAGAGGAAGGTCGCCAGCGGCGCAAGCCGCCCTCTGGCACCCGGCGTCAGCACCGAAGAATCGCTGGCAAACTGAAGATCGCGCACGATCAGGGTCAGGCCGAGTTCGGTGCGCTTCTGCTCAAAGGCTGCAAGTTCGGAGGACAGGATTGCGCTGCGTCCTTCAGCTTCACGGCGGCCAGCCTCGGACGCGATGCTTGCGGATCGTGCGTCTTCAGCCATTCTGTCGGAACGGTCTGCGCGGCCTTGCGCGACAATCGTCGCGGCGCGGGCCGATTTCACTTCCCGCTTGCGCGCCTCCGAAACCGCCTCGGCACGTTCGGTCGTCAGTGCCTGGATACGCGCATTGGCATCATTCTGGCGCCCGCGCGTTTCCGCGAGAGTGACATAGCCTTCGCCGAGACGAACCGAATGAACAAAATCGTCGGTTCGGCGGCGCAAATAGTGCTCCCGTGCCTTTTCAATGGCCATATCTGCCTGCTCGATCGCGGCCTGGCCCGATTCCATTGTGCCAGGATTGGCCTTTGCCCGCTGCAGCGAAGCCTCAGCAGCCAGCAGTCTCGGGCTCGGCTCCGGCGCAGATGCACAACCGGCAAGCGTCAGGGCCAGGGCGGCGGATGAAACGGTCGTCCTGAAGGGATAAGTCATGACTGCAACTTTCTATGAATTCAGTTCAAGGCGGAGCGCGGCGAGGCCCGTTTCGATTTCCGCTACGGTACGCTCGAGACCGCGCAGCTTGATACATAGAGGAAGGTCGGGATCTCCTGCTGGGTCTTCTGGTCATCAGTATAGCGCAAGCCAACGGTGAGCTGCAGATTGTCCCGGATATCGAAATAGCCCTCGCCAAACACCGCGAAGGAATCGAGTTCGAACGGCGAGATCGTCCTGAAATAGTTCCGGCCGACCCCGCTGACATTGGAGAAGAGCGGCGCTTCGCCATTGCCCGTCGTGTCGATGGCGATCAGATTGGCCCCTGCTGATGGCACGACAGGCGGCCCGCCATTGGCGACCGATGCATTGTGCAGCTGGGCCAGCGCAGTGAGCGTGTTGGCAAACACATAGGTGCCATTGCGCGGATTGCTGGGATCCGCCGCTTCGGTATCGAATTTGATGGCACCGAGGTTGAAATTAAACGGCCCGTCAAAGTCCGACTGCAGGCGAAGCTCATGGGATGTGTTTTCCTGGCTGCTGCCCGTCGACCCGGAACTGAGCTGGAAGTTGCTTGCGCCCAATTGGGGATCGGTGACAACTCCGCCCGGAAACAGCGCATTGTAGACGTCGGCTCGTGGATCGAAGCCCGGCGGGATCGCGGACAAATCATTGAAGGGGACACCCGCTGCGCCTGCGCCAAAGGTGTTGGCGCTGAAGATCTCCGATTCGAAAAAGCTCCCCAGATAGGTCAGCGACAGGGAGTCGGTCAGGTCAAACTCGCCCTTCCAGGAAATCAGGGTCTGCTCGGCCTGGTACTCGGGATCGAATTGCGAAAACCCTGTCCGCAAGTCGGTCGAACTCGGCACGGTGAAGATGTCGCCACTCGACAATCCTGTGACAACGGCCAGACCGCCCGTCAGCGTCGAGAGGGAATTGGTCGACTGGCCAAGCCCTTCGAGGATCGGCTCTCCACCCAGACACCCTTGCGAAGTGGCCACCTGGTCGGCCTGGCTAATGGGAATGCCCATGAAGCTGGCCTTTGTCGGATCCTTGTCACAGACCGACCGGCCAAACCGCAGGCGGCTGTCGTCTTCCTCGAAATGCTCCACGGACACCCACCCGCGCAGGCGGTCAGTCGGCTCGACGGCGAGCGTGGCCCGCACGCTGTAGAGGTCACGGTTATCCACCTCGTTGCCGGTCGCCTCATTCGTGGCGAAGCCGTCACGCACCAGGTAGGAGCCCGCCAGGCGAAGGGCTGCGATCTCGCCAAGAGGGAGATTGACCATGCCCTTGGCCTTGACCGTATCGTAGTTGCCATAGGTGAGTTGGGCATTGGCCTGGAACTCCTCCAGGACAGGCTTCGCGGTGATCAGGTTGAAGACACCGCCGGTGGCGTTCCGGCCATACAGCGTACCTTGCGGCCCACGGAGCACCTCGACCCGCTCCACATCGTAGAACTCTGCCTCCAGGAACCGGGAGCCGCTGAGTGGCACATCATTCTGGTGGATGCCGACCCCCGCATCTCCCGACTGGGCAATCACATCGGCACCAATTCCGCGTATCTTAAGGTTGAAACCGCCAAAGTTCGTCGCCGAAAAGGCGACGTTCGGAATGGATTTGACCAGGTCCGGGCCGCCAGCCAGCTGGAGTTTTTCGAGGCTTTCCTCGTCAAAGGCCGAAACGGCGATCGGTACGTCCTGGATCGATTCCTCGGTTTTCTGCGTGGTCACCAGAACGGTGTCCAGGGTCCTGTCACGATCTGCTTGCTGCGCGACAGCAGGCAGGCTCAGACTGAGCGCTGCGGCAGAAACGGTGACGAAATACCCCATTCGGGCGTGTGGCTTGATGGTCATCAACTTTTCCTCCCCGCGCTCTATAATCCTGGCGCCTTGTGTGTCCGCTGCGCAGATTGTATCTACTCTGGGTCAGCAACACTTAATGTTACACATTAATCGTGTGGTTGCAACGAGGGAATTCGTCAGATGCAAAAGCCGAAACGACAAGATACAAGAGAAGCCCTCATCCGCGCTGCGGAACGCCTCTTCGCGGAGAAGGGGCTGGGAGGTGTATCCGTTCGCGATATCACGCTGGCAGCTGGGGCACGGAACCAGAGCGCGCTGCACTATCATTTCGGCGGTATGGAAGAACTGATCAGGGAAGTCTTCGCCAACAGGTTTCACGATATTGAAGACCAGCGGATCAAGCGGCTCGCCGAAATTCGAGAAGCGGGACAAATCCGCGATATCCATGCCCTGATCCGGGTTGGTATAGCCCCCCAGCTCGAAGCTTGTCTGGAAGAAGAAGGGCGACTCTACGCTCGATTCAGCGTGCAACTGATTTCAGACCCTCGCTACGATGTGGCAAGTCTGATCCGGGATGTCGGGATGACAAGTGTGACCTTGATCGGAGAACACCTGTCCCAGGCCATCGAAAGCGTACCGGACAAGATCCTTTCATTGCGGATGAGGCGTGTGTTCATGATTTCTGTGATGATCATGGCCGATTTCGCGCGCCAGGTTGAGGCTGGAAGAGCGCCTCCCGTCGAGGACGCCATTGATGAGGCCACGCAGTCACTGGTTGGCTTCCTGTTGGCCTAGCAGCGCGACTTCGCGTCCCCGGCCTTCTCGCCGGGGATTGTCATCCCCCGTGGCTTGAACTATTAATATTTCACATTAATTGAGGTCGGGCGAAGTCCGCGCACGACCTATAGCCTATTTGCGGCTTGCGCTGATATCGATCTGCTCCGGATCAGCAAAGCCCTTGGAGACTGCTTGCGATGACCACTACGCTCCTCAACAAAGACGAAATAAAGAAGAAATATGCCGAAGAGCGTAAAAAACGGCTGCGGACGGATGGTAATAACCAGTATCAGCGCCTTGAAGGCAATTTCGAAGATCTGGCAGCTGATCCTTACACACCGTTTCGGGAACGCGATCCGGTTCGCGACCATGTCACTTTCGCCTTCATCGGCGCAGGGTTTTCAGGCCTTGTCGTCGGCGCGCGGCTTAGTGAAGCCGGTATCGACGACTTCCGTCTCATCGAGAAAGGCGGCAATGTAGGCGGCACCTGGTACTGGAACCGATATCCTGGAGCCCAATGCGATACGGCAGCTATGATCTATCTTCCGCTCCTGGAAGAGACCGGACACATGCCGAGCGAAAAATATGTCCGCGGCCCGGAAATTCGCGAGCATTGCGAGCGGATCGCCCATCATTATGACCTCTATGACAAGGCGCTGTTTCATACAGAAGTGGCGTCTATAGAATGGCAGCAAGCCGCCAGCCTGTGGCGGATCACGACCAATCGCGGCGATGACTTCACCGCCAAATATGTCGGCATCGGCACAGGCCCGCTGCATGTCGCGAAGCTGCCGGGGATTGAGGGCGTCAGGGATTTCAGGGGCAAGTCGTTCCACACAAGCCGCTGGGATTATGACTATACCGGCGGAAATGCAGAAGGCGCCCCACTCGACAAGCTGGGCAACAAACGGGTTGCCATTATCGGCACCGGCGCGACCGCCGTGCAATGCGTTCCGCACTTGGCGCGCTCAGCCGGCGAACTCTTTGTCTTCCAACGCACGCCATCGTCGGTTGATGTGCGCAACAATCACAAGATCGACCCTGACTGGTTCGCCGGGGTTGCCACGCCTGGCTGGCAAAAGCGCTGGCTTGACAATTTCGTGGAAAACCAGGGCCGCGGCGTGCCAGCCGAAGACCTGGTCGATGATGGCTGGACGGAGATTTCGCGCCGCATCCGTGAGAAAATGTTCGAAACGGCGCCGGAAGAATGGACCGGCGAAGGCATGCGCGCAGCCTTTGAAGATGCCGATTTCGAAAAGATGGAAGAGATCCGCGCCCGCGTGGATGCGGTTGTTGAGGATGAATCGACCGCCCATAAGCTGAAGGCGTGGTACAACCAGCTTTGCAAACGGCCCTGTTTTCACGATGATTATCTGGCTGCCTTCAACCATCCGAATGCGCACCTTATCGATACCGATGGCCAGGGCGTGGAGCGGATCACCGAGACGGGCATTGTCGCCAATGGCCAGCTCTACGAAGTCGACTGCATAATCTACGCGTCGGGTTTCGAGGTCGGCTCGGAATACACCTCGCGCGCCGGTTTCGACCTGAAAGGACGCGGCGGCAAATTGCTGTCGGAGCATTGGTCAGACGGCATGCGCACGCTGCACGGCCTGCATGTTCATGGCTTTCCGAACGCCTTCATCGTCCAGCCCAACCAGGCGGGTAACATGATCTCCAATATCCCCCACAACATCATCGACCATGCCCGCACAATCGCGACGATTATAGCTAACGCCGAGGCTGGCAACATCAGCGAGGTCGAGCCGACAGAAGCTGCAGAGGCGGCCTGGGTCGAGCTCATCCTGAAAAGCGAGGGCACAGTGCTGGGCTCGCCTGACTGCACGCCTGGCTATTACAATAATGAAGGCCAGGGGTGGAGCCAGCAATTCCGGCAATCACAGGGACATCCCGGCGGTCCGCAGGCCTTTTTTGACCATATAGAGAAATGGCGCCAAGCCGGCACTTTCGAGGGACTGAATTTCACCGGATAACGCCGCCGCACGCTGCATGAACGTGCCGCGAACCACACAGTGATCCAACAGGAAACCCACCAGTGTCTGATTTTGTCGTTTACGGCTCGCCCGCATCTCCATTCGTACGCAAGGTGATGGTCGTGCTCGCCCATGCCGGCGTGGACTATGACTTCGAGAATGTGAACATCATGGCCATGCCGGACTGGTTCGTCGAAATCAGCCCGGCAAAGCGCATTCCGGTCCTGCGGGACAAGTCGATCGCAGAAACAGGCGTGGCGGGAACCATCCCGGATTCCTCCGCCATCAGCCTGTTCCTTGAGCAGCGGCTTGGTATCGGGCTCTACGGCGCTGGGCCGTTCGAGGCGGGCCGTGCGGCCTGGATGGAAGAATATGCCGACACGGTAATGGCCCTGCCAATAGGTATGAATTTCTTCCGCCCGCTCATGTTTCCCCTGTTCACCGGCAAGCCCTCGGATATCGCGACGGCGCGCGAGGCATGGCACGAGAAATTCCCGCCACTCTTCGACTATCTCGAAGACGTTCTGGACGGCGGCGACTATTTCGTCGGCGGCCAATACTCAGTCGCTGACATCGCAGTGGCTTGTCAGATGACCCAGATTGATCTGGTGGCCGGCCTGCCCGATGCCAGCAAATGGCCTGCCCTCGTCAGGCACACCGAAGCCATGAAGGCGCGCCCGGGGTTCAGGGAAAACCTCGAAACCGTCTCGACCATGTTCAGTGCAATCCTGCCTGAAAAAGTGGACCTGAACTGAGATCCGCAGTGAAGTATTAGAAAATAGACCATGGTGAAGCTTTCCGACCTGTCAAAGCATGATTGCGATCATGTCTTGATGAAACAGTTGCCACCGCTTGAGCCCTTTTCCTGAGTCAAGCGGTCCTGGCCGGTCAGCGAGATGAGATTTGCCGTGATCACGACAGCCGGCCGGTAATCATCCCTGAAATTAATCGGCCGGATTGCTGGACTTCACGCGGCAAGTTTCAGTTTCATGGCGGGGGTTATGCCGCCGATGCCCATGTTCGGGCGCTGGTTGTTGTAAGTCCATAGCCACCGGGTGGCGTGTTCCTTGACCTCCTCGATCGTGTTGAAGATGAACTGGCCGAGCCATTCCTGGCGGACCGTCCGATTGTAGCGCTCGACATAGGCATTCTGCTGCGGCTTGCCGGGTTGGATGTAGAAGATGCCGATGCCACGCTTTGCCGCCCAGGTTTGCAGCGCGGCGCTGACATTTTCGGGGCCGTTGTCGACGCCAATGCCCATCGGCTTTCCGCGCCACTCGATGATCTGGTTGAGCGTGCGCACCACGCGGGCCGCCGGCAGAGAAAAGTCGACCTCAATAGCAAGGCCTTCACGGTTGAAGTCATCAAGAAAGTTCAGTGTCCGGAAGGATCTCCCGTCACTGAGCTGGTCTGCCATGAAGTCCAGCGACCACATTTCATTCTGCCGCTCCGGAACGGCCAGAGGCTGAGGAGCTTCCCGAACCAGCCGTTTCTTTGGCTTGATCCGCAGGTTCAGCTCCAGTTCGCAATAGATGCGGCGAACGCGTTTATGATTCCACGGAAAGCCCTTCACATTGCGCAGGAACAAGTAGCACAGACCAAAGCCCCAGCGCCGGGTCGTATCCGACGCCGCGAGCCTGACCAACCAGTCGGCGATCTCGGCGTTCCCGTCCGACAGCTTCGCCTCATACCGATAGCAGGTCTCGCTGATGCCAAAGGTGCGGCAGGCCAGCGCCACAGGCACCCCCTTCTTCCGAACAGCCTCTTTGGCCATCTCTCGTCTTTGAGATGGCCTTACGGCTTTTTTCCGAGGGCATCCTTCAGCAGCTCATTCTGCATCGCCAGCTCGGCATACATCTTCTTGAGCCGGTGGTTCTCATCCGCCATCGCCTTCATCTCCGACATCAGCGAGGCGTCCATGCCGCCATACTTGCTGCGCCAGTTATAATAGGTCGCGTTGCTGATCCCATGCTCGCGGCAGAGATCAGGCACAGGTACCCCGCTCTCGCCCTGCTTCAGGATCGCCAGGATCTGCGGCTCGGTAAATCTCGATTTCTTCATTCTCGTCTCCGTCGATAATCAACGCCGGAGAAGTCCAGTTTTCAAGCCGATTAATTTCAGGGAGGATTACCATCGCACCCGACTCAAAGACAGCCAGGTCGTCAGCCTCGCGGTCAACGATCACGGGGATTCGTCCATTCGGATTGAGCGCCAGGAATTCAGAGGTCTTCTGTTCGCCCTGTCCGATATTCACCAATTTCGTTTCATAAGGCAGGCCCAGATCTTCGAACGTGACGGACGCCTTCCAGCCATTCGGCGTTGGTGCGGTGTAGAGGTCGATCATTGTTGAGCGTCTTTAGATTGTGCGAGTGCTCTCTGAATTTGGAGGAGGGGCGCGGTGAATGCGCAAACTCTGACCCGTCATGTTGTTGCCCTGACGAACTCGATAATCGTCTGGGCGAGTTCCTCCGGGGCGTCTTCCTGGACGAAGTGCCGGGCGCCGGAAATCGTCCGGTGTGACCGCCCTTTGGCGCCTGGAACCCTCTCCATGAACGGCGCTTCGCCACCGCTCGAAACCGGATCGCTATCTGAAAAGGCGCAGAGAAACGGCTTGTTGAACGACCGGAAAACTTCCCAGGCCCGCTCCTGAGCCGCTATTGAGGGATCGTCCGGAAGGGTTGGCACCTGGCTGGGCATGGCCCGGGGACCCATCTTGTAGCTGGGGTCGGGAAACGGTGCGCCATAGGCCTTGGCAATGGGCGAATTCTTTATCTTGCCCATTCCCAGCTTGTTCAGCCCCAGATTGATTGCGTTCGACAAGCGGGAATTCCTGGTGGTGCCCATATACATGATCACATCGACCGGCAGGTCTTCCGTGCCCCAACAGTACTTCTGCCAATAGGCGAATTTCAGCGGCTTGTTGTCGCCGGACATCTCGCCCATGGCCCGCGCCATTTCGATCAGACTCGGGACATGCGGATCAGCCTTGAAGGCCTTCACTTCGGCGATGAATGCTTCGGGCATATTGGCGGGCAGCGGGAGGCCGGTATTCGAAATAACAACACGATCGAAACGATCCGGTTGGTCGGCGACCAGGCGGAGCCCGATCAATCCACCCCAATCCTGCCCAAAAAATGTGAGCCCGCTGAAGTCATTCGCGCTCAACCACGCATTCATCCAGTCCACCTGGTTTTGAAAGGAATAGTCTTCCCGGGCAGCCGGCTTGTCCGACTTGCCGAAGCCGGGAAGGTCAGGCGCGATCACACGCAGGCCCGCACCCGTCAGGATCGGGATCATCTTGCGATAGAGATAGCTCCACGCCGGCTGGCCGTGCATGCAAAGCACAACCGGTCCATCGGCCGGACCCTCGTCAAGGTGATGGATGCGCAGATCGCCCCCATCTGCCGTTTTGATCACCGTATAGTGCGGGTCGAAGGGATAATCCGCCAGGTTGGCAAACTGCGCCTCGGGTGTCCGGAGAATTTTCATTCCTGATCCTTCACTGCCTCTGATAATCAATGACATTAGATGAGGTCGGCCGGAGAGACAATCATTTCACTTACTGAAGCGGTTCAATCTTCGGGCAGGTCCTGATCATGCCATCGAGCGGGCTGGGCTGTTGCTGACAGGTCATGCTTATAGCGCCATGCACCACCACCGTGTTGTCGATCTCTCCACGCTCGGGGGCGTGATTTTTCGGGCCGAAACGCGCGACCACATAAGAGACCTCAGGCTTCAACACAGGCATGCGCGTACTTTAGACTGCGCTGCCAGTGGACGTGTCTCCGTCGATCTTCATGGTCAGGCCGTCTTCCAGCAGAACACCTTCCGCATAGAGGCAATTGTCATAGATTTCCGCCGGTCGCAGATTTGAAGAATAGGGTGCTGATACGCATCAGTACCGGTCGGGTTGATTCGGATTAGCACTGGACAGGTCCATTGAACGGACCTGACTCTCGCGCGCCGTCGGCGATCTCGCCACGCAAGAAGGCGCCATACACCGATCTCGCAGGAGCCTTGTCATGGCTGATGATCAACCCGTCCTTACTGAAGAATCCCGAGCCCGGCGACTGGCACTTTCGAAGTGGGACAATGAAGGCGGCGCCTGCATGGAAGATGCAATGATGAAGACAAAAGACCCTGACATCGGCACCGCACCTGACGCCGAAACTGCACGCCATCACACACCGCATGGCTTCTCCGACCGCTTCGCCCTCGGCTTCACCAAGCTGCTTCGCTTTACCGCTGACACGTTTTTCGCCAAGCGGTATGGCCACCGTGCGATTGTGCTCGAAACTGTCGCGGCCGTGCCTGGCATGGTCGGCGGCATGCTCACGCACTTCAGATGCCTGCGCCGCATGACCGACGATCAGGGGTGGATACGCACACTGATGGAAGAAGCTGAGAATGAGCGCATGCACCTCATGACGTTCGTGGAAATCGCAAAGCCCACCTTCTTCGAACGGATGGTCATCCTGATCGCGCAAGCGGTATTCTTCATCGGCTTCTTCCTGCTCTATCTCGTATCCGCACGCACAGCGCACCGCGTCGTCGGGTATTTCGAGGAGGAGGCTGTGCTCTCCTACACGCTCTATCTGCAAGAGATTGACGAAGGCCGTTCACCAAACGTGCCGGCCCCCGCCATTGCCAGACATTACTGGAAACTGCCCGATGACGCGACGCTGCGCGATGTGGTCCTGGTGGTCCGGGCAGATGAGGCCCACCACCGCGACATCAATCATGGCTTCGCCAGCAAGCTCGCCGGAAAGCCCGTAGATGAACGCGACACGGCACCTTATCCTCCGCATGCAGACGACATCAGGCTTGTGCCTTGAACCGGGAAACTGACATTCCAGAAGACGGCAATGCCCTGGCCGTCACCAAGACCGGCTCATCCATCTATCCGGCAGGCCATGTTGAACCCATCCACGACTTATGAAGTGCCCACAGGGCCTGCGATTGGCAATGGTTCGGACCGACTGTCGCCGCCCCAGGCAATCACGATCAACCCGCCGGGACCGTCAAAATGATCGGAATGCAGATGGGTCAGATGGACGCTTTCGAGGCCGGCCATGGGGAAACCCATGCTGCCAAGGTTGCGAATCCCGCCGGAACCGACATCCAAGATGAAGGCCTTGTCTCCCGCGAGCACGCCCAGGCATGGGCCAGCTCGGGTCGGATCCGGCATCGGCGATCCTGCCCCGCACAAATAGACATGCAGCCCGTCGGGCAGATCGGCGCTTTGGCCAACGCCCGCCATTTGCTCGACTTCACGCTGGAACAGCGCCGAGGCGATCTTTTTTGTTGAACACGTTGAAGCCGATAAATCCAATGAGCAGGATCGCCGCCAGGGCGATGAATGCGCGCCTGCGCTAGGTCATGTGTCCAGTTCTTTCAGGAAAAGCTGCATCCAGGGTAAAGCCTTGGTGAGGTCCGACACGACAGTCTCGATGTTGAGCTGGCCAGCCAGGCCCGCCTCCCGGTGCACCGCGATCTCCCGCCACGCGGAGGAAACCGACATTTTCAGGAGGGCCTCGCGATCGGGATAGGCCGCGATGGCCACCTCGTCCCAAAGCTCCTCCACCTGGCCCAGTGCAAGGAATGTGACATCGGCCATGAAGAATATCTGCCCGTCATACTCCCGGATCAGACTCGCAACGCCTGCGCCATAGATCTGGTAGGCTTCCCGCCCCGTCAGATCGGTCTCCCGGCCGTCAGCATATTCGGCCTTATCTCGGAATTTCAGCAGGTTGAGCATGAAGATCGGGCCATCGGGCCCCGGCTTCATCATCTCTTCAACCTGAGCCGGATCGGACGGCATAACTTCGTTGATGACTTTCATGAACGCGTCTCCCAAAAGGCCGGCCCTGGCCGCCAGCTCACCTTTAATTCGGCCAGATGATATATTCCTCATTCTCACACGGCCGGTCGACAATTGTCTTGTCGATGCAGATGGGGCCTTCGGTCAGGTGGGGATAGAGCGGCTCGCGGGCGTCGGCCCAGTGGGCCTCAATCAGGGTTTCCAGCTCGGCCCGCTTGTCAGGCCGTGTTTCAGCAAGATTGACCTGCTCGGTCGGATCCTCAGCGAGGTTGAACAACCAGCGACGATCCTGGCGCTCATTGATCTGGAGCTTCCAGTCCTCCGCGCGCACCACCTTGTAGAATCCACTCGACCAGAAGATCGCATCGTTCTCTCTCTGTATCGAATCGGCCTTGCCCATGGCCAGTGGCAGAATGTTCCGCCCATCGATGGCCCGGCCTTCGGGCAGGGGCGCGCCCGCCGCAGCCGCCAGCGTCGGCATCACGTCGATATGGGCCACCGGTTCGTCAATCACGGCGCCCGGCGTGATCCGGTCTGGCCAGCTGACAAACATCGGCACACGGATGCCGCCCTCGAACAGGGTGATCTTCCATCCGCGGAAGGGGTCGTTCACGTCCGGCAGGCCCAGGTAACCCGCGCCGCCATTGTCAGAGGAGAAGACAATGATCGTGTTGTCAGCAAGGCCCTCCTCTTCGAGCTTGTCCATCACCCGGCCGACCGAACGGTCCACTGCGCGGATCATGGCCGCATAGACCCGCAGACGGTGCGGCTCGATATCACCGACGGCCTCATAATCCGCGACCGTGGCCTGGAGCGGCGTGTGGGGGCCCCAATGAGCGAGATAGAGGAAGAAGGGCTGGTTTCGATTGGCCTCGATGGCCTCCAATGCCTCATCGGTCCAATAGTCGGTCAGATAGCCGCCCGGTTCGAACCTGTCCTCGACAAACGCTTCGCCGGCCCGGTTGTATTCAGCGGCATATTGGAGAATGCCCCAGAGGAATCTGTCGATCGGGTCAAAGTCCAGCTTGGCATTGACCACGCCCGGATCGTCCTCAGGCAGGTAGAGCCCGCTTGCCATGAGCAGGCTCTCATCAAAGCCCTGCGCGACGGGACGGAACTGTTCGGATCTGCCCAGATGCCACTTGCCGATATGGATATTGTGATAGCCTTGCGGCTTGAGCGCCTCTGCAATGGTCACCTCTTCAGGCGGCAGGCCCATATCCTGGAACTCGACCATCTCGGCGTCATCCGCGATATCCAGATTGGACGTTCCGTCCGGAAGTCCCGTTTCCTCCTGGGTGCCTTCAGAAAACAAGCCAAGTATGCGCGGCATGCCTGGCGGCATCGGCGTGAATTCGAACCCCGTCCGCGAGGGGTAGCGCCCGGTCATGAGCATGGCGCGCGAAGGCGCGCAGGTGCCCGTGCCGGAATAGGCGTTTGTGAAGATGGCACCCTGTGCGGCCAGCCGGTCAATATTCGGCGTCGGCACTGCGCCGCCAGCGACGCCGCCGCCAAAGGTCGAAATATCATTATAGCCAAGATCGTCAGCGAGGATGAAAACGATGTTCGGCGGGCCTTCGGACCGGCCCATGGCTGGTGTTGCCGGCCCTTGAACCCATTCAATCGGACGATTCTCGGCGACCTCCACCTGCGCGGCGCGCTTGACCATATGGAAAATGATTGCCTTGCGATTGAGGTAGGCGAGGGTCCCGACTGCGACCAGCACAACGACCATGCCAACAAGTATACGTTTCCACATATGCTATCTCCTCCCCGTCTCTGCCTGGCGAGCCTCGTCCCGGACGCAAATTTTTAATACGCATCATTAGCGCGGCTCTGGTACTTTGTGTCAATGGATCATCAGGTGAAATCCCAACTCAGTACAGATGGCCGGCTACAGCCTTGTTGGAACGACCGCACGGGGTGTCGGGCCAGATGGCAAATCTGCACGCATGAGTTCGTCGCACTCGGAACCCGCCCTATCCAAGAATCTTTGAATGCGTTCGTGCAGGTTTCCTATATAATGGCATTCCCGATGACAAGACATATCTGACTTGCCGGGTCTATCCCCTCGATCGGGTCGGCGCAGCGGCGATGGGTCAGCCGTCGCCGGAGCAGACAAACAGGCTGGATTATTGGTGACGCGCGATAGCCGTTCTGGATTTTGGCCTGCCCCCTCTGCGCGCATATCTCACCGACACCACCTATAAGCGGGTCAGGCAGCTCGCGCATCGCATGACATACGAAGACACAGAGGCGCTGCACATGCGCGGTGGTGCGAAGGGCGGGCCGTGCATCGTGGCCATCGGGGCTGTCCGATTCGGGCAGTTCATCCAGGACGGTGCGTTCAACCATCTCGTCATGCTTGGCCCGGGCGGGCATTTTGGAGACATTCCGGCTTTCCTGGAACGCTCACGGGGAAACGATGCCTATGCGGTCGGACGCACGCAGATCGACATAATCAACGATAGTATTCTGAGTAACTTGCTGAGCGAAGAGCCAGATTTTGCAAGGGGCCTTAACAGGGCAAATGCCGAACGGCTCATGGGCATGATGGAGCTCTATGATGATATGCGCACACTCCAGGTGACGGAACGACTCGCCAAAGTGTTGTTGCTGCATGCCAGGCGCGGCAAGTTTGCCAATGGGGTCGCCTGCCTCCAGCGGGACCGGCTGATCTGTCGGATGTTTCGCAGATGGCGATCAGCAAGGCGCTCAAACAACTCGAAAAAGCCGGTCTCATCGAGCCGGACTATCGATGCGTGCGCATTCTGGACATAAGCAGGCTGGAAGCCCGGTTGCAAAAGGCCGGTGCAATCTGAACTTTACTGTCCTTGGCGCCGGGGCGCTCTCAGAACCACAGGGCCAGGCCGATCAGTGCGAACATGGCCAGGAAGACTGTCTGGGCGGACAGGACAAGGAAGGGTCGCGCGCCGACCTTCACCAGCGCCCCCGGCGAGGTCTTGCAACCAAGGGCAGCGATGGCGATGACGAGGCACCAGCGCGAAAACTCGCTTCCGGCCTCAACGATCATCTCCGGGACCAGACCGAGGCTGTTGGCGATCACAATCGTGACGAAAACGATCAGGAAGGCCGGCAAGAGGGCAACATTCCTGCGCCCCCCGGCCCTTGTTCCAGACGGCCGGAATGCGAGCGCAAGCGTCAGGACAACCGGCGCCAGGAACGTAACCCGCATCAGCTTGACCACGGCGGAAGTATCGCCCGCCGTCTCGGAGATGAGGTAACCTGCGCCGACGACCTGGGCGACATCGTGGACCGTGGCGCCGATGAATATGCCCGCGAGCGTGTCAGAAAACCCCATCAGGCTTGTCACAATCGGATAGAGCACCATGGCGATCGTGCTGAGCAGCGTCACGCCGATGACGGTCATGATCGTGTTCTGCTCGCTGTCCTTATGGGCCGGAAGCACGGCGGAAATCGCCAGGGCGGCAGATGCGCCACAAATAGCAACCGCGCCAGCGCTCAGTACGGCGTGGTCTGACCGCAGCCCGAACGCCCTGCCAATCGTCCATCCGATGAGGATGGTTGAGACCAGGCCGCAAGCCACAAGAGTGACTGTTGGCCAGCCAAGGTCTGCGATTTCGCCCAGCGTGATGCGCAAGCCCAGACAGGCGATGCCTATCCTGAGAATCGTCTTTGCGGAAAACCCGATGCCCGGCTCGAAGCGTGGCTCCTCGCTCAGAAAGTTGAAAGCGATGCCCAGCAGCAAGGCGTAGAGCATGACGGGGCCACCATAATGCTCGCTGACAAACATGGCGGCCATGGCGATCGTGACCGACAACAGGATGCCGATAAAAAGAGCTTCAATATTCGCCCGGGCCTTCGTGTACATGCTTTGCGCTCGCCGGTCTGAATGGAAAGGGCTTCACTGGCCCTCAGTCGTGGCCGACCTGGACCACACGCCATTTGGCCCAGCCTGTCTGCATCTTTTTAGGCAAGGCGGCACCGCCGGAATACAAGCCAGTTTATACTACAGCCAACAGCTCTGATGCCAAAAAGAGTCAGGCAGAGTTACGCAGACCAGCCGGGCACGCCTGATCGGTGGCCGTGAACAGGAGAAAACGGCTCCTGATAAAATCAGGTGATCTTTCCGGGGATGATCGAAACCACCTGCCCGTGAATGACCATCGGATTTGCGCTTGCGATCGACGCGCTCAATGAGTTTGCATCAGCGCGCGCTGATCATTCACACCAATGGACGCACCCGGGCGAACCTCGCCTCCCAGCATGCGGCGGGTGATACGCTCATAGTGCTGAATGAAACGATCGACCCAGTCGAGGCGCTCCTGCGGGAGCGTTCCCGGAGAGAGACCAAGTGTGGTTTCCTCTTGCTGGCAGCGCCAGACGCGTACAATCTCGAAAGACGGTGCGCGCAGGTGCAAGAAGCCGTCTGCAAGGGTCCAGAGGTCGCCATAGGCGCTGGCCAGAGCGTCCTCCTGCCAACCGCGCCAAACACCGCCCGGGTCCTCTATCGCTTCAAGCGTGTTGACCGGCGCAGACAGGGCGGCCCTTGGGTCAGATAAAGCGCCCATCAGCCAGCCCTCGATCAGTATCGCGTCGGGTTGCGAGGTGAGCTCTTTCCAGTCCTCAGGCGGCATTCGTTCATTGCTGATCTTGTCGAACCGCGGAACGCGAACGCTGTGTGCCGAAGGCCCGCGCAGAAGATCGTGCAGCACATCATGCAGGAGGCCGAGATCATGGGTTCCGGGAGGTCCGCGCGTTTCACAGAGCGGGTGGACGCGCGCTGCCAGAGCCCTGCGCTCGGCAAGCGTCATGTAGAAATCATCCAGCCCGAGAACCGCAATGCGGACCCGCCGGCGCGCCGCCAGCGCGGCCATGGCGCTCGACTTGCCGATCCCCTGGGCACCCGAGAGCATCAGAACCGGCGGCGACGACGCGCGGGCCAGCTCGTCATCGAGCCAGCGGGTGATCGCGTCAGCCATCGGGATTGTCATCGCCGGCGGTCCTTCAGCCTGTATTGAAGCCGATCAGCTTCAGCTGGGCATACAACATCAGGCCGGCATGACCATAGTCCGGCCCCAGGCTCCTAGTGCCCGGCGGGCCTGAGACCGGGAGCATGCAAGACCTTGCTGGCCGCGCTGCGCCAGCAAGACAGCGATAGAATTCCAGCCTCAACGCTCAGCCGGTGATAATCTCACTGACCTGCCCGCCGACCTCTGTATCGGACGCGGGCAGACCATTCTGAGGACTCTCATTCTGGTCGGGGGAGCCGAAACGACTCAGGCTGGTTCATTTTGACCGGAAGCGGCCCTAAGGCGATGTCAGGCCACCACTAAAACATATCAGTCCGGCTCATGAAAAGGTTCTGGCTCGCAGTCGTACCAAGGCCACTGCCTCCCCCAAGCAGTGTCAACGCAACGCTCGCGGGGGTAAATGCCTGCGAACCACTACTGACGGCCTGCATGGCATGAAAACGTTCAATGACCCTATCGGTGACCGCTGTGTCTGCCAAATCGGACAAACGCCTGACACCAAGTGTTGTTGCGACACGGTCCTGGAGGATCTCGGATTGTTTTTCAATATCCAGCTTGTTGATATCAGATGGCAGATTAAGCGCCGTTTCAAGCACCCTCCTCATGGGAACATTGCCAAGCAATTTGAATGCGATCGCTTCGTCGGTCGAGCTGGATTGCGCCAGATCACCGATGCGCGCTTCATAATTGAGAGCAAGGCGCATGTCATTGTCGACCTCACCGACAGCGAGCCGGAACGAAGCCGCCTCGAAATCGTCCAGTATCGCCTGGGTTTGCGTCTCGGAGAGGCTGATCTGACCATCTTGCGGAGAAAACGCTTCCGCGAATGCGATGTAATCGGCGTTGCCCAGTCGGGACAGGAAGGGACTTTGGGGTAGCGTCGACTCCTTCAGGACTTTTTCAATGAAACCCCGCTTCCATTCCTCACCTTCAAGACCAAAGGCTGTCAGGCTGGTCCGCATCAGGCGGCGATCATCGAGAAATGACTCAAGAGATATCGGGCTCGACAGGCGTTCCTTCAGATAGGTGGCGTCTGCGCGCACCTGCGAGGTGCTGGAATAGGTCTCGAGCTGACGGTCGTATGTCGCCTTCAAAAGCGTCCACCCGCCGAGACCTGACTGGGTTATGGCCGGAGTGAACATTTGCGATTACGCCACGTCTGCAGTTTTCCGGGAATGGGAAAGCAGATGGCTTTCGACAAGAATCATCTGCCGTAAATGACACATGGCCGAAAAGTAATTGCTCTGATCAATCATAGACAGCAATTTTGGAACAAACTCGGAATTGATCGTGCTGAAAACATCCTGAAGCTGCCGGCACTCCGATTGCAGCGCTGGCAGGACTTGCTCCTTCTCAATATCACCCGTGATGATGAGCTGGATCGCGAAATAGACGCGCTTGACAGGACTATCGACCTCTTCGGGTCGAAGGGCATCCCGACACCTCAGGACACGCGCATTGCCGTCCCTGATGCGCACGCTGGCCGGCCGGTCGCCATTCTCCAGCACCGCGCCATTGATGATGAACCTTTCACCGGCCCCTAGCTTTAGCACAAGTCCCGACACGATCAGGCGGCCTCGATCGACGGCGAGTCTGCTTCAGTTTCGAGGCCCTTGATGATCGTCTCGTTTATTTCGACAATATCTTCAATACTGCCAGAGCCCGACAGTATGGACATGCTCTCGCGTCTTACAAATTCGGCCAGCTGCAACAGCGAGCGCCGTGTGTCGTCCTGGAGAGCATTCCCAGGACGCATGAGGTCAGCGGCGAGCACAGTCCAGAGTTCAAGGTTCCGGCTGACCGCATCAGCCCACATTGCGAGATTGCGCGGAGGTGTCGCGTCAACATTCCGGAGCTCTGCGGTGATCTGTCTGAAGACCGCCAGTTCCAATTGCTTGTCATCCATCGTGCGGCTTGTGACCGCCCCATAGGCCTTGTACGCGACGTTCTGCAAATCCAGCTCCTGATTGGCTCGAATAGGTAAAGGCCCGGGCCGCTAGCGGCCCGGGCCCGTTGAAATGCCTAGCGGAAGAGCGACAGCAGGTTCTGCGGCGCCTGGTTGGCAATAGACAGCGCCTGGGTACCCAGCTGCTGCTGCACCTGAAGGGCCTGCAGCTTGGCCGAGGCCGACTCCATATCCGCGTCGGTCAGGCCGCCGATGCCGGAGGTCAGGGAATCAACCAGCGTGCTCACGAACTCGCTCTGATTTTCGATCCGGCCCTGTGAGGAACCGAAAGAAGCGGCTGCGTCGACCGACGTCTGGATGAGACCTTCAACGGCCGTCAGTGCCGAAGTGGCCCCGGCAGCGCTTGTCACATCGATCGTGGCCAGATTTCCAAGGCCGCCTACGCTCGTGCCGGCTGTGCCGCCGGTCGCACTCTCAGCCGTGATGTCGATGTCGTCGCCGGAACTGTTGGTGATCGAGATCGTGTCGTCAGCGCGAGAGACCGAATAGTTGGTTTCGCCGGTGGCCGCGAAGAAATTCGAGACCTGGTTCTGCAGATTCGCCGCGACAGAGTTCAGGCTGTCATCTGCGCCCGCAACATACTCGAAAGTGCGCTGACCGAGGCTGTTGGCACCGCCACTGTCGTCGAGAACAATACGGTAGCTGGTGCCGTCAGCAACGCTTGCAATCTGGATGTCCTGCGTTGCTGCATCGCCAACTGTTGCAGCCGTGCCGGCATTGGTGCCGCCATTGTCGATAATCGACGTGTCGGTCACCGCAGTGCCGCCGAATGTCGCCCCGGTGGCCGAATTGCTGAGGGACAGGTCCTGACGGGCAACGGAAATGTATGAGGCCGCCACTGTTCCTGAGGAGTCGCGGTCCAGCGACGAAAGCACCTGGACATCAGCCGACGAGTTGCCGTCAATGAGGTTGAGACCATTGAACTGCGCGGCGCCCACAATCGATTCGATCTGATCACGCAGCGCACCGATATCCGTCTGGACCTTGCTCCGATCGACGTTCTCCTCCTGCGCAGAAACAATCAGACCCTTCATGTCGGTGAGCATGTCGGTGATCTGCTCAGACGCAGCACGCGCCACTCCGACCGTTGAAGACCCCAGATTGAGGGAGTCGCTGATCTGCTGGAACCCCTGCACATCGCTCGACATCACGGTAGAAATCGACCAGATGGCAGCATTGTCCTTGGCATTTGCCACTTTCTTGCCTGTTGAGATTTCGTTCTGAACCGTTTCGAGGCCGCGATTGATATTGCGGAGGGTATCGAGCGCGACCATCGCGCTGTTGTTCGTAAGAATACTGGACATGAGTCTGCCTTGTCAGTTGGCCCGGCACGTACACGCGGGCAGTGGCCGGATGGTTTTTACGTCGTCCTGACTTAGAAGTATTACTAGCAACACGTCCTGGTTACCTGATAGACGTCTTACCCACCTTCCGTGTATATCTGGTTAATTTATCAGCGACTCACTGAGTATCCTCCCCCAGACCGCTGAAATCGCTTCTTCTCACCTTTGCTTGTGTAGGCTCCGACTTCCACGATTTCTTGAATTGAACTCATTCTGCGTATCAAAGAGTCCAGTCCGGACCGTATAGACTCCATATGTTGTCTGTTTTCGTCGGCCAGGTCATGTACAGATCTGATCAAATGAATTTCGGAAGGACTGAGTGGCTGGTCGGCCTGTGCAGCCACCGCACTCTCGAACTCGAACAAGGCGCGGCGCTTGTCATCCAACAGGGCGCAAGCCTCGGCGACCTTGCCAGCAAGCAGGCAAGCGCGCTCACGCAGCAATACGTCCAGCACATGCCTGGCAGCCGGGTCCAATGCCATTGCAGTCACGCCAACCTCGTCAGTCTTGCCTGGTGAGACCATAAGCTCTTGCCACTTCACGCCCCAGCCCGAGCGGTTGGGATTCTGCCAGATCGGAAGCCACATGCTCAAGAATCAGCCTGGAAAAACCGGATGCATGGCCTCCGGCTCCGCGAACGAGGGCGCCCTCGAAGCCTGTATGACTCAGCAACTCGGCCCACAGCAAAGCCTCCATTTCACCAAGCACACTTGAACTAATCGGCGCCTCATTGGGCACGTCACTACTATTCGAGCCAATTTTGGCGCCTTGAGAAGCATTAAAAATGCTGGCAGAGGAAGAATCTATGTTCATTTCAGCTCCGTGTATAAATACAATAGATTCTGTAAACACGTTAACGAAGAGTTTATTCAATTTCGCCATGCATGATTACTAAGTTGTTCAGGATCGTCAGCTCAATGGAAATCTTGAAAGTGAATGCAGCGACGAGGCAGCCTTCCAAGGCATCCCAGGACGTCGCGGCGGAAGTCCAGGGGGCGACTTTTGCAAAGACCTTCCATAAGGTCCGCCTCGGTGAGGCAGACGATCCGACCCAGGTGGATAAGGCCCGCCCTGTTGAGGGAGACGATCCGTCTCAGGCGGACCAGGCCGGCGAAGCTCCGACACTTTTGTTGAATGGCGACAGACTGCGCCCAGAAGCCACGAGCTCGGATGCCAGTGCTTTAACAGGCAAGATTGTTCCGACGGGCGAGCATGTTCCGACTGGCGAGGATGTTCCGACGGGCAAGCATGTGGGCGAATTGCCGACGGGCACGGAACCGGAGATTGGCGCGCTCGATCTTGTTGGAAAGCATGCCCCGACAGATGATGGCTTTGAACCCAGGATCACCGAACACGACCGCAGTACTTCGACGCTGTTAGCCGCCTCAAGCAAAAATCTGATAGCGGCACTCAGCCCGGGCCATCCGACAGTGGCTGGCGAGACAGCGATCGTCTCCCCGAACCTTTCAGCGAACATCCTGCCTGCCGGAATTGCGACCCCACATGCGGCCATGCCGATGGCGACGATCCCGGGCGCCATACTCAGCCCGGCAGTTTCCATGGTTGCGGAATTGCCGCTTCATGTTGCCCAGCATGTGTCTTCCGCAGCTGGCAATCCAGAACGGCTGGTCGTGCAACTCGACCCACCGGAACTGGGCCGCGTCTCGATCGACTTCCAGTATGACGCTCGTGGCGTGCAGCAAGTCCTGGTGACAGGCGAGACCCCCGAAGCGGTTCGGCAACTACGTATGATGCAGGCGGAACTGGCCCAATCGCTGGATCGCTTTGGGATCGGCGGCGGTAATTTGCTCTTTGAACAATCCGACTCAGACAATCGGGACCGTGGCGGAGGTGAGCCCTCACCCCGCAATGCGACAAACGGCGACGAATCAGGTCCGTCAATCCAGCACTCAGGCACAGCGCTCCCCAAAGGGGATCATCCAGACCGCCTGGGTCGGACGGATGGCCTGGATATCAGACTTTGAGAACAGACAGGACAAACACCAATGACAGAAATCATTCCACCGACTGCAAGCCAGACCGCAACCTCACGAAACCCTGACAGTCAGGCGCCAAACTCCGTCGGTGAGGAGTTCAACAGTTTCATTAAGTTGCTTACGGCGCAGGTCCAGAATCAGGACCCGCTCGAACCGATGGATTCGACTCAGTTTGTCGAACAGCTCGCGACCTTTTCGTCTCTCGAGCAGCAGGTGCGCTCAAATGAGAAACTCGATTCGATAGCTTCGATGATCGGTCAACTCCAAGGCGCCATGGCAGGAGACTGGCTGGGCAAGGAGGTTTCGGTGCCATCCAACCATATCCAGTTCAATGGTGAGCCCATCGAAATCGAAACGGATGTCCCGGCATTGGCGGAGAATGCCAATTTCACTATCCGCGATATCGCAGGCGGACTGGTCTGGTCAGAGACTGTGAGAAGCGGCACATCGCGCCTGGCATGGAACGGAGAACAGCTCTCGGGCGGCACGGCGCCGGCCGGTCAGGTCTACATGATGAATGTCGAACTGTCCGAAAATGGCGAGAATCTCGGATCAGTCGCACCCAGGGTGATCACATCGGTCACCGACCTCGCATCTGAACAGGGACAGTGGCGGTTGGCAACGGCGGCTGGCATCACTGCGGACATGAAGGATGCGCGACCTCTGGCTTTTTAAGCTAGACATCCGGCGGATACCAGAGCGCAAACTCCCGCAAGGGCCATCCATCTGGGGTCTGAAAGACTTGTTGTCAGCGCGCCTGAAGGTCCTGCTTGGCGAGATCGAGTATCAGGACATTCTCAATCCCGGTGGGCACGACATCCTTCAACTCCATCAGCAACATTGAGCGTATCGTCTCGTAATTCTCTGCATTAGTCAGGTTTTGCAGGGTGTGCCCATCGCCACTGAGCTTGATAAGTGCCGTCATGATCGTATCGCGCAGTTTGGGTTCGAGAGAAAACAATTGCTGTGAAACAGCTGAATCGGCTTCAATATTGATATTGAGGATGACGAGACTTTCGACCTTTCCGTCATTCAGAACGGGAACGATAAACTCCCGGCTGAACTTATAGTAGAAAACGTCCCGAGGCGAATCGCCTTTTTTGGAGTCCTTGCCCTTGGCGTGACCACCTGAGGGCTCATTCTTGTCCGCGTCGGACTTCTTACCTGGCGCAGCTCCCGCCTGAGAGCCGTCAGCGGCGTCGCCACCGGTCAGGAAGGATTTGAGGTAATGTCCCGCAAAGCCGCCAAGGATTACGCAGACGGCCAAAATCAGTGCTGTGATGGCATTCGTCAAAGCCGGCTACCCCTTTCAGAACGGAACAAACCTGTCGAGAAGCCGCGGGACGGCGGCGCGGCCCATCGCGCCGGTCGCCTCGCCCTCACTGACATATGAAAACTGGGCGTCGGCGATCTTCTCGTATGACACCGTATTGGTCCGGGTGATGTCCTGCGACCGGATCACACCGGAGACCATCAGATACCGGAGCTCATTGCTGACGAGTGTCTGCTGGTAGCCGTGAATGATGAGATTGCCGTTCGGCTCCACGCCAACGACCCGAGCCGAGAGCCTGAACGTGACCTGTTCTGCACGGTTCACCCGACCGGTGCCGCTCATCTCGGATTGCCGGTCGAAGTCAAATGCCGGCGAGAGACTGCTATTGTTAGGCAGGACGCTGCCTGCGAGATCCGGCAGTCCGAAAAGTGCCGCGATGTCCAGCTTTTCCTGCGAGTCCCGCGAGCGTGACCTCGACGATTGCATGCTGGCCTGGTCGTTCATCTGGACGACCACGGTCAGGAGGTCGCCGACATCCTTTGCGCGCCGAAGCGCGAGGAGCGATGTTGGCGAAGTGTCCCAGAGCGAAGCGGGAGACGACTTTTGGTCTGAAACGTGTCTGGGCATCACCGGATATTGGTTGGCTGCAGGTACTATCGGCTCCGGGCCGGGCGCTGGAGCCGATGTGCAGGCAGATATTGCAAGCGCGAAAGCCGGAGCCGTCAAAAAATATCTCATTTCACCAGCACCCATCCGCCTTCCTGTACGGTCCCCTGAATCATGTTCCGCGACGTGGTGTTGAGCACCCTCACAGATTCATTCAATGCGGCGGCAGACATTGCGCGGCCCGAAGCCGTAATCTCCATCGGTCCACTGACATATTTCAGGGTGACGATCTGATTGCGCTCAACAATACGTGCAGGACGGGTATTCGATGCGCTGATCGTTTGCCCGGAATAGACGGTCCTGCGAACTTCCCGGCCATAGAGTTCCGTTCCTCCGCTCCGGTCATCTGGACCAGCGTTTTCAGGAGTGACCTGGTCGCCGGCGCGAATGACGTCGGTGGCCACGAGAGCCGATGCGCTTGCCCCGAAAAGGGCGGCGGAAAAGAGGAGGACAGAAAGCTTGATCATTGGATTATCTGAGCCTCGTGGTCGCGGCCAGCATTTCATCCGAGGCCGTGATGACCTTTGAATTGAGTTCATAACCGCGCTGGGCCTCAATGAGCTCGGAAATCTCGCGGACCACATCAACAGCAGACCCCTCAAGATAACCCTGGCGCAGAATGCCTGTCCCCTCGACACCGGGAACCAGTCGGGTCGGTGCACCCGTCGCCTCGGTTTCGCGAAACATGTTGTCACCTATAGCCTCCAGCCCCTTCTCATTGACGAAACGGACCAGCGAAATCGCGCCGATCGGCTGACCCTCGGCCTCACCGTCGAAATAGGCAACGACTTCGCCGTCGCGGCTGACGGATATGCGGCGCGCGTCTTCCGGGATCACGATACCGTCCGCGATGGGGTATCCATCCATGGTGACGATCTCCCCCTGAGGCGAACGGCTGAGCTTGCCGTCACGGGTGTAGGCCGACTCGCCTGATGGCAGCGTGACCTCAAGGAACCCGGCTCCGTCGATCGCGAGATCGAGTTCAGCTCCTGTTTCTCGCATGGCGCCCTGGCTGATCTGCATCGAAACCGTCGATGGCCGCACACCTGTGCCGAGCTGGATTCCCGCCGGCACAATGGTTCCGACCTGGGACGTGATCGTTCCCGGACTGAGATGCTGCTGGTACATCAGGTCGGAAAACTCGGCGACCCTGGGGCGGTAGGCCGCCGTACTCATATTCGCGATATTGTTAGAGATGACATCGACACGCATCTGCTGCGCAGCCATCCCGGTTGCTGCAATCTGAAGGGCTTTCATTTCAGGGCTCCTTGTCTTCTTGCGGCATCATCGTTCCCGAAGTGCCGTGATGATCCGGCTCACGCGTTCATCTTCTCGATCCATAAGCGCCTGTCCGGCCTCATAGGCTCGCTGCACGTCTATGAGGCGCGCCAATTCGATAACCGGCGAGACATTTGACTGTTCGAGCGCGCCCTGAACCACGTGGCTCTGTTCGACGACTTCAGTTCCGTTTGGCGCGACGTAGTAGGTGTTAGCGTCGCGTTCCAGCTGCCCGTTCGGAATGACGACCCCCACCCGACCGATCAAAAGCCCGCCTGCCGAGATCGTTCCGTCACTGGCCACATTCAGCTGGCTGGCCTCTTGCGGAATATCAATGGGCGCGCCGCCATCGTCGAGCACCGGATTTCCGGTACCGTCAATCAACTGGCCGTCCGGCGATATCTGCATGTGCCCGGCTCGTGTCAGGCGAACGCCCTGAGGCGTCTCTACTGTGAAAAAACCTTCGCCCTGGATTGCAAGGTCCAGGTCAGCGCCTGTCTGACGCAATGCGCCTTCGGCCTCCTGATAATAATTGCCCGCCAGATGCCCCATGGAAACCGATGGAGCACCCGCCCCTCTCATCTGCACCAGTTCGGCAAATACCGCGCGACTGGCACGATAACCGGTCGTTCCAGAGTTCGCCAGGTTGTTGGCGACAACCTGCATCTCCTTTGCCAGCCCGTCCTGTCGGGCGATGGCGGCATAGACGGCGTTCGACATCAATCCAACCTTTCCTGCAGGAGTTGCATTGAGGACCGCGTTTGCGAAAGCTGGGCTGCGAAACTTTCCAGTCTGGGCTTCGGCTTTGGTGTCGCAGTCTTCTGACGTCGAATTCCGACAAGACGCCGCGCTTCGAGAGACTGCCCCGCTTCTGCCGCGTCCTCGAGAATTCTGTAAAATCGATCGGAAACCATTCCCATACCCGCGATCTGGTCAGCCTTGGCGATGGCAATCGCTGTCTCGGTGTCCGGCTCGATTTGCCTGAGCCAGATTTCAGCCTCCGCAGCATTGCCGTCCCTGATCCAACAGATCGCGGCCAGGCGTTTCAGCATCGCTGTATCGAGACGCGCTGCCGGACCGGATACCGCCTCACAGTCGCCTCGCCGGGCAGCAATTCGTGCGACATTCGCGGCCAGGTCCCGGTTCATTTCGTGTTGCTCGCCGGCGCCCTGCGCAAGGGACAACAGACCATATCGGCTCGACACGAGCGCGGCCTGCTCGAACAGGCCATGGTCCCCGGGCAGATCGAAAGGCGTTTTGCGCAATTGGTCGACAGCCTTCAGCGCACCAAGCCTGAGGAGCGGCTCTTTCGATGCGAGATCTCGCTGCAATGAGCGCACGAGGTGGTCTTCGACAATCTCCCTGGCTGCATCATTTTGCAGGCTTGGAAGCCGCGCCAGTTCCATCAATGGGTCGTAGGCGGACCTTCGGGCATAGTAATCGACGAGGAAGGCGAGTTCCGCCTCCATACCCTGAGTTGTCCCCACCCTCTCCAAGGCCTTGCCCACGTCGTCGACAAGGATCTCGCGTTGTGCCGCGCTGAGCGGAGCCGCTGATCGCAGAAGCGCCACGAGGGCCTCATCCTTGAATCGGGCGTCCAGAAGAAATTCTTCCAGCTGAGCCCCTGGTTGCGGCAGACCACGCTCGACTTCTGCCAACGCAAGGGCGAAACGAAGCGCCGAGGAAGACGCAATCTGCTCACGCGTAAAACTCGCCATCAGCATGGAAACCAGCGTGTCCTCACCTTCGGCGATCAGGGCCGGCACCGCCAGGGCAGTTGCGTCGATCCGTATCTGCAGCGGCAAATTCCGGAACTCGCCAAGGGAGTCGCGCAGCAGCGGGACGCCTTCCGAATGCCCGCCCACCAGGTTCGACAATGCCAGCCACAGCAGACCTTCATCATGGCAGCCGGCAAGGTCTCTGAAAAAGGGCGTGTTTGGCGTGCGATCTCCGAGAAGGCTGGAAACGGCCTTGACGAACTCGCCCTCACGCCCCTCAGGGGCCTCAGCCGCCGCTTCCTGATAAAGGCCAATTGCAATGAAACCGAGCGACAGGTCCAAACCCGCAATGTCGGGATCACCGGCACTGGCAGCCGATTTGATCATGAAGACGTCTTCATAGCGGGAAAGGCGTTTGTAGGCGGCGAAATCCAACAGGTCGGCGGTCATGCAAGCCCCGCCGGTCGGCTCGGGCCGCGAATCCCCGGTCAGCTCGCCAGACGACCCCACGCTTTCTGAAGGTGTGAGGATACCTTCTGCAACGGCCTCATCGAATATCCGGTCGAGCTCTGTGAGCGGATCCCTGCGAATAACCGGTTCGTCGCCGGCAGGGTCTGCACCAGCATCAAGAGCCGAAATTCCGATTGCCAGAAGACCAAATAGCAAACCGCGTTTCATGCAGCACGCCTCATTTCCCGGATCGCCTGTTCGACCTCGTCAAATGAGGGACGCACGCGCGTAGGTGCGTGCCGCCGCGCGACTTCCACGCAAATATTGACCGGATTGTTGTGCAGGTTCGAGACGAGCACCTTGCAGATCATTCCGTAGAAATGGTGCTCCTCGATACGTGTCTGTCTGATCTTCTGAGCGAAAGGCCCAACGACGCCATAGGCGAGGAAAACGCCGAGAAACGTGCCGACCAGCGCGCCGCCGATCATCGCGCCGAGAATCTCTGGCGGCTTGTCAATCGACGCCATCGTCTTGATGACGCCCAGGACGGCGGCGACGATGCCGAGCGCCGGAAGCGCGTCGGCTGTGTTCTGCAAGGCGTGGGCACCGTGAAGGCGTTCGGACAACAGCGTCTCGAGCTGGGTTTCGAGCAATTCCTCAACCTGATGCGGGTTGTCGAAATTCATGATGATCGTTCGGATCGTGTCGCAGGTCATCTCGACTGCGGCACCGTCGTTCAGGATCTTCGGATACCGCTGAAAGATCTCCGATTCCTGCGGGTTCTCGATATGCGACTCGATCGCAACAGGGTCCTCTTTGAGAACGTTCAGCAATTCATGCATCAGGCACAACAGGTCCTGATAATCCGTCTTCTTCCATTTCGGGCCGGTGACCGCCGACGTCAGGTCGGAAACCGTGTGCTTGATCGTGTCGAGGTCATTCGCGGCGAGAAATGCGCCGACAGCGGCACCGCCGATGATCATCATTTCGAATGGAAGCGCGTGCGTAATGATTCCGAGCTTGCCCCCCGCCAGCATATAGCCGCCGAAAACCATCACCACCGTCAGGATCAGACCACCTATCGCGTTCAATATTCTGCTCCTTGCCAAGCCAAGCTACGGTGCCTCATTGATTTTCCCAGACTTTCCGGGCGAAGCCCTCGCTGACCGGGCCGTTGACCCTCACGGCGCGATGTTGTTTCCAAGTGCCCAGTTCGGCATCGCAAATCCGGATCTGCCCATTGGTGGTCTCAGTGCAGAGCGACAGCCTTGCCAGGTCGACACCCGGCATCTCAATCGTGTCGCCGATTTCCAACCGCGCACAATCCCCAATGGTCATTCCCATTGTCTCCAGAACGGCGTTGAGACGGATGCCCGAGGAGCGAATACTATCGCGCAGCATCGTGCGGTGCTCCATCTGCCTCTGAGTGGCCTGCACCGGCTGCACCATGCCCAGGGCGCGGTCGGCAAATGCACCTGCCTCAAATACAAGGCGAACCAATGCATGCTGACCGTTCAGCGAGACTGGATAGTCCGCCAGGATATACCTTGCTTCAGGCCCGAAGCCGCCAGCCACGTCGGCAGGCTCTGCGTTCGTCATGTTGCAACTGTCATCACCGCCAATGACAGGATGAGAGGACAAGGTTTGCCACAGCTGCACCGCCGCCTGTTCCGCCAGCAACCTGGTCAGCAGGTGCGGTGCCTCTTCTGCGGACTGACTGTCACCGCCGAGGCGATTGCCGGCGATCAGACGGACCGCAACATCATCAAAAGCGACAGCAGCCAGAACGGGCGATTCACGACCCCGAAAGAAGGTTTTCTGGAACTCGCTCACCCGCGCCAGCACATCCTGACTGCTCACCTTGCGAAGCTGGGCGCCCGCAATCGAAACGGTCTCCGGTAAATTCGCATGGCCCCAGCGTTCGACAGCGGCCTCAAGCGTCGACCAGAGCGACTTTTGGTCAAGTAGTGACGGCGCAAGCGCAGTCGCAAGCTTCAGCTTTTTGCGAAGTCCCTCTGACACCACAGCCCTCGAATCCAGTAATCATCTCTCACGAGGCTGTATTCGAATGGTTTACAAATCGTTATGGGCTGATTTCGGAATCCACAGAGATGTCAACGTCATGTTCTGACACACCATGATAACAGTCGATCCGTCACTAGAATGGTGGATAGAATGACTGCCCCTGGCCCAGCAACTGCAAACATCACGATCATTAAGCGCAAAAAGATCGTCAAAGAAGAGGGACATCATGGAGGCGCCTGGAAAGTCGCATATGCAGACTTCGTCACTGCAATGATGGCATTCTTCCTCTTGATGTGGCTGCTGAATGCGACCACCGAGGAACAGCGCAAGGGCATTTCCGACTATTTCAGCCCCACGATCCCGATCAGTCGCATCTCGGGAGGCGGGTCGGACGGGCTCAATGGGTCCTCTATCTTCTCCGAGGAGACTTTCGCCAAGATGGGCACCGGCGCGTCACGCAAGACCACACAAGCGACCTCCTCCTCAGACGCAACGCCCCAGGGTGTCGCTGACAAGACAGAGGTCGCGACCGATCTGGCCCGGCTGAAGGAGAACCTTGCATCGAAGGACAGTCGGATCTCCGAGCACCTCCAGGTGAAGATCTCCCCGGAGGGAATCGTTCTCGAAATCACCGATTCCGATCAAACGCCACTGTTTGCGGTCGGGCGCAGCGATCCCTCTGTCTTGCTCGAAAACCTGTTGATCCGGGTCGCACAGTCTCTCGACAGCTTCGAGAACGGGATCAAGATCGTAGGCCATACGGACAGCCGCAGTTATCGGCAAGGGGCCGAATATGACAACTGGAACCTATCAGCAGATCGCGCAAATGTTGCACGGAAACTGCTCATCCAGAACGGCCTGCCGCTCGACCGAATCAAAGAAGTCTCTGGTAAAGCGAACTCAGATCCTCTTGTTTCCGGGGATCTTCTTGCCGCCCAGAACAGACGAATATCTATAACCGTACTCACCAACTGATCCGTTATACATTCGATTATCAAGTTGTTAACCGTACCGACCGAATCTGACGCTGCGTTGTAGCGACGGGAGTCACAGGTATGAGTATTTCTGCATCTCTGAATGCAGGTGTGATGGGCTTGAATGTGAATGCCACACGCCTGTCGACTATTTCAGACAATATCGCGAACTCGGCAACTTACGGATACAAGCGGACACAGGCCGACTTCTCAAGCCTCGTGCTCCAGCAGCGCTCAGAAGCCTTCGCAGCCGGCGGCGTCAAGGTCGATACGTATAAGGATATTACGGCAACCGGCTCGCTGATATCGACCGGGAACGCCACTGACATTGCCGTGGCCGGGCGCGGTCTGCTGCCCGTGACCGACCAGGCCGGGCTCGACGACCTTGCCGGGGGACGCGCACTGAAACTTCTGCCGACAGGCTCGTTCTTTCCGGACCTCAACGGCAATCTGCGAACAAATAGTGGCCAGTTTCTGCTGGGATGGCCCGCAGATGCATCCGGCCAGATCGGCAATGTCAGCCGCAGTAGCGGAGCCGACCTGGAGCCGGTGAATATCGAGACCGCCAGATTCACGGCGTCACCGACGCGAAACATCGAACTCGGGATCAATCTGCCTGCCGATGCGACACTGGCAGGCGCACAGCCGGATCGCTACGATATACCCGTCGAATATTATGACAATCTCGGCCGCGCCCATACAATGTCTCTGCAATTCAGCCCGACGATTCCAGCGACGGGAGCAAGCAATCAGTGGCAGGTTGAGATCTTTGACAGTGCTGGCAGCCCGGCAACGCCGGTCGGCGGTTTCGACGTGGAATTCAGCGATACGCCGGATACTGGCGGGCGGATCGCGTCGGTAACAGCCGGTGCTGGCGCGACATTTGATGCGTCCACCGGACGGATATCTCTGAACCTGGCACATGGGCCTGTGGACGTCTTCGTTGGCCGACCGGGCGGCGGCGGCGGCATTACTCAGCTCTCGGCTCAATTCTCTCCCACCGAGATTCAGAAGGATGGAGCGCCTATCGGCGATCTTCAGTCTGTTGAAGTCGATGAACGGGGATTCCTGCAGGCTGTTTATGATACCGGGTTTCGCCGGACCCTTTACCAGATACCCGTGGGCGACGTGCCCAATATGAATGGTTTGGAGGCCCTTGACGCGCAGGCCTATGCCACCTCCGCAGCCAGCGGCAATCTTTACCTTTGGGATGCTGGCTCGGGACCGGTTGGCGGAGTCGCCGGCTATGCCCTCATGGAATCGACCACGGATATCGCCTCGGAACTGACCGACCTCATAGAAACCCAGCGATCATATTCATCGAATGCCAAAATCGTTCAGACAGTCGACGAAATGCTCCAGGAAACAACCAATCTCAAACGTTGATCCGATCATCTGAAACCGGAACGCCGGCATGAGTCTTTCCAGCGCGATTAACGCCTCACTTTCCGGCCTGCAGGCCAACAGCCTGCGGGCCGACATCGTTGCGTCGAATATCGCGAATGCCAACACTCCGGGATATGTTCGCCGGTCATTGCTGCTGGCCGAAAGCCTCGTCGGAGGATCGACCAATGGCGTTCGCTCTGACGGCCTCGAGCGTGCAATGGATCCGGCCGCCACGCTCGAAAGGCGTCATTTGTCCAGCGATCTTTCCCAGGCTGGCGTCCTTTCCTCAACCTGGCAAACGCTTTCGACGCGGATCGGGGATACCACCGATGGCACAGGATTGTTCCAGAGATTCGCCGATTTTGAAACGGCCCTCGCGGCTGCAACGGTCACGCCGGAAAGCCCGGCAACGCTTGACGGGCTGCTTCAGAGCGCGCGTGGGATCACCAGCGAACTCCAGGAGCTGTCGTCACTGGTCGGTTCGCTGCGCGCCGAAGCCGACCGTTCGATCACGGAGAGCGTAGGCGATGTCAACGGGGCCCTCTCCAAGATCGAAGCGCTGAATACCGAGATCGCTGGTTCAAGCCGCGACGGGCATGGCCGCGCCGCACTTCTCGACGAGCGCGGGCGCGTGCTCGACCAGTTGGCAGAGCACCTTCCCATTCGAACAATTGCCCGCGAACATGGCATGATTGATGTGATGACGGCGGAAGGGGTCTATCTTCTTGCCGGAACGGCTCGCGAAGTCGAATTCACGCCCTCAGATAGCTTCGGGGCCAGTGCGAGCATACAGAGCGGCGACCTGTCATCGCTCACGGTCGGCGGGACGGACATCACGCCAGGCGCAGCCAGCTATGGAGCCACTTCCAGTGGTCTTCTCGGGGCCTTGTTTACTCTCCGCGACCAGGATCTCCCGGAGTTCGGCGCACGTCTCGACGGAGTTGCCGCGGATCTGGTGGGCCGCTTCTCGGACAGCGCGGTCGATCCGACGCTAGCGGCCGGCGCAAACGGATTATTCGACGACCCTGCGATGGCAGGCACGACCGGTCTTGCCGGGCGAATCTCGATCAATGCCGCAGCAGATCCCGGTCAGGGTGGCGAGCTTTCGCGCCTGCGGGACGGAATCGGGGCAGTGGCCGCGGGCCCGCCAGGCTCGTCGGTTGTGCTTGAAAACATGCTCGCATCCTTCAGGCGGGTGGCGCCAGTGAATCAGGGCGCCTTGCAGGGCAACTTCAATTCAACAGAACTGGCAGCGCATCTGTCGTCAACAACGGGCCAGCAGCGTGTGCATCGCGACTCCGTCCTTTCCTCCCTGAAGGCACAGTTCACCGCGGCCTCCAGGGCCGAACAATCCGCGTCAGGCGTCGATATCGACCAGCAGATGCAGGAGCTCCTGCTCATCGAGGAGGCCTATTCTGCCAATGCGAGGGTAATCGAAATTGCCAGACAGATGATGGACCAGTTGCTGGAACTCTGAAATGAACCTTGGGCCCCCTCTCAGCTTCACCCTGGCGACAACGCTTAGCACGACCGTATCCGATCTTCGGGGACGAATCGCGGCGACATCACAGGAAATCGCAACGGGACGCCGCTCAGACCTCGCCAGCCACCTTGATGGGCGCATCGGGTCGGCCATGCTCAGCCAGCATGCGGTCGAACAAATCGCAGACGAGCGCATGACTCTGGACCTCCGATCAAGCCGCCTCGAGATTGCCCAATCGGCCCTCGACAACTTGCAGGGGCTGGCTGCGGACCTGCCTGGCCGTATGCAGTCGGCGGCAAAATTTGGCGACCAACCGGCCATGGAACAGGTCGCGGGCGACGCGAAAGCCGCCCTTGGTCAGGCCATGAACGTGATGAACACAAGACATGGTGAACGCTATCTGTTTTCCGGCGATGCCACCGCGACAGCTCCTTTCGCCGATAAGGACGTGCTGCTGAACGATTTGCGCACAATCATTCAGGCCGCGCCCGATGCCGCCGGCCTGGAAAGCGCTCTGGACACTTATTTCTACTCCCCCAACGGCGGCTGGCAGACGGGAATCTATTCCGGCACATCCACGGCATCGGATCCGGACGCAGTGACAGGAACCGCTCCTGCAATCGTTGAAACGATTCGCGGGCTGGCCATGACAGCACTTGCCGCGCCAAGCGAGAATATGCCCTTCCTGGCCGCGGACGACAGCACTTTCGACCAGGCCATGGCAAGCCTGCGCGGGGCCGGCTCCCTGCTGATAAGCGAACGCGCATCCATCGGCACCTCGCTCGACAGTATCGCAACGGCCCAGCAAATGCTGGACACTGAGGAAACCTTGCTGGCGACAGCCTTCAACGAGATCGCCGGGCGCGACCAGTTCGAAGCCGCAACCGAACTGCGCGAGTTGGAGCGGAACCTGGAGGCGTCCTACCTGCTGACGTCGCGCCTCGCGAATTTCAGTCTGATGAATTATTTGAGATAAGTCATGAAAAACCTGTTCGGGTTCCTTTTTCTCGTTCTGGCAGCAATGTCGTCACTTGCCGGACCCGCTGCTGGAGAGACACGAATTCGCGATGTCGTCGATGTGGAAGGCGTGCGCCAGAACGACCTGGTCGGCTACGGCATTGTGGTGGGCCTCAACGGAAGTGGCGATTCGGTTCGCAACTCGCCTTATACGGAGGATTCGCTGTCCCACATCCTTGAACGTCTCGGCATCAATGTTCAGGGCGAGGAAATCAAGCCGAGGAACGTCGCAGCCGTCCTTGTCACCGCGACTCTGCCTGCATTTGCGCGCAACGGTTCCACAATCGACGTGTCGGTGGCCTCAATCGGCGATGCCGATAGTCTGGAGGGCGGGACCCTGATCCTGACCCCGCTGAAGGGGGCCGACAATCAGGTTTATGCCGTCGCACAGGGCAGCATCATTGTCAGTGGTCTCGATGTTCAGGGGGAGGCGGCGCGGGCCACGCGCGGTACCCCCACGACGGGAGCCGTACCAAGCGGGGGCCGGGTCGAGCGGGAGATCGATTTCGCCTTCAACGATCGCGACAATGTTGTTCTCGCATTGCGCAACCCTGATTTCACGACGGCCGCACGTATCGAGGACACGATAAATGGGGCCGTCGGCCGGCCGGTTGCCGCAATGCGCGATTCCGGCACTGTCGATGTATTTTTGTCCGAAATGGCGGGCTCCCCATCGCGTATACTTGCGCAAATCGAGAACCTGCCTGTGAGCGTCGCCACAAAAGCGCGTATCGTCATTGACGAGAAGTCGGGAACGATCGTTCTCGGCGAAGACGTGACGATATCGAAAGTCGCGATCGCTCAGGGCAATATTTCGATTACCGTCCGCGAGAACCCGGTCGCCTCGCAACCCAACCCCTTTGCCGCCGGCGAAACAATTGTGCTTCCTCGCACCGACATTCAGGTCAGGGAAGGGGGAACCAGAAACATCGCCATGCTCCAGCCGAATGCGACATTGTCCGAACTTATTTCCGGTCTCAACGCGCTGGGCGTTTCTCCCCAGGAAATGATTGACATTATACGGGCGATGAATGCTGCGGGTGCCATTCACGCGGAACTGGTCGTGCGCTGAATATCCTTGCCGTTCTGCAAGGTTGCTCGTGCTTCAGGCTGCGCCTTTGACCGGCGCCATCTCCAATGTGATGGTCCCCCTCTGACGCAATTCCATCAAAGCAGCAAGAAACTGCCGCTCTATCTCCTCGACGTCTTGCGCTGGGGACGCTTTTCGACTTTCCAGCTCATCGCGCAACTGGTCGGCCATACGGGATGAAATGCTGCTGAGCAAAAACTCCCCAAGTTGAGGTGCACGTTCGCTGGCCATTTTCAGGAAGCTGATGAGTATCTCATTGTCCATTTCACGAAAAATCGTCGGCACAGCGGCACGCGGGAGGATATCTGGCAATGCGTCCAGAGACAGCAGGCCCTTCTGTATGGTCGGCAATCTGGCTTCGTGTTCTGTCTTCAGATATTCGAGAATGCGCTCGCGTCGCTCCTGAGGAACGAGCGTCAGCAATTCGCCGATCTGCTCCAGCCAGGCTTCCTGACCTCCCTCTGAGACTGCGCCAGCATTCAGGAACTCAAGTTGAAGCATGCGTGCGATGACAGCCTCAAGGCCGGGATCCTCGTCCTGGGGGCTCATGAGGAAACGCATGACCGGGACTATTTTCGCCTCATCAATATGCGTCAGGATCTCGGAGGTTTTGGCGACATCGAGCTTGCGCAGGATGATGGCTATGATGTTGGGCGTGAGGCCGTCGAGATAACCGGCAACACGCACTGAATCCCGGGCCTGCATCTGTATCCAGACGGCATCCGGCGAATTCGGCTCTGCAGAAGGTTCATCCAGCCCGCCCTCAAGCAGTCCGCTGGCGCGCTCGGGGCCGAGCAGCGCCGAGATCAAAGAACGCGCCTGGTCGCGCCCTCCCCGCACCGCGCCAATCGACTCAGACAATTGATGCAGGAAGTCCGCCACGATTTTCACGAGTTCCCTGCGCGGCAGGACCGATATCTGCTCAAGTGCGGTCATGATTCGCGCCAGGTCGGCCTCATTGAGCTTCTCGACAATTGGTTTGGCAGCCTCTTCGCCAAGGACAGCGATGATGGCCGCAGCCTTCTGCGATGGCGTGATCCGGGTGTCGATTGCAGGTGTCGCCTCCGGCGCGACGCCGGCTGGATCATGTTCGGTCTCAATGCCTGCGGTGTTCGCCTTGGTATTCATCCAGCATACCCCCTCAATAGCGCTTCGGTGATCTTCAGCCATCCATCGGCGAGCACAAAGAAGCCAACCTTGAAGGGCAGTGAGACCACTGTCGGTGGGACCATCATCATGCCGACCGCCATCAGGACAGATGCCACCACCAGATCGATAATCAGGAAGGGCAGAAAGATCACGAAACCGATCTGAAAAGCATGTTTGATTTCTGAAAGCATGAAAGCTGTGGCAAGGAGTGCGAAACTCGGTTCTTCATCTTCGGACGGCATACGATTGATCGCTTCCCCAAGCGTCGCAATCGCTTCCGGGTCCGTACGGAATGTCATGAATTCGCGGAAAGGTCCGGTCGTTGCGGCCCAGGCCTCCGCCTCTCCCAATGCACCGCTCGTATAAGGCTCTATTCCATCCTGCCACGCCGCCATGAAGACCGGTTCCATGACAAAGAAAGTCAGAAACAACGCAAGCGCCATAATCATCATGTTTGGCGGCGCATTCTGCACGCCGATCGCCTGGCGCATAAAAGAAAAGACGATCACCATGAAGGGCAAGCAAGTCACCATCATCGCGATACCTGGCACTAGGCTGAGCACGCTGATAACCAGGAAAAGCTGGATGACTGTGCCGCTCAACTGACCATCCTGAGCGGTAAGCGGGGGACCGAGCCCCCCGATCTGATCCTGGATTGTTTCCTGCGCGCTTGCAGGCATCGCAACCAGGGAAGCGAGAAACAAGACCGACAAGGCAAGCGGCGATAACCGCCTAGCCCAGTTCATCAACGACCTCCTTTGCAATCTCGGTGATGGTTATGGCGAGGCCACCGTCCTCAGTCTCAGTCAGATCGCCTCGCGCAATGACGCGACCATCGACAAGCAGGTCTATCGGATCCTGCATACGCGTATTCAGCGGGATCACAGTTTCCGGCTCAAGCGCCAGAACTTCCGATACACTCAGCTTCGCCTGACCAACGGAAACCGTCAACGTAACGGGAACACTGAATATGGACCTCCGCAGCTGGTTCTCGACGGACATGTCCCTGCGCTCTTCCAGCAATTCTTCTGTTTCAGGCACGCTTTCTTGTGTATTACTCATGTAATCAGGCTCCCCTTATTGATCTCGACTGGACGAGACGTTGCAGGCAATCTTCCAGAAACGTCCGGAAATCGAACTCGACGCCGCCCCGTTCCCAGGAAACATCTATGGCCGGCGCCTCATCACTGTTCGCGGTGAGGACTTCGACTTCGACAACTGTTTCGCCAAATTGCCCGTCATTGAGCTTCTCGCCCAACTGGCTCGCAAACGGCTCTGGCGCGCGGATTTTCAGAAGCTCCACCTTTGCCGGCATCAGTTTGCGCAGATGGATGACAATCTCTTCAGCGAGAAAGAGCTCGGCGAGCTTGGGAAATATCTGTCGCGCAATCCCCTCTACAACCTCGACGACCTCGTCCCTGGCAGACGCTTCGATGCGCGGGAGCTCATCCATCAACGCGTCCAGCACGGAAAGCGGACCATTCGCTTCGAGCGGGTCCAGATCGTTTTCGGCAGGCTCCGGATCAAGCGACCTTGCGCCTTCGGATCGAGTTTGTATCTCAGGTGCCACGCCCTCGGACCGGACCGGCTCTGCACAATCATCGTTTTCAACCGGTCGGTCAGGGTCCGGTTCAGTTGGAAGAGACGCGCGGGTCTCCAACGTTTCCACCTCCGCAAGATCGTCCTCAGACGGCGAGGTCGGGCTCTCTGAGGGCTCTTCCAGATCGGAATCGAAGGCGCGCATCTGCCTCAGCTGCACGCCCGCGCTGGCGGCTGGCCCTTTCCCGAATCTCGGCAGGCGTTCGAAGATTTGTTCAGTCATTCGCGGCCACCTTCCGCTCATCCTGCAGCCAGTCCTGAAGAAGGGCAGCCGTCTCGTCCTGTCTTTCCCGGGCAAAACTCCTGAGATGCTCAAACGGGTCCACCGGCGATTCGGGGTCTGCCTCCAAAGCCTCATCGACTTCGTCATCCGCCTCCAGAAGGGGACCGGGCTTTTTCACCAGCAGCGGCCTGATGACGCCAAGCGCAAGCACAATGACCACGATCGAAAGCATCAGCACCTGAATCCCGGACCATAAATAGCGGCGCATCAGCTCTTCGATGAGGCCGGGCGGGGTGATCAGGTCATCACTGACAACCGTTTTGAACGGCATCAGCTCTATCGCAAGCGTATCGCCGCGCTCATTCCGGATTCCAGCCGCCGACAGAACAAGCTGCTCAAGCTCGGCAATGACCTCATTTGCGCGGTCCTCGGCCCCTGGCGCAGTCATGTCGATGCCCAGCGAATCAAGGTTGAGCAGAACGGCGACGGAAATTCTCCTGACCTCACCGGGCAAACGCTCGGTTTCCGTTCGGGTTTCGCTGACTTCATAGGATATTGTTTCAGTCGAATCGCTGATCTCGGCAGAGCTGGGATCTCCCGGCTGCCCACCTCCCTGGGGAAGGTTGCTGGCGACAGTCAGGCCTGCCGCCGTCCCCTGACTTGTCTCACTGCTGTCTCGAATTGTTCTGTTGCGAACCACGCTGGATTCCGGGTCATAGACGACTGCGGCCGTTCGCTGACGCTCGCGCGAGACATCAATACTCACGGACACACGCGCATTGCCCGGCCCGACCCTTGGCTCCAGAAGCCGAAGAATTTTCTGCTCAAGCGCCTGGGCGCGCGTGTCGCCCGCGACTTCAGGGTTATCGATGACGCTTGTCCCGGGACCGGCGAGAATGCCTGCTGTGGAATCGATAACAGCGACTTCATCCGGGCGAAGACCCGCAACAGCAAGCGCCACGAGATACTGTATCGCTTCGGACTGTTTCCGACTGAGATTGTTCTGGGTCGAGAGGGTCACGGAAGCTGTGGGCCGCACCTCGTTTCTGGTAAAATTCGACCGGAGGTTGGCACCGATATGAACCCGCGCTGCCTGCACATTCGGGATTTCCAGAATCGTGCGGACCAGCTCGCCCTCTTTGGCACGCCAGTAGGCCGCATTATACATCTCGGATGTCACCGAGAAGCCATTGATGTCATCGAGCAGTTCGTAGCCCTTTACAGACTGCCGCGGCAGGCCTTGTTCGGCCAGCAGGAGACGGAGTGTGTCACGCTCGTCCTGCGCAGCAAAAATCGCATCGCCTCGTACATCATAGGCAATACCACGTTTCTCCAGCTCCGTGATGATCTCACCCGCATGAGCCGGATCCAGCCCGGAATACAGCACCCCCATGTCTTCGCGAATCGCACCACGAGATATCAAAACCATGATGAAAATCACTGCCACCACGGAAGCCCCCAGCTGCAGCTTTCGCGCAAGGCTTAGTGCCATCAAATCTTCGATGAACTTCATTTCAACATTCCATCTCAGCCGATTGCAGGGGTGACAACTGCGCTATTCGCTCTTCCAGTCAAATCGTTAACGTCGCGTTTACCCGAAACGTTCTCTTAACTTTACGGGACAGGTCAGCAGCACTGAGGAATTGGCGCGCGATGGCGCAGAAACAGAAAGCAGACACAGCGGCCGCACCGGCCGGCCCCCGGAACGGGCCGCTGGGGATTTTGACGCTGGCCCTATCGGCAATTGTCGCGGCGGCCGGGACCATGTTCGTGCTCAGTCCGGACCCTGGCGGCGTAACTCAGGCTTGCCCTACCGGCCTGGAGAGCGACGGACCTATCGCGCCGATGTCGGCTCTCAACAGAGCATATGTCGAGATGGAGGAAATCCTCGTCACCATCGGGCAATCGCCAGCCGACAGGTATCTTAAGCTGAACATCTCAGTCATCACACCGGAAGGAAAAACTGGCGCAGTCAAGAAATCCGAGCCCATGCTGCGCGACGCCTTCATCGGATATCTTCGCGCTGTAGAGCTCCGGGACTTTGAAGACCCGGCATTCTACGCGGAGTTGCGCCGTCAGCTCGCGAGACGGGCGGAGCTCGTTCTCGGCGAGTCGGGCTCTGATGGCATCCTGATCACTGAATTTCTGCTGAGGTAATCTGATGAATATTCCTGTCACGGACATCGTCATCATCATGGTTTGCCTTGCAGCCTGCGGATATTGTGCGCTCCTGAATCGACGCCTTAAAGCCCTCCAGAACACCAAGGATGGGCTGGGCGCCACGATCGTCGCTCTTTCCAAATCAGTCTCAACGATGACCAACATCACCGGCGAGACGCGCAGACAGGCCGGCGAACTCGCAGAGCGCCTTGCGACCCTGCTTGCCGACGCAGACAGCATGTGCGCCCGCGTTTCGACACTCAACCAACAAATGTCGGAGACCCATACCGATGTCAGCGCCCGAATGACCGGCATGCATGAGGAGCTTGAAGGCTCCATGCGCGAGCTGCTTGGCGAATCGAAGGAACGCATCATCGAGATGACTGCACTCCTGCGGCAGATGCAGATCCTCATGCAGAGTTCAGCCATTGACAGCGCCAAAGCTGAAGCGGCCCGCGCGCCCGGCAACAACCCAAGATCGGAAGCACGGCACAGCTATGAGTACTAAGGGCGCAGGCACATCTCACGTTCTGATCACGCTCGGCGCCCTGTTTACTCTTGGCGGTGCCACACGCATGGTCACGCTCAATTTTCCAAATGCCGAAGCTAGTGCTGAAACCGGTGGCGAACCGGCCACTGAGCTGGCCAGCGCGCAAGTTGCGGACGATGTCGCAATTGACGTAAGTCTTGAAAAGGTCTGCTTTTCAGCTGAGCAGGCTGCCGCCATTCAGCAAGATCAGTGGCTGTTTGAAGAGGAACTTGAAGCGCTGGAAGACCAGCGTATCGAACTTGCGGAATGGGAGGCGCAGCTTGAGGCGCAGACAGAGAGCCTGTCCGCCCTCCAGGACGTTCTCGATGCACGTTGGCAGGAGATGCTGCTGGCCGCCGACGAAGACATCAAGCATCTCGCCAAGATGTACAGCGCCATGAAGCCGAAGGAAGCTGCGGCCATCTTCGACCGAATGGATGCAAGCTTTGGCGCGGGTTTCCTGCGATTGATGCCGTCCGATCAAGCCGGAAAGATTCTCGCGGAAATGGACCCGGACAGAGCGTATACCATTAGCGCAAAGATTGCGTCCAAAAATTCCGATGTTCGCCGCCAGACCCAATGACATTGCGCATTGGCGAATAAGCGCCGCGCATCAAAAAAAACGGCCGACCCCCATGGGCCGGCCGGAGGTTGATAGATGGATCACTGACAGGAGTTTGTCAGCTCTGACAGTCTGCGCCCAAATCCTGAATTTTGAGTAACCATCGTTGACCGCTATAATATCGCCTCTTAACTGAGCCTTCAGAAACAAAATGTATAACGGTTTACATTCGCAGATAAAAAGATAGATGGATCACTGCGAGGATCTTGGGGGTGGATGGGATGTCCACCCCCTTTCCATTTTCGGGATGCTGACCGATGACGCGCTGGCGCGCCAACTAGTCGGTTGACCATGCTTCAGGCTGCCAACCTGTCGAGCTGCGTCTGGTCCAGAATGCGGATCCTGCCATAATTACGCTGTAGCACCTGGCCCTGTTCGAGCTCGCCAAGCACTTTCGAGACTGTGATACGCGTGACGCCGATCATTTCTGCCAGATCGGCCTGCGTGATCTCGACTTCGCTTCCGCCGCTCGCCAGTTCCCGGAGCCTGCGCGCGATGCGCTTGAGGGCCGGAAGCTCCTGACCGTCCGACAGGAATTCGACCATCGCCATATGCTGGTCTGCGATATCCGCAATGAAATATTTCGCAAAGACCGCATCAGGCAGGAGCCGGGTCATCACGACGTCGCGGCTCAAGCAGAGAATCTTCGTGTCCTCCTCCACCACAACAGCCCCGAGCGGATTGGCACGCCGCAGAAAGAAACCGCTGACGGAAACCACTTGTCCGGCCGTCTTGAATATGCCCAGCCGACGGCGTTTTCGCCCTGATTGCCGGAAGAGTTCGGCTCGCCCGCAAAGAATGATTGTCAGCACATGATCAATATCACCGGGCGACACAATCGCTTCGTCGAGCTCGCAATACCTGACCTCGCCAAGTTTCTGCACCTGAAGAAGCAGTTCTTGCCCCAGAAATCGTGTGTCTTTGACACTTTTTCCTGCAGAATGCACTGGGTCGCCCTCGCCATGAAATCGAAGAATACTGTATCTATAGTGTGTGTTTCTGGTGTTTTTGTTAACAAAAAGAATGACCGCCGGATCAATCGACATGACGAAACGTCACGATTACACGCCGGCCTGTCTGACTGCTGACAGCGTCAATCTTGCGATAGGCCGGAAGGGCCCGATAGTCGCTCAGCCAGACTGGTGAATGCATGTTCGGTCCCGGCAATGTTTGGCATTGCCATGAATTCATCGATCGCCGGGAAGCATTCAATCGCCCAATCCGACTGCGGATCCTTGCCATGTTCGTAGAGTCCCGCCCGGAGCATGGGCAGCACTTCTTCAAACAGTGTGATGCAGTGTCGCGCCTTTGCGATGATTTCGTTCTCGGCGTCGCTGGCAGCCTTCGGCAGGCTGCGCGAAACGCTTCGCAGGACGTCAACGGCCGGAAAGCGTCCGCGCTCTGCGATTTGCCTGGACAAGACGATGTGGCCATCGAGCACGCCCCTGACCATGTCCGCGACGGGCTCCTCCATGTCAGAGCCGGCGACAAGAACTGAAAAAACGGCTGTGATATCCCCCTGGCCTGACATGCCGGGACCCGCACGCTCCACCAACTCGGCGACCACACGGACGGTTGATGGCGGGAAAGCATTCAGGGCAGGCGTCTCGCCCGACTCCAGCGCAATCTCGCGGTGGGCCTCAACGAATCTCGTGAGCGAATCGAAAAGCAACAGGACATTGTGCCCCTGATCGCGAAAATGTTCAGCGGTCGCCATTGCGGTATAGGCGGCCCGCTTCTTGGCCCCCGGTGGCTCGCTGGCCGTAGCGGCGACGATCACGGCTTTGTCGCGAACCTCCTGTGGCAGGACCTCGTTCGCAAAACGCCCGACCTCCCGGCTCCGCTCGCCAATCAACCCGATTACGATCCGGTCCGCGCGCACCCCTTTGGCGAACTGTGCGAGCAGAGTCGACTTTCCAACTCCCGAGCCGGCAAACAGGCCCACCCGTTGTCCCCGGCAAATTGGCAGCAAGGTGTCAGTGACCATCAGGCCGCTGGAAAGCCGCTCGCCCATATCGCGCCGCTTCTTTGCTTCGGGCGGCGACGCATGCAGCGGGCGCGCATCCTGACTCCGGTAATCTGCGATCGCCTCATCAAGCACACGGCCATCGAAACTCACGATCTGCCCAAGCCAGTGATCGCCGGGCGATACGCCTGGACGCCCCCTGAGCCATGACTTGTCCCCGATCCTCAATTGCGACGCATCGGAAAAAAGATAGGCGTTGGCGATGCCGGCCCGAACCTCAAGGATCTCTCCGAACACCGGTCGCTCAGCCGCCCAAACGCAAATCTCATCTCCGATCGAGGCGACATGGTCTATGCCTGCGATTTCGATCGATTGTGGACAGATTCGGCTGATAGTGCCCCATGGTCTGATATGCATTCAATCGCTCACTGAAGATTTCGATACGGCATTACTGAATCCTTAACGGCGTTAATACTTTGTTTAACATACTGGCCAAGATGTGGATAAAGGTTAATAGGGGCGATTCGATCATGTTGAACAATCTGAAGCTTCTGGATGTCTACAGTGCCATGGCGCGCCACTCGGCAGCCGAACAGTCCGTCCGGGCCGAAAACATCGCGAATGCTGATCAGCCCGGCTACAAAGCGCGCGAAATCGAGACGTTCAGCGATTACCTTGACCGGACAAGCGGCGCTGCGGATGCTGCGTCGCAGCAATCCGGGTTCCGGGTCCGGGTTTCGGACATGCCGGCCGAGCCCAACGGCAACACGGTCAATCTGGAGTATGAGGCCCTTCGCGCGGCAGAAGCCGCAGGCCAGCACGATATGGCCGTGAGCGTCTACAGCAAGTCTCTGGACCTGCTCAGAACCGCGCTTGGGCGGCGGCAATAGCCGGAGGGAGGCTTGAAATGAACCCGTTCAAGATCAGCATGGCACAAGCTTCGGCGGGAATGCGGGTCCAGTCTGATCGCATCGCGGTCGGAGCCGAAAACGTATCCAATGCCGACACGCCGGGTTACCGGCGCAAGATCCTGGTCACCGGCCCAATCGGCAATCAGGCGGCGCAGTTCCAGGAAACCCGCGTGGCGCTCGATCCGACGCCAGGCGAGACCCATTATGAGCCGGGCCACCCGATGGCCGATGCCGAAGGGTATGTGATCAGCTCGAATGTATCGGTCGTCACGGAAATGGCTGACTTCCGGGAGGCCAACCGGTCCTATGAAGCCAATCTCAATTCATACCAGCAGGCGCGCCAGATGTATCGTTCGCTGATTGACATCCTCAAACGCTAGGAGGCGAAAACGTGTCTTCGGTAAGTTTCAATCCCTATACAGCACTCTCCCGGCCCACGGAAACTGACGCGGCCAAACCGAAACCAGCCGCTGAGGGCGACGCGCCCGTGGCCAAGGGGGTTTCAGAATTCAAGGCGGCAATCGAAGCGGCAGAGAAAGCGGCCACCGATGCAGCCGTTTCAGGTGCGGACCCGCACGCCATGGTGGAAGCCCTCGCCAGTGCCGAACTGGCACTCGATACAGCGGTGACGGTGCGCGACAAGCTGGTTGAAGCCTACCAGGAATTGCTCCGGATGCCCGTTTAACCAGCTTGCGTCTTGCAGAATGCAGGGGAACTCATGACTGAAACGCAGGTCTTCGACATCTTACGGGCTCATATGTGGGGCGCTGTGATGATGGGCGCTCCAATCCTTGTGACGGCGCTCGTCGTCGGCTTTGTCATCGGCCTTCTCCAGGCGCTGACATCGATCCAGGAAATGACGCTGACCTTCATACCCAAGATTGCTGCTGTCGCGCTGGTGTTCCTCCTTTCCCTGGGATTCATGACAAGGATCTGTCTTGATCTCTTCAATAATCACGTATTGCCAGTCATCGCGGGATAGGTTGCGGCCATGAAAACAGATGCCATGGCAGATCTGGTGCGGCCGACATCCCTGTTGGCGGTGGGGCTCATGCTGGTCCTGCTTGTGATGATCCTGCCAGTTCCCGCATGGGTCCTGGATGTCGGGCTGACCATTTCGTTCGCTTTTGCCATACTCATCTTCACCACCTCGATATTCATCGAAAAGCCGCTCGACTTCTCATCTTTCCCAACCGTCCTGCTCGCCTCGCTTGTCCTCCGGCTTTCGCTGAATGTGTCGTCAACGAAGCTGATCATTAGCGAGGGACATCTGGGCACTGGGGCCGCTGGCAGCGTTATCGAGGGGTTCGCCATGTTCATCATGGGCGGCAACCTGTTTGTTGGATTGGTCGTCTTCTCGGTTCTCGTGATTGTCAATTTCATGGTTATCACGAAAGGGGCCGGACGCATGGCCGAGGTGGGCGCGCGGTTCGCCCTCGACGCCATGCCCGGCAAGCAGCTTGCCATCGATTCCGACCTGTCGGTTGGTGCCATCAGCCATGAAGAAGCCCGCCTGCGCCGCCATCGCGAACAGGAGGAAGCCTCCTTTCTGGGTTCGCTCGACGGTGCCTCGAAATTCGTCAAGGGCGATGCCGTTGCCGGACTTCTGATCATGGTGCTCAATCTGGTTGCCGGAATAGGGTTCGGCATCGGCGCTCACCAGCTCTCACTGGGCGAGGCCCTGAACAATTACTCAATCCTCACGGTCGGCGACGGACTGGTGTCACAGTTGCCGGCCGTTATCGTCTCGGTGTCTGCGGCAATGCTGCTTTCGAAAGGTGGCGGCGATGGCGCAATCGACCTTGCCATGGGCGCACAACTGGCCCGAAATCCAACCGCCCTGATGATTGTTGCAGGCATCCTCTCCGTGTTCGCGCTGATGCCGGGCCTGCCATTCGGTCCCTTTCTCATGGCGGCAGGGGGCTTTGCTGCCGCGTCCTGGTTTGCGCGCAAAGCGCAGGATGCGCCTGAAGCTGAGGCGGAATCGGAATCAACGCCCGACTCCGGCAAGAGCAAGAGCATTGCCGATACGATCAGTTCCGACGACATCCATCTCGAAGTTGCGCCGGACCTCGTTAATCTCGTCCTGGTGGGACCGTCGGGATTCGAAGGCCGGATCGAAAAGATCCGTCGCTATATCGCAGAGGAATATGGATTCGTTCTCCCGCCCATCAGGATGACCGACAATCCCATTCTGGATGCGAATGCCTACAGGATCAGGATACAGGGTGTCGAAATTGATACCGGCGTGTTGCGGCCGGGCTGCGTACTTGCGCTCATGGAGGATGAACAGCTTCCGCACCTGAAAGGCGAGGCGGTGCGCGAGCCAGTCTACAAGGCCTCAGCCCGCTGGCTGCCAAACAGCCGCAAAACCGAACTGTCCGCATCAGGCATTCCGACAGTCGAGCCTGTCGAGGTGCTCGCAACACATTTGCTGGAGATCATTCAGTCAAATTTCTCGCTGGTGTTCACACGAGCGGTAATGATCGAAACACTGGATGCGCTAACTCAGACCAGCGACGAGGAAAAAGCCGCCAGTAATCGCCGGATGCTGGATGAGTATATTCCGGCGAAAGTCCCCAACGAAACGCTATTGGCCGTGCTGCGGGCGCTTCTGGAAGAAAGGGTATCGCTGCGCAATATCTTCCTTATTCTGGAGACAATCGCAGAGGTAAAAGCCAATGCACCCGGCGTCCCGCAAATGGTTGAGCTCGTGCGCCAACGCCTCGGGTTCCAGATCGTAGAGCGCTTGCGCGATGATCAGGGACGACTGCCCCTTTTGCAGCTGTCTGCGGAATGGGAGCGCCGCTTCACCGAACATGAAGTCAAGAATGAAAGCGGCGGATCCGATATCGCCCTGCCTCCTGAAATGTTCGGAGACCTTACGCGCTCTGTCCAGGAAAAGCTCAATGAAGCGGCGGGACGCGGACTCGTCCCGGCCCTGGCCACCTCGTCCAAGCGCCGCCGCTTTGTGCAGACTGTCCTGGCGAATAGCGGCATCCGCAACTCGGTGCTCGCCTATGAGGAGATCGGGGCGAGAACGCGTCCCTACATTGTCGGTGTCGTCTGATGACGGACTGGCCGCTTCTTGCCAGTGGACTGTCCGACTGGGTCGTTGCATTCATGATGGTTCTGGCGCGACTGTCCTTTATCGTTTTCTTCCTCCCGGGGATCGGCGAGCAGGTCATCCCGATCCGTGTGCGCCTGATGGTGTTACTCACACTTTCAGCCGCCATTGCCTCGAACAGGCTGGTCGAGGGATTAGACGAAATGCTGCCCGGAGACCTCATGGCCCTCCTGGCGAGCGAACTCACCATCGGGTTCCTGCTGGGAAGCATGCTGCGGATCCTGATGTGGATGCTGACGATTGCCGGTTCGCTCATTGCACAGTCGATCGGGTTGTCGCAGTTCCTCGGGGTAGCGCTGGACAATGAGGCTCAGTCGCTGATATCGAACCTCCTGTCGCTGACCGGCGCAACGATTCTCCTGACTACCAATTTCCATGTCTCTGCGATCGCCGGTTTCGTCGGCCTTTATGAAGACATCCCACTGGGGGCGGTCGGCGCAATAGACACAGCCTTCATGCTTGATGCTTTCACCTCGGCACTTGGCTACGCAATACTGCTCGCATGGCCGTTTGTCGTTGCGAGCCTGCTCTACAATCTCTCACTGGGTTTCATCAACAAGGCGATGCCGCAATTGATGGTGGCGTTTGTCGGCGCCCCATTCATGGTCGGGGCAGGAACGATGTTTCTCCTCGTCTCCCTCGCGGCGCTTATCGCAGCCTGGTATGACAGGATCCTGCCGATTGTCGGCTGGCTTTAGAGGCGGTAGAGGCAGTTGCGCTTATGGCAGAAGACCAACAGGACAGCGGCGAGAAGGAGTTCGAGGCATCCGAGCAGCGGCGCCAGGAGGCCAGGCGCGAAGGAAACGTCGCACAATCAAAGGAGGTCAACGCCTTTGCCCTCCTGATCGGCCTGCTTGTTGGCTACTTTGTCTATCAGGGCTATTCCGGCGACGGAATGTTCAACCGGCTGGCCGCCCTCCTCGCTCACAGCGACGGGGTCGCAAGGGATGTATTTTCCGAAGGTGGGGTGGCCACCCAGCGGCTTCTGGTCGAGTTTAGTCTCGCCTTCCTGCCTCTATTCATTTGCCTGTTTGTCTTTGTACTGGCGGCACTGGTCCTGCAACGAGCGGTCACCTTTTCTGCGAAGAAGATTAAGCCTAAACCGGGAAACCTGTCGCCAGTGGCCAACCTGAAGAAGCGGTATGGCGGTCGCGGTTGGCTGGATTTCATCCGGGATTCGGCGAAGATGCTGATCGCGGGACTGATTTCAGGGACCTTCCTTTTCAATTTTGCGCAGCACTCCTTCTCCAGCAGCTCTATCCGCGCTTCGCAGATCGCTGAATACTCCGGGCAACAAGTCGTCTGGTTGCTCCTCTATTTTATCATCTTCCAACTGGTGCTTGCGCTGATCGACCTCCCCCTGCAACGCAGTCTGAATGCCGAGCGCCTGCGCATGACGCGGCAGGAAATGAAGAAGGAACACAAACAAAACGAGGGCGATCCGCAACTCAAGCAATCGCGGCGAGAAAAGGCATCAAAGATTTCGCGCGGGCAAATGCTTGAGAACGTCAAATCCTCGACGGTCGTGATGGTCAATCCCGAACACTATGCAATTGCCTTGAAATGGGATGCCGACAGCGACCGGGCGCCGGTCTGCGTGGCAAAGGGCGTCGATCACCTCGCGGCACGAATGCGCGAGCTCGCCATTCTGAACGATATCCCTGTATATCCCGACCCGCCGACGACGCGATCGATTTACAAGCTGGTGGACATCGACGAAGAGATACGCCCTGTTCATTTCGCGGCGGTTGCCGCTGCGATACAGTTTGTCGAGCGTGTGCGCCAGGCGAGCCAGGATGCGCCGGATGTCTAAGGCTGCGCAAACACTGCTGAAAATTGCGCGTGTCCGCCGCATTCGGGCCGAAACCGTCCTCAAAAGTGTTCAGGTAGAACTGGAGTCTGCTCATGAGGAGCATAGCAGGCTGCTTCTCGCAATCGGTTCCTTCGAAGACACTATAGAGCGTCCGGAAGATCTGCGAATGTCCTACATCTCCGGCACTCCACACGAGTTGTCGCGGCGCATCTCCGCCTGCGAGGCCCGTATCAATTCACTTTCGAATGAATTCGACGATGCAAGGCGCGCATTGCTTCAGGCTCATTTCAGCGAGACCGCACTTGCCGAGCAATTGCCTTGAGGGCCCAGGCGAAACAAAAGGCGCGCAATTTCTGGTTCTTGCGCTTCCCTGCGCTTGCCGGAACCACGAACGACATTGTTCTGACAGCCCGCTCACATGCCAGCAGGTCGCAAGGCAAACCGACAGATCTCAACCTTATCGAGCCTGGCCCTGATCCGACGACGGCTCAATCTTGGGAATCGGACGAATTCAAGTGTTGATCGGTTTTTTTGACTCTGTGTTTTTATCGAAAATATTTATTCTGAAAACGATCGAACAATTATTAGTCGTCAACATGGTGTTAGATAAGTACTTGTGAGCCGCCCGGGCCCACCAAAACAAGAAACGATCAGGGCCGCGCCTTAGTCGATACTTAATAAAATACGTGGATATTGTTCAGGACACATAATCTGCATCAGAATACACTTTGAACAACGTTGAGCGCGGACGACATGGACAAGCCGATCAACCCTCAGCCAGCTGCGGGATCGTTTCCAGACGCATTCCTGAATGCGGACGAAGCACTCAAGCTTCTGCGCGCGCATGGGCTTGCGCCAATTCCCAAGAACTACGCAGTGTTTTATGCATATACATTCGGCGCCCATGAGCCGCTGGCGAGGTGTGTTGATCGACTGATCGAGCGATCTTGCACTATAAGCGACTATGATCTCGCGGAGATATTCGAGCAGCACCTTCGGAGCGACGAGAGCCCCCAAGACCAGGGCCGATTGCAACAAGGTGTGGAGAGCGAAGTCGAGACGGCTCTGTCTCACCTCAAAGAGGGCGCTGCACGCAACGAGCGGTTCACGATACTTCTTGACGAAGTTGAGCAGGAGCTGCCCAACGTGACTGCGGCAGACAATCTCGAAGGCACCGTGCTCCACCTCGCACGCGAAAACCGGATAATGGCCCATCACTCGCGGGAACTGGCAACGAAACTCAACGCGTCGCATCAGAAGATCAGGGAACTCAACGAAATGTTGAACGCTGCTCAGAGGCAGAGCCGCGAAGACCCCATGACTGGACTTGCAAACCGGCGGGCTTTCGATGCCGAAATCGCACTTGAGGCCGAAAGGGCGGTTCAGTGCGGCACATCTCTTTGCCTCGCGCTATGCGACCTCGACCATTTCAAGCAGGTCAATGACCGTTTCGGACATGTTGTCGGGGACTCCGTCATCAGGCATTTTTCCGGACTGCTGAGACAGATGTCTGGCAGCGATTTCTTCGTTGCGCGCTATGGTGGCGAGGAGTTCGCTATATTGATGCCGGATCAAACAGTGGAGGCGGCAGCTAAATTCTGTGAACGAATCCGCGCCCGACTTGAATCAACCCGCCTCATCGTCCGGAATACTCGCCAGCAACTGGGTGCCGTTACGGCGTCTTTCGGGATTGGCAGGCTGGTAAACGGTCGGGATGCCGATGAACTGATCCGCAACGCCGATAAGCAATTGTATCGCGCCAAGAGGGGTGGACGCAACCAGGTTTGCTTCGGGCCGTGATACACCTCTACACCATCAATCAGAATTTCGTGTCGTCGGGCCGGCGGGTCCTGCCCCGTCGAGGTCTTCATGCCGAAACCCCGGCAAATCAGGATAGTATGACACCGGCGTCCATCGCCCGGCGATCCTGGAAACCTTAACAAGTCCAGCATCGTGCATACAGACCCCCATCTCGCAAACGCTTTCTCGCGCACACACAAAAAGCTGAGCTGTATTGCATGCTGTGTGGTCCTTAGCAGTCTCGGATTCGTATCCGGTTGCGGAGACGCCGGGACAAAAAAGATGGGTTTCAGGTGTACCGCCGGCGGTGCCGGGCAGAGCGTTATCGGGCCGGCCGGCGTCTTCCATTTCGAGGCCGGCTACTTGTTTGTCCGCAATGCGAATGGGGGGGCGGACAATGTCTGCGCCCGAAATGGAACCACTGAGTGCGATATCGAGGTGACCAATAACCGGCTTTCACTTGAACAGACAGTCGTGTTCGCGAATTGTCCCTGGCGCCGCGAGACCACGACCACACTCATGGTGGATCGCGATTCCGGGCAGTTCACACTTGTGGAGGAAACCTGCGACCCAAGTGATGACGTGATCACAGAGGGGACTTGTCAATTCTGGTGATTACGCTTCAACTCCCGCAAATAATACAAGAACGACCAATTACGGGTACTGAACAAGAAACGAAGTCCACGGCACCCGTCCAGGTAGCGCCTCTATATTCTCAAATACACTCCCCGTCCGTCAATCTATAAAACGGACACCAATATCATAGACTTCGTTTCTCACAATTTCAGCCAAGCGATCGAGCCTCAGCTTCGGGGATTGAAGACGGACCCGCTCGGCAAAAGCGGTGCGATGCCTGAAACGAATTCGCGCGCCGCTTGACGAGTAGTCAATCATTATGCCTTCGACACGATCTCCCTGGGGATCGATAACGTAGCAAACGGCCCAGGTTTGAGTGCGATCAGCCCTCGGAGAAACAGTCCTCAAGGGCCTTGCCCGCCGCAACGCCAAATTGACGCGATCGGCCGGAATCGAATTCTGTCTCTTCTTGAACATTCGCCCCACATGACCTCCGCATGCTGCTAGTTAAACTTGTTACAGGTAGACGATAAACAAGTTGTTAACCGGCCTTTTCATCGGAATGCTTCAATGCGTCCGGATTTATACACTGCCGCCAAATTTCGGCGGAATCTACTCTGCAATCGCCTCCGGGTTCCGACCGACCGCACCTTGGCAGGCGCGCGCCGCCCGCATCCAGAGGGCGCGCAACAAGAAGGAGCGCGACTGGCGCCGTGAAGCCCAAGATCTCAGGAGCATTTCGCACCCGGATGGACGCGGGCGCTTGAATATTCAGCGGCAACTGCCCTGGCGAGGCCTCACATAGTTGCCTGACTGATTTTCCGCGCGCGCAATACCGTCTCCTGCATCGCTGGCAGCTCATGCAACCAGTAACGCCGACTCGATCAGGTCGCCTGCGAGGTCGGCAAAGGCATTCCAATAAAATTCTGAAAAACGAATACCCCGATCACGCCAGCCGACCAATCAAAGAATTCGCTCAATCTACAATGAATCGAAGACATATTTCGACTACACTACAGGCTTCGAATGCTTATTCAATATACTTCTCAATACGCCTCAGAACAGCCAGAAAAAGATATATTTAGTTGTAATTATCGGCTAATTAACTTTCTGTTGAGCATTGAGGGCGTACGGTCTCTCTGGTTCCCGGAATTGGCGATGCGGACCGTCCTCTATCGCGTTCCGGATCCGTTAGACACCCGAATGAGGGGCCAGGCTTTGCCTGGCCTCTTTTCGTGGCTTCCCTGGGTTGGCCTCGTGTGCGGGGCGACGGGATACGCCAGTCACGTGTCCGGTTTGGGGCCTGCCCGGCAGATTGGCAACGTCGCAGATGAGCTTCATGACCCTAGGGGCCTGGAGCGCCCTTGAAGGCGCGCCCAGCTTCTTGATTTTGTCGCAGATCTGCCGGACGCCATCCACCGGTCAATTCGCTCAAGCTGTCATTGCCCAGCGCCGGGGTCAGGTCACGGTCGCCCCGTCAGGATGTCCCGTTGGCCCGCGATAGTCCGCCAGAGACGTGGAATCATTCCCACTCGAT
>CAYQBG010000010.1:0-151919 GCA_964415675.1 uncultured Hyphomonadaceae bacterium
TTGATTTTATTGGAGCGGGCGATGAGATTCGAACTCACGACCCCAACCTTGGCAAGGTTGTGCTCTACCCCTGAGCTACGCCCGCATCCGGTGATGGGTAGACCGTGTTTGGCCACGGCCAGAGAGGGGGATAAAGCGCATCGGGGGCGCGTTTGCAAGGGGGTTTTTCGCGGGCATGTTTGGGCTCGCGCCAGTCGGGTTTCGCCGGAGCCTTAAGCGCGGGCCGCCTGACCGGCCTGCGCACGCTTCTGCGCCGGGCGGCCCCGCGTCACACGCCGTCCAGGGCGGCGGCGATCTTTTCCGGGCGGCGGAAGGTTTCGGCGAAGGTTTCGGCGGGATAGAAATCGGCAGCTTCATCCTCGCCGCGATTGACGTGCCAGCCGATCAGGGCTTCGGCGCGGGGGCTGGAGGCGGTGTAATAGCCCTCCGGGGTCCAGAGGATCCAGTCGCGGTCCGCCGGGGCGGTGTCTTTCGGGCCGTCGGGCAGGTGGATGAAGAGAGCGAGCAGCTCGGCACCGTCCTCTGCCGCGTGCCAGCGGATTGTGCCGTCGCCATAGGCGGCGAGGAGGAGGCGACCGGAGCGGGCGAGGTTGACGCCCCGGACGACGCCCGGCACGGGGCGGTTCCAGATCTCGCTGCCCGTGGCGTCAAAGCGGCGGAGCGACCAGTCCGCGCCAAGGATGAAGCTGTCTCCGCCCGGCGCGATGGCGAGGCTGCGGGCGGTTTCATATTGTTTCAGCGTGATCGGCGCGCCGGCGAGGGTTGGGCGTGTCGTGTTGACCCAGCCTTGAATGTCGAGCCCGTCCGTCCTGGCCGGGGCGAGGCCGGGCGAGGCGTCTGGCGTGTCTGTGAGGCTGAGGGCGGCGAGGTCGAACAGGACGGGGGTGTCGCCGCCAAAATCGAGGCCGAAGCGCAGGCGCATTCCATCGGCGGAGACGGTGAAATGCTCGCCCAGCTTGCCGCGCAAATCGGCGATTTCCGGGGATTTGCTCAGGATTCGGACGCCGTATGCGCTGTAAAGGGCGAGGCTCGGCTCATGGCTGGCGAGGGCGAGGCCACCATCGGGCATGGGCGCGAGGTCCATGATCGTATTGGCCGGGCCGGGCCAGGGGCGGCGCGCGCCGCGCCCGGCATCGTCCCAGGTGAAGAGGCGTTCGCTGCGCCCACCGCCAGACCTGCCCCCCGCAGCGAGGCGCAGGCCCGTCCCCGCCCCGCCGAGCCAGGCGACGCTGCCAAGATTGCCGCCGGAGAGGCCGTTCGTGTCGGCGCTGTAAAGGCGCGTCAGGCTGGCGGCGTCCAGCACGTCCACACTGAGGCTGTCTTTATAGCCCACGGCGAGGCGCGCGCCCTGCGGGCAGACCGCGATGCCAGAGGGCCGCTCGCCGCCGGGGGCACGGGCCTTCGCGATCAGCTGGCCATCAGGGCCATGGAGGCGGACATGGCCATCATTGCAGGTGCTCGCCAGGCGGCCATCTGCGGCGAAGGCGCGGCCGTAGACCTGGCCGTCATAGTCTTTGTCCTGCCAGACCTGCCGCCAGCCCGCCGTCTCCCAGACGCGGATGCCGTTCTTGCCGCCCAGCCCGGCGGCGAGGCGGGCGCCATCGGGGCTGGCTTCCAGGTCAAGCACCACATTGGGCAGGGGGCCGAGGCGGGCGCGCACCACGCCGGTGTCCGTGTCGAAGATGGTGATGTGGTGGCCGCCTCCGCCCGTCTTCATCCACCCCCCCGCCGCGACCCAGCGCCCGGCCGGGTCCATGGCCACGGCAAAGAGTTTGCCTTCATCGCCCTCGCCAATGGGCGGGCGCAGACTGCGGATCAGCCGCCCCCCGGGCAGGGCCCAGAGCTTCACCGTCTTGTCATCGCTTCCGCTCGCCATCATCGCGCCATCACCGGTGAGCGAGATGCGCCCGATGTTGGCGGTGTGCATGGCGGGGGCGAGGCGGAGGGTGATGTCTGCCGGGTCCGCATCGGGGCGCTCGGGCAGTCGCGCGGGCGCAGGGGCGGCGGGCATGGCGGCGCGGGCAGGCGCACCGCCCAGCGTCCGCAACCGCTTTTCCGCCATGCGCCGATACATGGCGAGGCCATTATATTCCTCAAGGAAGGCTTCCAGCGCCTCGCGGTCGCCGTCTGGCAAGAGGCGCCAGTCATGCTGGGCCGCGCGGGTCAGCGCCTCGGTGTCGCTGGCCGCGCCGCCAATGCCGGTGGGGCGCACGCCAAGACTGACCAGCGCCTGGAACAGCCCCTCAAAATCGCGCCATTCCGGCGTGTGCATGGTGTTGAAGGGCGGCGGAAGCTGGCTGGCGGAGAGATCCTCGGTGCGCACGCAGATGAGTTTCTTCTGGTCGAGCGCCATGGCCGCCTCGGCGGGCACCCATTGGCTGGTCAGCGCGGGCGGCGACCAGATCGTCACCACGGCCTGCGCGCGTTCGATATTGGTCTTGATCACCGTGCCGAAGAACTGGCCCGGCAGAAGGTTCACGTCATACCATGGCTTGAAGCCGCGCCGGGTCAGCTCATCGGCCAGCGCCACGGTCGGCTCCGGCACCCGCTGCGAATAGGAAAGAAAAACGTCGGCCATCTCGTCCCCTCACTCCGGTGCCTACAATATACGCGGCTTGCGTGCGTGCAACCGCGTGGGGGCTTGCGCCGCAGGGCAGGGCGCGACAGTCTTGGCGGGGAGTGAAAGCCTGCCGCCCGCCACTGATGGAGCCTTAGCCGATGCGCCGCCTGATCGCCCTTGCGCTTGCCGCCCTTGCCCTGCCGCTTGCCGCGCCCGCACAGGAGGCCGCGCCGATCCCCGATGAGATCCGCGCGGCGGCCGAGACGCTGATCGAACGGGGCCTTGCCGATGAGGTGGGGCTGAAATTCGTCGAGGATCTCACCACCGAAATCGGCCCGCGCCTGGCCGGCAGCGAGGCGGAAGCGCGCGCACGCGACTGGGCGATGCGTGAGCTGAAAGAGCTCAATTTCCAGATCGTGCGCACGGAAGATTTCACCATCCCTTTCTGGAGCCGCATTCGCGAGGAAGCGCGCGTCACCAGCCCGGCCGAACAACCGCTTGTGATCACCGCGCTGGGCGGTTCTGCGGCGACGCCTGAGGGCGGGGTTGAGGCGGAAATCGTGCGTTATGAGAGCCTTGCGCAGCTGCGCGCCGCGCCGGCCTCTGATGTGGAGGGCAAGATCGTCTTCCTTGATGAGCCAATGACGCGGACCATGGACGGGTCGGGCTATGGCTGGGCGGTGCGCAAGCGGCGGGCCTGCGCCGCCGATACGGTGGAGAAGGGCGGGCTGGCCTGCCTCATCCGCTCGGTCGGCACACAAGCGCGGCGTTTTCCCCATACTGGCATGATGGCGCGCGGCGAAGCCGAAGGCGCCGGCCCGGCGGCCGCGCTCTCCCCGCCCGATGCCGACCAGCTGGCGCGGCTCCTGGAGCGCGGGGCCGTGGAGGTGTTTCTCGACATTCAGGTGGAGACACGGCGCGGCGCGCCGTCGGGCAATGTCATCGCGGAAATCGAGGGCGATGAGCGCCCCGAAGAGATCGTCCTGATCGGCTGCCATCTCGACAGCTGGGACCTTGGCACGGGCGCGGTGGATGATGGCGCGGGCTGCGGCATTGTCGTGGGCGCGGCGAAACTGATCATGGAGCTTGATGAGCGCCCGGCGCGCACGATCCGCGTGGTGCTCTATGGCGCCGAGGAAGTCGGCCTCTTGGGCGCGGACGCCTATGCGCGCCGGCATTCCGAAGACCTCGACAAGCATGTCTTTGCCTCGGAAAGCGATTTCGGCGCCGACAGGATCTGGCGTTTCGAGACCAATTTCGGCGAGGGTGCGCTGGACTATGCCCGTGCGATCCAGGATGTGCTCGCCCCGCTCGGCATCCTGCCCGGCGGAAACGAGGCGCGCGGCGGGCCCGATATCGGCGTCCTGCGCCGCTCCGGCGTGCCGGTGGTGACGCCGCGCCAGAACGGGCAGGACTATTTCGACTATCACCACACGCCCGATGACACGTTTGACAAGATAGAACCGGATGCCTTCCGCCAGAATGTCGCCGCCTATGCGGCCTTCAGCTGGATTGTCGCGGAAACCGGCTGGGACCTGCGCAAGCGCGCAGACGGGGAGGCCGGCGCTGCAACCGAATGAAGCGCGCCTGAGGCCGCTCCTGGCCGGCGTCGCCGATGCGACAGGGCTGGCCGCTCGTGAGGCGGCGCGCACGCGCGAGGATCCCGGCGCCTGGCGCTGGGTCGCGGTCGGGCTCGTGATCGCGCTTCAGGGGGCCTGCGTGTGTGCGCTGTCGGGATATGAGACGGCAGATCCGGTCGATGTGCTCGATCCGGCGAGCGCGAAGAAGCTCGCCCAATGGGATGCGCGCGAAGCGGGACTGGCGCGCGGGCCGCGCCCGGCCGGAAGGCTAGCGGCCATCGAGACGCTCTTGCGGCGGGTCTCCTCGCCAGATTATCTTGAGGTGCCCGAACGGTTGGACATCACCCGCGCCATGCAGGCCGATGCGCTCGCGCTGGTCGAATTGCGCAATGCGGTGGTGCATTTCACTGGTCAGGGGGGCGGCGTGGAGCCAGGCGGCCTGAAAGGCCCGGTTGAGGCGGTCTGCCGGATCCTTCAGCATCTGCTTGGAGACGCCCCAGCCTTCAGCGCCGCGCCGCATGCCGCGATTCTTGGCGTGATCACACGCGATATTGATGAGGTGCGCACCGTCAATGCTGCCAGACGCTGACGGCCTGTGTTAACAATCAGGTCATCCGCATTCATTAGTGTTGATGTAATGTTGTCTCGCCTGCGCCCTTCACTCGCCATTCTGGCGCTCCTGGCCCTTGGTGCAGCGCCTGAGCGGTTCACGCTGGACGAGCTGGAACGGCTGGAGCAGGAAAAGCGCACGGCGCAGGAAAAGCTGGCCGCGCTAGAGTCGGCGGGCGGGAATACCAGCCGCGACCTTGCCGCGCTTGAAGCCCAGCTGATCAGTGCGGCCATGGAAAGCCGGCGCCGGGAGGAACAGGCCGCAGCGGCAGAAATGAAGCTCATTGACCTGCGAGCGCGCCTCAATGCCGGCCGGAGCCGCTTGCTGGAAGATCAGGCTGCCCTGGAAGACCTTCTCGGATTGCTGGCCTCGAGCGGACGCAGACAGCCGCCGGCACTGATCATCTCGCCAGGGCGGGCGAACGAGGCGGTGCGCCGGGCCATCGTGACCAGTGACGCCGCGCCGCGACTGGCGGCGCGAACAGCGGAACTGTCGGATGAAATTGAGCGCCTCAACCAGTTGGAGGCTGATGTGCGGCATGAGCGGGCGCGCCTTGACGCCGCTGAAGCTGTGCTCGCGCTCAAGGAAGCGGAAATCAGTCAGCTTGCCGCTGCCAAACGCGCCGCTTTCGAGGATATCAGCGGCGATGCCGATGCCTTGCGTGCAAAAGTGGCGGCGCTTGGCGAGCAGGCCAGTGGGTTGCGAGACCTGCTTGAAGACCTGGAGGCGAGCGCGCCGCGCGCCCCGGGGCGCAAACCGGCCATCCGGCCGCGTCTTGCCAGCATCTCCCCGAATGCGGGCGGCTCTACGGCGAGCGACGCGGTTGTGACAATCGACCCGCAGCCTGACCTGGCTCCGCTTGGCGAGAGTGCGCTGGGGCGTCTGGCGCGCCCTGTCGCAGGTCTGGTGACGCGCGGTTTTGACGACCGCATGCCCGGGGGCGGCCAGTCCGAAGGCGTGTATGTGCGTACCCGTCCGGGCGCACAGGTGCTTGCACCTGTTGACGGGCGCATCGAATATGCTGGCAAATTCCGCAGCTATGGTGAAATGTTGATCTTGCGGACAAGTGACGGATATCATGTTATATTGAGCGGAATGAGCCGGATCTACGCCACACCGGGACAGACCCTGCGATCGGGTGAACCGGTCGGGCAGATGTCGTCGCGGTCTGCCCCGCCCCCTGAGCTTTATCTTGAGCTGAGGCGGGAGGGCGAGCCGATGAACCCGGCCCGATGGATGAAGCGCGGGCGTTGAGCCTGATCGCTGAAAGTGAGTGGAGAAGATGCGTATGAGGGCAATGCTGACGGGCGCCGCGATCGGCGTGGTCATGGGGGCTTTGGCCGTGGGCGTGTCAAGCTTTGCGTGGCCCGATACCCGCGCCGACAATGCGCGCGCACAGACCTATCGCCAGCTTGATCTGTTTGCGGAAATCCTCGCGCGCGCTCAAAGCGAGTATGTCACCGAGATCGACCAGGCCGAAGCTATGGAAGCGGCCATTGACGGCATGCTGACCTCGCTCGATCCGCATTCGGGCTATCTCTCGCCGGATGATTTCCGCGATATGCAGGTCCAGACGTCGGGCGAATATGGCGGGCTTGGCATTGAGGTCACCATGGAAGACGGGTTCCTGAAGGTTGTCACGCCGATGGATGACACGCCTGCCAGCCAGGCGGGGCTCGAAAGCGGCGACCTGATGACGGCCATCAATGGCAAGCCTATTGTCGGCCAGACCCTGTCTGACGCGGTGAAGGAAATTCGTGGGCCTGTCGGAACCGACATCACGATTTCCGTCCTGCGCGAGGGCCAGGATCCGTTCGATGTCACCATGACCCGCGAGGTCATTCGTCCCAAATCCGTGAACTGGCGGATCGAGGATGAGGATATCGTCTATCTCCGCGTCTCGACCTTCAATGAGCGCACCACCGAACTTCTTGACGAGGCGGTGACCACGGTCACGCGAGAGTTTGGCGGCCAACCGGCCGGGATCGTTCTGGACCTGCGCAACAATGGCGGCGGCCTGCTCGACCAGGCAATATCTGTCAGCGACATGTTCCTTTCGGGTGGCGAAGTTGTATCGACCCAGGGGCGCCAGCCCGGTGATATCGAGCGTTATAATGCCCGTTCCGGTGAGGTTTTCCGCGGGGTGCCTGTTGTCGTGCTGATCAATGGGGGATCGGCATCCGCCTCGGAAATCGTTGCGGGCGCGCTACAGGATCGCGGGCGCGCGAAAGTGCTCGGCGTGACGAGCTTCGGCAAGGGGTCGGTGCAGACGGTCATTCCGCTGGGCGCAGAGAAGGGGGCCATCCGGCTGACGACCGCGCGCTACTACACGCCGGCGGGGCGCTCCATTCAGGCCACCGGGATTGAGCCCGATATCGAAGTCGCCCAGCGCCGCATCAGTGAAGAGGAGCTGAAATCGGTTCGAAGCTGGTCCGAGGCCGACCTGCCCAATGCGCTGGGCAATGATGAAGGCAGCCAGCGGCGCGGGCCGCACATTCCCGATGAGCAGCCGCCGGAAGACTATGATGGCGACGACTATCAGCTCGACCGGGCGCTTGAAGAATTGCGTGGAAATCGCCGGCGCGCGGAAGCCGGGCCGAACGCTGGCTGAGACGCCCCCTCGCCAGACGGGGCGGTGTGCGCTATGGCGCGCTCCGAAGAAGAGCAGAGTCGAGAGCGGAGCCGCCAAGAGTCGTGTCCCATTCCGTGGAATTGTCCGTCGTCGTCCCCGTCTATAACGAGGCCGGCAATGTAGAAACGCTGGCAGCTGAGATCGCGCAGGCACTTGATGGCCGCGCCTTCGAAATGATCTTCGTCGATGACGCCTCGTCCGACGAGACCCGTTCGCGGCTGGTCGAGCTGAAAGCGCGGCATTCGCAATTGCGGGTGCTATCGCACCGGGAGAATTCAGGCCAGAGTCGGGCTATCCGCACCGGTATCCGCGCCGCCCATGCGCCGATCGTCGCCACGCTCGACGGAGATGGGCAGAATGACCCGGCCGACCTGCCTGACCTCTACCGCGCCCTGACCCGGGCGGACGCCGCGACGGATCTGGAGATGGTGATGGGCCGGCGGGCGAGCCGCAAGGATTCCGCATGGAAACGCCTGGGCTCGCGGCTCGCAAATTCGGTTCGCAGGCGCATGTTGCGCGATGATTGCGATGATAGCGGCTGCGGCATCAAGGCCATGTCGCGCGAAGCCTATCTGTCGCTCCCCTATTTCGATCACATGCACCGCTATATGCCCGCTCTGATGCGCGCCGAGGGATATGCAACGGAGTTTCTAGACGTCAATCACCGGCCACGAGGGTCAGGGCGGTCGAAATACACCAATTTCGGGCGCCTCTGGGCGGCCTTCTCCGACCTTCGTGGGGTGACCTGGCTCATCCGTCGTCGCCGCAATCCGGCCGGCGTGGATGAGTTCTGAACCTTAGCGCGCCAAATTGACGCTAACGTCAACGGAAACTTGATTCTGGCAGTTCGGGCCTATAGCTCTTGCTGGCAGACAGGGGCAGGCTGTGTCATGAATTCGGCTGCCTATTCGTGAAAGACCGCAAACCGTAGGAGACCGTCCATGAAGGTGCTCGTGCCCGTCAAACGGGTCATCGATTATAATGTTAAGGTCCGCGTGAAACCCGATCAGACGGGTGTGGACCTTGCCAATGTGAAGATGTCCATGAACCCGTTCGACGAGATTGCCGTCGAAGAGGCCGTGCGGATGAAAGAAGCGGGCACGGCGGAAGAGGTGATTGCGGTTTCGATCGGTCCGCAGCAGGCTCAGGAAACGCTGCGCACGGCGCTCGCCATGGGCGCGGATCGCGGCATCCTGATCAAGACCGACGAGACGGTTGAGCCCCTCGCCGTGGCCAAGATCCTCAAAGGCGTGGTCGAGGCGGAAACCCCGGATCTCGTGATCCTGGGCAAGCAGGCGATCGATGATGACAGCAACCAGACCGGTCAGATGCTGGCTTCTTTGCTCGGCTGGCCGCAGGGAACCTTCGCATCTGAAGTCAAGAAGGATGGCGAGAAGCTGCATGTCACGCGCGAAGTTGATGGCGGCCTGCAGACGGTCGCGCTCGAAGGACCGGCCATCGTGACGACGGATCTGCGCCTCAATGAGCCGCGCTACGCTTCGCTCCCCAATATCATGAAGGCCAAGAAGAAGCCGATCGACAATAAGGAGCCCGGTGATTTCGGCGTCGATATCGCGCCTCGCCTGTCGGTCGTGAAGGTCACAGAGCCGCCGCAGCGGGAAGCAGGCGAGATCGTTGAAGATGTCAGCTCACTGGTAGCGAAACTCAAATCGGAAGGAGCGGTCTGATGGCGGTCCTCGTAATTGCGGAACACGACAACGACACACTGAATGACGCGACCCACAAGACCGTGACCGCCGCAACAAAATTCGGCGGCGAAGTGGATGTGCTGGTGGCCGGAGAAGGTGCCGGCGGTGCGGCGGAAGCTGCAGCCAGTATTGAGGGTGTGCGCAAGGTGCTTCATGCCGATGCCGCGCCACTGAAGAAGCAGCTCGCCGAGGCGATGGAAGCGCTGATTGTTCCGCTGATGAGCAATTATGATGCTGTTCTCGCCCCGGCGACCACGTCCGGCAAGAATGTCATGCCGCGCGTGGCGGCGCAGCTTGACGTGATGCAGCTGTCCGATGTCACCGGTATCGAAGGCGGCGACACGTTCGAGCGTCCGATCTATGCTGGCAATGCCATGATGACGGTGACGTCTTCTGACGCGAAAAAAGTCGTGACCGTGCGTACCACTTCCTTTGAGGCCGCCGGTGAGGGCGGTTCGGCAAGCGTGGAGACAATCGATGCCCCGGCGGCGAGCGCGAAGTCGGAATTCGTGTCGGAAAACATCGTCGAAAGCGACCGACCGGAACTGGCCGGAGCCAAACGCGTCGTGTCCGGTGGCCGCGCCCTCGGTTCGGAAGAGGATTTCCAGAAATACATCATTCCGCTGGCGGACAAGCTTGGGGCGGCGGTTGGCGCCTCGCGTGCAGCGGTCGATGCCGGATATGCGCCCAATGACTACCAGGTGGGGCAGACTGGCAAGATCGTGGCGCCCGAGCTTTACATCGCTGTCGGTATCTCCGGCGCGATTCAGCACCTGGCCGGGATGAAGGATTCCAAGATCATCGTCGCCATCAACAAGGATGAAGAAGCGCCGATCTTCCAGGTTTCCGATTATGGGCTCGTGGCCGACCTGTTCAATGCGGTGCCCGAACTGACCGAGGCGCTCTGACGCGCTGCGGTAGACCCCGGGCCCGAGCCCGGGGACGCCGGGAAGCTGTGCCCAAGGCAAAGATACCGTCACCACGCGCTTCTCCCCAACACCGTCACCACCCGCTTCATGCGGGTGGTCCAGCTTACGCCCTCGCTGCCAGACAAGCGGCGAGACCCTGGCCCGCATCCGCGGCCGAGGAGCCGGGGCCTTCCCGCAGCCGGCGCACCGGCCTCCACCGCTGCGAGCTGGACGGCCCGGATGAACCGGGCCGTAACGAGGCAAAGCCGGTTCCTTGGCACGGCTGGGGTCATTTTCTGAACGGCCCCGCCTGCAGGCTGGGCCGTTTGTGCAAGTCCATGCCTCTTTTTTTGTCTCATGGGTTAAAATCGACTGGTATTCCGCGCCCGCTCATATTAACCTGACGTCGTCTTATGGAGGGCGTTATGCTTAGCCTGTTCGAAGCCGTGCGCGATCTTATCGTGATTGTTCTGTTCAGCCTGTTCGGTCTTGGCGGCGAGGAGGCCCCCGAAAATCCGGACTCGACCTCTGACAGCCATATGCTCGAAAGACTTGTTCGCTAACAGGTTTTCTGCGTAACTAATGAATGTGTTCCAGGTTGATAGCCGGGAACACTCGCTTATGGGGTGCCGGGGGCGTAGCTGAGCGAAGGCAGCCAGCTATGCAAGAAGCTTCTCGCCGACAGGCAGCAAATCAGTGTATGATGCCTGCCATGAACGGGTATGATCCTCAATTTGAAGCATCCGCGGATGCTCCGGTGCGCGAGTCATATGAACCGCGCCTGGAACAGGTGCGCGGTGCCGGGGCATGGTTGCCCTGGGCAGGATTTGCGCTCGCGGTCCTCTGGTGGGGCTCTGTCGCGGCGACACTGGTCACCGTGCTGGACATATCCGCTATGGGCCGGCAGCCACCGATCACCCTGGCCGCTGGCGCCCTGATCGCGCTGATGCCCGGTTTTCTCCTTTTGATGGCCGGTTTCATGGCGCGTGAAAGTGTGCGCGCGGCAAGCGCCAATGCGCTGGTTCTTCAGGCCAGCGAGAGATTGCTTGATCCGGCAGCGCGTGCCGGCTCGCGAGCCGAGAGCCTGGCCGGACAGATGGCGGCGAGTGCGGCAGAGGTCGACCGGGCGATGAACCATGCCCTTTCCGCCATGAAGGCGATGGCCGAGGAAATCGGTGACGAGAGGATGCGGCTGGAATCGGTGAGCTATGTGGCCGCCGACAATGCCCGCGACCTTGGCGAGAGGCTGGCGAGCGAACGCGGTGGCCTGGAAGCCCTGGCCAGAAACATCAAGACACAGACGGATGAGATGGCGCTTGCCATTCCCCGCCACGCCGAGACGATGATCGCTTCAGCCCGGCATGCGGCGGAGGAACTTGGCAGGGCGGACGAAGCGCTCGATGCCCGGCTGAACCAGATGCAGGAAAGCACCGGGCGCCTCTCCTCGGAACTTGCCCGGCTCGACCAGCTGGCTGCCGGGGCAAAGCAACATTCAGAGGCACTGACCTTCGCTGTCGCGCGCGTCGAGGAGAAGCTCGAACGCTCGCGCGGAACCGTGGAGCAGGCGCTCAAGTCCGGAGAACTGGCGGCGGCCGCCGCCGGCACGACCGGCGATGCGATCCAGGCAGCGGCCGAGCAGGCCATTGCCGGGGCGCGGCAGGCCCAGCAAGAGATCCAGTCATCGACTCGTTCTGCCCATGAAGAAGCCGCGCGGGCGCTGGCGATCCTGCAGCAGCGAGCCGATGATGTCGCAGCCGCGATCAAGGCAGCAGGCATGGCCGCGCGGGCCGAGACGGACATGACCGAGCGTCGGCTCTCGCAGGTCGGCAGTGCATTCCGCAGCGCGGTCGCTAGCGGTGAGACCACCGCTCCGGCCGCTTCAGAGCGTCCTGCGCGTGTTGAGTCGCCGCCACCAGCGCCTGCCCCTGCGCCGCCACCACCGCCGCCGGCGTCGCAGGCAGCTGCGCCGGTCACTCGCCCGCCCGCGCCAGCGCCTATGAAGGGTGTGGGGAGCTCGCCGCGCCATGTTGATGAGGACCTGTTTGAGGCTGGCGCCGGTGTGCCGCTGCCGCCCCGAAACTGGACCAATGATAATTTTAACATTCCTCCATCTGGCGCAGCGGCGCCGACGAGCCCGCCTGTAATCAACGGTACGGCGGCGTATGATGCCAATGAACCGGCAGATGATACCGATGCTCTGGACCCGTTCGAGGAAACCGACGAGGCTGAAATCACTTCCCCGCGTGATGTGCCCCCGCCGCCTCCGCGCGGCGATGCGGCATGGACAAGCATACTCAGCGATATCGACCGGTCCGATTCGGGGCAGTTGCCCCGTGAGGATACGGCCGAACATGTGATCACCCGGCTGGAGAATTCGGGTATTGCGCTGGCCAGCATTTTCCGTCCGCGCGACAAGAAAAAGATCGCGCTCGCCGCACGCAAGGGCGAAGAGCCCCGGCGCAACGCTATTCTCAGCACAGCGCGCGGCGAGGTCGAACGGGTGGCCAAGCGCCTGCAGGCGGATGAGGATCTTGTGCGGCTGGCGCACGACTTCCTCGCAATGGAAGCTCCGGATGCGATTGCGGCACTCGACCGGACGCAAAAATCAAGCCGGAATGCGAGTCCCCGCTTGTCGGCTTTTCTCCTGCTGGATGCGGCCGTCGGAGATTACCGTTCGGCCGCCTGACCGCGCGGCGGACTGAGGTATAAATACGCCCCCGACCGGGCTGCCCTCAGCTGCCCTTATACCTGCCCTCAATTGACCGGGTTCCTGCCCTTGATCAGCCCTTCATCAGCCCTGCGGCTTTGAGCGCCTTGCCCGCTCTCAACACGCGGGCGAGCTTGTGCTCGCTGGAGCGGTCTCCGCCATTGGAGTCCGGATGGAAGCGGCGGATATACTCCGAATATCGCAACCGGATCTCAGACGCTGTGGCATCGCTGTCGAGGTCCAGCTCCTTGAGCGCGCGCAGCTGCAATCGCGTGCGCCCGCGCACGGCCTCACGGGGGGCATCGCTGACGCCGTCTTCGAAGACTTCGCGCCCGCGCCAGCGTCTGCGATCATGCAGGAAGGAAGCCTTGCGTCCGCCGACCGGGCCGGTGCCGAAGGCCCAGGTCTTCTTGTGACCATAGCGCGCCGACTCCTCGAAAGCGGCAAGTTCGGCTTCGGTCATCGTGTCAAAGAAGTTGAAACTGCGGTTGTATTCAGCCGCATGGCGCTGGCAAAACCAGTGATAGCCGCGCCCGTCGCGCTGGGGTGCGCGATGTTCGCCCGCCAGATCACAACCTTTGTGTTCGCACAGGCGGGTCTTTGCTGCTTTCGCACGCGAAACATCCTCGGCCGGGGGTTTCACCCGGATGTCCTTGAACTTCACGCGATATGAGTATTGATCATCCATGACAGGACCAGTTTAGTGCGCGAAGCGCCGGGAGACCAGAATTGACAAACAGGATGGAAAGGATTCGTGAAAAACTGATCGAATCTTTCGAACCCGCCGAACTCAGCGTCATTGATGACAGTGCCCGCCATGCCGGACATGCCGGGGCCGCGCCCGAGGGCGAGACGCATTTCAATGTGGTGATCGTGGCAGAAGCGTTTCGCGGGCTCAGCCGTGTGCAGGTCCAGCGTGCCATCCACATGGTCCTGGGCGAGGAATTCGACACCGGCCTGCACGCTCTCAGTCTGAAAGCCAGCGCGCCGGGCGTGGAATAGGGTGCAAGAATGCTCAGATCGCTTGACGCCATTCCGCTCGGTCTCGTCATCGCTGCCTGCCTCACGCTCGGCCTCGCGCCGTTCGTGCCCCAACCGCATGTCGCAGAAAAACTTGTGATGCTGGCTGGCGGGACGCTCACCCGGCCGGTCGACATGTTCGACCTCGCCATGCATGGCGCGCCCTGGTTGCTGCTCGTGGCAAAGCTTGCACGTATCGCTTTGCGGCGCGGTTGAGAGCGGTTTCACGCGGTCAGCAGCGTGGCACAGATTGCTTCGAGCCCATTACGGTCGGCATCATCGAATGCGTCGAACTGTGTCGAATCGATATCAAGAACCGCCACCAGTTCGCCCGTCTCATCGCGGACCGGCACGACGATTTCCGAATTCGAGCGGGAATCGCAGGCGATATGTCCGGGGAAAGCGTGGACATCGGGCACAAGGACGGTTTTGCCACGCGCGGCGGCGGCGCCGCAAACCCCTTTCCCGAAGGGGATTCGCAGGCAGCCGAGCGTCCCCTGATAGGGGCCGACGACCAGTTCGCCGGGTTGGTCCGGATCGACGACATAGAAGCCTGTCCAGAAAAACCGAGGCGCAAAGGCCTGGGACAGGAGGCAGGCCGCGCTGGCATATCGCGCGGGCCTGTATGTTTCGCCCGAGACAATGCTCGCAATCTCCGCGGCCAGAGTCTTGTAGGCGTCCGACTTGTTCATCCATCACTCTCCAAAGCGGCAGCATCCGTCAAGGTGTGGCGATTGTGAGCGCACGCTGCAATAGGCGTGGACGACCCTGCTGGCATCTGAAATAGTCCGTCACATCCGGGGCGAGCCGCAAGGGGAGACAACAGACGTGCTTTGGCGCTGGATCGCAGGCCTGCTTGTGACTGTCATCATCACGCATGCGGATATTCCTCTGGCCGCTGCGCAGACTGAGCCTGACAGGCCTCTTGAAGAGATCCATTCCGAATGGTCGCAGGATGGCGAACTCCAGCTCGAGCGTCCGAGCGCTGAACCGGAAGCGCAGGCTCCGCCGCAGAGGTCTCGCACCCCGGGCTGGATTGATTGGTTGTCGGATATTCTGAGCGCTTTTTTCAGCGCCATTGGTCCGCTCTTTCGTATTCTCTTCTACGTCCTGATAGGTGCGATTGTCCTGGCCATTGGCTGGTTCATCCTTGGCCAGGTGTTCGATCTTCGCCTTGAGCGGTTCCGACGCAGGAAGGAAGAGATCGAAGTCAGCCAGGCTGAGGATATCCGCCCGGATGCCGCACAGGCGCGGTCCTTGCTCGAAGAGGCCGATGCGCTGGCGCGGGAGGGACGATTTGCCCAAGCGGTTCATCTTCTCCTGTTCCGGTCTATCGAGGATATTCAGGAGCGCGGGGCCGGAGGTCTGTCGCGCGCAATGACAGCGCGTGAGATCGGGGCGCTATCCGCCCTGCCGGATCGGGCCCGCCGTGCGCTCGCGCCGATCATCGGCGTGGTCGAACGCAGCTTCTTCGGTGGCCGTGAGGTGGATCGCGCCGGCTGGGAAACAGCTCGCGCCTCCTATGAGGAATTTGCGTTCGGGGAGACCTGGACATGAGTGAGACCCGCCCGGCCGATGCGCCATTTTCGACGCGAATCGTCTCTGTGCTCGTGGCGGTGTCACTGCTGGCTTTTGGCGCCGTAGTCACTCTGTCTGCGTGGTCGCCGGAGATTCGCGACCGCAACAATGCCGGAACCCATCCCTATTCCACCTCGGCGCTGGGATATGCCGGGCTTGTGCGCCTGCTGGAGGCGCGTGGCATGCCGGTGACGGTCTCGCGTTCAGAGCGTTCGCTGGCGGAGTATGATGATACGCTGAAAATCGTGACGTTGAGCAATTATGGCATGTCCAGCGCGCTCGACAGGCTTGACCTTGCCGGCCCGGCGCTCGTCGTCCTGCCGAAATGGAGCGGGCGACGGAGCGATGCGAAACCGTCCTGGTTTGCCGATACAAATCTGCTCTCCGACAGGCAGGTCGAGTCTGTTCTGCGCCATTTCGACAAGGATGCAGATATCTGGCGGATTCGCGCTCCGGCCCGCATGGATACACCATTCGGTGCGCACCGGCCGGTGCTCGGGGACAATATGCAGGTGATCCGGGCTGATTCGCTGGTGTCGTTGATATCGACGCCGGCGGGGGACCTTCTCGCCCAATTGCCCGGCGAGGAGATTTTCATCCTGTCCGATCCGGATCTCATCAACACGTTTGGCCTTGCCGAACTGGGCAATGCGCGGATGGCGCTCGACCTGATCGACTGGCTGGCCGCCTATCCGGGGGCGCCGGTGTCACTGGACGCGACACTGCACGGCTTCACGAGATCAGAGAATCTCCTTCAGCTGGCTTTCGATATACCCTTTGTCGGCGCCACACTGGTGGCCCTGGCGAGCTTCCTGATGATCGGATGGGGCGGAGCGGTCCGCTTTGGTGCCCCGGCCCGCGAGGGACGCGCAATCGCGCTCGGCAAGGAAGCGCTGACAGACAACACAGCCGGGCTTGTCTCGATGGCCAGGCGTGAAACCCGGCTGGCCCCGGGATACCTCGCACTAACCCGGCGGCTGGCGGCACGCGCCATCGGGGCGCCGCGAGCGCTGAGCGAAAGCGAGCTTTCGGACCTGTTCGACAGGATAAGCGACGCGGGCGATGGCGAAACGGTTTATTCGCAGCTCGCAAATGACCTATCGGCCCCGGCGCCCAGCCGGGACGCCCTCATGGCCCGTACCCGGCGCATCTGGCGCTGGCGCAAGGAGATCACGCATGGACATCAATGACATCAGGAGCCTCGCGGCGCGCATCCGCCATGAGGTGGGCAAGGCGATTATCGGGCAGGAAAAGACGGTCGACCTGATGCTGGTCAGCCTGTTTTCCTCCGGTCATATCCTGCTCGAAGGCCCACCGGGGACCGCGAAAACCCTGCTGGCCCAGAGCTTTGCAGCGGCCATTTCGCTGGATTTCGGGCGGATCCAGTTCACGCCAGACCTGATGCCCGGCGATGTGCTTGGTACCAATCTGTTCAATTTCCAGACCAATGAATTCTCGTTGACCAAGGGGCCTATCTTTACCGACATCCTTCTGGCCGACGAGATCAACAGGACACCGCCCAAGACCCAGGCCGCGCTGCTTGAGGCGATGCAGGAGCGCAAGGTGACGATTGATGGCGCCAATCACCGGCTCAATGACCGGTTCATGGTTATCGCCACCCAGAACCCGATCGAACAGCAGGGCACATATCCGCTGCCGGAAGCCCAGCTCGACCGGTTCCTGTTCAAACACGTCCTCGCCTATCCCACGCGGGAAGAGGAAATCGCGATTGTCGGCGGGCATGGCCGGCGCACCGGGATGGCGACCGCCGCGCGGCTCGGTGTGCAAGCAGCGATAACCGGACCGCAGCTTGATGCTGCTGTAGAGGCGGTGTCGGCGGCCCGGATCAATGACGACATTGTTGCCTATATTGTCGATATCATCCGGGCCACGCGCGAGACGCCCAGCCTTGAAGCCGGGGCCAGTCCGAGAGCAGCTGCAGCGCTGGCGGCAGCGTCGCGCGCGCGTGCCGCGCTGGAGGGCCGCGATTTCGTGATACCGGACGATGTGAAGTCGCTTGCCCTGCCGGCGCTGCGCCACCGGGTCTTGTTGTCGCCGGCCGCCGAGATCGAGGGGCGCACGGCCGATGAGACGCTTCTCGCCATCATCGAACAAACCGCCGCACCGAGATAGGCCGCAGATGTTCGCACCGACCCCCCGCGCGATTTTCCTGATGCTTGTCGGGGTGCCCGTGATGGTGTTCATCGCTGTCCTGCGCCCGGACCTTTGGACTCTTTCGGGTGGCTGGATTTTCGCGCTGGGCGGGCTGATGCTGGCCGACGCGGCGCTTGCTGCCCGCCTGCGGGCGTTCGAGTGGAAGATTGATACGCCGCCGCTGCTCTATATCCAGTCGAGCGAGGTGGTGGCCGTCCGTGTCCGGTTTTCGCGCGGGCCGCTTCCGGCCTCGCTGCTTCTGCGTGTCGAGACCGGTTCCATCCTTGAGCCCTTAACGACAAAGCGGCTTAGAGGCTGGATCGACCGCGTACACGAGACGTCGGTTACCCTGACGCCCCGGAGGCGGGGCACCGCGCAGCTGACCGAGCTCTGGGCGCGCTGGAGCGGGCCGCTTGGTCTTGTTCGCAAGCGCGCACGAGAGACGCTGGACATTGAAATCCCGGTCACGCCAAACACGCGCTGGGTGAAGGAAGAGGCGGTGCGTCTCTACACCCGTGATGCAGCATTCGGGATCAAGGCTCAGATCGAGAAGGGGGAGGGATCTGAGTTCGACGCCCTGCGCGAGTTCACCACCGGCATGGATCGTCGGGCCATCGACTGGAAACACTCAGCGCGCCACCGCGTCCTTCTTGCGAAGGAATTCCGGACCGAACGCAACCACAATATCGTATTTGCCTTTGACACTGGCCGGCTGATGAGCGAGCCACTGGGAGGAGTGCCCAAGCTCGACCGCGCCATAAATGCCGCGCTCCTGCTCGCATATGTCTCACTGCGTTCGGGTGACAAGGCGCAGTTCTACAGTTTCGATGCCCGGCCCGGTGTAACTTCCGGACAGTTGATGGGCACGCGTGGGTATCCGGTGCTTCAGTCTGTGGCTGCACAGATGGATTATTCCAGTGCCGAGTCGAATTTCACACTGGCGCTGTCGGAGCTCGCCGGAAAGCTGGACCGGCGCAGCCTCGTGATCCTCTTCACCGATTTTGTCGATACGATTTCCGCCGAACTCATGCTGGAAAATGTCCGCCGTCTGACTGACCGGCACCTGGTCGTTTTCGCGAGTTTCGAGGATGAATTGCTTGGCCGTTTCGTTGAGGGGGCGCCCGACACGCCGGAGGATGTCGCACGCGCCGTGATTGCCGACAATCTGCTTCAGGAGCGCGAGACGGTGTTCCTGAAACTCCAGCGGCTGGGTGTGCAGATCATCGAGACGCGCCCTGACCGGTTCGGCAGCGAGCTTGTCTCGCGTTATCTGCAGATCAAGCGCCGGGAGATGATATGAGCTCTCTTCTCAAATCCTACCGGTTCCGCGAGGAGCGTGAGGCGGACTGGAAAGCGCTGGAAGACATTCTGAAACGCGCCGAATCGGGTGGAGCGCGATCTCTCAGTGACGAACAGATGATGGCCCTGCCAGGGCTTTACCGACAGGCCGTGTCGTCCTTGTCGGTGGCCCGGTCGATCTCGCTCGACCAGAATGTGGTGGCCTATCTCGAAGGGCTTTGCACGCGGGGATATTTCTTTGTCTACGGGCCCCGTACCACGCTGGCGCAAAAGGCGGCGAGCTTTCTGCGCCTGGACTGGCCTGCGGCGGTGCGCTCGGCGGGCTTGTCGACCCTGCTCGCCTTTCTCTGCCTGTTTGGAGCCGGCGCGCTCTCTTTCGCGCTGTGCATGTCCGACATGGACTGGTTCTGGACCTTCCATTCCGGCATTTTCGACATGCGTACGCCCAATGCGTCCACGGAATATCTGCGCTCAACGCTCTATAGCGAGGAGATGCATGCCGAAGACATGCTGGCGGCTTTTGCAGGACAGCTCTTCTCGCACAATTCGCGCATTGCCCTGTTCGCCTTCGCGCTCGGCTTTGCCTTCGGCCTGCCGACAGCGCTCCTGCTCATGTATAATGGCGCGGTACTGGGCGCATTCGTAGCCCTCTTCACTGACCGCGGTCTTGGATATGAAGTCACCGGCTGGCTCATGATCCACGGCGTGACCGAGCTCTTCGCCATTGTCCTGGCCGGGGCGGCAGGTTTCGTGATCGGCGGTGCGGTCGCCTTTCCCGGGCGGCTGTCGCGGATGGCTTCGGCACGCAAGGCCGGTGGGCGGGCGGCGCTCATCGCGATGGGCTGCGTGGTGATGCTGTTCCTGGCTGCGCTGCTGGAGGGTTTCGGGCGCCAGCTGATCAATTCCGACATGGTGCGCTACACAATCGCAGGCACCACGCTGGTCCTGTGGCTGGCCTATTTCTACATGCCGCGCGCCACGATGACGGATGGGCCGGCATGAGCGAAACACTCGTGCAGCCACCTTTGAAGCCGGGGCCGTCGCCCGCCGAAGCGCAGCGTCGGCGACGCTCGCGACTGGCCTGGAAAGCCCAGCTCGAAAAGCAGATGCGCGAACTGGTCACGCCGGAAGGTGCGGCCCTGCAACTGAAAATCGGCACGTTCGGCGAGCGGGCCGGCGCCTTCCTGATCGACTTCATCATACAGTGGACGATTGGCATCATTGTCATTCTCGCCATTGCGTGGGGCACCGAACGGCTTGGCATGTCAGGCTGGGCCATTGGAGGAGCGCTGATCGGGGTCTTCGTCTTTCTCCTGCGCAATTTCTATTTCATCTGGTTCGAGATGGGCCGGAGGGCGGCGACTCCAGGCAAGCGGATTGTTGGCCTGCGCGTGTCGGCGCGAGATGGCGGACAGCTGAAGGCCGAGGCGGTTCTGGCGCGCAATTTCATGCGCGAGATCGAGGTTGGCCTGCCGCTTTCCTTCCTGTTCATGACCGGAGACGATCTCAATGCCTGGATCGGCCTGTTCGGCTTCCTCTGGTCGGGCGTGTTCATGTTCTTCCCGCTGTTCAACAAGGACAAGCTGAGGGTCGGAGACCTTGTTGCGGGCACATGGGTCATCCATGCGCCGAAGACAAAGCTGCTGAAAGACATTGCCTCAGTGCCGGCCACTTCGTCGGGAGAGGCCGGCCCCTTTGCCTTTACCCCGGCTCAGGTTGACGCTTACGGGATCCATGAGCTTCACGTGCTCGAAGATGTGCTTCGCCAATCGACTCGGGAGGTTAAGGCCGAGGTGGCTGCGCGTATTCGCCAGAAGATCGGCTGGCAGGCGCAAATCGGTGAAAAGGATCTCGATTTCCTTGAGGCCTATTATGGCGCGCTACGTCGTCGGCTTGAGCAACGCATGCTGTTCGGCGAACGCAAGGAAGACAAGTTCGACCGTTGATCATTCGCCATGGAGGCAGGCGTCGAGCCCTTCGCCGGCGACCACGCGCATGCGCGCCTCGAGCGTCAAGGCGCGCTGGCGCACATAGGGGCCGGGCGGGTCCAGCCGCCACCGGTTCGGGCTTGGCAGCACAGCGGCAAGAAGCGCGGCCTCGCGCACCGTCAGGTCGCGGGCTGGCTTGCCGAACCGGGCGCGCGCCGCGGCTTCGGCGCCAAACAGTCCGTCCCCCCATTCTGCGACATTGAGATAATGTTCCATGACGCGGCGCTTGCTCCAGGCAAAGTCGATGAACACTGCCATCCAGGCTTCACCGCCCTTGCGCAACAGGCCGCCGCCATTCCAGAGAAACAGGTTCTTGGCGGTCTGCTGTGTGATTGTCGAGGCACCGCGCAGCCCCTTGCCGGCGCGATATTCGTCAATGGCCAGGACAATGGCCCCGGGATCGACACCATGATGGCTGCAAAAACCGCTATCTTCGGCGGCGATCACCGCGCGCACAAGATGGGGCGAGATGTCATCGAGCGGCACGGCGTGTCGCCGCACGGTCTCGCCTTCGGCCAGGCGCTGGACCATGAGCAGGGTGCCGGGCGCGGGCAGCACCATCAGGGCCAGCCCATAGAGGTGTACGCCGAGGAACACACCGCCAACGAATTTGAGCGCGATACGGGCGCCGCGCCAAACCGGGTTGGCGTCAGGTTTCCGGCTCATCTGCCTGCGCTCCAGCTCGCCATTCCTCGCGCACATGAGCGATGGTTTCATGCGCTTCGCGGGCTGCCTTTTCGCGGGCAAATCTGGCGGGATCAAGGCGCGCGAGTGCCCAGATGGCTGCGCCGCGCACGAGATCGCTGTCATCGTCAAGCAGCGGGATGAGTGCATCGACCAGTTCCGGCGCGCGACTGTTTCCGATGGCTATGGTGACATTGCGCACAAACCGGTCGCGGCCGGTGCGCTTGACCGGTGAGCCGGCAAAGACCTCCCGGAAGGCGCTGTCATTCAGCGCGGCGAGATCGGCCAGCGCGGGCAAGGTCGTCTCGGGGCGCGGATGCAGCAGCCGCTCACGCCCGGCTGCGGCAAACTTGTTCCAGGGGCAGACAGCGAGGCAATCATCGCAGCCATAGATCCGATTGCCCATGGCGGCGCGGAATTCGCGAGGTATCGGGCCTTTGTGCTCGATGGTGAGATAGGAAATGCAGCGGCGCGCATCGAGCTGGAATGGGGCGGGAAAGGCGTTGGTGGGGCAGATATCGAGACAGGCGGTGCACGACCCGCAATGTTCGGATTCGCCCGCATCGGCGGCCAACTCGGCCGTGGTCAGCATCACGCCAAGGAAGAACCAGTTGCCAAGCTCGCGCGACAAAAGGTTTGTGTGCTTGCCCTGCCAGCCGATCCCGGCGCGCGCGGCCAGCGGTTTTTCCATGAGCGGCGCGGTATCTACGAAGACCTTCACCTCTTCACCCGTCTCATCGTTAAAGTGCCGCGCCAGTTGTTTCAGACGCGTTTTGAGGAGATCGTGATAATCGGCGCCGCGGGCATAGACGGAGATATTGCCATGCCGGCGGTGGGCGAGTGTGGTAAGCGGGTCATGGTCTGGCCCATAATCGAGAGCAACAACCAGCGCCGATTTTGCGGCTTGCCACATGGCCGTGGGCGCCTGCCTCCGCTCCAGCGTGCTCTCCATCCAGTCCATGGAGCCATGCCGGCCCGCAGTCACGAATTGTGACAGGCGCTCAGCCTCGATATGCCAGTCGCCATCGGCGCGCGCGATCCGGGCCGCAGAAAAGCCGAGTGCGGCCGCGTGTGATTTCAGGTCGGACTCGCGAGACATTTGCGCTGGTATATCAGATGATGAGCGAGTGTCTGCCCGATAGCGGGCGATACCGGATTTGTCATGGCGTTACGACGAACTCACGCGCTCTTCGGATGACAAAACCGCTGTCTCATGCTCATAAAGGCGCATGAGCGAGACTTATGACCTGATCCTCCGCGGCGGCGTGATCGTCACGCCTGGCGGGGAAGAGCGTGCCGATATCGGCGTTCGTGGCAGCAAGATCGCCTTTATCGGCGACCTGCCGCGGACAGATGCCGGTGAGGTGATCGACTGTGCAGGCCTTCATGTCCTGCCCGGCGTGATAGACAGTCAGGTGCATTTTCGCGAGCCGGGCCTGGAATGGAAGGAAGACCTGGAATCAGGGGCGCGCTCGGCGGCGCTTGGCGGCGTAACAGCCGTGTTCGAGATGCCCAACACCGAGCCGACCACGACAACGCCGGAGATGCTGACGGACAAGCTTGCCCGCGCGGCCGGCCGCATGGATGTCGACCATGCCTTCTATGCCGGCGCGACGAACGAGAATGCCGACCTCCTGCCGGAAATGGAGCGGATGGAGGGCTGTTGCGGGGTCAAGGTGTTCATGGGCGCTTCGACCGGATCGCTGCTGGTCGAGAGCGATGAGGGCGTGGCGCGCGTGCTGGCGGCGATCAAGCGCCGGGCGGCCTTTCATTCCGAGGATGAATATCGTCTCGCCGAGCGCCGCGCGCTGGCCGTCGAGGGGGACTGGAACAGCCATATCATTGTGCGCGACGTCGAGGCGGCGGTGTCTTCCACGCGGCGGCTCCTGCGGCTCGCCCGCGAGGCTGGCAAGCGCATCCATGTGCTGCATATCTCCACAGCCGAGGAAATGGAGCTGCTACGCGAGGCCAGGGATATTGCCAGTGTCGAGGTTCTGCCCAATCACCTGACGCTGGCGGCGCCCGATTGCTATGACCGGCTCGGCGCCTATGCCCAGCAGAACCCGCCGGTGCGCGAGGCGCGCCACCGTGAAGCCATCTGGCGCGCGCTGAATGCCGGCATTGTCGATGTCGTCGCCACCGATCATGCTCCGCATACGATCGAGGAAAAATCGCGGCCCTATCCCGCCTCGCCATCGGGCACGCCTGGCGTGCAGACCTTCGTGCCGGTGATGCTGACCCATGTGAATGAGGGTCGGCTCAGCCTTCGCCGTTTCGTGGAACTGACCAGTGCGGGGCCGCAGCGCGTGTTCGGGATCATCGGTAAGGGCCGGATCGCGGAAGGGTATGATGCCGATTTCACACTGGTCGACCTTAAACGTCGCGAAACAATCCGGGCGGCTGACATGGCGTCGAAATGCGGCTGGACGCCGTATGACGGATTCGAGGCGACTGGCTGGCCGGTTGCAACGATCATTCGTGGACAGTCGATAATGAGAGACGGCGAACTCGTCTGCAAGGGCGCAGGCAAGCCGGTGCGCTTCCAGGAGACGCTGGGACCTTTGGCTTGAGCGACCGGAAGGGGCTGAACCGACAGCTTTTCTGGCTGTATGAAGGGCATGGCTCCGGGCCATGGGTCTTCCGCATCGCCCTCCTGGTCTTTGATGTCGTCACAATCGCCTATTTTCTATGGGCGCCCTTCGAGACGCGAGAGGTCGCCCATGTCTGGTTTGACTATGTGATCGGCGCGGTGATCGGGCTCGACCTGATGGCGAGATTCTACATCTCAAGGCCAAAGCGGGTCTTTATCCGCCGGGTTTATAACTGGACCGATGCGATTGTCGTAGTGACCATGTTTGCGCCTCTGTTCGTCCAGAACCTTGCCTTCCTGCGCATTCTCCGGGCTGTGCGCATCGTGCGGGCCTTCACGGTTTTGCGGCGGGCCCGGAAGATGTCGAGCTATCTCCGCGAGCATGAGCGCATCATTGAGAGCGTAACCAATCTGGCCGTCTTCGTCTTCATCATGGCGGCCTTGGTGTATGTCTCGCAGGTGCGCAGCAATACCCAGATCAACAATTTCCTTGATGCACTCTATTTCACCGTCACGAGCCTGACGACGACAGGATATGGCGACATCCTGATGAAGGATCCGCTCGGCCGGGCACTGGCGATACTCATCATGCTGCTCGGGCTGAGCCTTTTTGTGCAATTGTTGCGCAATGTTGTCAGTCCCGGAAACAAGGTCGAGCATGAGTGCCAGAATTGTGGCCTGCAACGACATGACTCCGATGCCGTCCACTGCAAACATTGCGGGAAGGTCGTGCATATCGATACCGAGGGTTTCGCCTGATTTGCCGCAGGGGCAGTGTTGCCCGATAGGCTCCTCGCCCCTAGGCGATAAAAAGGGACATGAACCGGGAGGACAAGACGAAATGAGCGACGCCGATATTTCCTTTCGCGAAGTGCCCTATCTGCCCCAGAAGCTGGAGGTGGAGCGCCGCGCCGACGGCTCGATCCTGCTGCGCAATGGCCAGCCGCTGCGCCCGCACCCGCCGCATATGCTGGCGCCGATTGCCTATTGGGGCGCGGCGGCGCCTGATCGGGCCTGGCTGGCCCAGCGCGACCCGGTTGATCCATCCCGCGAGGGCTGGAAGACACTGACTTATGGCGCGGCGCTGGCACAGATACGCGCGCTCGCGCAGGCTTTTCTCGATATGGGCGCCGGGCCGGACGCGCCGGTCATGATCCTGTCGCGCAATTCCATCGAGCACGCCCTTGTCATGTATGGCGCAATGTGGGCCGGCAGTCCGGTCGTCCCTGTCACACCAGCCTATGCGTTGCTCAGCGAGGATCTCGGCCGGTTGAAATATATCGACAGCCTTGTCGAACCGAAGCTCATTTATGTCGATGATGGCTCGGAGTATCAGCGCGGGCTGGACGGGCTCGATCTTGCAGGCCGGCCAGTCATCCACGCCCGCAACGCGCCTGAGCGCTGCGAGGCGGTGTCGATCGACGCGATGATGGAGACGAGCGTGACCAGCGCGGTCGATCTCGCCTATGACCGCCTGTCCGCCGGCACGGTCTCGAAATTCATGATGACGTCAGGCTCCACTGGTGAGCCCAAGGCTGTGATCAATACCCATGGCCAGATCGCTGCGAATGCCAAGATGATCCGCTCGGTCTGGGATGTGGAACGGCTGGAGGAGATTTCGCAGGGCCCGCAGGTGATGATAAATTTCCTGCCCTGGAGCCACACTTATGGCGCCAATGCGATCCTGCATTCCATGACCGACTGGGGCGGGACGCTCTATATCGACTGGGGTGCGCCTACACCGGCCCGGCTGCCGGAAATGCTGCGCAATATGCGCGAGGTCTCGCCGACCCAGCACACCACAGTGCCGGCGGCATGGGCCGCACTGGCCACGGAACTGGAAAAGGACAGCGCGCTGGCCGAGACCTTTTTCAGGCGCCTGTTCGTAATGGCCTATGGCGGCGCCTCGATGGGACAGGACATCTATGAACGCATCCAGAAAGTCGCCATTGCCACGACCGGGGAACGCATTTCCCTTTCAGCCGGCTATGGTGCCACTGAGACAGCGCCGACGGCCTCGAATGTCCACTGGCCGAACGACACGATGGGCCTGATCGGCCTGCCCCTGCCGGGATGCGAGATGAAGCTGGCGCCGGTTGGCGAGAAATTCGAATGCCGGGTGCGCGGGCCGCTGGTCACGAAGGGCTATTACAGGATGCCGGAGAAGACCGCTGAGGCCTTTGACGGCGAGGGGTTCTACAAGCTGGGCGATGCGGTGAAATTTGCCGATCCCGAAAATCCGGAAAAGGGGCTCGCCTTTGACGGGCGGATTGCCGAGGAATTCAAGCTCGCCAGCGGCACCTGGGTCTCGGCCGGCACGGTGCGCGTGCAGATCGTCTCAGCCGTGGATGGCGCGCTGTCGGACGCGGTTATCTGCGGGCTGAACAGGGATTATATCGCCATACTGGGCTTCCTGAACGAGGGCTGGTGCCAGCGCCATGTCGGCGAGGCATTGTCGCTGGAAGAGCTGGTACACCATCCGCGCGTGACTGAGGCGGTGCGCGAGGGGATCGCGCGCCACAATGCCAGCCACCCCAATGCCGCCGCCCGCGTGCGTCGTGTCTGCCTGCAGTCAGTGCCGCCGCGTGCCGATGACGGGGAGATTACCGAGAAGGGCTATATCAACCAGCGCAAGGCCCAGGAATTGCGCGCCGGCGATGTCGCAAGACTGTTTGCCAAGGTCTGCCCCAATGACATTCTGGAAATCTGAGGGGCGGCTGGCTGGCTCCGCTGCCTAAATGAACGAGAGGAAGCGCCATGAGTGAGACCCAAATCGTCGCCGAAACCGGCGCGCAGAGCCTTGTCGGGACCCTGGCCGATCTCGGCGTGACTGCCTGTTTCGCCAATCCTGGCACATCGGAAATGCACCTGGTGACTGCCCTCGACAGCGAGCCGCGCATCAAATCGGTGCTTGCCCTGTTCGAGGGCGTGGCGACCGGTGCGGCGGACGGCTATGCACGCATCTCGGGCATGCCGGCGATGACCCTCCTGCATCTCGGGCCGGGTTATCTCAATGGCGGGGCCAATATCCACAATGCCAAGCGTGCGCGCACGCCGATGATCAATGTGATCGGCGATCATGCGACCTATCACCAGCGCTATGATGCCCCGCTCGCTTCGGACATTACCGGGCTTGCCGGTCCGAATTCGAACTGGATCAAGTCGGTCGACAGCGCGGATGACGCCGGAAAGCTTGCTGCCGAGGCCTGGACAGCCAGTTTCGGCCCCGCGCCGGGGCCGGTCTCGCTCGTCCTGCCGGCTGACAGCGCCTGGGAGCCTGGCGGACCGCGCGGCACAGCTGGCCCGGCGCCGGCACTCCACGCGCCCGAACCGGAGGTGATCGAGGAGGCGGCGCGCCGGGTGCGGGAGGCGAAAAAGCCGGTGATCCTGATCAATGGCACCGCGCTGGGCGAAGCTGGCCTGCAGGCGGGCGCACGGCTGGAAGCGGCGGGCATTCGCGTGATGACCGACACGTTCTATGCCCGTCAGGCGCGCGGTGCGGGCCGGTTCGCGCCGGGCCGGATGCAGTATTTCGCCGAAGCGGCCATGACTGATCTTGAGGGCACGGACCTGATATTGCTGGCCGGGACGAGTGCGCCGGTGGCCTTCTTCGCCTATCCTGAAAAGCCGAGCCTGCTGGTGCCGGAGGGCTGCGAACCGTTCAGCCTTGGCGGGGCCGATCATGACAGCGCGGCCCTGCTTGTCGCCCTTGCTGATGCTCTGGGCGCGACAGGATCTGCCGATCTGATGCCCTTGAAGCGCCCGGACGCGCCGACGGGCTCACTGGATGCGGCCTCGGTCGGAGCGAGCCTTGCTCGCCATCTGCCGGAAAATGCGATTGTATCGGATGATGGCGTGTCGAACGGCCTGCCGACCTTTCTGTCGACGCTGACGGCCGCGCCGCATGACTGGCTGATGCTGACGGGCGGGGCGATCGGGCAGGGTATGCCGCTGGCGCTGGGCGCCGCTGTTGCCGCGCCGGACCGTCGTGTCGTCTGCCTGACGGGAGACGGCGCGGGGATGTATACCAACCAGGCGCTCTGGAGCCAGGCGCGTGAGGGGCTGAACGTCGTCAATATCGTCTTCGTCAACCATTCCTATCGCATCCTGCAGATCGAACTTCACCGCACCGGCGCGGGCAATCCCGGTCCGGCGGCGCAGGGCATGCTCGGCCTCGGTTCGCCCGAGATCGACTGGGCGAGCCTGGCCCGCGCGCAGGGCGTTGAGGGCCATGATGCGCGCACGGCAGAGGAATTCGACGCCGCACTTGAGCGGGCCTTTGCCGCTGAAGGCCCGCAACTGATCGCGGCGCACGTGCCGGGATAGGGAGCGCGTGTTTCAGGGCTGCGCGGGCTTGATCAGTGCGCTTCGGCCCAGTTGCTGGCGGCTGCCGCCTCGACATCCAGCGGAACCGACAGGTCGAGCGCGGGCAGGGCTGCGCCCTGCATGGTTTCGCGCACGAGTGCGATCACCCGCTCGGCTTCGTCTTCCGGCGCTTCGAAGATCAGTTCGTCATGAACCTGCAGAAGCATGCGGGCCTTCAGCCCGGCATCGGCGATCGCGGCTGGGATTCGGATCATGGCACGCTTGATGATGTCGGCCGCCGAGCCCTGAATGGGGGCATTGATGGCCTGGCGTTCGGCAAAGCTGCGCGCGCCCTGGTTCTTTGACGAGATATCTTTCAGGTGCAGGCGTCGCCCGAAGGCCGTTTCGACATAGCCATGCTGTTTGGCGAAGGATTTCGTCTCATCCATATAGGCGCGGATGCCCGGGAATTTGGCGAAATAGGATTTGATATAATTGCTCGCCTCCTCGCGAGGAATGGCGAGCTGGTTGGCGAGGCCGAAGGCGGAAATTCCGTAAATGATGCCGAAATTGATCGCCTTGGCGCGCCGGCGGATCATCGGGTCCATGCCCTCTATCGGCGTGTCGAACATCTCGCTGGCCGTCATCGCATGGATATCGAGCCCGTCGCGGAAGGCGCTTTTCAGCGCGTCGATATCGGCGATATGGGCGAGAAGGCGCAGCTCGATCTGGCTGTAGTCGGCTGAGACGAGGACATGGCCTGGCTCGGCGATGAAGGCGGTGCGGATCTTGCGGCCTTCCTCGGTGCGGATCGGAATATTCTGAAGGTTGGGATCATTCGATGAGAGCCGCCCCGTCTGTGCACCGGCCATGGAGAAGCTGGTATGGACGCGCCCCGTTTCCGGATTGATCGCCTCCTGCAAGGCTTCTGTATAGGTCGAGCGCAGCTTCGACAGGGCGCGCCAGTCCAGGATCGTGCGCGGTAGCTCATGACCTTCGGCGGCCAGGGTTTCCAGCGCGTCTGCACCTGTCGCCCAGGCGCCGGTCTTGGTCTTCTTGCCGCCCGGCAGCTCCATTTCGCCGAACAGGATATCGCCGATCTGTTTCGGGCTGGCGATATTGAATTCGCGCCCTGCCTGTTCATGGGCGTCTGCCTCGAAAGCGGCCATGCGTTGGGCAAAGTCCGATGACAGGCGCGAGAGCATGTCCCGGTCGATCTTGATGCCTGCGCGCTCCATGTCGGCAACGACCGGGACAAGCGGGCGGTCGAGCGTTTCATAGACGCTTGCGACTTTCTCCCTTGCCAGTCTTGGCTTCGCCTGCTTCCAGAGCCGCCAGGTCACATCGGCATCCTCGGCGGCATAGGGCGTCGCCTTGTCGAGCGTGACCCGCTCGAAACTGATCTGGTTCTTGCCCGAGCCGCACACCTCCTTGAAGGCGATGGGCGTGTGCGAGAAATAGCGTTCCGACAGCTCGTCCATGCCATGGCCATGCATCCCGGCGTGCAGGGCGAAGCTGATCAGCATGGTGTCATCAATGGGTGAGAGCCGGATGCCTTCGCGTGCGAGCACAGCCAGGTCATATTTGATGTTCTGCCCGATCTTCAGCACGGCCGGGTCTTCCAGCATTGGCTTGAGGGCGGCTAGCGCGTCACCCTTGTCGATCTGTTGCGGCGCGCCATTGCCGAGAAGGTCGCCGCCATCGGGATCGACATGGGCGAGCGGGATATAGCAGGCTTGGTTTGCCCCGGTCGCGAGCGACACCCCAACCAGCCCGCCGGTGATCGCGTCCAGCGCGTCGGTCTCGGTATCGACCGCCAGGACGCCGGCCTCGCGTGCCCGCGTGATCCAGCCTTCCAGCGCAGTCATATCGGTGACCGTCTCATAGGCAGCGCGGTCAAAGCCGGGCTGATCATCTGAAAGCGCCTCGACCTCGACGCCTTCCATCTCGAAATGCTCGCGCACCCGGCGGGTGATGGTGCGAAACTCCATGCCCTCGAGGAAGTCGAGCAGCGTGGCCGGATCGGGTTCGCCAACCGCAAGATCGTCGACCTCGACGTCCAGCGGAACATCGTCCTTGAGCGTCACCAGTTCGCGCGACATTCGGATATTGTCAGCATGGTCAATCAGGGTCTGGCGGCGTTTGGGTTGCCTGACCTCTTCCGCCCGCGCCAGCAGCGTATCAACATCGCCATATTCGCCGATGAGCTGTGCGGCGGTCTTCACGCCGATGCCGGGCGCGCCGGGCACATTGTCCACGCTGTCACCGGCAAGCGCCTGCACGTCCACCACCTTGTCAGGCGTCACCCCGAATTTCTCGAATACCGCATCCACGCCCATGGACTTGTTCTTCATCGTGTCCAGCATCTGCACGCGTTCAGACACCAGCTGCATCAGGTCCTTGTCAGACGAGACGATGGTGACGCGTGCACCTTTTTGCTCAGCCTGGCGGGCATAGGTCGCGATCAGGTCGTCAGCCTCATAGCCCTCCTGCTCGAGCGCGTGGGTGGCGAAGGCGCGGGCGGCTTCGCGCACCAGCGGAAACTGCGGGCGCAGATCATCTGGCGGTTCGTCGCGATTGGCCTTGTAGTCGGGATAGAGATCGTTGCGAAAGGAATAGGAGGAATAGTCGAAAACGCAGGCGAAATGGGTTGGCCGGTCGGGCCCGCGCAGGTCTTCCAGCAGCTTCCACAGCATGTTGCAAAAGCCCGACACGGCCCCGACCGGCAGCCCGTCAGAGGCCCGCGAAAGTGGCGGCAGCGCGTGATAGGCGCGGAAGATATAGGCCGAAGCGTCAATCAGGTAGAGATGACTGTCTTCGTTGAGGGGCGCGCTTGGCATGGGTGCCTCGATTCGTCTGTGTCTGGATGCCAGACCTAACGCGAGATAGTCCAGAGCAGAACCCGCCTGTGATGATCGGAAGGGTCCGGCCCTCTATTTCCCGTCCCGAACCTTCTTCAGGATGGCAATCTCATCCCTGAGTTCCTTCAAGACCGAAAGGATCTCGGCGCGTTCGGCATGGGCCTCCTCAGCCTCTTCCTCCAGCGCCTCGATCTGTTCTTCCTGCATCGCCTCCTGTTCCAGCTGCAGCGCCTCGACGATCAGCGCGATGAACAGATTGAGGACAAGAAAGCTCGCCACAAAGATGAAGATCAGGAAAAACGCCCAAGCATAGGGATGACCGTCATCGACCACTTTCTGGACCACTTCGAAACGCCAGCCATCCATTGTCATGACCTGGAACAGCGACAGAGCGGAGCTTGGCAGGTCCCTGAACAGGAGCGCGACTTCCTCGGTCTCCGTATCGCCATACATGTTGGTGGCCATGACGGCGGCGACATATGTGATCAGGCCGAGCAAGGCGAGAATCGCGCCCATGCCAGGCAGGGCCCGGATCAGCGCCTCGGTCACCTGTTTCATCATCGGGACAATGTGCAGAAGGCGCAGCACCCGCAGCACCCGCAGCGCGCGCAGCACGCTGAAACCCTGCCCGCCGGGCGCCAGCGAGATGCCGACCACGATGAAATCGAACCAGTTCCAGCCGGACCGGAAAAAATCGAACCGGTATATGGAAAGCTTCAGGAGAATTTCGCCGACGAAAACCCAGGTTATCGCAACGTCTATCAAGCGCACCGCGCTGTGAAGCCCGCCCGGCAAGGTGTCATAAGTCAGGATGCCGAGGATCACCGCATTGAGGATGATCAGACCCATGATGACGTTCCGGAACCATTCGCTCTCGACAAGGCTGCGCAGCGGGGATGGCGGATCGACAGAGAGGTTGGTCCCGGTGGTCATGATCGGCGTCCCCTTTTTCGGCGTCTACGGCGATTATCTTAGCGGGGGGACGGTGCAGCTATCAATCTGCAGAAGTCGTTGTGTCACTGACAATCTGCCAGCGACCATCTGTTTTCCGCGCAATCAGGGTGAACAGGCCGGAGGGACTGTCGGTCTCGCGCTCAAGCTGCCATCGCCCGTGAATGACCGCGCTGTCGTGCGACAGAACAGAGATTTCGAGATCCTCGAACGCCAGCTGTCCCATGGCGCGTACTGAACCGTATCGACGATGATACCTATCGCGCGTGGCCTGCCAGCCTCTTGTGACACTCCCGCCTGATGCAAAGCGCAGATCCTCGCTTTGCCAATACCCTGCCATGAACGCATCGATATCGCCGCCATTCCAGGCAGCCTGTTGGGCCTCAATCACGTCGCGGATTGCGGCCGCGTCACCGGCTTCCTGTCCGGCGGGCAGATGACGGCACGCGCCGGCCAGCGTCATTACGACAAGCAGGCCGGCGAATGAACTGCAGATCCCGCGCAAGTTTACTTCACCAGCTGGAAGGTGACGTTCACCTGCACTGAATAGCCCACTTCCCCGCCGGAGATCGGGGTCGGAGCGCTCTCGGCCATGTCAGCGCCGCGTGCCATCATCATTTGCGGGCGTGGGCCGCCCTGGCTCTCATACTCATTGATGGTGACGATGCGGCCAATCTCGTAACCGGCCGTTTCGGCATAGATTTCTGCTCGCGACATGGCATCAAGCATCGCCAGGCGGCGGGCTTCATTGCGTGCCTCGGTATCATCCTCAAGCGCGAAACGCAGGCCGGAGAAGGTGTTCCCGCCCGCCTCGACAAGCGCGTCCAGCGTCTCGCCAAGCTTGCCGAGATCGGTGACCTTGGCGGTCACCTGGTTGGAGACCGCATAGCCGACAAGGATGCGCCGGTTGGCGCTGCTTTCGCGTTTCTCATACTCATAGCGCGGCTGGAGGGAGAAATTCGATGTCTGGATATTCCGCTCGGCGATACCGGCTGCCTTGAGCGCCTCCATCACACCATTCATCCGGGCGCGATTTTCCTCCATGGCAGCTCCGGCCGTTTCGGCCTCAGTGGTCACGCCGGACATGATGAAGGCGATGTCGGGCTCGCGCATGGCCTCGCCTGTAGCGGTCAGCGACAGCGTCGTTTCGGGCTGAATCGAGTTGGGGTGGCCGGCGGACATGTGAGCCTCATCGGATTTGTGGCTTTCGGCGATGGCCGCCGGTACGAGTGTGACGGCGAGCATCAGCGCGGTGACCGCACCCAGCGCCTGCGCGGCGAAACGGTTGGACTTCATTGAGATACCCTCCTGATAACCTGCTGGAAACGTAAAAGCCCCATTGCGGCCAGATCAAGGCCGTTGCATCTTTGGCGGCCTCCCTCAAGGGGGCCTGTAGCTCAGTTGGTTAGAGCGGACCGCTCATAACGGTTTGGTCGCGGGTTCAAGTCCTGCCGGGCCCACCATTCGCAGCCTGTCCGGCCCATAGGCCGGTGCGACCGGTCAGGGTTCGACGATCCCGAACCAGAAATCGAACATGTCCAGCAAAGGCACGAGCGCGCGCAGCGGCGAAGTATCGCCTTCGATGTCGGCTGTTTCGAGAGCCTCCTCACCGAGAATGAGCCGCGCGAGGGTGTCCCGCTTCAATCGCACATCGGTCGCTTCGGATGGCATCGCCCGGCGGTGGTGCAGCACCGTGTTCGAAATCTCGACAAACCAGCGTTCGCCGGCATCGCTGACCTCGATGACAAAGCTGAGGGCGATGTCTTCTGCGGCCTGCGCATTCAGCCGTGTCGAGCAGGAATCGAGAAGTTCATCGGCTGGTAGCTGGCGGATCTGGCCGGCCGGGCCGGGACGTTTTTCACTTGCCCGCCGGCCCTCGCGCAATTCCTTCGCACCGGTCAGATAGAAGGAGCGCCAGGGCCCCGATTCGGCCTGGTAGCCCAACTGTTCCAGCGCGGCGGCCTGCAGGCTGCGGGCTTTCGTGTTGCCTGGCTCGGCAAAAACGAGATGGTTCACAAGTTCTGCGACCCAGCGATAATCGCCTGCCTCAAAGGCCATTTCCGCCTTTTTGAGCAGCGCATCTGCGCCGCCAGCTAGATCGACATAGCGTTTGCCAGCCTCTTCGGGTGGATGGGGATGAAGATTGGCCGGATTGCCATCAAACCAGCCGAGATAGCGCTGGTAAACCGCTTTGGAATTGTGGTTCAGCGTACCGTAATAGTCGCGCGTGTGCCATTCCTTCGCCAGGGAGGGGGGCAGTTCGAGCCGTTCGGCAATCTCCACCGGGTTGAGGCCGTGATTCGCCCAGCGCAGCGTCTGGTCATGAATGAATTTATAGAGATCGCGTTGCTTTGTCAGGAAGGGCAGGATCTGATCGGTGCCCCATCGCGGCCAGTGATGGCTGGCGAAGACGACATTGCTTTCGCCCAAAAACAGACTGATCGCTTCGTCTATATACCGGCTCCAGGCCTTTGCATCGCGCACCTGCGCCCCACGCGGGGTCAGGATATTGTGCAGGTGACAGGTGCAGTTCTCAGCCATGCAGAGCGCGCCGAAGCCGGGGAAATGGAAGTTCATTTCCGCCGGCGCTTCGGCGTCCGGCGTCATCTGGAAGACGATATCGACCCCATCGACATTGCGGGTCTCGCCGGTGCGGGTGATCGAATCAGTTGGCGGCACGAGGGCGACCGAGCCCATGGATACCGTCTTGCCCAGACCTGCATCGACATGTCCCAGCCGCCCGCGTGGCAACATCGCGCCATACATATAGGTCGCGCGCCGGCCCATGGCGTTCCCGATGAGAACATTCTCCGAAGCCGCTTCTTTCAGGAAGCCTTCCGGCGCGATGATATGAGCGCCCGCGTCAATTTCCTCCAATGAGAGAACACCAAGGATGCCGCCATAATGGTCGACATGGGAATGAGTGTAGATCACCGCGCTGACCGGCCGCTGTCCGCGATGTTCGCGGTAGAGCGCAATTGCGGCGGCAGCGCATTCCGCCGAGATCAGGGGGTCGATCACGATGACCCCGTGCTCGCCCTCCACAAAGGTGATATTGGACAGGTCGAAGCCGCGCACCTGATAGATTCCGGGCGTGATCTCGAACAGGCCATGCAGGGCATTGAGCTTTGCCTGGCGCCAGAGACTTGGATTGACGCTGCCGGGGGCTGGCGCATTGCGCGACTGGTCGGCAAAGGGCGCCATGCTCCAGACAATGCGCCCGGCGGCGTTCGTGATTGTGGCGTCAGGACGCGTGGCGATAAAGCCGCGCTGCGCATTCGCGAAATCTGTATCCTCCTTGAAGGGCAGCGTCTTTGCCAGGGCCTCCTGGGCGGCGAGTGTGGCGCGGGTCGGCTCGCTCGGTTCTGACATGTCGTTCCATCCCGTCTCGGGCGCGTTGGCCCGTTGCGTAGCTGTTCAGCCCAACAAAGAGTGACAACACATTGCGGGCGCCGCGAAAAAAGGACAAGACACCATCTTCTGGATGGACACGGGCGTCAGGTATGTTCCGTTCGCTTAAAGAGGCGCATCACGCATGCGAGCGGGATTGGAAAAAAAGCTGGAAGACCTGTACTGGCCAGGCCTGGTGTCTCCAGACACGTTCGTCGTCTGGGGGCAGGCCAGCGCCGAACCATCCTCCCTGACGGAATCGCTGGTGGCGGCGCGCCGTGAGACCGGCCCGTTCCGGGCATTTGCCGGGATCAGCTACGGAGCCAGCGTCTCGCCGGACCATGCAGGCGACATTCAGTATACCTCCTATTGCGGCACCGGGCGAAACCGCGCCCTGGGACGCGCGCTTGAAATCCTGCCTGTGCACTATTCCGCGCTTGCCGGCACGCTTGGGCGCATCCGCGGTGAACGCCTGGTCGTCCTGATCCAACTGGCTGCAGGCGCGGATGCGGATCATTTCAGTTTCGGTGCGGGCGCGGACTACACAGCTGATCTGATCGCGTCGGCTGACCTTGTCATTGCCGAGGTCAGCCATGCCGCGCCGCGCACCGGCCAGGGGCGGGATGTCCATCGTAGCCAGGTCGACCTGATCGTCCGGACAGACAGGCCCTGTCTCGCGCCGCCCGCCGTGACGAAGGGGGAGACTGAAGCGCGGATAGCCCGGCATGTCGCCGCGCTCATACCTGATGGGGCGGTCATCCAGATCGGATTGGGGACACTGCCGGCGGCCATTCTCGGCTCGCTTGGCAGCCACAGGGATCTCGGCATTCATTCCGGCCTGTTCACAAGCGAAATCGCTGACCTGATTGAGGCTGGCGTCGTCACGAATGCCCGCAAGCGTATCGATCCGGGCTTAAGCGTCGCGGGCCTTATCGTCGGCGATACGGACCTGATGCGATGGGCTGACGGGGTGTCGTCCCTGCGGCTCAGGCCCAGCAGTTACACCCATTCCATCGCGACGCTGGCAAGGCATGACCGGTTCGTGGCCATCAATTCCGCTATCGAGGTCGACCTGACAGGACAGGTCAATGCGGAGATCGCAGCCGGGCGTTATGTCGGCGCGGTGGGCGGGTCGGCCAATTTTGCGCGGGGCGCCGCTGCCTCAAAAGGCGGTCTCGCGATCATCGCCCTGCCATCCACAGCTCGCGACCGCAGCCGGATTGTACCGGCCCTGTCAGGACCCGTGACCACGGCGCGTTCCGATGTCGGCTTTGTCGTCACCGAGCATGGCGTGGCCGATCTCAGGGACGCGACACTAAACGAGCGCCGGCAGCGTCTGCTCGCCGTTGCCCATCCAGACCATCGGGAGGGGATTGCGCGTGAATAGGCCCGATGCGGCTCAGACCTCGATCCCGGCCTTGCGGGCGAGTTCCGCATAAGGCATTTCCGGGCGTGGCCCGTAATGGCTGATGACCTCGGCGGCGGCGATGTGGCCAAGGCGCCCGCAAACTGCGAGCGGCAGGCCCCTCGCCTGGCCGAACAGGAAGCCCGCAGCGTACTGGTCGCCCGCGCCGGTTGTATCGACGACGGCGCTGGCCGGTTCGGCCGGAAGTTCAATGGGTTCGCCGTCGCCGATTATCACGGAGCCCTTTTCCGAACGGGTGACAGCAGCGCGGGCACTGTCAGCCCGCAGGGCCTCGACCGCCACCGAAAAATCCTCTGTCTCATAGAGTGATTTCAGTTCTTCCTCATTGGCGAAGAGCAGATCGACATGGCCGCGCACCAGGTGGCGAAAACTGTCGCGATGGCGATCGACACAGAAATTGTCCGAAAGGGTCAGCGCGACTTTCCGCCCGGCCGCGCGCGCTGCTTCGGCGGCATGAACGAATGCGGCCTTCGCCGCTTCGCGGTCGAACAGATAGCCTTCCAGATAGAGGATGGCGCTATCGCGCACGACCTGTTCGTCGATGTCGGACGGCGAGAACATCACCGATGCGCCAAGGAATGTGTTCATGCTGCGCGCCCCGTCGGGCGTCACGAAGATGATCGAGCGGGCAGTTGCTGCGCCGCCATCAAGGGCGGGCGTGTCGAAATGCACGCCGTCACCATGGATTTCAGCTCGAAACACGTCGCCCACCCGGTCATTGGCGACCTTTCCCATATAGGCGGACCGCCCCCCGAAGCTTGCGACGCCTGCAATCGTGTTCGCGCCCGAGCCGCCGGACATTTCCCGGCCCGATCCCGCGCGCGTGAGTGCCTCGGCGCGGTCTTCGTCAATCAGGGTCATGCCATTCTTGCGAATATCCCATTCGATGAGGAAATCATCTTTCACCGGGCAGATGACATCTACAATCGCATTGCCGAGGCCGGCAACATCATAGGCTGATCCTGACATGGGCACTCCCGTGGACACATGTTTGACGTGGGCCTAGGCGAGGTGAAGCGTGGACGCAAGCGCCCGGGGCGTCTAAACGCCAGCCCATGAAGATTGCCTTTCTCGCGTCACAGGTCACCCTGCCGAATTCGCCGACCCGCAGGGCTGATTTCCATGAACACCAGCAGACGATGGCAGCGCTCACCGAGCCTCTGGCCGCGCGGGGGCTCGACCTGGTCGATATCAGCTGGGACGATCCCGGAGCCCACTGGTCTGATTTTGGCGCTGCGGTGATCGGGACGACCTGGGACTATTGGGACCGTGAGGCGGAATTTCTCGCCAAACTGGAGCAGATCGAAAGCCAGACGCGGCTGTTCAATCCCGTCGCGATCGTGAAATGGAACCGGCACAAGCGGTATCTCGAAACGCTTGCGGCGCGCGGCGCGCGGCTGATCCGGACGCTCTGGCTGGACACAGCCTCACCCGAAGCGGTGACCGAGGCGTTCGACGCGCTGGAGACCGACCGGCTGGTGCTCAAGCGCCAGGTCGGTGCCGGCGCGGCCGGCCAGCATCTCATCTCGCGCGGCGAGATTGTGCCCGACATGCCCCTGCCGATGATGGCGCAGCCCTATCTGCCGGCCATCGAGACGGAGGGCGAGATGAGCTTTGTCTTTATCGATGGCGAGCTGTCTCATGCCCTGGTCAAACGTCCAAAGGCCGGGGACTATCGCATCCAGTCGCTTTATGGCGGGGTCGAGGAGGCCATCGTGCCGGCGCCGGCCGATGCGGCGGCCGCGCGGGCCATATTGGACCTGTTCGATAAACCGCCACTTTATGCGCGCGTTGACATGCTGCGCGGCGATACAGGCGGTCTTTTCCTGATGGAACTCGAACTGATCGAGCCTTTCCTCTATCCTCTTCAGGGTCCGGAGCTCGGACCGCGCTATGCCGAGGCGCTTGCCCGCCGGCTGGCATGACGCAAATCGGCGAATGACGGTGCCGCCCGTTTTTTATTGAACCCGCAGAGTCTCAACATGCCCATACTGAAAGCCATTCTCGGGCCGACCAATACCGGCAAGACCCATTATGCCATCGAGCGGATGCTGGGCCATGGCACCGGCATGATCGGCCTGCCGCTACGGCTGCTGGCGCGTGAGATCTATGACCGGGTGGTCGCGGCCAAGGGCGAGGCGGCCTGCGCACTTATCACGGGTGAGGAGCGTATCGAGCCGCCGGGCGCACGCTATTGGGTCTGCACGGTCGAATCCATGCCGGTGCAGCGACAAGTGGACTTTCTCGCTATTGACGAGATCCAGCTGGCCGAGGATCGCGACCGCGGGCATATCTTCACCGAACGGATCCTGAATGCGCGTGGCCAGTCGGAAACCCTGCTGCTCGGCGCGGAGACGATGCGCGAGCCCTTGCGCGAGCTCAACCTGCATGCCGAAACCGATATCCGCGAGCGCTTTTCGGAACTGCGCCATGCTGGCCCGGCAAAGGTCACGAAACTTCCCAAGCGCACGGCGATCGTCGCCTTCTCGGCAGATGAAGTCTATGCGATTGCCGAGCTATTGCGACGGCACAAAGGCGGAGCCGCAGTCGTGATGGGCGCGCTCAGCCCGCGCACGAGAAATGCGCAGGTTGAACTCTACCAGTCCGGTGAAGTCGATTATCTGGTGGCGACCGATGCGATCGGCATGGGTCTCAATCTCGATGTCGACTATGTCGCGTTCGCTGGCCGCGCCAAATTTGATGGCCGGCGCCACCGTCTGCTGAGCGCGGCCGAATGCGGGCAGATCGCCGGCCGGGCCGGGCGTTTCCGCAGCGACGGCGTATTCGGTGAAACCGGCGACTGCCCGCCCTTCGACGATGAGACGATTTTTGCCATCGAGAATCACCGTTTCGACAGTGTGGCCGAGCTGCAATGGCGGGCGAGCGATCTCGATTTCCGTTCGATAAAGACGCTTATTGCGAGCCTTTCGCGGCCCTCGCCACAACCGATACTTAGGCAGAATCCCGAAGCGCTGGACGAGTGGGTCCTGCGCCGGATGGCAGAGGATGCCTCCATCGGTCCCGATGTGCGCGGCATTCGTCAGGTGCGCCGCTTGTGGGATCTGGCCCGGCTGCCGGATTTCCGCAAGGCAGGCCATGAAGGCCATGCCCGTCTGGTGCTTGGACTTGCCGACACGCTTGCCGATCCCGATGCCCGGCTCGGGGATGCCGGCATGGAAAAACGACTGGAAGCCCTGTCTGCGACGCGCGGGGATATTTCCCATATCCAGCAGCGCCTGGCGGCGATCCGCACCTGGACCTATGCTGCTCATCGCGACGATTGGCTTGAAAACCCGCAGCTGTGGCGCGAAAAGACCCGGGAGATTGAAGATAAACTGTCAGACGCCCTGCACGAGGCGCTGACGGCCCGCTTTGTTGACAAGCGGACAACCGCCCTGCTGGCAGGGCTGAGCAAGGAAGAAGCATTAGTGAGTGAAATCGGGACCGAAGGCGAAGTGACCGTGGAAGGCCATCTGGTCGGGCGGCTCGTCGGCCTGAAATTCGAGCCGGCTTCCAGCGCGAGGACACTTGAGGGCCGAGCGGTTCGCAATGCCGCCAGCCAGGCCTTGCGCCCGATCCTTGCGGCGCGCCTCGCCGCGATTGCTGAGGCCAAGGGCGGAATGCTCGATTTCACCGATGGCGGCGGTATCCGATTTTCCAGCGAATTGGTCGCGCGGCTCACCAGGGGGGCGGAGTGGCTGCGCCCGGGGGTCGAGCTTCTCGGAGGCGAGGAGGCTGAACCGGCCCAGAGGGAATCTGCGCGCGCCGCCATTTCAGACTGGGTCACGCGCCAGATTGCGACCCGCCTTCCGACCCATACTCGGCTGCTCAACCCAGACAATACTATTGGACTTGAGGGAATTGCTCGCGGGATTGCGTTTCGCGTCAAGGAGAGCGGGGCCGCCATCGACCTTCGCGGCGACGAGCCGGGCCATCGCCTCAGCAAGGACCAACGCGACGCCCTGCGGGCGCTTGGCCTGCGCGCGGGCCGTGTCTCGGCCTATGCCCCGGATGCACAGAAGCCGGCGGCCCAGCAGCTGGTCGCCATATTGCGCAGCATTTTCGATGGCAATGTCTGCTCGCCTGCGCCTGAAGGCGCTGGCAGTTTCGAAGCCGGCGAGGACTGGAGCGACACGGCTCTGGCAGCCAATGGCTATCTGCGGTTCGGCAAACGCGCTGTGCGCGCCGATCTTGCCGAGCGCCTTGGCTGGGAGGTGTCGAAGCGGCGCAAGGAGGCTGGCAAGAACCTGTTTGCGCTGCCGGCTGAACTCGCCTCGATTGTCTCATGCCCCGGAGCGGATTTTCCGGACGTGCTCAAGGGTTTTGGCCTGACACCAGCGCAGAAGGATCCTGAAACAGGGGCGCCGACGCTCTGGCGCTATGCCGCTCGCGCCCGGGCCGACGTCCCAGGCCAGAAACAGCGAGGCGCCCGCCCGCCGCGCAAGGACCAGGAGAGCACGCGCAAACCGAAGAGTTCAGGTGAAAAGCCTCGCGGGCGCCCGCGCCAGGTCGCTGGTTCCGACAATCGCCGGCCCGATCCCGACAGCCCGTTTGCCGCGCTTGCCGTCCTGATCGAACCGAAACCGGAACCCAGGCCAGCGAAAAAGCGCAAGCCACGCAAGCGCAAGAAGAAGGCCGCTCAGGACAATACCCTTTTTGTCTACAGGCCGTTTCTTTGAGTGAAGCCGCGCCGGAAACACTGCGTGCCGATATCTGGCTCTGGCGCGCACGCTTTTTCAGGACGCGGCGGCTGGCGAGCGATCATGTGTCCAGACGCGGGCTGCGGATCACTCGCCACGGAAAGACCCGCCGCACCGACAAGCCCGGCGCCAGCCTCGCGCCCGGTGATGTTTTGACCTTCGGCAAGGGGCCCCATATCGAGACTGTCGAAGTGGTTTCACTCGGCAGTCGCCGCAGCCCGCCCGAGGAGGCAAGGGCCCTTTACCGACCCCTGGGAGACGAGGATGTTCAATAGTCTGAAGCGGCTCTTTTCGGGCGCCCCGGAGCGGGCTGATGACTCACATGACCCCCATGAGGCGGCCGCTGCGCTGCTCGTTGAGGCAGCCCTGGCCGATGGTATCTATGCGAACATGGAAAGCGACATGATCGCCATGATCTTATTGGAGAGTTTCGATTTCGATGCCGAGCGAGCAGACGCGCTGCTAAGGCGCGGGGAGGTGCTCGCCGAAAATGCGACGGGAGCGCACCAGTTCACCAAACATGTCAAACGCCTGGCGATCACGGAGCGGATCGCTGTGATTGAAGGACTCTATCGCGTGGCGCTGGCGGATGGTGACCGCTGCCCCTATGAGGACGCCTTTATCCGCCATGTCGCCTCCCTGCTTCATGTCGATGATGTCGCCCGCGCCGGTGCGCGACGTGAGGCGGAAGCCCGCGTGACGATTGATAAGCGTAGCTGAAGCGAATTGTCATGCGGCAGTGCTGGGAATTGACATCGCCTGAACCCTGCTTAATTGCGGCGAATGGTTCCCGCTCCGCTCAAGAGGATTTTCCGGCATGACCTACATCGTCGTCGATGCCTGCATCAAATGTAAGTATACCGACTGTGTCGAAGTATGCCCGGTGGACTGTTTCTATGAGGGCGAAAACATGCTCGTGATTGATCCAGATGAGTGTATCGATTGCGGTGTTTGCGAGCCAGAATGCCCGGTCGAAGCCATCAAGCCAGATACCGAGGACGATCCGGATTCCAAATGGCTGAAGCTGAACACCGACTATGCCAAGGTCTGGCCGAACATCACCCGCCGCAAGGATCCGCTCCCGGAGGCCGATGAAATGGCTGAGGAAACCGGAAAGCTCGCGAAATTCTTCAGCGAGAAGCCTGGCGAGGGCGATTGAGCGGCCTGCCTCGCGCGGCGACCGGCATCATTTTTCCGGGCCTGGCAGGCGCGACTTGCGCAACAACCAGACAAAAAGCCCGGTGGTGATTCCGAGCAGTATGACGAAACCGATCAAAGCGGCAATCGCCAGCGGGTCGAGTATCAGGTTCATGGTCTGCCTCCTTGCATGATGAACCGGGACGCACGTCTTGGCTCCCATCATGCGGTTCTATGCCCCGGATTCAACAGCAGCCTGAGGCGTAGGGCGATGTGCGATCGTGTCCTGCGTCAGTTGGCGTCAGGTCAAATGGCACCCGGCTTCGCGTGATGCGCGAACATCATTCCTGAACGCCCATTCAAATGTGTTGAGAAACCGTTGCAAATCTGTTATGGTACAATCTTGTGTCATCAATAGACCAGAGCCAGACCAATTGACCGGAACACTTTCGAGAGTTCCCGGGCAGGGTTTTTTTGGCTTTAGTGCGTAGAAAGGCGGATCACACAATGTCAAAAAAGGCGCAGTCGAAAACGACCCTCACGTTTGAAGTCGGGCAGTCCATCGTATACCCGGCGCATGGCGTTGGCCGCGTGACCGCAATCGAGACCCAGACGGTCGCGGGCATGGAACTGGAGGTCTATGTGGTCTCCTTTGATCAGGACAAGATGATTCTCCGCGTGCCAACCAACCGTGCCGAAGCCTCAGGGATGCGCGCACTGGCCGGCTCCAAGCTTGTTGACGATGCGCTCAAGACGCTTGGCGGCAAGGCCCGGATCAAGCGGACCATGTGGTCACGTCGTGCCCAGGAATATGAGGCCAAGATCAATTCGGGCGACCTGATTTCCATCGCGGAGGTCGTTCGCGACCTGCACCGCGGGGAAGACCAGCCCGATCAGTCCTACTCCGAGCGCCAGCTCTATGAAAGCGCACTGGATCGTATGGCCCGCGAGCTTGCGGCCGTTGAGAATATTGATCGGGAAAAGGCCATGGACATGCTGGTCAAGTCGCTTGCCAAAAAGAAGCAGGCGGCCTGACACGGCCGTTGCAGCCCGAAGCGAACAGGACGCCGCCTCTGCTCAGGGGCGGCGTTTTTCGTATGGCAGCGATGATCCGATTCCAGCTGGTGCGCGTATCCAATCATGAAACGCCGCGTATTCCCGCGCGTTCGGCGATTGGAGGTGGGTATGGCTTCATCCATTCCAGGTAATTCGACAGCCGACAGGGCTTATGTGAAACGTGCAATGAAGGCGCCACTGCTCGAGCCGGAACACGAGCTCGACCTTGCTCGCAGGTGGCGAAACGATGGTGACGAGCGTGCATTGCACGAGCTGACTTCGGCTTATATGCGTCTGGTCATATCGATGGCTTCGAAATTCCGGCACTATGGCTTGCCCATGTCGGATCTGGTGCAGGAAGGCAATGTCGGCCTTATGCAGGCGGCCGCGCGGTTCGAGCCGGCGCGTGAGGTTCGCTTCTCCACCTATGCCTCTTGGTGGATCCGTTCGTCGATTCAGGATTTCGTGCTGCGCAACTGGTCAATTGTGCGCACCGGCACAACGGCGTCGCAGAAATCACTGTTCTTCAATCTCAAACGGCTGCGCGCGAAGATCGACGATACAGATGATGGCACAATCACGCAAAAGAACCGGACCTGGGTGGCGGAGCATCTCGGTGTGCCTGAGCGAGATGTTGAGACAATGGTTTCCCGTCTGTCGGCCTCCGACCGGTCGCTGAACGCGCCTCTGAGTATCGACGGGGATGCTGAATGGCAGGATCTCCTGGCCGACGAATCACCAGTGCCCGAAGAACAGGTCATGGAGGTTCGCGACAGCGCGCGCCGGAAGGAGTGGATCAATGATGCACTTCAGGCTCTCAATGAGCGGGAAATGCTGATTATCCGCCAGCGTCGTTTGAGCGAGGAAGGGGTCACGCTGGAAACGCTCGGCCGGCAGCTTGGCATTTCCAAGGAACGTGTGCGTCAGATCGAGCATCAGGCACTCGGCAAGATGCGCAAGGCGCTGGAGAAGATTGTCGGGGACCCGGAAGGTTCAGGACTTATTCCGAACGCATGAGGGCTCAGCTGGCGATGGTCGCGATCCGCATGATCGTCCAGTAGAGGCCGACCGCGCCAATCATTGCCGATAGCGGCCAGCTGACATGGCGGCGATACTGGCCGAATGCCCGCCCGTCGCCCCCAAGTGCAGACACGACAGCATATCGCGCCAGAAACGCTATCGCGATCACGGCCAGCTGGCCGATTTCCACCCCGATATTGAAGCCGGCAAGGGCGGTCCAGAACAGGCCCGGCGGCAGGCCCAGTTCGCCGAAGGCTCCGGCAAATCCCATTCCGTGCAGGAGGCCAAACCCGAAAACGATTATGGGACGCCATCGCGCCATGTCCCTGAAGATGAGATTCTCGCATGCGACAAAGGCGATCGTGGCGGCAATCAACGGCTCGATGATATCCGGTGATGGCGACAGCAGGCCCGCTGAGGCCAGGCCGAGCGTGACCGTGTGTGCCAGCGTGAAGGCCGAGATCTGCCAGAGCAGTGGACGCAGGCGGGTCGTGGACAGGAAAATCGCCAGTACGAAGAGAATATGATCGGCCCCTTTTGGCAGGATATGGTCAAAACCGATCCGGGCATATAGTGCGAGCGTCTCGATTGTGCTGCGATCGACATTCTCGACGATCAGCTCTTCGCGAATGCGGTCACTTCCGGCTGCGGTTTCCGGCCGGTCGAGTTCCGACAGGGCGCGGCAAAGCTCAGGGTCGAGCTCGCTTCCCGGTCCGCAAAGCTCATCGGCCGGATGGGCCAGGGCCTCGGATGCAGGGATTGCAAGCGCCAGCAGGGCCAGCCCGGCAAGACAGATGAGGAGACGCCGGCGGGCCATGATTATCGGAATACGTGCCGTTCCGGCTGTGGCCCGTGATCGTGGTCGTCATGCGGATCGCCATCTCCGTGGTCATGGCCTGCGTGCGTGATCGGCAGCAGCGTCAGCCCGATGGCAATGACGACACCGGAGGCGATGGCCCCAAGCCCGCGCATTGGCGTTTCATCGCGCGCCGGCGCCAGCAATGGCCCGGTCGCCACATAGATCAGCAGTCCAGCTGAGAGGGCGTAAAGCTGACCAATCGTGTCATCACCCAGGGTGTGCATTACCGGTGAGGACATGATCACGCCCAGCGGTGTCGTTGCTGCTGCGGCAAGGAAGGCCCAAAGAAATGCGACGCGGCTTCTGATGCCGCTCTTGCGCAGAATGGCGAAAGCGATCACGCCTTCTGGAAATTCGTGCAGGATCAGGGCGAGGGCGGTATAGACACCGGACGCAAAACTCGCCGCAAACGTCACCGCATAAATGATGCCATCGATAAAACTGTGAATGGCGATGGCGAGGACCGGGGTCAGCGCGTCTATGGGCTGGTCTCCGGGGCCGGTCGCGCGGGGCAGGGCGCGGGTGAGATGGTTGAGCAGGAGCCCGCAGAGGAAGCCTGTTAGCAGCCAGACGGGGGCGCTGGGTGTGCGCGCAAAGGCTTGCGGTGCAATATGCAACAAGGTGAACGTCACCAGCATGCCGCCGGCCGCGAGGCCGAACAGGTTCGAATGGCGCGCCGTCCATGCTGCGCGCTGCGCGACGGCGATAAGCCCGACGCTTGTCACGAAGGCAGCAACTAGGCCGAAAAAGAGCGGCGCCTGGATCTCGGACCACATTGAAGACTGGCTTTCTGAGTTTGGCGGTCGCAGACTGGTTGACCAGAACGGGACCCGGATTGCGCGGATTTCACGCCTTGAGAGCGGCAAAGATGTTATAGTATCGCAAATGTGCTAATGAGAAGGGGTTTTCTCAGGCTGGTCGCATGGGTAACGATCAATCTTTATTGTTAGACAAAGGAATTCATATCATGGCTTACGCGCGCAACCGGCAAACTCTGTGTCTGCTGTCAGTCTCGCTTCTCACTCTCGCCGCCTGTGGGGGCTCGCAGGATACTTCGCCCTCCGACGATGCTGCGCCCGTTGATGCTGGCGCGCCGGCCGGCAATGCGCGCGGCGCGGAACTTGGCAACGAAATACGCGGTGTCGATCCCGAAGACAGGGCGACCGACGGAGAGGCCGGTCATGGCGATGGCGAGAACCATGGAGACGAGGAGGCTGCAACAGATGACCACGGAAGCGATGATCATGACGAGGACATGGCTGGCGGTGAGGCCCATGTCCATGGACATGCCGAACTGGCCGCCGTGCTGGAAGGCCGCGACCTTGTCGTAACGCTTCACGCGCCGCTGGCGTCCTTTGGCCTGCCCGAAAAGGTGCCTGAGACAGAGGAGGAGGCGCGGTTATTGGAGCAGGCGCGTCTGCAACTCCAGGATCCCCTGCAGGCAGTTACGATCGATGCAGCCGCCAGCTGCATCTTCTCCGGCAGCGACATCGATTTCAGCTATCGCGGTGACCACGGGTCCGTCGAAATTGACTATAATTACAGCTGCAGCCAGCCCGAAAAACTGACATCGCTGACAATTGGCCTGTTCGACGCTTACGAAGGAATGGAAGAGATCGAGGCGGTGTTCCTTGCGGGCGCCGGGCAGAATGCGGAAACGCTGACGCCAGCGAACACCATTCTGACGCGCGACTGAGGCCTTTGATGACTGGTGCCGCAGTCGAGGTCGGGAGCCTGCAATTCGCTTGGGGGCAGGGCGCGCCCGCCCTGCTCGATATCGGAACGTTCCACCTGGCGCGCGGGGAGCGATTGTTCCTGCGCGGGGCGTCCGGGTCGGGCAAGTCCACCCTGCTTGGACTTATCGCAGGTGTCCTTGAGCCTCAGGCCGGACGCGTCGAAGTGCTGGGTCACGACATGTCGAACCTGAGGCCGGCAGCACGCGACCGGGTGCGGGCCGACCATCTCGGCGTGATCTTCCAGCTGTTCAATCTCGTTCCCTATCTGTCAGTGGTCGCGAATGTGACCCTGCCGGTGCGCTTCTCCCGCGCGCGGCGTCTCGCGGCGGGGGATGACCCGGCCGCTGAAGCCAGGCGGCTCCTCTCGCGACTTGGGCTTGAGGGTGACGATATCCTTTCGCGCAGGGTCATGGACCTTTCAGTGGGCCAGCAGCAGCGGGTTGCTGCGGCGCGCGCCCTCATTGGCGGACCCGGTCTGGTGATCGCCGATGAGCCAACCTCGGCGCTCGATGCAGACGCGCGCGACAGGTTTATCGAGCTTCTGTCGGAAGAGGCCATTCGCAGCGGCGCTGCGCTCCTGTTCGTCAGTCATGATGGCGCGCTGGCCCACCAGTTCGACCGCGCGGTCGATCTTGCCGATATCAACGCCGCATCCGCACGGCAGGAGGCGGCCTGATGGGATCAATGCTCTCGCTTGCCTGGGCGAGCCTGATGAACAGGAAAGGTTCGGCACTTCTGACCATTCTTGCGGTCGCGCTCTCCGTGGCGCTTTTCCTTGGCGTCGACAAGGCCCGCAACGGGGCGCGCGAAGGTTTCAGCGCGACGATTTCCGGCACGGACCTGATCGTCGGGGCGCGCTCCGGGCAGGTCAACCTGATTCTCTATTCGGTCTTCCGGCTCGGTGATGCGACGGCTGAAATCTCCTGGCCCACTTATGAGTGGCTGAGGGGTCGCGAGGACGTGGCCTGGACCGTGCCGATCTCGCTGGGAGACAGCCATCGCGGCTACCGGGTCATGGGCACCACAAAAGCCTATTTCGACCGTTACAAGTATGGCGATGCGCAATCTCTTCGCTTGTCCGAGGGCGAGCGGTTCGCTGACCTGTTCGATGCGGTGATCGGCTCGGAGGTGGCCCGCTCGCTGGGTTATGAGCTCGAAACCCCGCTGGTCCTGTCCCATGGTCTCGGTCGGGCGGGACTTCAGCAGCATGAAGAGCGGCCCTTCCGGGTCGTGGGAATTCTTGAGCCGACGGGCACCCCTGTCGATCGCACGATACATGTTTCACTGGAGGCGATCACGGCCATTCATGTCGGCTGGGAAACAGGTACGCGCAACCGGCTCGCCGACACGATCAGCGAAGAGATGATCCGTGGCTTCGACCTGACACCCAAGACGGTCACGGCAGTGTTCGTGGGGCTGGAGAGCCGCGGGAGCGTTCTGCGCACCAAGCGGGATATTGACACGCATCGCCGCGAGGCTTTGCTTGCCATCATTCCCGGCGTGGCACTGGCCCAGCTCTGGGACGTCACAGCCGTGGCAGAACGGGCGCTGCTCGCAGTCTCGCTCTTCGTGATCGCGGTTGGGCTTGTGTCGATTCTGACCTCGATTCTGACAAGCCTGAATGAGCGGCGCCGGGAGATGTCGATCCTGCGCGCCACAGGTGCAAGGCCCGGGCATATTTTCTTCCTGCTTGTGGCAGAAGCTGGCCTGCTTGGCTTCATCGGCGCCGTCCTTGGCGTGGCGGTGGTGCATTCGATTCTGTTCGTGGCCGAACCCTTGCTGACGGCCCGCTATGGGATTTCGCTCGCGGGCACCGGGCCCGGGCCGGTCGATCTTTATACCGTGCTCGCCGTCACTGGTGTGGCGCTCGCAATCGGCGCCCTGCCGGCCTGGCTGGCTTTCCGCCGGTCGCTGGCTGACGGGTTGTCGGTGAAATTATGAGACGGCAGACTGAAACGAAATGCTGGCAAAGGATTTCAGGAATGACTAACTCCCCGGTCATGAGACAACAAACCGTGCTTGCGGCCTGTGCCGCGCTCTTCGCACTCGGCGCCTGCGGACAGGCCGGCGAATCCCCCTCGGCAAAGGAGGGCCAGCCGAAACTCCTCCAGGCCCAGACCGAGGTCGCGCCTGAACAGACACAGCCAGAGGTGGGCGACCGGATCGAGGATGCGACCGCCGCCGGGACCAGTGCCGGCACCAATAATGACCTGACTTCATCGCCCATCGAATATACCCGCGACGGGGTCCGCATACTTGGCTGGGAAGAGCTGATGCCGGAGGGGGAGGAAGAACGCCTTGCACAGATGTACCAGCAGCAGATGCAGTCGCTGTATTCTGGCGCCCCTGTTGCTGAGGGCTCAGCCGCTGATCAGATGATTCAGATCGGCACATTCAACACTGTCTCGGAGCTGGATGGCGAGAAGGTACGCCTGCCGGGCTATACGGTGCCGTTCGACTATGGCGCAGATGCCGAAGTCAGCGAGTTTCTGCTCGTGCCTTATTTCGGGGCCTGCATCCATGCCCCGCCGCCGCCGCCAAACCAGACGATCTTCGTGGTCGGCGATGAGCCGATCAAGCTGAAGGATCTCGCCCAGGCAGTCTGGATTGAAGGGACGATCCACACACAGACCCAGGAATCCGAGCTCGCCGATGCCGCCTACACATTCAAGCTCGAGAAGATGGAAGTTTACGAATACTAGGCGCCAGTCTGGCTGAACGCAGACGCGGGGGTCAGAGGTGATGGACCATAGCGCTGACCGTTACCCCGAGAACACGTCACAAAACTGATATGCGCCTGTCATTGAAGCGTCGCACACCTCAGGCACTCACCCTGTCATCTTTCAAGGCGCCAACTGAGGGGTGCGCAATGTCCATTCTTACCAACGCCAAGAGCCGCGCGGGACTGTTCGGTCTCGGGCTCGCTCTTGCTTCGTCTCCGCTGGCGCTCGCCGCCGTTATCGAGGGCACTGTCGCCGTGCCGGTTGCCCAGGAAGGGGAAACCGCGCCGCTGGAAGGCGCCATTGTGACGATCGAGGAAACCGGTGCGCAGGCCGCAACAAAGGGCGACGGCAGCTTCCGTTTCCCAAATGTCACGCCGGGCGACTACACGTTGAATATCGACTATTTCGGCGCCGGCAGCGAAACTGTTGAAGTGTCCGTCACCGAGGCCGCCCCAGCAGACCTGCGCATCGCGCTTGGCGAGGGCGACATGACGCTCGGACCGGTCATCGTGACTGGCCAGCGCGGTGCTATCTATGCTGCGCGCCAGAAAGAACGCGCCTCTGACAGCCTCGTCTCCGTTCTCTCTTCGGACGCCATTGGCTCGCTGCCGGACCAGAATGTTGCCGAAAGCCTTCGCCGCGCGGCCGGTGTCTCGATCCAGCTCGACCAGGGCGAGGGCCGTTTCGTCACCATTCGCGGTCTCGATCCGTCGCTGAACTCCACCTCGATCAATGGTGTGCGGCTGCCGGCGCCGGAAGGTGACACCCGTGCGGTTGCGCTCGACGTGATCGACAGCGACTCACTGGAATCGATCACGATTGCCAAGTCGCTGACCCCCGACATGGATGGCGACGGCATCGGCGGATCGATCAATATCGAAACCACCACGGCCTTCGACCGCGGCGGGCGCTTCCTTCGGGCCAAAGCACTGGGCATCTATTCGGAAAGCTCCGAGGAGTGGGGCGAGAAGATCAATCTGGGTGCTTCCGATATCTTCATGGACGGCGCGCTCGGCATTGCCGGCTCAGTGACCTGGAACCGCCGTGACTTCCAGACAGAGAATGTCGAAACTGATGGCCCCTGGATCACCAGCACAGCCCTTCCTTATCCGGAAGAGTATGAGATGCGCGACTATCAGGTCGAGCGCGAGCGTCTCTCGGCCACTCTGAATTTCGACTATAAGCTTGGCGCCAATACCGATCTCTATCTGCGCACCCTGTTCAATGACTTTTCCGACCAGGAATTCCGTTCGCGGGTTGAGGTGAAGCTCGACGATGCCGATTTTGTCGGCGCGGCCGCGCCGGGCGTGGCCAGCTTCGAGGAAGGCGGCGAAATCGAGTTTGACCGCGACGTCAAGGATCGTCTCGAAACCCAGCAGATCTGGTCTATCCAGACCGGCGGTGAAACCCGTTTCGGCGCCAACACGCTCGACTATCAGGTCGCTTTCACCCATGCCGAGGAAGAAGAGCCCGACCGGATCGATAACGATTTTCGGGCCGATGATGTGGGCGATTCAGTCGAAAATGTTCTGTTCGGCCTGAATGTCGCCGACACGATGCGTCCGCGCGTGAACGGACTTGACGCTGATACATTCCAGTATTTCTACAATCCGGATAATTTCGAGTTTGACGAACTCAAACTCATCAACGGCCTTACCGAGGATGACGAACTCGCCCTGGCCACCAATTTCCGGCGCGACACTGAGCTGCTGGGCAATCCAGGTTTCTGGAAAGTCGGTGCCAAGATCCGCCTTCGCGAGAAGACACGGGATGTCGAGGAGCTTGTCTATGACGGGTTCGACAGCGATGACGACCTGCTGCTGTCCCGGTACCAGGGCAATGTGGACTTCCCGCTCGACATTATCGGCCCTGTCCCGGATGCCGGGTCGGCGCGCAGCTTCTTTTTCGCCAATCGAGACTCCTTCGAACTCGCCGGCCTCGACACAGCGGCCGCCTCGGTCATTGAGGATTATGAAGCAGAAGAGAATATCTATGCCGCTTATGCGATGGCGCAGATCAACCCGAACCCGTTTGTGCGTGTCACCGGCGGCGTGCGGCTTGAAGGCACCGACTTCTCGGCGAGCGGTTTCAGCGCATTCATCGAGGAAGGCGTATTCGATGCCGTCACGGACATTCCCGCGGCCCGCGGGGCAGACCTGCTGTTCGAGGACATCAATGAGGATGATGGCGAGTATGAGCGCGTTTCGGCCACGCTGAATCGCGGGCGTGACAGTTATCTCGACATCCTGCCATCCGTGAATGTGCGCATTGGCGGCGATGGCAACTTCATCACCCGCATGGCTTATTATGAGTCCATCGCGCGCCCGAATTTCGAGCAGATCGTCCCGGCGGTCGAAAGCGAGTTCGAGTTTGAAGACGGCCAGTTCGAGAGCGAGGCCACGGTCGGTAATCCGGACCTTCAACGCCAGAAAGCGCAGAATGCCGACCTGTCCTTTGACTATTATGCCGACGAATCGACCGTGATTTCGGCGGGCATCTTCTACAAGGATATCGACAACGCGATTGCCGAGCGCACAGTCTTTAACGGGACCTTTTTCGGTCAGACCTATGATCAGGCGACCCAGGCGATCAATCTCGGCGGCGCCGAGGTGATGGGCGCCGAGTTCTCCTTCTACAATGTCTTCGACGGCCTTCCCGCGCCGTTCGACGGCCTGCTTGTCGGGGCCAATTACACCCGCGTTTCGGGCAGCGCCGAACTGGACCAGCAGGAAATCAACCTGCCGCGTCTGTCGGACACGATCGCCAATCTGATCATCGGCTATGACAAATACGGTCTCGATGTCCGCCTCGCCGCCAATTACCGTTCGGAATATCTCGACGAGATCGGTGTCGGCGGCGCGGGCTCCGATCGTTATATCGATGAGCGCTTCCAGCTCGACCTGCAGGCCCAGTACGATATTACCGACCAGCTGGAGCTGCAGGCCGAGATCAACAATATTACCGATGAGCCCTTCGAGGCCTATCTCAGCGGTTTCGACTCCAAGCTGCTGAGCCAGTATGAAGAATATGGTTACACGGCCCGTGTCGGTTTGCGTTTCCGCTACTGATCGGTTCATTCGGGCTTGAATGGACAGCCCCCGCCAGCCCATACGGCTGGTGGGGGTCGCCACGTTCTGGGAGAACTTCAATATGACCCAATTCAATTCACGTCTCGCCGCTGCAATGGCCGGCCTTGCGCTGGCCGGATGCGCCACAGCGCCTGCCTACGATATCGCAGAGATCAGCGCCGTGCGCGAAACCGCGCCGATGCCGAACAGTGGCGATGCTGCCGACGACCCCGCCATCTGGCACCATCCTGGCGAGGCGTCCCGTTCGCGCATCCTCGGCACCAACAAGGATCAGGGGCTGTATGTCTATGATCTGGACGGCGAGATCCTTCAGGAACTCCTGATCGGCCAGTTGAACAATGTCGATCTGCGCACACCAGCCGGTCTCGAAATTGAAGGGTTTGACCTTGCTGTTGCGAGCAATGACTCGATTAACGCGGTCAGCCTGTTCACTGTGCGTCGCAGCGATGGTGAGGTCACCCATATCGGCGATATCGAAACGGGCAAGGTCGAGCCCTATGGTATCTGCATGGGCACGCCAGATGGCGAGACCCGGGTCGCGGTCACTTACAAGGACGGCACCGTCCAGATGATGCGGCTGTCCATGAAAGACGGCGCAATTGCCGCCGGAATGCACCGGGTCGAAACGCTGCCGAGTCAGCTTGAGGGGTGCGTCTTCGATGAGCTGCATGGGGCCCTCTATGTCGGTGAGGAAGGCCGCGGCATCTGGCGGCTCGACCTGTCAGACAACAATTCGCCATTCGAACCTGTTGATATGATCTCTTCGCGCCAGGGGCTTTCGGTAGATATCGAAGGCCTGACGCTCTGGCGGGGTGCAGAAGGGCAGGGCTGGCTGATCGCGTCTTCTCAGGGGCGAAGTCAGTTTGTGGTCTATGAGCGGACCCCACCGAATGCATGGCGTGGTGTATTTCGCATTGCCGAATCGCCGACCGATCCGGCACTCGACGCCGTGACCGAGACCGACGGCCTCGACGCAATGAGCGCACCGCTTCCCGGTTTCCCGCGCGGACTTCTCGTGGTTCAGGATGATGGCAATCCACAGGCTGAAATCGACCAGAATTTCAAGCTTGTAGACTGGTCGGATGTCGAGACGGCACTGGCGCTGCCACAACTCGAAGCAGAATAAGTCGCGACCGGCGGCCCAAAAAGAAAGGGCGATCCGACTGGACCGCCCCTTCTACACTCTACTCGTGAACTCTACGCCTTACTCTACTGTCCAGCAGTCTAGGCGTCTTTTGCTAACAGATCACGAAGATATTCCAGTTGGCGACGCAATCTTGGCACCGTCAGTCGTGAAGTGTCAGCTCATGCTTTCGAAATCGTGCCTCAGCTGGCGGTCCTGGTCGGTGACAATCGTCTCCAGTCTGCGAATGCGCGCACGGAGCTCATCCACATTCTCGCCGCCATCGCGGGTGCGGCGGGCGCGGTTCTGGAGCGCGATCATGCCGAAGGTCATCCAGACCAGGGCGAAAAGTAACAGGATCATCAATAGATTCATTCTTTCTCCTCCTCAGGCTGCGGCTTGGGCATCACCAGTTTCAGGCCAGACGAGAAATTTCCTCGTCCAACCGGCGGTCGCTGTCTGTGGCAAGTTTTTCCAGGATGCGCACCCGCTCCTTCAACTGATCGACCTCGGCATGCATGCGGGCGACATCGTCGGCGCTTGCGCCTGTGGCCTGATGTTTCGCGCGAATTTCGAGCCAGTTCTTGATAACACCCGCCGTGACGGCGATCAGTACAATGAAGACCACCATGGTAAACGGGCTGTCGATTTCCGGGATCAACGTTCTCTCCTCCCCACATATCGATAATCAATATGTGGGTATTGGTCGGCCGAAATCAAGAACTTTTTTAACGTCCCGTGGAGCCGAACCCGCCTTCGCCGCGATCACTTGGCGGCAGCGCGTCGATCATCGTCCAGGCAAGTCGGGTGACGGGCGCGAGCACCAGCTGACCGATTCGTTCGCCCCGTGTGATCGTGAAAGCGGCCTCGCCATGATTGATCAGGATCACTTTGAGTTCCCCGCGATAATCGCTGTCGATCGTGCCGGGCGAATTGAGGCAAGTAATCCCGTGTTTCGCCGCGAGGCCGGAGCGCGGACGCATCTGCAGCTCATAGCCGTCCGGAATGGCGACGCTGAGGCCGGTCGGGACCATGGCACGCGCGCCCGACGCGAGTGTAACGGGCTCGTTCTCGGGAACTGCCGCGCGCACATCCAGCCCGGCTGATCCGGATGTTTCATAGGCAGGCAGCGCCAGCCCGTCGAAATGGGGCAGGGGCTTCACGCAGACGGAAACAGGGATGCTCATGGGTCAAACTCGCTCAGCCGTTTCGCCTGCGAAGTCAAGACTGTCGAAGCGTTTCCACGAACGGGCCTCAATGCAAGGCCCCCGCACCCCTTTTGGATGCGGGGACCTTCAGTCCTGTCTTGCTCAAGCGTGTCCGGGGCTTAGTAGCCGCCGCAGTTGCAGCCGCCGGTGCCGATATTGATCACGACCGGCTGGGCGCGCATCGTTTCGTAACGCACCGGGGCTGTGACCGTTTCGGTCTGCGGACGCACGCGGCGGATTTCCACCGGCTGCACCCGGGTGCGCACGATCGGCTGGATGATATCGCGCTGAGTGACCACATCATAATAGGTCTCGCTGACTTCCTCGACCGTGCGTTCGGAGACTTGCGGGATATAGTTCACCACGGTTTCGGGGATCATCGCTTCTTCCACGATTGTCGGCAGGACCTCTTCTTCGTAGCGAACCGCATCGGTCACCGTTTCGGCGCGCGGACGCAGGATCCGGCGTTCGATCGGCTGGACATTGGTGATCTCGACCGGCTGGATCACATTGCGTGTGATCTGGTCAATGAACACATCCTCGACTTCATAAACGACACGCTCGGACACCTGCGGGATAACATTCTCTGTCACCTGGGGGGCCGGCTCGGTCTCGACGCGGGTCGACAGGACCTCTTCCTCATAGACCGTGTCGCGGGTGATCGTCTCGGTACGGCCGCGCGGAATACGGCGCTCGATCGGCTGGACGAGCGTGCGCTCCACGGGCTGATACACATTGCGCTCGGCCACATAGTCAACCGGAACCTCAGTGACTTCCTCGACGGTCTGCTCAGTGACCTGTGGGGTATAGGTTTCGACGACCTGTGGCACCGGATCTTCCTCTATGATCGTCGGCAGCACGTTTTCTTCATAACGGGTCGGCGCGGTCACCGTTTCGGTCTTCGGGCGGACAATGCGGCGCGTGACGGGGACAACAACCGTACGTTCGACCGGCTGGATGACATCGCGCTGGGTAACCGCATCATAATAGGTCTCAGTGACCTCTTCACGCGACTCGACCGTCTCTTCCTCGATGAGGTTCTCGACAAGCTGCGGGGCGGGCTCTTCCTCGACAATGCCCGGAAGAACCTCTTCTTCGTAGCGAACATCTTCGGTGACGTCTTCGGTCCGGCCGCGAACGACCTGGCGTTCAACCGGCTGGACAAGCGTGCGTTCGACCGGCTGGATGATCTCGCGCGAGGTCACGGCATCGAAGTAATTCTCGGTGACCTCTTCCACGGTGTTCTCGGTCACGCGCTCCTCGACCGGCTCGCAGCAGACCTGTGTTTCCATGGCGGTCTGGGAGCCGCCGATATACTGGACATCAACCTGGCCGCTCTCATCGACACCTGAATTGCGTGCGCCCTGCACGATCTGGTCGATTTCTTCCTGTGACAGGACATCGCCGCCCTGTGCGCTTGCCGGTGCGGTGTAACGCTCGCCAGATACATCCTGCGCCGCTGCACAGACCGGCAGCATCGCCGCAGTGACAAGGCCAACAAGGGCCGACTTGCCAAACAGTTTCATATATTTTCCCCTTTTTCTGGCCGAAAGGGCCTGAAGTTAAAGTCGAGCGACCATGTGTCATTTGAGAACACGAAGATCAGGTCTCGACAGATGCCCATGCAACTTCACTGCCTATAAAGGATGCCAGCTCTTGTTTGGAAGCCAATTCCCTTGTTGAGGGACTTCGCGCCAGGGCGTCGGCCCTTCGCGTGTGCCGGGAAATTTGGTCTTTTGCCTTCATTTGGTGAACTTCAGGCGCACAATAGAAAAGGGCCGCCAATCTGGCAGCCCCTTCTGGATCGTCCCAATTCCAAATCGGCGCAGGAGCGACCAGGGTGGTTTTCGGCCACACGGTGCAATTTGGCCGGAAAACGCCCTAATGCTGGAGTGTCGGACCGACTTCGAGAACATCCTCAACCGTCCGCAGTCCAGGTTTGGGACTTGTGACAAGCACAGCCATATTGCCGGGCAGATGTTCATTATCGAGCATCTTTTCATGGGCGAGCGGGATATCGGCCCAAGGCAGGACCTCCGACATGCAGGGGTCGATGCGGCGGTCGATGACCAGCTGGTTGGCCGCTGATGCCTGTTTGAGGTGAGCAAAATGGGAGCCTTGCACGCGCTTCTGGCGCATCCAGAGGAAGCGCGCATCCATGGTCAGGTTGAAGCCTGTCGTCCCGGCGCAGATGACCACCATGCCGCCGCGTTTCACCACAAAGACCGATACCGGCATGGTCGACTCGCCGGGATGCTCGAAAACGATATCGACATCCTTCTTGCCGGTGATCTCCCAGATGGCCTTGCCGAACTTCCGGCATTCTTTCATGTAACTGCCGAATTCCGGTCCATTGACCGGCGGCAGCTGGCCCCAGCAATCGAAATCCTTGCGATTCAGCACCCCCTTGGCGCCCATGGAATAGACGAAATCGAACTTGTCATTCGATGAGACCACGCCAATCCCATGCGCCCCCGTCACGGCGCATAGCTGTGTGGCGAAACTGCCAAGACCGCCCGATGCGCCCCAGACCAGAACATGGTCAGCTGGTTTGAGAATATGCGGGCGATGGCCGAACAGCATCCGGTAGGCGGTGGCCAGCGTCAGAGTATAGCAGGCGCTTTCTTCCCAGGTCAGGTGTTTCGGGCGGGGCATACACTGGCGCGCCTGAACGCGGCAAAACTGAGCGAATGAGCCGTCTGGCGTCTCATAGCCCCAGATCCGCTGGGACTTGGAAAACATGGGGTCGCCGCCATTACACTCCTCATCGTCGCCATCGTCCTGGTTGCAATGGATAACGACTTCGTCACCCGGCCTTACCCGTGTGACCTTCTTGCCGACGGCCCAGACGATCCCGGATGCGTCCGAGCCGGCGACATGGAAATCCTGACCATGGCCATCAAACGGGGAGACCGGCTCGCCGAGCGCCGCCCAGACGCCATTATAGTTCACACCAGCGGCCATGACGAGGACCAGTACTTCGTCGGAATCGATTTCGGGAACGGGCACCTGCTCGACCTGCATCGCCGTGGCCGGGCGCCCGTGACGCTCGCGCCGGATCGCCCAGGCATGCATCAGTTTGGGCACATGAAATTCCGGCGGAATCTCGCCGATCTCGTAAATATCCTTCTGGACGCGGCCCGCCGCAGTATCAGCCATGATCTGGTCCTCCGATCTTGAAGCACGGCCCCTTTAGGGGCTCTTGCGTGCAAACTCCCTGTCTAACAGTCTGGCGCATGACATTTTTATACGCAAGTGATTCTTGTGCAACGCAGCAAGCCGACTGAGCGAGTGCGGAACTTTTACAGTATTGCGCAGGACCAGCGATCCGACAAATGTCGGATGATGGAACGATTGACCAGACACAGAGGCCGCAGATGATCCCGACCGAAGCCAATGGTGACTGGGTGCTGATGGAAACGCAGCTTGTACGCCGCGAGCAGGCCAGGATCCCAATTTTCGACAGGGGGCTTCTGTTTGGCCATTCCGCCTATGAGGTGACCGCCGTCGTTGGCGGTGCGATGGTTGACCCGCGCGCTCATATCGAGAGGCTGCGCAGAACCCTGTCAGCACTCGACCTGTCCCTGCCGCACGAAATCGAGACCCTGGAGGGTCTGCAGGACGCACTGATCGCGCGCAACGGCCTGCGTGAAGGGTTGATCTATTTGCAGGTCACGGCTGGGGATTATGGAATGCGCGACTTTGCCGGCCCCGATCGCCTGCGCCCGCGCCTGCTCGGCTTTTGCACGCATAAGTCGCTCCTCGGGGAGGCTGCGCGCGCCGGAATTGCCGCAATCAGCCTGCCAGACCTGCGCTGGGCACGCCGCGATCTCAAGACCACGCAGCTCCTCTCTCAGGCGCTGGCCTACCGCGCTGCGCGGGATGCAGGTGCACAAACAGCGATCATGCACGAAAACGGCACAGTCACCGAAGCGGCCTCTGCCAATGTCTGGATGGTCTCGGAAGATGAGCGACTGGTGACACGGGACCTCTCGCCGGCCATCCTCGCCGGGGTGACCCGTGCGGCCGTTTTCGAAACGGGGATCAAGGCTGAGGAACGCGCCTTCACCCTCGACGAGGCGCGCTCAGCGCGAGAAATCTTCACAACATCGACCGGCGCTATGATCCTGCCTGTTGTCTCGCTCGATGGCGAGCCGGTCGGCGACGGCGGGCCGGGCGGAATCACCCGCGATATCCAGAGACGTTATTATGGCCGGATCGGTTTGGACATGGCCAGCCGGGCCGCCTGGCTCGATCAGTTTGCGTGATGGCCTCCGCCATCCTTGGGGTCGTCATCATCGACCCTTTCGAATTCACCTTCGATGATGGGGCCTTCCCCGGATTTCGGCCCGGTATCGCGTCGGAATGGTCCTTTAGATGGGTTGATTAGCGTCTCAACGGTCTCGCGCTGGGTCTCGACCGCACGACTTAACACCCAGTTCAGAGGGATCGAGAGGGCAAACGGCACAAGCGCGAGCGCGAGATCGATCATCGCAATCTCTCGCGCCAGGGAAGTTTCGCGAAACAGCGCTGCGAGGCCAACAATCGCTATGAAAAGGATAGCTGATGGTATCAGCCGGCTCGCAAAAACCGCCAGCAGCTTTCTTGCGCTGCCAGCCTCCTCGGCCAGACTGCGCCGCAGCACCAGCCAGCGTCCCAGTGTCATGGTGCCGGCAATCAGCACGACTGTGAGCAGGCTGCGTTCAAGAATGGCGGCCAGAATCACCGCGAGCGGGAAAACTGCTGCCCCGATCACTCTCAGCCAGATGGCCCATTGCAGACTGGCAAGCATCCTGCGACTCCTTTCCAGATCCTGTCCGCCTTGCCACAATGGGCGCAGGCGGTCATGCTGCGACGCATTATACGGATAAAACGCCATGCCCGATACCGAGACAGACTTTCAGCATACACCTGACCGGCCCTGGATCTTCCGGACCTATGCAGGACATTCCACCGCGCAGGCATCGAACGCGCTGTATCGTTCCAATCTCGCCAAGGGGCAAACCGGGCTTTCCATCGCGTTCGATCTGCCGACACAAACCGCCTATGACGGCGACCATATCCTGTCGAAAGGCGAGGTCGGCAAGGTCGGCGTGCCGGTCGCTCATCTTGGCGATATGCGCACGCTGTTTCACGAATTGCCGCTGGAAGAGATGAACACCTCCATGACGATCAATGCGCCGGCGGCCTGGCTTCTGGCGCTTTATGTCGCGCTGGCCGATGAGCGCGGCGATGACCGGGCTAAGTTGCGGGGCACCACGCAGAACGACATCATCAAGGAATATCTCTCGCGCGGGACCTATGTCTTCCCGCCCCGCCCCTCTCTGCGGCTGATCAATGACATGATGAGCTGGTGCTACACTGAGGTTCCGAAATGGAACCCGATGAATGTCTGCTCCTACCATTTGCAGGAAGCGGGCGCGACACCAGAGCAGGAACTCGCCTATGCGCTGGCGACGGCCGTCGCCGTGCTCGACACGGTGAAGGCGGGCGGCCAGGTGCCGGACGAGGATTTCCCGACCGTGTTCGGACGGATGAGCTTTTTCGTGAATGCCGGCGTTCGCTTTGTCACCGAGCTTTGCAAGATGCGCGCATTCGTCGATCTCTGGGAAGAGATCGGGCGCGAGCGTTATGGCGTGGAGAGCGAGAAATCCCTGCGTTTTCGTTATGGCGTGCAGGTCAATTCGCTTGGCCTGACCGAGCAGCAGCCGGAAAACAATGTCTATCGCATCCTGATCGAGGCGCTGGCGGTCACCCTGTCGAAACGCGCGCGCTGCCGGGCCCTGCAACTGCCGGCCTGGAACGAGGCGCTGGGCCTGCCGCGCCCCTGGGACCAGCAATGGTCGCTGCGCCTGCAACAGATTCTCGCCTATGAGACTGATCTTCTCGAATTTGAGGACTTGTTCGATGGCAGCCATGTGATCGAGGGAAAAACCGAGGAACTCAAGGCAATTGCGCGCGCAGAACTGGCGAAGATCGACACGCTTGGCGGGGCCATTGATGCCGTTGATTATATGAAATCCTCCCTTGTCGGCGCGCATATTGACCGGATCCGGGGTATTGAGAGCGGCGATCTCGCTGTCATCGGCGTCAACAAATACACCACGACAGAGGACAGCCCCCTGTCAGCTGGCGAAGGGTCCATCCAGACGGTCGACCCAGCCGTGGAAAGCGCGCAGGTCCGTGCCCTCGAAGACTGGCGCAAGTCGCGTGATAACAATGCTGTCGAAGCGGCGCTGGCCGGGCTGAAGGCCGCCGCCTCAGAAGACCGCAATATCATGGAGCCGTCCATCGCGGCGGCCCGGGCCGGCGTGACGACTGGGGAGTGGGGCGCGGCGCTGCGCGAGGTGTTCGGCGAATATCGCGGTCCGACCGGTGTTGCCCTCACTGTCGAGACTGGTGGCGATGAGGATATCGAACAGGTCCGCGCGCGGGTCGAAAACCTGTCCGAGGCTCTCGGCCGGCAGATGACTTATGTGCTGGGCAAGCCGGGGCTTGATGGCCATTCCAACGGGGCCGAACAGATCGCTTCACGGGCCCGCGCCTGCGGGATGCAGGTTGTTTATGAAGGTATCCGGTTTACGCCGAAGGAGATCGTTGAGCAGGCGAAGGAGGCGGGCGCGCATGTCGTCGGCCTGTCGATCCTGTCGGGTAGCCATCTCGACCTTGTGCGCGCCACGATTGCGGAAATGCGCGGCGCCGGCCTTGAGAATGTTCCCCTCGTCGTGGGCGGCATCATCCCGCCGGAAGATGCGCGGGCGCTGAAACAGATGGGCGTCAAACGCGTCTATACCCCGAAGGATTTCCAGATCACCGATATCATGTCCGATGTGGTCGATACAGTGGAAGGCGCCTGGCTGACCCCGGCGCAATAGGCGCTTAAATATCGCGCGCTTATTCTTCCTCGAACAGGCCCTGCTGCATGGCATTGGGTGGTTTCAGGCCCATGCGTTTCCAGGCGAGCGGGGCGGCGACGCGTCCGCGCGGTGTGCGGGCAACATAGCCCTTCTGCATCAGGAAGGGTTCGATCACTTCTTCGACGGAATCGCGCGCCTCCGACAAGGCGGCGGCCAGCGTGTCGGCGCCGACCGGCCCGCCGGCATGGGTCTTCACCAGCGCTTCGAGATAGCGCCGGTCGAGCGCGTCGAGCCCGTCCTCGTCCACCTCCAGCCTTGCCAGCGCACGGTCCGCAGCGGCCTTGTCGATCTTCGCGCCTTCCGCATCGGCAAAATCGCGCACACGGCGGAGCAGGCGCAGCGCAATACGCGGCGTGCCGCGGGCCCGGCGCGCGATCTCAACCGCGCCTTCGCCCGTGATGGCCGCCTGCAATTTGCGCGCAGCCGCCAGCACGATGCGCGAGAGTTCTTCGGGCTCATAGAATTCAAGCCGCACCGGAATGCCGAACCGGTCGCGCAGGGGCGTGGCGAGCAGGCCGGCCCGCGTCGTTGCGCCGACCAGCGTAAACGGTTGCAGGTCCAGACGGACAGAGCGTGCCGACGGCCCCTCACCGATCACGATATCGACGGCATAGTCTTCCATAGCCGGATAGAGGATTTCTTCCACCGCTGGCGGCAGGCGGTGAATTTCGTCGATGAAGAGGACGTCATTGGCTTCGAGATTCGTGAGGATGGCGACGAGGTCACCCGCCTTGGCGATGACCGGGCCGGATGTGGCGCGAAACCCGACGCCCATTTCGCGCGACAGGATCTGCGCCAGCGTCGTCTTGCCTAGCCCTGGCGGGCCGAACAGCAGCACATGGTCGAGCGCCTCGCCACGCCCGCGCGCCGCCTCGACATAGACTTTCAGGTTCGCCTTGGCGCCTTCCTGTCCGATATAATCGTCAAACAGCTGCGGACGCAGCGCCCGGTCCAGCGCCTCGCCGATCTGCGCTTCGGGGTCTGTCAGGGAGCCTTCGCGGGTCATGACGGGGTCAGCTCCTTCAGCGCGGCGCGGATCAGCGCGCCGACATCATCGCTCTGACCAGCCTTCATCGCCGCGGCGACGGCGCGGGCAGCCTCCGACGGGCCATAGCCGAGATTCTGCAGCGCCGAGATGGCTTCCGCGCGCACGCCGCCGGTCGCCCCGCTGGCTGCGCTGACACTCCCGGCCGCCGGCTTCATGCCGAACGCGCCGAACCGGCCCATCGGCGGCGGCTTGCCGGCCAGCTCCCCGGTGATCCGCTCAGCCAGCTTCTTGCCGACCCCCTTTGCCCGTGTGATCGCACTGACATCCTGCAGCGCCAGCGCGTCCATCAGCTCGCCCGGCGAGAGCGCATCCATCACCGCCAGCGCGGCCTTGCCGCCCACGCCCGGCACGTCCTGCAGCCTTGTGAACCAGGCGCGCGCCTCGTCGCTCTCAAACGCGTAGAGCGTGATGGAATTCTCCGTCACGCGCGTCTCGATATGCAGTTCAGCCCGCTCGCCGGTGTTCAGGCGAGAGAGAAGCCGCGCGCCGGCCACCGCCACATAGCCGACGCCGTTCACGTCAATGAGGACTGTGTCGGCGCCAATGGCGGCGATCTCTCCGCGAAGCCGGCCAATGATCATGCCGCCCCCCGTCTCAGCCCTGCCGCCGGCAAGTGGTTTGCGGCGCAAATGGCACAAGCGAGCGCGTCGGCCGCGTCCGAGGTGAGTTTTCCCGCCCGTGGCAGGAGGCGCTGGACCATGAAGGCGACCTGCGTCTTGTCCGCCCCGCCGGTGCCGACCACGGCGAGCTTGATCTGGCGCGGCGCATGTTCGGATACCGTGACGCCCTCGCGCGCCAGCGCCGCCATGGCCGCCCCGCGCGCCTGGCCGAGTTTCAGCGCCGAGCGCGGGCCGGCATTGACGAGGGTTTCCTCAACGCCCGCAAGCATCGGCGCATGCTCGATGGCCAGCCCTGAAACCGCCGAAAAGATGCCGGCGAGGCGCTCGGCCAGCGGCAGGGCCGTGTCGATCCGGATGACGCCATGGCCGACATGGCTGATCCGGGCGCCGGACCGGGCGATCACGCCCCAGCCTGTCGCGCGCAGGCCCGGATCGATGCCGAGAATACGAATCGTGTCTGTCATTGGCCGGCACACTAGCGCGGGGAAGGGTTAATGTCGCCCTGACGTTTTCCCGATTTGTTCGGTTCATCCGGCGGTCAGGGCAAGCGCCGTTTCACTTCCGGCGGGGAGACAAGAATTTCGACGCTGTCGCCGACCGAAACTTTACCGGCTTCGCGCACCGCACAGGTCACACCGCCGCGCCAGTCGCGTGCCAGCGCCTTGAGAAGGCCCGGGCGCGCCTCTTCCATGCGCTTGCAGGGCCAGGTCTGGCCCGTCACTGCCAGCACGAGTTCGCCGATACGGATGACACCGCCCCTCGCCCGTGGCAGTGCCGCTCCCTCAGTCAACAGATTGGCGCGGCGCACGGTCCAGTCGAGGCGTTCGCCTGCCTCCAGTGGCGGATCGAGCGCGTCAAGCGCATCGCGCCAGGCTTCTGCGGACATGACCGTCACCATCCGGTCCGGCGCCTTTCCGGCATGGTCACCTTCGAGGCCTGAGGAAGCCGCAACCGCGACGCTTTCGCGGGTTACCATCGGGGCCTTTCGGGCCGGGCGGATCGCGATCCCGCTCAGATGACCTGCCATGTCGTGCCTCTCTCTGTGGGTCACTATATTGTCGTGCGCCCGCGGATCCGGCGCAAGCCAACTGGCCGCCGAAAAGATGCTGCGTTGCAACATCGCATTGCAGCCCTGCCGCAATGTGGGCCAGCCGACAGAGTTTGGTCACAGTCTGGGAGGAAACTCATCCGCATCATGCCGATACAGATTCCCACCCGCCTCAAGAATGGCACGCCCGTCCTGCTGAGACCGCTCCAGTCGGATGATGAAGCGCGCCTTCGTGAGGGGATCGCGCGCCTGTCTGACCGCTCGCGCTATTATAGGTTCTTTACGGGCGCCCGGCACTTGCCCGATCATGTCGTCAGACGCCTGGTCGATGTTGACGGAGACCAGCATATCGCCTGGGGCGGCCTGGACATGGAGGTCGAGAGTGGGCCGGCGGCCATTGGCGCGGCTCACGCGATTCGTGAGGGTGATGGCCCGGAAGCTGAAATCGCTTTTGGGATACTGGACGCCTATCACGGCCAGGGCCTTGCTCGCATGCTGATCGCTGCGGTCATCCGCGACAGCCTGGAGCATGGTATAACCGTCCTGCGTGCGGATATCCTTTCGGAGAATCGCGGCGCACAGAGGCTGATCCGCCATATTGGCGGGCGCTTCACACGGGCGGATGGTCCCGTGACGGGCTACCGGCTGGACTGCGCGGATGCTGAAGAGCGATTGCGCGCGCTGCCACAGCCCGAGGGGCTGCGCGAGGTCTATGCGGTTCTTGATGCGCGTCGCCCGCAAGCGGCCTGAGCGATCAGTTCGAGATCACCTCGAAACGCCGCGAATCAAAGACTTTCAGTACCTGGCGCAAATCCTGCCCCCGGCGCAGGGTTTGCCCGGCAGAACCGTAGACGACGAAAGCCCCCTGCCGACTGGCCAGCGCGGGAACCTTCTCGATCCGCCAGGTCGGCTGTTCCGCCGTGCGCCGGTATATGGCGAAGACGGCCCGGTCCGGATACATCCCGATCCCATAATCCTTGGCTTCGCCTGACTGAACGAGACGTCCATACACATCCAGGATCGGTGACAGTTCGGTACGGTGGAACGCGACCTTGGTGGAAAGGGATCTTGAAGGCGAATTGTGTTTGTTCATGGTATCCTGCGTTGAGGCAAGTCTGCCCAGGCCGGCCGGGGCGTCAATGCATGACGCATTTTTAATCGGAATGTGGCGATTTCAACACAAAGTGGCCTTGCGAGCGCCCGCGGCTCCCTCCATCTTCAATCTTGTCAGGCGGCGGTTCCTAGCAGGCACCCCGGACCCATCAGCCCCCCCAGCCCCTCGGGGAGCTTGTTCCACCGCCGCCTGATACCTCCCCAAAAACAAGCCGCGCAGACACCCAGCCGATAACTCCGAGCGTCTTGTCGGGGATATCAGGTGATTTGCCCTTTTGTCTGACAGGTGGACCTTACTCGGCGGCGAGCCTGGCCGAATCCTCGCCGTTTTCATCCTCAAAGACGAGAATGTCTCCGGGCTGGCATTCCAGTTCCCGGCACAGGGCTTCCAGTGTTGAGAACCGGACCGCCTTGGCCTTTCCCGTCTTCAGGATCGACAGGTTGGCCAGCGTGACGCCGACGCGCTCGGACAGTTCGGTCAGCGACATCCGCCGCTCCAGAAGAACCCGGTCCAGTGTGACACGTATCGACATTGTCAGCCCTCGCGCCTCATATCGTCATCTTTTCTTCTTCGCGAAGGCGGGTGCCCTCGCGGAAGACCTGGGACAGCACCAGGAGTGCGGCAACAGCAGCCCAGACGACGAAATTGATGGACAGGGGCGGGCGGGCGATCGCATCGTCCTGTGACACGAAAGCACGCATGCAGATGACAAGAAGGATGCTGGCAATCTCCATGATGGCGAGCGCGATCGCTATGCCGGTCAGTCGCGCTGCATTGTCCGGCACGAAGGGGTCGCCCTCAGCAAGCGTGGCAAGAATCCGCCTCAGTTGCAGACTTACATAGACCACGCCGGGCAGGATGATGCCGACCGCGATGAGCGTGAAAACAAAATTCAGCGGGCTGACCTCTGCTGCAGCCTGCCCGCCCGGAATCTGCAAGGCCCCGTCATTGAGACTTGCCATCAGCCCGATTCCAAGCATCACGAAGGCGAAGACGCCAAACACGACCGAAATCCAGATGACACCGGTCATTATGACGGACAGTATGGCGGCCATGGAATTTCGTGGTCGGGATGTCATCTGTTAGTGTCCGGCAGGTGAAGATGCGATAATTGTTGCCGTAAAACGATAACCTGCTTCGCATGGAAAGCAAGGAAGGAGCCACAGCGCGTCATGAGCCTCAGACAGTTGGAACCCGGACGCCTTGTCGCGGCCACCCACAATGCCGGAAAGGTCCGGGAGCTTAAGGACCTGTTTGAGCCGCATGGCTTTCAGGTAGTGTCGGCCATGGAACTGGACCTGCCCGAACCGGAAGAGACCGAAACGACCTTCACTGGCAATGCCATCCTGAAGGCAAGGGCGGCGGCCGAGGCGACGGGCGCGCCGGCCCTTTCGGACGATAGCGGTCTGGCTGTCCAGGCGCTGGGCGGCCAGCCTGGCATCTATTCGGCACGCTGGGCGGGGGAGCCGCGCGATTTCATGCGGGCGATGGAAAAGGTCGAGCAGGAATTGCAGTCGATCTCCGCTGACAATCGCGCCGCCGCCTTCATTTGCGCCCTGGCCGTGGTCTGGCCTGACGGGCATGCCGAAGTTTTCGAAGGGAAGGTCAGTGGCCAGCTGGTCTGGCCGCCGCGCGGCGGGAAGGGGTTCGGATATGATCCGATGTTCGTCGCCGACGGAAAGACCGAGACATTCGGGGAAATGGACCCGGCGCAAAAGCACGCCATGAGCCATCGCGCAGATGCCTTCGCCAGGCTGAAGGCCACACTCCTGCCGTGACCGCTCGCGAAGCGAACCATGGCTTCGGTCTTTATGTTCACTGGCCTTATTGCGCACGGATCTGTCCCTATTGCGATTTCAATGTCTATGCGGCCAAGTCACGGGACCCAGGCCCCCTTCTTGACGCCATCATCGCAGACATTGCCGCCCACAAGCGCCACTATCCGGAACTGGCCGGCCCGCTCGACAGCGTTTTTCTCGGCGGGGGGACACCGTCGCTTCTCGCGCCGGCAGAGATAGCGCGGCTTATAGAAACAGCGCAGGCGGTTTTCGGCTTGCGCATCGACGCCGAAATCACGCTGGAAGCCAATCCCGGCGATGTCGTGACCGGTGATCTTCCGGGCTGGCGCGCGGCTGGCGTGACGCGCCTGTCTGTCGGGGTCCAGTCCCTGGACGATGAGGCCCTCGCCTTTCTTGGCCGCGACCATGACAGTCACACAGCTCAGGCTGGCGTGGCGCGGGCGCTGGCACATTTTGCCTCTGCGTCCATCGATCTCATCTATGCCCGGCCGGGACAGTCGCCGGGAAGCTGGGCCGTTGAGCTTGAAGCCGCGTTGGCCCTCGGCGCGCAACATCTGTCGCTTTATGAACTGACGATCGCTGAGCGCACGGTGTTCGAAAAACGCATGCAGCGCGGCGAACTTGTTCCGATGCCGGATGATGATCAGGCCGACCTCTACGAACTGACCCAGTCGCTGACCGATGCGGCAGGATTGCCGGCTTATGAAATCTCTAATCATGCCGCGAGCCCCCGCCACCAGTCGGTTCATAATAACATATACTGGCAATCCGGGGACTGGGTGGGCGTCGGTCCGGGTGCTCATGGGCGGTTGAGCACCGTTCGCGGGCGCTTGGCCAGCCTCGCGCATCGCCGCCCCGAAGCCTATATCGCGGCCACTGAGAGCGGCGAGCCCGCCTGGGATACTCATGAATGTCTCACGCCGCTTGAGACCGCACGCGAAGCCCTGGCGATGGGGCTTCGTGTCTCCGGCGGGGTCGAGCTTGCGCGGATCGAAAGCCTGGCCGCGCGACCGCTCGACGGGGCGGGCCTCGAAAGCATGCAGCGCGCTGGCCTTGTCCGGCTGGATGCCGGCCGCCTTTGCCTGACCCCTGAGGGTCGCCTTCTCGCCGACCGTGTCACTGCTGAAATTGCGCCCTGAAGGGGCGTGCCTCTTGCCCGCCGACCGCTTTGGCGCAACGCTGCAATGACAAAACAGAAGATGGAGGATGCGCGATGAGGTTGAGGCAGATCGTGCTGGCGGCGCGCCGGATCAAGCCACTGGCGGACCAGCTGACGGAGGCTTTCGGGCTTGGGGAACCGTATAATGATCCCGGCGTGGGGCATTTCGGGCTCGAAAATGTGGTCTACACGATTGGTGACCAGTTCCTGGAGATTGTGGCACCGAAAGAGGAAGGGACGGCTGCCGGGCGGTTCATGGACCGCTGGGGCGAGGGCGGTTATATGGTCATCCTGCAAACGGATGATCTTGACGCTTTGCGCCTGCGGGCCGGTGAGCAGGCGATCCGCCGGGTCTGGGATATCGACCGCAAGGAAATTTCGGCCAGTCATTTTCATCCCCGCGACGTGGGCGGCGCCATTCTCTCGGTCGATACACCGCGTCCACCGGAAAGCTGGCTCTGGGCCGGGCCGGGCTGGGAGGCGCGGACCGGGGAGGGCCTGGTCAGGGCGGCGACAGGTGTCAGCTTCCAGAGCGGCGATCCGGCCCGCCTGGCAGGGCGCTGGGGCCAGTTGCTCGATCGGGCGCCCCAGGGGGAGACGATCGGCCTGTCTGATGCAGCCCTGCATTTCGGGCCCGATGAGAATGGGCGCGGTGAGGGCATATCAGCCTACCGTCTCCAGGTCGGCGATATCAGTGCCATCAAGCGCCGGGCGACCTATGCCGGCCTGATGGTCGAGCGTGACAGCGTGCTGGCCGGGGGGGTGAGGTTTGACCTCGAAGCGGCCTGAGCGAAGCGGTTTGTCGCCGGGCCGCGGGCGTGCTATTTCGCGGCCATCATGAAGATCGAACTCGACCTTTCCGCCCGTGCGGCCAGCGCGCCGGCGCCGCGTGTGAATCTCGCCGGCCTGTCGCGCGGGGCGTTGCGCGAAGAGTTGATCGCATTTGGTATCGATCCGAAAAAGGCGAAGATGCGGGCCAGCCAGCTCTGGCGCTGGATCTGCCATTACGGCCTGACCGACTTTGACGCGATGACGGATGTCGCCAAGGGCCTGCGCGCTGAACTGGCCGCCACCTACCGGCTCGACCGGCCGGAGATTGCCGAGCACAAGGTTTCCGTCGACGGCACCCAGAAATGGCTCACCCGTTTCGCGCCCGGTGTCGAGGGCGAAAGCGTCTTTATTCCCGATGTTGCGCGGTCCGGCGCGCTTTGCGTTTCCAGCCAGGTCGGCTGCACGCTCAACTGCACCTTCTGCCATACGGGCACCCAGCGGCTGGTGCGCAACCTGACCGCTCAGGAAATCGTCGCGCAGGTCATGATCGCCCGAGATGCGCTGGGTGAATGGCCGACTTCGAACGAGAATCGCAAGCTTACCAATATCGTCTTCATGGGCATGGGTGAGCCGCTCTACAATCTCGACAATGTGGCCGAGGCAATCGACACGATCAGCGATGGCGACGGCATCTCGATCTCGCGCCGGCGGATTACCGTGTCCACGGCGGGCGTGGCGCCTAAAATTCCGGAACTCGGGCAGCGCACCAGCGCGATGCTGGCCATCTCCCTGCATGCGGTGCGCGATGACCTTCGCGACGAGATCGTTCCGATCAACCGTAAATACGATCTCAAGACCCTGTTCGAGGCGATCCGCGCCTATCCCGACCTGTCGAATGCCAAGCGCGTGACTTTTGAGTATGTCATGCTCAAGGATGTGAACGATAGCCTTGCGGAGGCGCGCGATCTTGTGAAACTGCTAAGGGGCCTGCCGTCCAAGATCAACCTCATCCCGTTCAATCCGTGGCCCGGCGCGCCTTATGAATGCTCAGACTGGGAGAGGATCGAGGCGTTTGCCGAAATCCTCAACCGTGCCGGCTATGCCTCCCCGATCCGCACGCCGCGCGGACGCGACATCTTTGCCGCTTGCGGGCAGCTGCGCTCGGAAAGTGTCAAGCAGAGCGCCGCGGACAAACGCCGCGCCGCGCAGGCCGCGGCGGCTGGCTGAGCGGCCCGGGACCGGCTAAGCTCCCGAGGAGCGCCGTGCACCAAAGACATGGCGAACACGGGAGGAAACCATGCTGAAACTTGTCTATTGCATTGCGCGGCGCGCTGAACTGTCGCCGGAGGAATTCCGGCGCACCTGGCTGGAGGATCATGGCCCGCTGGTCAGACGCTATGCTGAAGCCATTCGCGCGGTCCGCTATGTCCAGAGCCATACTGGCGAGGATGACCTGAACGCGGCCTTCATCGAGGGGCGTGGCCTCAAACTGCCTTATGACGGGATCACCGAGGTCTGGTTCCGCTCGCGCACCGACATGGAGAAAGGGATGGCGAGCGAGGAAGGCCGAAAAGCCGCAGCGGCGCTGCAGGAAGATGAGGCGCGGTTTATCGATTTTTCCAGATCCTGCGTGTTCATGACGGTTGAGCACGAGATTTTCTGACCGAGCCCGGGGGGTGGGTTAGGGTGATGTCTCCTCCCGCCCGTATGTCCCGGGCCTGACCCGGGACCTTTCTGCAGTCTCGCTCCCAATCCGGCGCGCGGCGGAGGGCCGGGTGCGTCGGCTGCGGGGAGGCCCCGGCTCTTCGGCCGGGGAAGCGGGTCATACTCTCGCCGGCTGTCTGGCAAAGCGCCGCAATCCGGCCCGCCTTTCAGCGTCCGGTCGCTCGGATTGGCCCCTGAGGAGAGGGGCCCGGCGCGGAAGTGTCCCGGACGCTTCCATGAGTATAGCGCTTGAGCGAGTCTTCGAAGTGTCACCGGACACTTTCCGCGCCGCAGGAGGCGTCTTCACGGACTTCTGGTTCCGCCCGGGTCCTGTGCGCCTTCGGAAACGAACCAACGACGCCGTGGGGGTGCGAATCCGCCGGGATTTGTCCCGGCATCCGGACTGGTTCCGCCAGCCATATGCCAGGCCGTTACCCCTGGGCATATGGCGTGAAACCTCCCGCACCTCCCCGCAAAGCCGAACGGCCGACCCGGCCCCAGACGGGGAAGATGGGTGTATTATGGCTTAAATTTTCAGGTGTGGGACAGGGGCGGGCCTGTCCACAGAGTTCAGTGTTTGCCCCAATTCCGCATTCCCGGACGAAGCGAAGCGCAGATCAGGGACCTCCCGCGACAAGCTCTTTGCTCTTGCAGGATGTCAAACAACAGGATGAAGCCCCGGCTCTTCGGCCAGGGATGCGGGCGCTCAGGAGACGCAAGGGGGATATCGCGCCCGCTTCCTCAGGCTTGCGGCGGCATGAGAAAGAGGTCGGTATCGTCAGGCGTTACGCCAAGCCCTGTGAGCAGCGCGTGAGCCTGGCCTCGATGGTGGGTCTGGTGATTGAAAAAATGAGTCGCCAGTCTCCAGGCTGGCTGGGTCGCGGTCCGGGTGCCGGCGACATTCGACCATGTGAAATCTGCCGCGAGCCAGGTTTCGGTCACCTTGCCCGCCCAGACAGAGATCTCTTCGTCGAACGCGACGCGTTCGCGTTTCAATCTTTCCCAGTCCTGATAGGCGCTGCCCTTGCCCTGCCTGTCTTCGGGAGAGGTTGGCGGCGTGCCGGCGAACCGGTTCATCCAGACGCGATCAGCCCACAGGATATGGGCCAGCGTTGTGTGGAGCGAGCCAAAATAAGCGCCCCGGTCTTCGCGCCGCGCCATGTCGGACAAAGTGTCCGCCGATGCGTAGATCGACCGGTTCTGCCAGCGATTGTATTGCGCCATCAGTCGGACATGCTGCGGAGAAATCATTCGATCAATCAACCCTGTTCGCGCCCAGACTGCAAGCTGGAAGGGGCCAATCGGAACTGGCCGTCCCGGCGCCAGCTCCTGACCCCTTAGCTGCTCATGGCCGCGCAGCGGCCGGGATGTTATCCTTCAAAAGCGACCGGACTGCGCCGGCGCTGCAGCCTGTCAGGTGCCACAATGAGCAAAGACCCGGAACCGGAAGAGCTTGCACGTGTTTTTCGCGGGCGGCTGGAGGCGGAGCAGCGTGAGCTGGACGGGCTGAGCGAGACCACGGGTGAGGATCGCAAGCCCGTCGCGCTGGACCAGCAGAGTGTTGGCCGCGTCTCGCGGATGGATTCGCTGCAGGTGCAGGCCATGGCGCAGGCAGCCGAGGGGCGCCGGCAGCTGCGCCGCCGGCGGGTCGGCGCCGCGCTGGTGCGCATGGATGAGGGCGAGTTCGGCTATTGCGCCGAATGCGGGGAATTTATCGGTTTGAAACGCCTGGAGGTGGACCCGACCGTGATCCGCTGTGTCGATTGCGAAACGGGCTGATCCGTCCAGCCTGTCCCGGCGGCGCTCGTGTGCGGCGTTGCGGTGGCGTTTTCGCATCGCGCGCTCATGCGCCCGTCTCCCTGATCTCATGATAGCGCGGGCAGCGGGTTTCATGATCATTGACGAGGCCGACCGCCTGCATCCATGCATACACGATCACGGGCCCTGCGAATTTGAAGCCGCGCTGCCTGAGCGCTTTCGACACGGTTTCCGACAGTGCGGTCTTCGCCGGGACATTCTTCCAGTGGTCAAGCCGGCCATCAATGGGCTGGCCATCGACAAAGCCCCAGCACCAGTCGGCGAAATCCTCGCCGCGTTCGGCCATGTCCAGATAGGCTCGCGCATTGCCGATCACGGCCTGGGTCTTTTTCGGGCTGCGGATGATGCCGGGATTGGTCAGCGCCTTTTCGATGCGCGCGGTGTCCCAGCGCACCAACCTGTGCGGCACGAACCCTTCGAATTCTTCCAGTATCGTCTCGCGCTTGCGCAGGATCGTGATCCAGGCCAGGCCGGCCTGCATGCCGTCCAGCATCAGCTTGGCGAACAGCGCCTCGCCATCGCGCACGGGCACGCCCCATTCGGTGTCATGATAGGCGCGGTAGAGCGCGTCATTCAAAGGCGCCCAGCCGCAGGGGATCTCGCGGGCTTTATCCATCTGGCATCTGCGCGGCGACTTCTTCTTCCAGCCAGGCGGGAAGCTGCAACTCGGCTACGACCCCGCCGGCTTCCAGCGCGATCTCCTGCGCGCGGGCCTTCGCAAGCCGGTCGATGCGAATGCGGGCCAGGCCGCGATTGTCCTGCGCGCTTGTGATTTCGCCGAGTGTCGAGCCGCCGGCTGTCACGCTGGCGCCGGGCGCGACCCCCTCGCCGGAAATCGCCATGGTGCGACGGCGCACATTGCCGCGCCTGTGCATGCGGCTGACGACTTCCTGGCCGACAAAACAGCCCTTTTTCAGGTCAACCCCGCCGAGCTGGTCCATATTGATATCGGAGGGGAACACTTCGGCAGATGTGAAATCCTCGCCGAACTCTGCGATGCCGGCTGCGAGCCGCACCTTGCGCCAGTCCGCTGAGGCGTCGCCGGCAGTTTCGCCGGCCGGCAGGATGGTGCGGGCGGGCAGGTCGTCGCTGCGCGGGTCGCCATGTCCTGCCGGGTCAAGGGCGATGGCGAGATCGTCGCGCGGCGTGATCTCCACTTCGGCGCGCAGCCGGAACAGTTTCAGCCGTCTGGCCAGGTCTTCAGCGCCGGCGGCAGCGACATCAATGAGGACGCCGGAGCCGGTGCGCAGGGCGAGATAATCGGCCACAAGTTTGCCCTGTGGCGTCAGGAGCGCGCCATATCGGGCCTCACCCCCGGCCCAGTCATGCGTGTTGTTGGTGACGAGGCGCTCCAGGAGCGCGAGCGTATCGGGTCCTTCAAGTGCGATGATCGTGCGGGCAGGCAGGCGGATGGGTTCGGTCATACCCGGGATTTAGCAGACCTGTCGCTGTAAGGGAGTCCCATAGCCGGTTTTCCGGTTATAGCGGCAGTCTCATTCGCACGCGCAGCCCGCCCAGAGGACTGTCCTCCAGATATACATCGCCGCCGTGGGCGCGGGCGGTGTCGCGTGCCAGGCCAAGCCCCAGGCCCGTACCCGGCGTCACGCGCGAGCGGGCTCCATCAAGGCGCGTGAAGGGCTTGAAGGCCTCTTCGCGCAGGTCAGGCGCCACGCCCGGTCCGTCATCATCGATGAGGATATCGACAGCGCGGGGGCCCGGCCTGAGACAGACCTGCACCGTCTCACCATATGCGGTGGCGTTGCTCAGGAGATTCGACAGGCACCGGCGCAGGGCCAGCGGGCGCGCGAAGACGGTCGCCTCAGCCAGGTCATCCAGCTGGATGGGGACATCGAAACGCCCGGCGACAACGCGTAGCATGCCTGTCAGGTCTACAGTTTCGGCGCTTTCCAGCTCTTCGCCGCGCGCAAAGGCGAGATATTCGGCCAGCATGGCCTCCATCTCCTCGATATCCTGTCGCGCCGCCTCGATATCCGGGGCATCGTCCATCATCGCCAGTTGCAGTTTCAGGCGGGTCAGCGGCGTGCGCAGGTCATGGCTGACCCCGGCCAGCAGGGCGGTGCGCTGTTCAGCGAATGCCGTCAGCCGGGCGCGCATATCCATCACAGCGCGGGCGGCATCGCGCACCTCAGTGGCACCCGACGGGCGGAAACCGGGCAGTTCCCGCCCGCGCCCATAGGCCGTGGCCGCTTCGGTCAGGCGCAGGATCGAGCGGACCTGGTTTCTCAGGAATCCGAATGCGAGGGCCAGCATGAACAGCGCGCCCAGAAGCACCCAGACAATGGTGAAATGCGTGTTGGCGGCAAGCGCCCGCTTGCGGTCGATCAGGACGCGGACGGCCCCTTTCGTGCGGGGGCTGCGAAAATCGAGGACAGCGGCTCCTTCAATCGCGCGGACCTCAACCTCGGCCTCAATGAAATTATGCATCTGCTGGCGCAGGACGCGACCATAGCGGAAGCTTTCCTGCGCATCGCCGGGAAAGTCCATTCCGCCAGTATACCGGCAGTCAAGCTCCAGGCCGAGCTGATTGGCGAGCACCCTCTCTTGAGCAAATTCCTGGTCCGGTCTTGTGCACTGGCGGATGATGAGACCGACCTCACGCGCAATGGACTGGGAAAGCTTCTCGTTCACCGCGCTGATATGCTCGCGATAATAATAGACGGTGGTAATCGCAAAGATCGCAAGTACGGGCACTGCGACAAGCATGGCGAGCCGGGCATAGAGCCCGCGTGGCGTGAAGTTTCGAAGACGGAAACGGCTCATGGGACTGTATGGCTTATCCTGCAGGCTCAGTCGACGACCAGCCGGTAACCAACACCACGTACGGTTTGCAGGTGCACCGGCTGGCGCGGGTCGGGCTCGATCTTGCGTCGCAGGCGCGTGACCTGGACATCGACGGCGCGCTCCAGCCCCGCCGATGTGGCGCGCGCCAGCTCGTCACGGCTGACCGGTTCGCCAACGCTCTGCGCAAGGCGCGACAGGAGCTGAACTTCTGATTCCGTCAGGCGGACATTCCGCGTCCCATCGCTGAGCAGGCCGCGTTCGGGGTCGAATTCGAGACCTGACAGCCGTAGACGGACGGCACTGTCGCTATCACGGGCGGACCGGCGCAGGATGGCCGATACGCGCAATTCCAGTTCCTGCGGGTCGAAGGGCTTGGCGAGATAATCATCAGCCCCGCGCCGGAGGCCTTCGATCCGGTCCTCAGCCATGCCGCGCGCGGTCAGCAGCAGGACGGGTGTGTCCGACGCCGAACGGATGCCTGACAGGAGAGACAATCCGTCTTCTCCCGGCATCATGATATCGAGAATGGCCAGATCGAAACTCAGCGTCTGCATCATCCGCCGGGCGGTGGCGGCATCCCGGGCCGATGTCACCAGATAGCCGGCCTTGATCAGATACCGCTTCAGGAGATCGCGGATACGGTCATCATCATCGACGACAAGAAGGTGGAAGTCACTCATTTTTGCAACGCCTCCAGAAGACAGCGTGCGCCCGCGACCTGGTCTGGCCCGGCTTCCCGATAGGCCTGTTTCAGGCGCTCGCGCATTGCGGCGGCAATCGGGGCGGTGAGCGCGTCGCCTGATGGTGACAGGGCGAGCTGTCTCTGGCGGCGATCCTGTCCGGCGCGCGGGCGTTCGATCAGGCCGCGTTCATCCAGTGAACCGAGGATGCGGGCGAGCGTCGGCACGGTGGCTGCGATCCGTTCACGCAACTGGCCGACACTCAGACCGGGCTGGTAGCGAATCGCCAGGAGCGCCTGCATCTCGCTGCGTGAAAGATCTGCGGCCAGGCGCGCCGTTTCGGCGGCAGCGGCCAGGGCGCGCTCACCGGCCAGGATCAGGCCGACCCCGCGGTCGAGCTCCTCATCGCGAAGGTAGAGTCTCGGGTCCGTGGAGGCCTGTGTGTCGCTTTTGTTTGAACCAGGTGAGTTGACTTCATTGGGCATCCTCTGAGAATGCCCGTTCAAACGATAACAGCGCAAGCGGAGAACGCTGCAAATGGATTTCATCCCCTTCGACGACCGGGACGGCTATATCTGGATGGATGGCGAGTTTCGCGCCTGGCGCGATGCCAAGGTTCATGTCCTCACCCATGGGCTTCATTATGCCTCCTGCGTCTTTGAGGGGGAGCGGTCGTATAATGGCAAGGTGTTCCGCTCGCTCGATCATTCGAAACGTCTGGAAAATTCAGCGCGCATTCTCGATTTCGAACTGCCCTTCAGTGTCGAAGAAATCGAGGACGCCAAGGCCGAAGCGCTGGCGAAGGCCGGGCTGGAGAGCGCTTATGTGCGCGTCGTGGCCTGGCGCGGGGCTGAGAAAATGGGGCTGTCGGCGCAGGACAATACGATCCATCTCGCCATTGCGGCCTGGGAATGGGGCGATTATTTCGACAACAAGATGGCCGGGATCAAGCTGACCAATGCCCAGTGGAAGCGGCCTTCGCCGGAAACCGCGCCGCATGATGCAAAAGCCGCCGGGCTCTACATGATCTGCACCATGTCGAAACATGCCGCCGAGCGGGCCGGCTATGCTGACGCTCTGATGCTTGATTATCGCGGCCAGATTGCCGAGGCGACGGGCGCGAATATCTTTTTCGTGCGCGACGGCGTGCTGCATACGCCGACGCCGGACTGTTTCCTGAATGGCCTGACCCGACAGACCGTGATCTCTCTGGCCAGACAGCGCCAGATCGACGTGGTCGAGCGCGCGATCATGCCGGACGAACTGCCGACTTTCTCTGAATGTTTCATCACCGGATCGGCCGCCGAAGTGACCCCGGTCAATGAAATTGCCGGCCAGGCCTTCAAGCCGGCCGAGATGACCGAAATGCTGGTCGGGGACTATGATGATGTCGTGAATGGCAGAACCGCCCTGCCGAAATAACTTGCTGCCAATTCACTGATGCCTGGCGCTGCAAATGGCTGGTGGCGCCCGACTTGTCCAAAATCTTGATCGTCATCCCGCAGAGCGATCCCAGGCTTGCCCGCCCTGGTGCCCATGGGGGCGGGCAGGATCACTGCCAGCCCCCTTATCCCCTTCTGGTGCAACTTGTCACGCCATGCCCGCCAGCATGACCGGTCGCCTGTCCCGAATCAGGACCAACCCCTCCACTCTGCAAAAATTCGACCAGTACGGGAATTTTAACAATTTGGCAGTTTTTCCCGTCTAGGTGGCATTCATCATCTGCTGTCCGGGGGATCACATGAAGCATACGATCAAATCTCTTGCCGCCATCCTGCTGGCCGCGTCGGTCGCGTTCCCGTCGCTTGCAGACGACTCACCGCTTGAGAGTCAGCTGGAAGTGGCGATGGTCATTCAGGAGAGCCAGGGCGAAATTGTTCGACCGGCCGAGAGCATCGTTCCTGGCGCGGTGCTGCAGTACAGCCTGGATTACAAGAACAACTCCGAGGGCGCATTCGAAGGATTCACCATTCTTGGCCCGATCCCGGAGAACACAGAATTCCTGCCTGAGACCGAAGACACCGACAGTAGGTCTGTCTTTGAGGCCAAGGTGGAGGGGCTCGACTGGGCGCGCCCGCCCATAACCCGTTACGAAACCGACGCGGAGGGCGTTCTGCGCCCGGTGAAAATACCCGCCAGCGAATATACAGCCGTGCGCTGGAGGCTCGCCGAGCCGCTTGCGCCCGGTGGCACCGCACGCGCGGTCTACAGAGTCCGGGTTGCCGACTAGCGCCCCGGTCAGCCCAGCCGCCTTTCCAATGCCGCTGCCTGTCTTGCAAGGAGTTCTTCCGACATGAAATTCAACCCAAAGATGAAGCGATCACTGCTCGTCTCCGGCCTCACCGTCAGTGCCATTGCCTTGATGGCGGGTGCTGCCCTCGCCGCACCGCCTCCGGCCGACACCGTGATCGGCAACCAGGCGGCTGCGACCTATACCTCGAATGGCGAGACGTTTACGGTCCAGTCGAACCTCGTCGAGACCGTGGTCAACGAAGTTTTCGACCTGACTTTGGCGACCGACCAGACTCGGTCCGGTGCGCCCGGCTCGCTGGTCTTCTTCCCGCATGCGATTACCAATAACGGCAACACGGACGATGTTTTCGACCTGACCGCTGCCGCAGCCGGTGGCACGGACGATTTTCCTCTCACGGGAATCGAGATCTTCCCCGACCGTGATCAGGACGGTGTTCCCGACAGCCTGACGCCGATCAGCGTGACGCCGGCATTGCTGGCTGGCGAGAGTTTCGGGATCGTGGTCCGCGCCACGGTGCCATCGACGGCGGCGCCCACCGAAACCACCGACTTCACGATGACGGCAACCAGCCAGAACGACCCGGCAGCGACACAGACCAATACCGACACGGTCGCCATTACCTCCGATGGGATTATCGACCTTCTCAAGGATCAGTCGCTCAGCGTCGATGCTGATGGCGACGGGAAGATCAGCCTGGGTGACACTATCGAAGTCACGCTGACCTATTCCAATACAGGCATCGGAACCGCGACCGGCGTCGTCATCACTGACGATCTGCCAACCACGAATGCCAATGGCGACCCGATCACGCTGACATATGTCGCCGGTTCGGGCGAATGGTCCGACAATCCGGGCGTCGCCCTGACCGAGGCGGCCGGCAATGTCGAGGCGACCAATGCGCAGGGAACCTCGCTGGAATACGAGGCGACCGGCTCCACTACTTTGATCGCGACGCTCGACACGATCGCGCCCGGTCGCTCCGGCGCCATCAGCTTCGATTATGTCGTGACCACTGCGCCGCAGGGCACGATCGAGAATGTCGCGCAGGTCGAAAGCGATACGCAGACGCCAACATCCTCCAATTCCTCCCCGGTCAGCGTTGATCCGGCTGCCGATCTTGTGGTCGCTGATGCAGCGGCGACCGGTTCGACGCCTTCCGGTGGCGTCGATGGCGCGAACCTGGATGGCAGCGAGACCTCGTCCACCGATGATGATGGCGCCGCGGATGACGTCATCACCGGCACTGGCGACATCTATGCCGGTGAGAGCATGGTTTTCGACTTCGTGGTCACAAATCTCGGCAATGAGGCAGACACGATTCTGCTCGACATCGCCAATGGCGACTTTCCGGTCGGCACCAGCTTCGATTTTGTCGCGCCCGACGGGATCACTCCGATTGTCGGCGACAAGATCGACCTGGCCTCAGGCGCCAGTACCCATATCCAGCTGGTCGCCAGCCTTCCTGCCGATGCACCCGCGACCGCGGCGCCCGCCGGCTTCGATGCTACCGTCACCGTAACCTCGCGCAAGGATGGCGGGGTCACCAATGCCACCACGGTCCTGTTCAACGGCGCGGTGATCACGCCTCCGGTCGACCTGGTGAACACCGATGGTTCAGGCGGGGTAAGTGGTGGTGTCGGCAATGGCGCTGTCGATGATGGCGGCGATCCGTGGAACACGCTGACAGTGCGTCCGGGCGAGACGGCGGTCTTCCCGCTGCAGATCTCCGTTGATGCCGGCGCGCCAGCCAACACGTTCGATCTCCTGGCCTCGACCGATGCCAGCTTCGCCACCCTCAGCCTGCCCGATGGATGGGCAGTGAATTTCTACGATACCAACGGTGTGAAGATCACCACGACCGGCGCCTTGACGCCCACGCCCGGTGCCCCAGCCGTGTTCGACTATGAGGCCCGTGTGAGCGTACCGGCGAGTGCCGGCGCGGATGCAGCCGGAACAGGTATCTATTTCCGAGCCGAAAGCCCTGTGAATGGTGCGTCCGACACCAAGCTCGATGCGGTGGCGGTCGAAGAAGTGGTCGATCTGGCCATGGAGGCTGACACGGTTGTCCAGTCTGCGCCTGGCGGTGTTGCAATTGTGGCGCATACGATCACCAATCTCGGCAATTCGACCGTGACCGGCGGCGAGATCAGCCTTGGTGGCACCGATCCGTTCACGGGGCAGGGGATTTCCGCTGCGGTGTTCTACGATGCCAATAATGATGGCGTGCTCGATGCCAGCGATCCTCTGATGACCAATCTTTCGCAGGTGGTGGGAAGCGACGCAGTGGCTGGCCTCTCGCCAGGCGAGCAGGCACGGGTCTTCGTGCGCGCCCAGGTGCCATCGACGGTCAGTTTTGGCATCCAGGAAACTGGTGACCTGACCGTTTCCGACAGCCTGACCACAGCAAATGGTGCGGCGACGGACGAGGACACGAGCAATAATGAGGTGTTTGACACGATCACCATCATTTCCGGTGACATGGTGATCACCAAGGAGCAGGCGGTTGATGCCGACTGTGACGGTACGCCCGAGACCGGCTATTCGCTGAATTCGTCCTCGGCCGATCCGGGCGACTGCATCGCCTACCGCCTTATCGCGGACAATACCGGAACCTCGGAAGCGACCAATGTTGTCATCAACGACACGGTCCCGGGTTTTACCACCCTCGAACACTGCACGGCCGGTGCCTGCGCGCCCGCTCTCACCATTGATGGTGCAACGGGCACGGTGGATATCGTGCCGGCCGACGAGGGCACAGGATCAGTGGCAAGCTCCGCGCAGAATGCCGGCTTCTCACTGTCGCCGGGGTCGCGCGCCGTTCTGACCTTCTCGGTCCAGATCGACGAGTAACCCCTAACCCCCCGGGCGGTGCATGCTGGTAAGACCGCCCCTCCGAGCCGGCATGCACCGCCCACCACCACCTCCTCCCGCCTGACATCCCCCATTCGCCCCAGCCCCCTGGCCATGACGGAGCATTGCAATGAGCCGCCAATTTGCCCCCGCCTGGCGCGTTCAGAGCCTGATGCTCGTCTCAGCGCTTGCTGGCCCGGTCGCTCGCGCGGACATGCCGCTGGCTGGCACGCAAATCAGGAATACCGGCGAGGTGAGCTTTCTGAATACGCGTATCGGCCAGATCGAGACCGTATCCACAAACACAGTGACCACGCTTGTCGCCGAACGCCCCCGCTTCGACATAGATGTCGATCAGACCTATGTACGCGCGCCCGGCGAGACGGCGCTGTTCGCCTTCCTGGTCACGAATACCGGCAACATTGCCGCCGATGTCGATATCGCGTTCGGAGATATCACGGGCGATTTCCGCTTTTCCTATGCGAATGCCTGGGTCGATACCAATGGTAATGGCCAGATCGATCCGAACGATCTGCCGCTGGGAGACGACACCCTCCTGCATCTTCCCCATGCGGCAGCGCGGGGCATTCTTGTCGATGTCGGTGTGCCCGAAACAGCCCGTCTGGGTGAGCGGGCAACCGGTCGGCTGTCAGGTGTGCTTGTCGGCGCATCAGATGGCGTTGCTTCTGGCCAGTCAACAGGTTTCGGTGCGCGTCCAAACTCCGGCCTGCCGGCGGCGAGTGGCGCGTCCTCAGCCTTTGGCGAGGTGATTGTCGATGAGCGCGGCCTCTCCTTGCAAAAGGGAGCCAGTTCAGGCGATGCGGCGAGCGGCGACGAGATCGTTTACACGCTCAAACTGCGCAACAATGCGAATGCGCCGTTTGATCCGGATCGCCAGTTCGATGGCGTACCCCTGAGTATTGATGGCGTGCCGGAAGAAGTCCTCATCGTGCGCGATCCCATCCCGCTGCACACGACATTCTCGCGGGTCCTGGAGACGCATGACTTCACCGCAGTCTATCAGACCGCCAATGAGACAGCAGAGGAATGGTCAAGAACCCCGCCAGCCGATCCGGGCGGCGTGACCGCGCTCGGTTTCATCCTGGCAGATCCGTTCCCAACGGGCCAGTCGCGTGATTTCCGTTTTGCCGTGACGGTTAATGCGGCCACGGATGGCCTTCTGGTGGAGAATATCGGCGAGGTCCTTCTGCCGGGCGGTGCTGCGGGCTTTGACCCCTCCGAGTCGAACCGTGTCGTGACCGCCATTAGCGGCGAGCGCGGAACGATCGAATTTCATCTCAGCGAGGCTTTCAGCGATCCGGTTGGCGAGGCCGGTTTTGGCGATTCGCTATTTTTGGAAGCTGTCTCAGGCCAGTGCAATGTCTCCTCCGGGATTGATACTGCGGCCATCACGGTGTCCAGCGCGCCCGGCGGTGACCGCGAGATCGTCATCGCCGTTGAGACAGCCCCGAATTCGGGCATCTTCCGCACGCAGGCGCTTGCGGTGGCACAGGCTGATGACCTCCTGCCGGGCGATGGCGTCCTGCAGGGGGCAGAACGCTCAATGGCCACCGCCAGCGTGGACTGCGACCCGGGACTGACCGAATCCGTCACGATTGCGCCGGCTGGCGTGGTCTTCGATTCTGCAACCAATGAACCGGTCGGCGGGGCACTTGTCGAACTGGTCGGCCTCGATGGGCAGGTCCTGACCAGCGAAACCACGGATGCGGCCGGCCTTTTCACCATCTCCGCGCCAGAAGCCGGAGCTGCCCGTCTGCGGGTCACACCACCAAGCGATCTCATCTCACCGTCACGGCGCAAGGGGTTTGCAGGCTATGGCCGCCAGGTGCACCCGCATGCCTCCTTCGGGCGCGCCTTCGATATCGGCTTGCCGGGACGCAGGCTGAATATCGATATTCCGGTCGATCCCGACCTGACGGGGGCGCTTGCCCTGGCCAAGACCTCCGAGAGCATCGAGGCGCGCACCGGCGATATAGTCACGTTCAATATCGAGTTGCGCAACAATTCTCCGGTGGCGGTGCAGATGAGCGAGATCGAGGACCGGTTGCCGCCGGGTTTTGCCTATCTTGACGGGTCTGCAAGGCTGGACGGGATGGCGCTGGCCGATCCCGGGCGGCGGGCCAGCGGTGAGATTGTCTTCGAGACGGGACTGATCGAACCCTTTGCGGACAGTGAGCTGGTCTATTCCGTCCGTGTCACGCCGAATTCCGGGCAGGGGGAGCGCACCAATTTCGCGCGGCTGAGCGGTATTCCGGTCGGCCATACCGAGCCAGTCCAGTCCAATCTCGCCTCGCACACGGTTCGCATTGATGACAGCTCCGGGGTGTTCTCCCGCGACGGCGTAGTTCTTGGCAAAGTGTTCCTTGATTGCGATGGCGACGGCGTCCAGTCCAATCATCATGGCGAGGAACCGGGCCTGCCGGGCGTCCAGTTGCATCTCGATGATGGCCTGTCGGTGGTCACTGATGTGAAAGGCCGCTACTCGCTGCCGGGCCTGTCGCCACGTACCCATGTGATCGATGTCTATGATCCGACATTGCCGCCGGGCACGGCGGTGGTCGCCACAAGGGCGCTGGACGCGGGACGGGCCGGATCGCGTTTCGTGCCACTGAAAGCCGGTGAGATCCGTTCTGAAGCCTTTGCTGTCCGTCCCGTCGAGGGCGAGTGCCGCGCCGAACTGATGAGCCGTCTGCGGGCAAGGATTGACGGGTTCGACCAGGCCGCGCTCGGGATTCCCCGTTCGGCCGCCAGCTTGCAATTCGACACCGTGCGCGCTGGCGGGCGCGGGCGCGTGGAAGCCAGCCGCGCGGTTGAGAGCGCGGCCTTCGAACGGGCCCGCACCGGACATCGCCTGACGGCGCCGGCAAGGCAGATCGCGCCGACCATGGATCTCAAGCCGCTGCTGGCCGACCTGCCCGATCTTCCGTCGTTTCTCGACCTTGAGGATGGTGACGCTGTTCTCGACCGGAAAGTCTCAGTCCGGGTTGCCGCGCCGGCCGGCACCGAGGTCGAGCTTTCGCGCAATGGCGCGCCGGTCGAGGACGACCGTATTGGTCAGCGCATCAGCGACGGGACCCACCAGATCATTGAATTCGTCTCGGTGCCCATGAGGCCGGGTGCCAATACGCTGGCTCTCACCATACGCGATCCTTTCGGCAATATCCGCGCTGAAGAGACCATCACGATCGAGGCGCCGGGCAAGCCTGCCGGCATTCGCGTGGTTGCACCTGCCGAGGCGCTTGCCGATCCCTCGCGCCCGGTCGGTGTGCAGGTTGAGCTTGTCGATGCGGACGGGCGCGTGGCTGGCGCGCCGCTGGAGGTGACACTCATCGGGCGGGTCGACCGGTTCGATGTGCGTGATGCCCGGCCCGGCGTGCCCGGACTGCAGACCCGGCTGGAACACGGCCAGACACTTGTCGAACTGATCCCGGCCGGTGAGGTCGGGACACGGACGATCCGGGTCGAAAGCCCGCTCGGCCAGGCTGAGGCGAAGATCCGTTTCACGGCTGACACGCAAAGCGCGCCCATCGCGGTCGGGCTTGTCGAGGCGAATATCGATCTTGGCGGGTCTGGCAATGCCGGTCTCGGCGGCTGGTTTCCCAGTGAGGATATCAGCCCGTTCGAGGACAGTGAGGCGGGCATTGAGGGCGCGATTTACATGAAGGGCAAGATCGCCGAAGACACACTGCTTACCCTGCGTTATGACAGCGACAAGGATCTTGAGGACGATTTGTTCCGTTCGGTCGAGCCCGATGATTTCTACCCGGTCTATGGCGACACATCAGAGCGTGGATTCGATGCGCGATCGCGTGGAAAGGCGTTTGCCAGGCTGGATCGCGGGGCGTCCTATATCATGTATGGCGACGTGACCTACGGCGCCCAGGCCGATGCCATCCGCCTCGGCCGGTATCGCCGCAGCCTGGAAGGCGCGCGTGGCCATCTCGAAGCGGGGCGGTTCACGCTGGACCTGTTCGCCGGCCAGACCGATGCGCGCCAGGTCGTCCGCGAAATCCCCGGCCGGGGCCTGTCGGGCCCCTATGATCTCAATGTGGACGGTGTGATCAGGAATTCCGAACGGGTCGAACTCATCACCCGCGACCGCGAGCAGCCCGGCGTCATCATCAAGACACAGACGCTGAGCCGTTTCACGGGATACACGCTGGATTATTTCACCGGCGCGCTGATCTTTTCGAATTCCGTTCCGGCGCGTGACGAGGATTTCAACCCCGTCAGTATTCGAGTCACCTTCGAGGCCGATGCCGGCGAGGGCGAGGACTATTGGGTCGCCGGTGCGGAAGCGGCGTTCGACCTGACCGACTGGATGAGCACGGGCCTTCGACAAATCAGCGCGGATGCCCCGCTGGGCGATGATGACCGGCGCGAGGTGAGCGCGCTGTGGCTGGAAGCACGCGGCGAGGCCGGCGACGTCCTGCAGCTCGAAGCGGCCCGCTCGCAGGATGCCGGCGACGCAGAGGGCCATGCTTTGCGCATGTCCTATGAACGCGCCACCGACGGGGGCAGCCTCGGGGTCCGGGCCGCGCATGCTTCCCCGGATTTCGACGCTCCCGGCGCAGAAGTCTCATCGGGACGCGACGAGGCCCGGTTTTTCGTCAATCGCCGGATGGGCGGGGGTCTTTTGAGTGCCGAAGCGCTTTATACTGCGGAGAATGAGGGCGAACGCCAGCGTTATGGCGCCGTGACGCGCTATGAGCGGCCGGTCACGGACACACTGCATCTGCGGGCCGGCGGGCGCTATGTGAATGACCGCGCCGCCGGGAATGACAAGACCGATGCGTTCACCCTCGTGACCGGCGCGAGCTGGACCCCGCAGGCGATCAGGGGCGCGGCCTTCGATGTCGAGGCCGAGCATGATGTGGCGAGCGGGCGGCCCCATCGCCTCTCGCTGAGCGCCGATTATGCGATGACGGCGCGCTGGCGGACCTATACCCAGGCCCAGTGGTCAGCCTCGCGCAGTGGCCAGTTCGGCTTCACCGACCGCGCCGATGATGTCAGCGTGCGGGCCGGGACCGAATATCGCTGGTCCGATGCGCTGTCGGCCTTCACCGAGTATCGCGCGCGCGAGGATTTCTTCGATGCCGGCGTCGCCCAGGGGTTCGCCGCCAGCCGGACGCTCTCGCCCGCCCTGTCGATGCGCAGCCGGCTGGAACATGTCCAGCCGATCGCGGAAGCCTTCCAGCGCAACACCTCAGCCGGCCTCGGCGCGACCTGGGAGCCCGGTGACCGGGGATATATTGTCGAGGGCGACCTGGAATATGCCGTCTCAAGCAACAGCCAGGAAACCTGGTATGTCTCCTCGACCTATGGCCGGCGCTGGGAGGATGTGACCCTGCTTTCGCGCACCCGGCTGGCCCATACGACCGGCACGGCCGGGCGGATGCGGGCGCGCTCACGTCTGGGCTGGGCGCACAGGCCGCCGACCGATGACGCCCTCAATACGCTGGTCTGGTATGAGTTTGATCTGGATGACGGGCAGGGCCAGCGCGAAACGCGACACACCTGGTCAATTGGCGGCGAGCGGAAATTCGCCGAACGGCTTCGCCTGCGCGGCCGGTTTGCGGGTCAGTTCTACGGGCTCAACCAGTTCGGGACCGGACTGGATGCCAATACCGAGACGCTGATGGTGCAGGGCGGCGCCGAGCGCGATTTCGGCCGGCGCTGGGTTGCCGGCGCCAATCTGGCGGCCTTTACCGATGGTGAGTTCGACGAACAGACATTCGCGACCGGAGGCGAGCTCGGTTTCGTGCCGGCGCGCAACGCGCTGATTGCACTAGGTTACAACCATGCCTGGTCGAAGGAAATCGACACGCCGCGGCTCTACCGCGACGGCTGGTTCATGCGGCTTCAGCTGAAATTCGACGAGGATATCTGGAACATATTCGAGCGCAGTTGAAACGGGCAACACTCCCCAAGGCCCTGACTGCCCCGGCGTATTACATGCCGGGGGCTTTTTTTGGCGGAGGGGCGAGAGGCCTAACGGTCCGGCTGCGGGGTTACGCGCAGATAGGGCTTGATCTCGGTATGTCCCTTGGGGAAGAGCCGTTTGATCTCCTCCGGGTCGGTCAGGGACGGGACGATGATCACATCCTCGCCCGGCTGCCAGTTGACCGGCGTGGCCACCTTGTAACCATCGGTCAGTTGCAGGCTGTCAATCAGGCGCAGGATCTCGTCAAAGTTCCGGCCCGCGCTGGGCGGATAGATGATTGAGGCGCGGATCTTCTTGTTCGGATCGATCACATAGACCGCGCGGACGGTCACTTTCGGATCGGCATTGGGATGGATCATGTTGTAGAGCGAGGCCACGGTCTTGTCGGGATCGGCAATGATCGGGAAATCGACCTTGTGGCCCTGCGTCTCCTCGATATCGCCGATCCAGGCCTTGTGGTCCTCGACACTGTCCACGGAAACCACGATCGCCTTGGCGTGGCGCGCGGCCAGCTGGTCCTTCAGCTTGGCGGTATAACCCAGCTCGGTCGTGCAAACTGGTGTGAAATCGGCCGGGTGCGAAAAGAACACAACCCAGTCATCTCCGATCCAGTCATGGAACCGGATGGGGCCTTGTGTAGTGTCGGCTTCGAAATCCGGAGCGGTATCTCCGAGCAAGAGGCTCATGCTTTTTCCTCCAATGGCTTGATCTGCGACCTGAAAATGGTGCCTAAGTCGCGGTATGCCCATAGGGCGGGCGCTGAAAAGCGCCTTGAATTTTACTAAGCCACTTTGCAGTCATCCTCCATGCAGCGCCTGATACTGATGAGACACGCCAAGACCGAAGCCTGGTATGAGGGCGTCGATGACCATGGCCGGGCGCTGGTTACGCGCGGGCGTGAGGATGCGGCGCGGGTCGCCGACGCACTGATCGATGAGGGTTGGGGCGCCGACCTGGCGCTTGTCTCGACGGCGCGCCGGGCGCGCGAGACATGGCTGGCCATGGCGGGACAGCTGGATGTGAGCGACGTCCATTATCTCGACGATCTTTATCTCGCTTCGCCAGAAACAATCTCCGATATCATCAGCCAGCGCGGCAGCGATCGCCGGACACTTCTCCTGATCGGGCACAATCCCGGCATCCATGAGTTTGCCTGGGAGCTTGCGCGAACCGCCGGTAGTGGCAATCCGGAAGCAACAGACCGCCTCAGGCAGAAATACCCGACGGGATGTGCCGGCCTGTTCGAGGCCCGCGAGGACGCCCCTTTCGTGCCCGCATTGTTCAGGCTGGTCGATGTCATACACCCAAAGGCACTTCGGTGCAGCGACGACAAAGCCTGAAGAATGGCCGCCCCGCCAAGGGGTGGCGGAGCGGCCGGCCCGAGCCCGGGAGCGGGTCGTCAAGGAGGCGGGCTCTGGCTTTTCGATGGGTGCCCGGCGCCTATCTGCGATCGGTCTTTTCAGCGTGGATACGATCCAGCGCCGGGGAATCGATTTGAGAGATGGCGCTGTCCAGCGTGCGTTTCTGGCAGCTGCTTTCGCTGATGATATCGGCGAGGCGCTGTGTCTGCCCGCGCATATCGCAGCGTCTGGCAACTTGACTGAACAGTTCCTGATAGATGGCGCGTGCGCCGGCCTCGGTCTGAACGGCTTCGCGATCGAATGAGTATTTGAACGCGAAATCGCCGGCGGCGGCAGCCGGGGCTGAAATCACGAGGCAGGCGGCGGCGGATGCAAGTGTGGCGCGGATCATGTGTCTGTTCCTCTCTTCTCAGATGGTCGGAAAATTTTCCGGATTTTGGGGGTGTGGCCCGGCCGCCGATCGGCCGGGCGGTGGATCGGCGGCGTCTCAGCCGCGCAGCGCACGGCGCGAAAGGCGCTTGCGACGCTTGACCAACAGGCTCTGTCCGCCTGCGGCGCCCGTGTCATTTGCGGCCTTCGGGAACTGGGTGGCCATGTGGGCGTGGGCGGTCACCGGCAGCATCCGGGTCGCCAGCATGGGCAGGGCAGGAGCCGTTTCGGTGAGGCGAATGAGGGCGGTCATGGTTTCAAGGTCCTTCTTGTCAGTTCAAGGGGCGTCCGGGCCCCGCCGGCGGCTGTTCCGTCCGACAGGCTCTATCTAGCACTAGAATTATTGTTTTTCAATAAGAAAATAGCGAAAAACAACAAACTTAAACTGATTCAAGGCGCTATCGCGTATCGTTTATCGATATGTTCTTCTGGGGTTCTCAACGTGCCTGGCCGCGCCGGCATTTTTGCGAGCAGTAAATCACGCCATCCCAGTTGCGCGCCCATTTGCGGCGCCAGCTGAAGGGCTTCATGCAGACCGGACAGATCTTCTCCGGGCGGCTGCGTCTTGACCGGTTTCGCTCACGTGCCATGTCGCCAGAATTAAGCTGGTCTCTGCCCACGCACAGCGCGGCACATACTCGCGACCGGCAATGGGAAAAAGGACACCCGGCATGGCAGAACAGATTGCAATTATCGGCGCCGGCATGGCGGGATTGTCCTGTGCGCAGGTGCTGACGCGCGAGGGCTATGATGTCCGCCTGTTCGACAAGGGGCGAGGCCCTGGCGGACGGATGTCGACACGCCGGGCGGAAACATCACTTGGGGAATTGAGGTGGGACCATGGCGCGCAATATTTCACCGCGCGTTCGCAGGCGTTCGGCGCGGCTGTAGCTGAGTGGGAAGCGGCTGGAGCTGTGGCCGAATGGACAGGCCGGTTTGTCCGGGTCGGTTCCGATGGCCAGATCCGGGCTGATGATACGCGCCGGCGCCTTGTTGGCGTTCCGGGGATGAATGATGTGATCCGGCATATGGCGTCTCCGCTCCGCATTGAATGGGCCGCGCGGGTCAAGGGTATCTCCGGCCGGCCGGGCGACTACCGGCTCGTCTTCGAAGATGGCGCAGAGGCGGGCCCGTTCGCAAAATTTGTGATTGCCGTGCCCGCCGAACAGGTCCCGGATCTGGTTGGAGAGCTTGCGCCAGAACTGGCTGGCATTGCGCGTGTCGCAAGGAGTGCGCCTTGCTGGACCGTGATGCTCGCTTTTGACGAAACCTTCGAAAGCCCGTTCGATGCAGCCCGGATCGAGACAGGGCCCTTGTCCTGGATCGCCCGCAACGTCTCCAAACCGGGGCGGGGGACTGGTGAAACCTGGGTTCTCCAGGCCGGGCCGGCCTGGTCGCAGACCCATATCGAGGACACGCCGGAAACGGTGATCGCCGAACTGGGCGCGCATTTCTCCCAGATCGTGCCCGCTGGAGAACCCGTCCATACCGGCGCGCATCGCTGGCGGTTTGCCAGGGTCGAACAGCCGGCGCCGGCCGAGGACGAACTGTCGGCCGCTGCGCGAGGCATATTTGCTTGCGGCGACTGGGCGCGTTCGGCCCGGGTTGAGGCGGCGTGGCTTAGCGGGCGCCGCGCGGCCGGCCGAGTCGCCGACAAGCAAATGAGCAGCTAAATCTGATCAAGCAACCCTTGGTTGCTGGAAGTCCGGATTCCACAGGTGTTTGTTTCGCGGATGGCGGAATGGGCAACAATCTACAGTCATCCAAAGGGCGCACCGGGACAGCTGCAGGTTGAAGCCCCGGATATCGACATGGCTGCTGTTGAGGCCAGTCTTGGCCTGTATGATCGCGCGCCGGATCTTTCGGCCCTGACCCTGTTCCGGACACGCCACAATCGGCCGGGCCTCGCCAGCCGGATGGTCGCGCTCTCGGGCCTGTTTGCCCTGGTTTGTCCTGGTGCGGCCCTGATCATGGTTGGGCTTCTCCTTTTTTTATCCTTCAGTCTGGTTATCGCCTGGCGAGCCGTTCTTGTGCTTGTCGGATGCCTGCCCGCACGTGCCATTGAACCGGGAGGCGATGCGGCGCTTGCCCCGGTCTACTCTATCCTTGTCCCACTTTACCGCGAGGCAGCGGCTGTTTCCGGCCTTGCCGATGCGATTGGCAGACTCGACTGGCCGGCCGATCGGTTCGATCTTATCCTCTTGCTGGAGGCCGACGATCTGGAGACGCAGGCGGCCGCCGGGGCGCAGAGCTGGCCGGAAGGCACGCGGATACTTATCCTTCCCGAGGGTCGGCCGAAAACCAAGCCGCGTGCCCTGAATTATGGCCTGCAATTTGCGCGTGGGAGCCTTCTGGTCATTTATGACGCAGAAGACAGGCCGGCGCCGGACCAGTTGCGGGCGGCGGCTGGTGCGTTTCGTACCGCCGACCTGCGTCTCGCCTGCGTTCAGGCACCCCTTGTCGCATATAATCATCGCGAGAGCTGGCTGGCGGGGCAGTGGGCGCTCGAATATCGCATGCAGTTCGGCTTGCTGATGCCAGCGCTGGCAAGGCTCGGGCTTCCACTCCTGCTGGGGGGCACCAGCAATCATTTCCGCACCGATGTCCTGCGCGGCCTGCACGGTTGGGATGCCTGGAACGTGACTGAAGACGCCGATCTCGGTGTCAGGCTGGCACGGCGGGGCTACCGGGCCGGCATGATCACCCCGCCGACATTCGAGGAGGCGCCCGAACGGTTCGGCATATGGACAGCGCAACGCTCTCGCTGGCTCAAGGGGTTCATGCAGAGTTGGGGTGTGATGGCCCGCGATCCTGGTCGTTCCGCCCGCGCAATCGGTCTCGCAGGATGGTTATCCCTCCATCTTGCCCTGGCGGGCACACTTCTGGCAGCGCTTGTGCATGGGCCGGTGCTGGCTGTCTTTGCCTATCTGGCCCTGACTGTAGGATGGTCGGGGCTGGGTCTTCCGGGGCTTGGTCTTCTTGTCGCCGGGCTAACTGTCAACATTGCTGCCGCACTGCTTTGTCCGGGGCACAAGGACAGTCGACGGCTTTTCCTGGCCCTGACGCAACCCTTTTACTGGCCTCTTCTGAGCATTGCGGCAATGCGTGCGCTTTACTCCATGATCCGTGCGCCGCATTTCTGGGCCAAGACCCCCCATGGGCTCACCGCCAGCCCGGAATGACCCTGACTGGCGCCCGAGGACAGCGGAGAGGCCGTTTGCTCGACTGGATCATAACCCTCTTTTCTCTTGGCGGCTGCATTGTCCTCGCCGTCTTCGCCAACTGGAAAGCAGCTCAACCCTGGGACGATCTCAAGCCGCGGGTCGTGCCCTGGCGGATGGTCATGCTGCTCGCCGCCTTTGCCGGGATCCTGGCCCTTGTTCATCTGATCAATCTTGCCGGAGGCGAGACAGGCCCGGAACATTCAATTTTCGGTCGTTTCTGACTCCCCAAGCCTTTATGTTCGTGGTATGTTCAGATTATCGTCGGGGTTGGTTCCCGGTGACATGGCCAATTGCGCTGGAGGAACAGAAATGCATACGCCACAAGAGCTAATGGCGATCGGCCGCAAGCTGATCGCTCATTGTGACAATGGGACGGAGCGAGAGGGCCTGCACGAACTGTATACGAATGATGCCGTCTCGGTGGAGGCTGCGCCGATGCCCGGTCAGGACGCCGCCGAGGCGCGCGGCCGGGACGCCATTCTGGGCAAGATCGATTGGTGGTATGACAATCACGAGGTCCACGCGGTCAGCGCCCAAGGTCCCTATATTCATCTGCCTGACCGGTTCTGCGTCATCTTTGCGATGGATGTCACCGACAAGAATTCCGGCCAGCGCACACAGATGCAGGAAGTCGCCACCTATTATGTCAATGGAGAGGGCAAGATCATCCGCGAAGAATTCGCCTATGGGTTCGACTGATCACCCGCAGCGGGCTGCGAGCCGGGAAAGATCCCTCACCCTGACCAACCGGCTGGATACAAGTTCTATAACACCATCCAGCCGGAGTCTTGAGACCTGACGCGACACGGTTTCGAGCGTGAGACCAAGAAAATCGGCGATGTCGGCGCGCGTCAGTGGCAGCGTAAATTCGATCGTGCCTTCCGGAACCCCGGCCTGATGTTCGGGATCATGGTGGGTGGCGATGAGATACAGGAAACTTGCGACCTTTTCGGCAGCGGTCTTGCGACCCAGCGTGACCATCCAGTTGCGTGCCTCGTCAAGCTCACGCAGGGATTGCTGCATCAGTTTGTGTTCAAGTGCCGGCGAGTCGGCGATCATCCGCTCTAGGACCGGTTTCGGCACCCGGCAAATTTCTATTTCAGTGGCGGCTTCAGCCGAGAGTTGGCTTTCATTGCTGAAAAGCCGGCCAATCAGGTCGGGGGCAAATTGCAGGCCGACAATCTGCTGGCGGCCATCCTCAAGGATCTTCACCAGTTTCACGACGCCCCGGATGATCGTGGCATAGCTGGTAATGTCATCGGCATCGCCCAGCAATTCTTCACCGGGACCGTAAGTGTGACGCGACGTGTGCTGGGAGAGTTTCTGCAGCTGGATGTCGCTCAGGGCCGCGCACATGCCGCGATGGCGAACCTCGCAGCTTTTACACAGTCCCGGGGCGACGCTTGTATGCGGTCTTACATCGGCCATGCATGCAGGATAGTCGATTTCCGCAAGCACGGGAAGCGGGGCAATCTTAACCTGGATCAAAGCGCCGCAGATGTGTTCCGGCCTGATCTGCGGGCAGGACTGCTCGTCAATTGCCCCCAGGTAAAAATTGCAGCCGATTTCCCATAAATCTGCCTTGTGCCGTATTGAAGTCGGCTTTTCGATCTATCTTATCAATAGGGCGAAGGTCGAAGAATACGACCTCGAGAGTGACCTTGCGAGCAGGAAGGTGCGTAACAGAAAAGGACGCAATCCATGGATGTCTTCACCCGTTTTGCCGAGAGCTATGACCGCTCAAAGATCGAGGAAATGTCGCTGCAGGACTATCTCCTCGGATGCAAGGAAGACCCGTCAATGCGCGCGACCGCTGCCGAGCGGATGATCAAGGCCATCGGTGAGCCCGAACTCATCGACACATCCCGGGACAGCCGGCTCGGACGGATTTTCCTCAATCGTACCATCAAGCGCTATCCGGCCTTCACCGACCTTTATGGCATGGAGGAAACAATCGAGCGCATTGTCGGCTTCTTCCGCCATGCCGCCCAGGGGCTGGAAGAGCGTAAGCAGATCCTCTACCTGCTCGGCCCTGTTGGCGGCGGCAAGTCGACGCTGGCCGAGAAGCTCAAACTCCTGATGGAGGCCGAGCCGATCTATGTGCTCAAGGCCGGTGACGAGATTTCGCCGGTTTTTGAAAGCCCGCTCGGCCTGTTCGACGTCGAGCGTATGGGCGATGTGCTCGAGGACAAATACAATATTCCGCGTCGGCTCCTGCGCGGCCCGGCAAGTCCCTGGGCGGTCAAACGTCTCGACGAGCTTGATGGCGACATCTCGAAACTTTCCGTGGTCAAGCTGCACCCCTCGCGTCTGCGCCAGGTGGCAATCGCCAAGACCGAACCGGGCGACGAGAACAATCAGGACGTCTCCTCGCTGGTCGGCAAGCTCGATATCCGCAAACTGGAGCATCTCTCGCAGAACGATCCCGATGCCTACAGTTTTTCCGGCGGGCTCAACCGGACAACGCAGGGTCTCCTGGAATTTGTCGAGATGTTCAAGGCGCCGATCAAGGTGCTGCACCCGCTGCTGACCGCCACCCAGGAAGGCTCTTATGTCGGCACCGAGAATATCGGTGCCATCCCCTTCAACGGGATCGTGCTCGCCCACTCCAATGAGAGCGAATGGCGGCAGTTCAAGAACAACCGGAACAATGAGGCCTTCCTGGACCGGATCTCGGTCGTCAAGGTGCCCTACTGCCTTCGCGTGAGTGAGGAGGCGGAAATCTATGGTAAGCTGATTGCACAGTCGGAACTGGGCGATGCGCCCTGCGCGCCTGAAACGCTGAAGATCATGGCCCGTTTCTCGGTGCTGACCCGGCTCGACGAGCACGAGAATTCGAACCTCTACTCAAAGATGAGAATCTATGATGGAGAGTTCCTGAAGGATACCGACCCGCGCGCCAAGTCCATCCAGGAGTATCGTGACGAGGCCGGACCGGACGAGGGCATGGACGGCATTTCCACGCGCTTTGCCTACAAGGTCCTGTCGGAAACCTTCAACCATGATGTCGACGAGATCGCCGCCGACCCGGTGCATCTGTTCTATGTGCTTGACCAGGCAATCCGCCGTGAACAATACCCCGACGATGTCGAGGACACGTATCTTGATTTCATCAAGACCGAACTGATCCCGCGCTATGTGGAATTCATCGGCAACGAGATCCAGAAAGCCTATCTGGAGAGCTACTCTGACTACGGACAAAACCTGTTCGACCGTTATATCGCCTATGCGGATGCCTGGATCGAGGATCAGGATTTCAAGGATCCCGATACCGGCCAGATGTTCGACCGGGATGTGCTGGAACAGGAGCTTGAGAAGCTCGAAAAACCGGCCGGGGTGTCGAATCCGAAGGATTTCCGCAATGAGGTCGTCAAATTCGTCCTGCGCGCACGGGCCGAGAATGAGGGCAAGAATCCCGACTGGCGGGAATATGAAAAGCTGCGCCGGGTTATCGAAAAGCGGATGTTCGGCCAGGTCGAGGATCTCCTGCCGGTGATCAGCTTCGGCGCCAAGCGGGACAAGGAAACCGACGCAAAACATACCGAATTCGTCGAGCGGATGAAGCATCGCGGCTACACTGAACGCCAGGTCCGCCGTCTCGTCGAATGGTATATGCGCGTGAACAAGGCCGGATAGGGGGCGACCGGCCGGGGGGCAAGCGAAGGGAGCGACACCGACACGATGTCCCATTTTATCGACCGCCGGCTCAACCCGAAAGACAAGAGCCTTGGCAATCGCCGACGCTTTCTGCGCCGCGTGCGCAAACAGGTGAAGGATGCGGTCAACAAGTCCGTCCGCGAGCGCGGCATTGCAGATGTCGATCGCGGTGAACGCGTCAGGGTGCCCTATGACGGGATCCGCGAACCCAATTTTCACTATCAGCCCGGCAGCGGCCACCAGGAGCGGGTGCTGCCGGGCAACAAGACCTTCAAGCCCGGCGATCGCCTGCGCAAGCCGCCGGCGGGCGGTGCTGGAGGACGCGGCAAGCAGGGTTCTGAGGATGGCGATGGCGAGGACGAATTCATGTTCGTCCTGTCGCGCGAGGAATTTCTGGACCTCTTTTTTGAGGATCTCGAACTGCCTGACCTGATCAAGCAGACGCTGAAAGAGGTCGAGAGTTTCGAGCCACGCCGGGCGGGGTTCTCCTCATCGGGTGCGCCGGCCAATCTCGCCGTCCAGGCCACCATGCGAAATGCGCTCGGTCGGCGCATGGCGCTCAGGCGTCCAAACGACAGGGAAGTGCGCGCGCTCCAGGAAGAGCTGTTCGAGCTGGAGCGTGTGTCGGAACCGACACCGGCCCAGCGCGACCGAATCAGGGCCCTGCGCGGCGAGATCGAGGAAAAGGGCCGGCGCCGCAAGGCCATCCCTTACATTGACCCGCTGGATGTGCGCTACAAGGTTTTCGAGCAGGAACCGAGACCAAACTCGCATGCCGTCATGTTCTGCCTCATGGATGTGTCGGCCTCCATGGGCGAGCGGGAAAAGGACCTCGCCAAGCGCTTCTTCGTGCTGCTGCACCTGTTCCTGCAAAGGCGTTATGAGCGGATTGAACTTGTGTTTATTCGACATACCCACAACGCCCAGGAGGTCGATGAGGACACCTTCTTCCACTCGCGCGAGACTGGTGGCACCGTTGTCTCAACCGCTCTCGATGAGATGCTGAAGGTGATCGAGCAGCGCTATCCGTCATCGGAATGGAACATCTACGCTGCTCAGGCTTCAGACGGTGACAATTTCCCCGGTGACAGCGAGCGTTGCGAGCATCTCATGCGCGAGGAGATCATGCGCCGGGTCCAGTATTTCGCCTATATCGAGATCATTGACGAGGCCGAGGCTGAGTTCCTGTCATCCGACGATAGCGGGGTCGAGCTTTGGCGGACCTATCAGCGCGTGGCGACGGACTGGCCGCATTTCGAAATGAAGCGCATCGCCAGGCCGGGTGACATCTATCCGGTGTTCCGCGAACTGTTCGCCCGCGAAAACGAATTGGAGGGCTGACAAGATGGCCAAGGCCCCGGCAAGGAAACCGACACAATCGAGTCGCCGTCGCAAAACCGCAGCGAAAAAGACGGTGCCAGCTCCCGGAAATTCGACGCTGCAGCGTTCAGACCTGTTGTTCGATGGTCCCGACTGGAGCTTCGAGACCATGGAGCGCACCTATCATGCGATTGAAGAGATCGCGCTCGGCGATCTCGGCCTCGACATCTATCCCAATCAGATCGAGATCATCTCGTCAGAGCAGATGCTCGACGCCTATTCATCGACCGGCATGCCGCTGATGTATCGCCACTGGTCCTTCGGCAAGACCTTCGTCTCCGAGGAGCGCAAATACCGGAAGGGCCTGCGCGGGCTTGCCTATGAGATCATCATCAATTCCAGCCCCTGCATCTCCTACAATATGGAAGATAACACCATGCCGATGCAGACGCTCGTCATGGCGCACGCGGCCTTCGGTCATAATCACTTCTTCAAACACAACCACCTGTTCCGCATGTGGACCGACGCTGAGGGCATCCTCGATTATCTTGAATATGCCCGTAATTTCGTGTCCGAATGCGAGGAACGGTATGGGGAACGCGCCGTGGAGGCCGTGCTCGACAGCGCCCATGCGCTGATGCCGAACGGTGTCTTTCGCTATGAGCGACCCTCTCGGCCGACCCTGCGCGAAGAGCGCGCCCGCCATCGCGAGCGGCTTGCCCAGGAAGAGGCCGAGGTCAATTATCTCTGGGATACGCTCAAGGCACACAAGGCCAGGAAAACGCCGCCCGGTGACGGCTATGACCCCGCGAGCGGGATCGACCTTCCTGAAGAAAACCTGCTCTACTTCCTGGAACAGTACAGCCCTGTCCTGAGCAACTGGCAGCGCGAGCTTTTGCGAATTACCCGTCACGTGGCGCAATATTTCTATCCCCAGCGCCAGACCAAGGTCATGAATGAGGGCTGCGCCTGTTTCGTGCACTATTACATTGTCAATGAACTGCACCGGAAGGGGCAGATCAACGATGGTGCGCTGCTCGAAATCCTGCACCAGCACACCAATGTCGTCACCCAGCCCGATTTCGACGATCCGCGGTTTTCCGGCATCAATCCCTACGCTCTCGGTTTTGCGATCATGCAGGACATCAGGCGCGTGGTCACCGACCCGACCGAGGAAGACCGCGAATGGTTTCCCGGCCACGCTGGCAAGGGCGACTGGCGCCATGTTCTGAAGGATGTCTGGGCGAATTATCGTGACGAGAGCTTCATCCAGCAATACCTGTCCCCGAAACTGATCCGCGACTTCCACATGTTCTCACTGGAAACGGGAGAAAATGAGCGGTTCTATACGGTCGGTCATATTCAGGACGAGCGCGGCTACCGCGCCATCCGCGACGCGCTGGCGCGCAATCATGACCTGTCAATGATGGAACCGGATATCCAGGTCGTGGGCGTTGACTTCCTCGGCGACCGAACATTGCACCTGGCTTGCGAGAATGCCAGCGGCGCCCGCCTCGCATCGGCCGACCGCGATGCGACGCTCGAGCATGTGCGTTACTTATGGGGGTTTGAGGTCAATCTCGCCGATTCCGGAGAGGTTTCGACCGAAATGTCCGAGTAACCGGACACTCTTAACCTATTCGTGGCAGTTTCATGCTGTAAAGGCGAGGTTAACCCGGAATTCGGAGCGCAGTCTTGGCCCTAGACTTCATCAGGAAACTCTTTAACCGCAAGGATTCTGTTGCGGTGACCATTGATGAGGGGGCGGTTTCGGTAGAGGATTCCGAAGAGCACCGCCATGCGGACCGTGACGGCACATACAAGGTCGCCACGGTGACATATCCAACCGGTTATATCCGCAAGGGCGTCGTTGTCGATCGGTCAGACACCGGGGTGCGCGTGCGCTTTCATACTCGCGGCGAACTTCCCGACAATGTGCACATCTCCGTTGAGGGAATCGGGGGACGCAAATATGCGCGCGTGGCCTGGCAGGATGTACATGAAGCGGGCCTGGCCTTCGAATCGGAGGTCTGAAGGCCCGGCAAACTGAAGCCGATGCCGGTGAAGTTCTCCATCTCCCTTATCTGTCAGAAACGGTCAAGCAGGCGTTCGAGATATTCGCGCTCGTCTTCATCTTCCGTTTCGTCGAACCGGCGGCGCAATTCTTCCAAAATGTCCAAGGCGCGCTGGCGTTCGGATTCTTCGGGAATGGTAACATCATTGCCGATACCGGGACCGCCATTCAGTGGCCGGCCGAACGGATCCTGATTTGCGTTTTCGCGGCCGTCCTCGGCCCGCAGGCTATCGAGAGCTTCGGCCAGCTCGGCTGAGAGGTCGCGAAGCTCTCTCGTGGCCTCGTCCTGCAATCGTTCGGCCATGCCCAGATTGCCACGGTCGAGCTCACGCGCGGCGCGGTCCTGAAGCCGGCGTATCGCGTCAAGCGTTCCGCGCTCATTCTCGCCGAGCGCGCCGAAGCCGCGCCGTTCCGGGCCATCGCCGGTGCCGGCCTCGCCGCCTTCGGTCTCGCCATCAGCAAAGCGGCCGGTCTCCTCAGCCAGGCCGCGCTGGCGGTCGCCGAGGCCGCCGCCCTCTCCTTCGCCCGGCTCACCGCGCTGTTCGTCGTCTCCTTCGCCTTGCCCGTCGCCCTGCGTGAAAGGATCGCGCGGGCCGAACGGCGAGGGCTGAGTGCCGCGTCCGCCCTCGCGGCGTTGCTCGCTGAGCGTGTCATCGTTCAGCTCGCGCTGTTCACGCAAAAGGTCTGAAAGACGTTCGATTGCGTCGCTCATTTCGCGCTCTTCCTGCGACATGTCTTCCTCGGCATTCTCATCGCCGCCTTCGCCACCGGGCATGCCGGGGAAGCCGCCATCGCCATTGCCCCCCTGCTGGAATTCGAGGTTTTCGAGCATATTGGTGATATCTGACAGGAGCTGGCGGGCCTGGTCGCTGGCCCCGGTGTCGGCCAGCTCTTCAAGCGCGTCGAGCATGTCCTGGAAATCGCTTCCGCCAAGGCCCGGTCCGGCCTGCTGTTCCATATCGCTCTGGTTCGGCGCTTCCGGCAGTCCGTTGGCAATGGCTTCAGCCATCTTGGCGGCCAGGTAATTGTTCGCGGCTTCCTTGAAGGCTTCCATCAGGCGGCGAATCTCGTCTTCCGACGCCCCGTCGCGCAGGGCCTGTTCGAGAGCCTTTTTTGCCGCAAGCAGGGCGCGCAGTGCATCGGCGGCGCTGCCATATTCGGCTTTCAGTGCCACCGCCCAGAGGATCGGCTCGACACTGTCGGCCCCGGCCTTGTCAGGCGCCGTTTCAAGCAGTGAATGCGCCATTCGCAATCCGAAATACACCGAACGGTCGCGGAAATAGTTTTCCGGTTCGAATGTCAGCGCGTCGAGCATGAGTGCGGCGCGTTTCACACCCTCTGGCGCATGTGCGAGGCGTTGCGCGGCGGCGGTATTGATGTCTTCCTGGCGCAGCGCACCGGGATTGGAGGGAATGTCCTCATAGGCCCGCGGTTCGCGCAGAACCGTGACGCGGGCTTCCTGCGCCGCCTTTGCGAGCGGCTGCAGGAAGAGTTTTTCCGGCAAGATGAAAGGCACGCTGTCGCTGACACCCTCCTGTCCGGCGGCGTCAGTCGCAACGAGCTGAACATTGACTGGCAGGCCGGCCCAGCGGTGGCGAGTCGCATCAATCTCGGCAGTATCCTCGGGCGCGCGGCGGTCAAGACCGATAATATCGACGGGCAGGCGGTCCTCGGCTTCTGGAGCAGCCGGGTGAGGCTCGCGCAGCGAGATCCGCAGCTCAAGGGCTTCGATCCCGTAATCGTCCGACGCCGTCCAGTCGAATGCCATATTGTCAGTCTCGGTCAGTTCCGGCAGCGTGGCAAAACTTACTGTGGGCGGTTCATCCGGCGAGGCTAGAACCTGCCAGGCGGCGCGCTCACCCCACCAGTGCACCGATAGCCGCGTGTCGCCGGTGATTTCGGCGGTGATTTCATAAGCGCCATCAGGGGTAGTGGCAAAGCGCTCGGCAGTGGTGCCCGCTGCGTCTTCACGTTTCAGCCGGGGCGCTGAGCGCGAAAACGCCCGGAATGTGGCAACGGCGCCGGCGGGCACCCGGATGTCGTCCATCTGCGCTTCAAGAAAGACCGGCGGTTTGCCCGAATAGTCCGGTGGCGTGATCCAGGCTTCTATGGTCAGGTCATCGGCGCCGGCAAGCGCGCCGAGATCCGGCAGGACTGCGCGTTTCAGCCGGCCTGGCGCTTCCGAGCCAGCATAGGCCGCAAGCCCGATCAGGGCCAGCGGCACCAGGAAGCGCAGGAAAGCGGGATCGCGTCGACGCCATTGAGCCGTCAGCTGTGGAACCCTGAGCCCGGCCGCCGCTTCGGCAAGCCGTTTCGAGTGTGCCCGCCAGAGCGACTGGCCGTCGGGCGCCGGGCGGGCAGGGCGGTCGGACAAGCCTGTGATCGGGCGCAGGTCCGATTGCCGGTCCAGAAGGGCCACCGCCTCTTCGCGCGGAGTACGCCGATAGCGGCGCAGGCTTCGTATGAACAGCAACACAGCGCCCAGACAGCCAAAAAGGCTCAAACCCGCAGCCAGGTCCGGGGCGAGGCGGTCAATCGCACCTGTGAGCGCCAGCGCAAGGAAGAGCGCCACAAAGGCGAGGAAAGGCCACCAGGCCTGCCACAGTGCAAGCCTGCCCAGCCGTGCGCGGGTCGCTGCAATGCGGCGAGAAAGGCCGGGGATCGTGGTCAGGTCAGCCAATCGGGAAGGTCTTCCTGCTGTATCATTTCTTCAAAACTGGGCCGGCGGCGGACAATGTCGAACCTGTCGCCATCGACCAGGACTTCCGGCACCAATGGCCTTGCATTATACTGTGACGACAAAACGGCACCATAGGCGCCTGCAGACATGAAAGCGAGCCGTTCGCCAGGTCGCAGCGCCGGCAGGGTTCGGCCGATCGCAAACTTGTCTGTCGATTCGCATATCGGTCCGACAATGTCATAGGTTGCCATCGGCGCGGAGGGGGCAGGTTCGGCAAGCGGCAGGACATCATGGTGCGCATCATAGAGCGCCGGGCGCATCAGGTCATTCATACCGGCATCAACAATCAGGAATGACCGGTCCGGCGCCGCCTTCAGATAGAGAGCCTCGCTCAGCAGGACGCCAGCATTGCCCATGATGACGCGCCCGGGCTCCAGGATGACCTCAACATCAAACCCGCCAATGACCTCGCGGATCATCTGCGCATAGTCGGCGGGCGGGGCCGGGTTTTCGTCATCGCGATAGGGGATGGCAAGGCCGCCGCCGACATCGATCCGACTTATGGCATGGCCGCGTTCACGCAGCGTCCTCGCCAGTCCGACGGTTTTTTCGAAGGCTGCGCGCATCGGGGCAAGGTCGCCGATCTGTGAGCCGATATGCACATCCACGCCGGTGACGCGGATACCCGGCAGGCGACCGGCGGTATCATAAAGGCTATCTGCCTTGTTCCAGGCGACACCAAACTTGTCGCCGGCCTTCCCGGTCGAAATATTGGGATGCCCCCCTGCCGCGACATCTGGATTGACGCGGATCGCGATGGGAGCAGTGCGACCGGTCGCTGCGGCGACTTCGGAAAGGGCCTGCAATTCGCCGGCGCTTTCCACATTGAACTGATGGATGCCTTCGTTCAGTGCGAGGGCCATGTCGTGCCGGGTCTTGCCAACACCGGAAAACACGATGCGGTCGGCCGGAATCCCGGCGGCCCGCGCGCGCTTCAGTTCGCCGCCGGAGACCACATCGGCCCCGCAGCCGAGCCGGGCAAGAGTGGCCAGGATGGCAAGATTTCCATTAGCCTTGACCGAATAGGCTATCAGGCTTGGTACATCGGTAAAAGCCTGCTCGATCACGCGGACATGTCGGGTCAGGGTCGCGGTTGAATAGACATAGCACGGAGTACCCACCTGATCGGCGATGGCCGACAGGGGGACATTTTCGCAGTGCAGTTCGCCGTCGCGATAATGGAAATGATGCATTCGGCGCGCTTATCAGCCCGGTCGCGGCTCGTCGATACCGGCTTCGTCTACCGGGCGGCTGGGGGAGGCATACGGGATCTCGCCACCAAACCTGTTGATCCGGGGCCCATCCTGGCTTCTGTCGACAAATTCCACGGGCGCGTCGATTGGAATGTCATGGCCATAGCTGGGCTCAGACATGATGCGCGTTTGTGTCGGTCCGGCACAGCCTGCTGCCAGTCCCAACGCTGCCAGCAGGCAGCCAATCCCCAGATAGCGATGGCGCATTGTCCGTTATCCTCCCGGCCCGCCTAGCAGTTCGTCTTCAGCGTTCGGCGCGGCATCTCCATCTTCGCCATCAGTCTCGTCGAAATCACCGAGCGTGTCATCATCGTCCAGCCCGGTATCGACGCGGCGATTGGGCAGGTCAGCTTCGCCGCGTTCGTTCGGATCGCCAAACAGCGGATCGGGCCGGGCGAGATCGCCCTGCAGCCCACAGGCAGAAAGGCCGGCCAGCAGGCTGGCGGCGATGATGGTTCGGGCGAATATTACCGGTCTCATGACGTTTCCAATCCAAGTCGTTGTTGCCATTGTGCCACCTGTTCGCGCACGCGAACAGGGGCGGTGCCGCCGAGCGAGATGCGGCTCGCCACCGAGCGCGCGGGGGTGAGCACATCGAAGACGGCCTGCGTAATTCCTGCATGAACGGCCTGCATGTCTTCCAATGACAAATCGGAAAGGTCGGCGCCTTTGGACTCGGCCAGGGCGACAAGGGCGCCAGTCACATGGTGGGCCTCACGGAAGGGCAGGGCCAGTTCGCGCACCAGCCAGTCGGCAAGATCGGTGGCGGTGGAAAACCCCCTCCCGGCCGCAGCGGCCAGCGCGTCGGGATGGAAAGCGATGGTTTCTATCATTCCACGCATGGCCCTGGCGCACAGGTCAAATGTGTCAAAGGCCGCAAAGGTCAGGGCCTTGTCGTCCTGGAGATCCTTGGCATAGGCCAGCGGCAGCGCCTTGACCGCGCCCTGAAGACTTGCAAACTGCCCGGCAATGAGCGCCGCCTTGGCTCGTACCAGTTCTGCCGCGTCAGGATTGCGCTTCTGCGGCATGATCGAGGACCCGGTCGACCATTCGTCCGACAGGCTGGCAAAGCCGAACTGGGCAGAGGTCCACAGCACAATCTCTTCCGCGAGCCTCGACAGATGCGTGGCGGCGATAGACAGGGATGCCAGCGCTTCAAGCGCAAAGTCGCGGGCCGACACGGCATCCAGCGAGTTTGCCATTGGCCGTGAAAAGCCGAGCGCCTCGGCGGTCATGTCACGGTCGATTGGAAAGCCGGTTCCGGCGAGCGCCGCCGCGCCGAGAGGGCTTTCATTCGCCCGCATGGCGCAATCGGCAAGACGGGCCCGGTCGCGGCCGGCCATCTCGACATAGGCGAGAAGGTGATGACCCAGCGTGACTGGCTGTGCGGTCTGGAGATGCGTGAAGCCGGGCATGACCGTTTCGACATGACCTTCGGCACGCCGGACCAGGGCGCACTGCAATTCCGCAAGGCGGGTGCTGGCCTCGGCCAGGGCGCCGCGCACCCAGAGCCGGAAATCGGTGACCACCTGATCATTACGCGAGCGGGCCGTGTGCAACCGCCCCGCCGGTTCCCCGATAAGCGCCTTGAGCCGCGCTTCAATATTCATGTGAATGTCTTCGAGCGCCCTGTCATAGGGGAAAACGCCTGTGCGGATCTCTTCGGCAATGATGTCGAGGCCGGACTGGATGGCGTCATTGTCATCGGCGTCGATGATGTCCATCTCGGCCAGCATGTCGGCATGGGCACGCGAACCGGCAATGTCTTCATGCGCCAGGCGCCGGTCGATATCGATGGAGGCATTGATCGCTTCCATGATGTCTGACGGGCTTGCGGCAAAGCGTCCGCCCCAGATTTCCTGGCTCTTTTGGTTTCTTGCCGCCATATGCATTCTCGACCCTCATAGAACCCGCCGGAGACATGCCGGACATGCCGACCTCAGTCACCCGTTATGTTTACCTCAGCCTGTTTGTGGTCGCAGGGCTTGCAATTGTCTATGCCCTCCTGTCGGCGGCCGGTGGTGGTCAGGGCGGCCAACGCCTTGACCGGTTTGCGGTCGAAGATATGTCGCAGCTCGATTTTGCGAAGTCTGGGGAGCCTGCGCCAGAGTCCGGATTTTCAGGCCCCGAAGGCAGAATCGTTCAGTTCGCTGATTTCCGCGGACGTACGGTCCTGGTGAATTTCTGGGCCACCTGGTGTGGGCCGTGCGAACGGGAAATGCCCCATCTCGGCGCTTTGCAGACGGCCCGCGGCGGGGAGGATTTCGAAGTTGTCGCCATCAGTATCGATGAGTCCGATGACGAGGATTATGCCCGCCGCCGGCTGGATGAACTCACTGGCGGTGTGCTTGATTTCTACCATGCGCCGCCATCGGACTGGGAAGTGGTCTACAGCTCCGGTGTGAGCGGCTTTCCAACGACAATCGTCTATGATGGCGAGGGACGCGAAGTGGCCCGGCTCGCTGGTGAAGCGCCGTGGTCGGACAGCCTGGCGCTTGCATTTGTCGATGAAATTCTGGGGCGCTAGTCCGGGCCTGGTCACATGCCGGGATTTCGGGTTGACCGCCGGGGGCAAAGCTTGCGACCCTTAGGGAAACTGCGCGGAAGAGGCTTGGGTTACATGCCCGCCGCGCATCAACCCACCCCGCGCCTACAGGACAATTCCCATGCAAACCGCGAAACAGGGCGATACCGTCCTTGTCGATTATACTGTGCAAACCAGCGATGGCCGTGTGGTCGGCGGGACAGACGAGAACGGGCCGCATGAATTGAAGGTTGGCGGCGGCGAAATCTTTCCCGAAATCGAAGCCGCGCTTGATGGCATGGCTGTGGGCAGCGAGCAATCGGTTACTGTAACTGCAGAAAATGCCTTCGGCCCGCGCCGTGAGGATATGGTCATCCAGATTCCCCGCGACCGGCTGCCGGCCGGCCAGGCGCCCGAGCCAGGTATGACCCTCGCGGCGCAGCAGCAGAATGGCGAGACCGTCAATCTCACCATCATTGCGGTCGATGACAGCAATGTCACAGCGGATGGCAACCACCCGCTGGCCGGACAGGACCTGCATTTCGGCCTCAGCCTGCGCGAGATCAAACCGGCAGCCTGACACGCGTCCGGGCCGGATCAACCGGCACGACGCGTCGGGTGCGCGTGCAACTTGCCTCTTTCGTTCTGGCAGGCCATGAAGGTCTCAAGTGTTTTCATGGGCGTGTATGCGGGAGAGGGAGATGGCTGAAGCAGCCGTGACAGTCGAGGAGAGCCCGACGGCTCTCCAATATCTGGATCGGGCACTCGGTGGCCTGCGCGAGGTGGGCCTGGCGCCCAAAAAGGCCAAGAAGTCCCCGGCGCCGATCGTCGCCCTGCTTGAGCAGATCAGCGATCTTGACGAAACGCGGGTCGCTGCGATCGCGCGCACGCTCGACGAAATGAGCCGGTTCAACGAGGTGGTCCGCGAACAGGTCGCCGGGATGAATGTCGGCGAGCGCTATGAGGGTATCACTGCAGCATTCAATTCCATTCGCGACGATGCGAAATCCATGGTCGATCAGTACAAGGACGGCAAGATTTCGACCATGGAGCGGGTCTCAAATGTCTGGATGAAGATGACCCGCGGGGATATCGCGACACGCTTCGACAAGATCCGCGACCTCTATCTGGAAGTGCAGGAAGATACTCATGACCAGATCGAGCGCGAACACGCGATCCTGGAAGCCTATCTCGACTTCCGCGGCGCGCTGAAACAGTCGGAAGTCATGGCGCTGGAAGTGCTCGAAGTCGCTGAAGGCAAGCTCCAGGGCGCCCGTGAGGCCGTCAATGCGGCCGTGGCAAAGGCCGCCGGCTATCTTGGCGAGGATCCCGCCCAGCGCTCCAGGCTGGAGCTGACCCGAGACGAGAAACTGCGCGAGCTGCAGGCCGAGGAGAAGCGTTATCAGGTCTGCAAGGACCTCGCGGACAATATCACCATTGGTTACAACACCTCTGAAGTGATCATGGCCCGGCTGGTCCAGACGACACATGCCAAGGAGCGGATCTACGCCCAGTCGGTCAGCTTCTTTGGCACCAATGAAATCGTCCTCACCGCACTCACCGCTTCATTCACCGGCATGCACGGCCTGCATGAAAGCACCGAGACGCTGAACGCCATGAAGAAAGGCGTCGATCAGTCGCTGGAAGTGCTGGCCGATATCGGCACCGAGGTCCAGGAAGCGGCCACAAAGGCCGGGTACGGGCCAACCGTGTCGGCCGCTTCGGTCAAGGTGCTTGTCGATAGTGTGGTATCCTATCAGGAGCGTAGCCTTGCGATTATCGAGGAAATGCGCACCCTCGCCACAAAGAATTCCGAGGAAATCCGCGAGGCGGTCGAAGACGGAAAGCGCCGGATCACAAAGCTGGTCGAGCAGGGAGCCGCGGCGGCCCTGCTGCCCAAACAGTAGGCTGCGATGGTCAAGGCCGAAAGTGCCCCTGCCCCCGCCTCCCGGCAGGAAGGGCTTGATGACGTCCTCATGGCGATGGACGTGGTCGATACACTGCGCCATCGCGAGCAGATCTTCCGCCGTGAAATGGACAGCGAGGGCCGTGAGGCGGAACTCGTCGCCCGGTTAAAGGAGATCTATGCTGCTCAGGGCATGGACGTGCCTGAACGGGTGATCCGCGAAGGCGTCGCGGCGATGGCCGACCGCCGGTTCTCCCATGAGCCTGCGAGGCCGGGCCTGCGGCGCCGGCTGGCGATCATCTATGTCACGCGCGCGCGCTGGTGGAAGCGTGTGGCGGCGGGGTTGTCCGGGCTCATAGCCTTTGCTGCGATCTGGCAGTTTGGCGTGGTTGCCCCGCGAGAGGCGCGCCAGGAAAACCTGCGCGTCGAATTGCAGGAAGCGCTGCCGGCAGAACTTACGCAGGCGGCCAATGGCGCTCGCGATGTGGCCACGGGCGAGGCCGGGCGCGCTCGGATTATCGCGATCGAGCAGGAGGGGCGAACAGCGCTCGAGGCCGAAGAGCGTGGCGCCGCGCGGGCCGCGATTGCCGAACTCGGTCAGCTCCGGCGCGACCTCACGGCAGTCTATGATGTGCGAGTGGTCTCAAGGCCGGGGGAGCGGTCAGGCGTGTTTCGGATTCCTGATGATGCACCATTGGCGCGCAATTACTATCTCATCGTGGAGGCCATTGACGGGCGCGGTAAGGCGATAGATGTCCCGGTGATCAGTGAGGAAACCCAGAGCGTTCACCGCGTCTCGCGCTGGGGCCAGCGCGTCAGCCGGGATGCCTATGATCGAATCGCCGCTGACAAGGCGGATGACCAGATCATCCAGGCGGCTGTGATCGGTCGCAAGCCAGCCGGTCGGCTATATCCGGAGTTCAATGTGGCGACGCCCGGCGGCGCCATTGTGGAGTGGTAGGGCGATGGGACGCTGGATTGATGGCCGTTCGCTCTTGCGCCGCCTCGATGGTCTCGCCGTCGAAGCACGCCAGGCCGTGAAGGATGCGGTAGAAGCCGCCGAAGGCCTGAGCGCGGAACTGGCAGAAACGCGCGGCGAACTGGCGGAGGCCTATGAGGCAATGTCCGAACACCAGATTGCTGCGGCGGGCGCCGGAGAGATGGACGGCGAGGCCGCCGGATTGGCAGGACGGGTCGCTGCGCTGCTTGAGGCTCATGAGTCCTATCTGGAAAATAAGCTCGACGAACTGGAGGCCGCGGCCTCACAGGTCTCCAGGCTCGAAAGCGCCCGCGCGCGCAGGGCCGGTGTGCTGGACAAGGCGCTTGAAACTTATGAAGCCAGAGTGGCTGAAGTGGAGGCGGGGCTTGAGTCCGACGGCGCCTATCGCGACATGGTCAGTGCCCTTGGCCTGGCCGAAGGGGTCAGTGAGCATGCCCGCGCAAAGCTTGCTGTGGCGCGCAAGGATGCAGATGAGAAAGGCGCGCCGTTTCGCGCTGATCCCCTGTTCATGTATCTGTTTGAACGCGGTTACCGCACACCGGGTTACGAGGCCGGACCGCTGACACGGCTTCTCGACGGCTGGGTTGCAAACCTTTGTCATTATGACCGGTCCTGGCGAAATTTTGAACGCCTTGTCGAACTGCCCGAATGGCTCGCCGAACATGTCGAAAAGGTTGAGGCGCGCGAAGAGACGGCCGAGGCAAGGCTGTCTGATTATGAGGCTCTTGCGCTCAAGGAGGCCGGGGCAGATGGGCTGGCTGAAAAGGTCGACAGGGCGAGGGCGGCGCTGGCGACCCTCGACGCGGAGATCGAGGCTGCCGAAGCCGAACATGGCCGGATCGCCGCAGCGCTGGATTCGGCGGAACGCGGCGAGAGCGGACCGGCCATTGAGGCGCGCGATCATCTGGCGGGCAGGCTGCCGACCCTGACTGTGCCTGAACTGCGCGTGTTGAGTTCGCAGACCCGCACGCCGGAAGACGATGCGATCGTGGACCGGCTTGTGACACTGCGCAAGGACGAGATGGCGATAGAACTTCGCCTCGAAGAGACCGCTGCGACACTAGGTTATCGCAGGGTCGATCTCGACACAATCGAACGCACCCGCCGGAGCTTCAAGGCGAGCCGTCTTGACAGTCCCTATGTGCGGTTCGAACCCTCGTTGGTTGACGAGACCGTGGCGCGGCTCCTGGCGCGCCGGATCGATCCGCGCGATGCCGTCTCCCGTCTGGCTCGGGCGATGCGGCGGTCCTCTCCGAAGGCCGACCCCCGCTTTGGCGGACGCACTCGTTCGCGCACGCTGGGTCTGCCCGATATTGCTGTGGGTGTGGGTATGGAGATCCTGAAAGAGATCGGACGGTCGAGTCGGCGCAGTTCCGGCGGCTGGGGCGGTGGCAGCCTGCCACGCGGACGGCGCACCGGGCTTCCGTCCGCTCCCGGAACGCAGCGGTCGAAAAAGAAATCGCGGGGCGGGTTCCGAACGGGAGGCGGCTTCTGATCAAATCTGAACAGGCTCGCCCGGAATCGCCACGCTGCGCCGGAGCTGAAGCAGGGTATTCCCAAATGGAATCTCCCGCCGCTTCAAGTCCTTGTTGTGACGCGTTCCCTGACGGCGGGCCGGGGCCCACTTCGCCTGGAAATGCTTTAGGATGAGGGGGGCAAGTCGTCCCGCGAGCGGCTCCGATAGCAGTGGGAAACTGTCCGGGAGGTCAGGCCGAGCGTCACTCGACCCGCTGGCAGACGGGCGGCAGGCGCGGCGCATCAAAAACAACACCGCCGGAGGCGAGGCAGACGCCATTGTCCATGGCCAGCACGTCCAGCGCCACGAGACCGGCATTGTCTTCAGACACATCGCGGATCACCTTGTCCACCGGATATTTGACGGTATCGTCCGCTTTGGCGGCGCAGGTGAACGTGCAGCGATAAGCAATGGATTCTGCTTCGATCACATCTTCGGCAGCCTGTTGCGGTATCTGCCGGCGGGTGCGCATCCGCGACACGGGTTCGGGCACTATGGTGGCCGCCAACTGCATTTCCGGCCTGGACGATGGGCGCTGGGCAGGTGCTTCCGGGCTGGCCGGCATTGCGGCAGGTTCGCTGCTGATGGGCGCAACCGGCTCCGGCTTGTCGACTGCGGGCGCAGGCTCGGTGGCGGTCGCCTCTGGCTCGCCGACGCGCGGCTGTGGGCTGGCCGTATCGTCGGCGATGGGCAAGGTCGCTGCGACCTGCCGGGTCGCAACCTGTCCGTCGGCGGCCGCCCGGGTCCGAACTGCGGTGGCCTGACGATCGGCCTCGGCCACCACCTCATCAACGATCACTGATGCGGCCATCACGGGGAGCCGGGAGCTTGCCACCGCATGTATCGTATTCCCGCCCGCCCCGGTTCCGGCATCCGGAGATGTGTCTGTCGGTGGCAGGTCTGCAAATAATGGCGCCTCGGCGGCCATGTTTTCATAACCGCTGGGGAATGCGCCATCTGCCGACAGGCGCATCATGAGCATGTCAGTGTTCCCCGCCAGTGGATCGGTGAGTGATCCGCCCGCGATGATCGTGCCATCTGGGGTCACATGAATATCCTCGAAGATCGAATTCGTCCGGTTGGCCCGCGAACGGGTCCAGAGTTCGCGTCCATCTTCACCATAGCTCGCCAGCCAGATCTCTCCGGCGCCGTCGGCATGGCGGGGCTCACCAATCACCTGATAGCCTCGCCCGGCATGCCGCGCGAGGACGTGACGACCATATTCATTGAGCGGTGTCACCTCGCGGACCCATACGGGTGTGCCAAACGTATCGTACACAAAAAGGCCCGCCGGTTCGCCCGCCACGAGAAGCCCGACGCGATCATTGTCCAGCCGCGCATCGGCGAGACGGGCAGTCTGGCCGCGATACACCTCGCGCTCCCAGGCCAGCCGTCCGCGATGATCGAAACGGCGCAGCGATACAATCTGTCCGCCCTCACCATCCGATGAAGCCAGCGCAAGCAGGGCCCCGCCTTCGCCAGCAGCGGCCACGGTGAGATTGGCAGTCGCCTCGCCAGCGTTCAGATTATGGCGCCAGAGACTCTTGCCCTGGCCGTCGAGACGCATCAGCCGAACCTGTCCGCTGGCATTGCCATCTACAATTGCAATCAGGGTCTCGTCATCATGTCCAGCCGAAACGTCGCCCCAGGCCGTGTCGGATGGTGAGGAAAAACGCCGCGACCAGAGAACCTTGCCCGTGCCGTCCGTGCGCGCGAAGCCAAGATCGGCGTCGACCCAGTGCAGGACCCGGCTGCCACCATCGGGCGCGAGCGCAATTTTCGATATCCGTCCGATCCGCGAATTGTCGATCTCCTGGCGGGTCTGCAGACGTCCGCGACGATCGGTCCTGATAAGATGGCCGACACTGCTGTCGCGACCTTCCATGCCGAGGCTGAGCCCTGCAAAGACCATGTCGCCGCCAGCCGTCTCAGTGACTGCCGTGATCGTATCGAACTCGCGGCCGCCGATCACATGCGACCAGGGCGCGCCTTCCGGGACGCTGTGTTCTGTAAAACCCGGCAAAGGGCGGTCTGCGGCGAAAGCTTCGCCGCGATTTTCTTGCCATTCACCTGTGCCGAAAGCTGCACCCGCGATAACGAACAGGGTCAGCAATATTCCGAATGTCACGGTCAGCGCGAATCCGGCGCGGCGGAACATACGGACCATTCCGAACAGTGTATGTCTCGCGATCTGGGCCACCCGGGTGACGTCCTCCAGCCTCTTGACCAATCCCGAGCGCACCCGCAAAACCGACCGGTGTGCATGGGGATTTCCCACAGGACGGGATTATGTATCATCGATGAAATTTAAGCAAACTTTTACCAAATTTCAGCCGGTGAAGCGCTGGACCTGTTGCCAAATTGCACAAAATTCGCCCGTGAGGGGATCATGAGCCTTGGCTGATCACCCACCAAGCGATCTGTGGACTGCGATCCGGGCACGAATAACGGAATAGGCCGCAATGGCTGCGCCGTCTTCCGCCCGGAGATGTTCGCGCTGAGCATCAAGAAGGCTGAGCAAGCTTTCAGCGCCGGCCTCATAACGCGCATTGACGAGACGCAGCGTCTCCCGGCTCGCGGCCAGTGCCCTGCGGCGTAAGATCGCTTCTTCGACAGCCGCATTGTAGCGCATCAGCGCGGCATCTGTTTCGGTCAGGGCCGACAGAACAGCCTGTTCGAAGCTGATGGCGGCGGTTCGCATCCGGGCTCGGGAAAGATCGATATTTGCAAGTGTTCGGGGATAGTTGAAAATTCCCCAGCTGAGGCGCGGCCCGAAGGAATAGCCGAATGCGCCCGGGTCGCTCAATCCCGCCGGGCTGGTGGCACTGAGCGAAGTCGATGCGCCGAGGCTCAGGCCCGGATAAAGGTCGCTTGCGGCCACCTGCACACCGGCCGCAGCCGCGCGAAGTTGTAATTCGGCACCGCGCACATCCGGGCGGCGTCGGAGAAGTCCGGCGGGGTCGCCGATCGCGATCGGCTCGGCGCTGGCGTCTGTGACCAACACCCGCGCGCGTGCTTCTGCACGAGGCGCGAATTGTTCCTCGAATTGCGGAACGGTGAGACCGGTCAGCACGGCGAGCCCGGCCACGGCATCTGCGCGCGCACTGCCGAGTGCGGTCAGGCTTGCCCGGGTATTGGCGACGAGGCCCTCTTGGCGCGTGAGGTCGAGGCGGGCCCTTTCGCCAGCTTCGACAAGTTGCCGTGTCAGCGCCAGCACTTCTTCCTGTCGGGCAATGGCGTCTTGCGCGATCGCTCTGCGCGCCTCGATCTCCATGAGGCTGAACCAGGCGGTTGTGGCCTCTCCGACAAGCATGCGGCGCAGGTCTGCGCGGGAGGCTTCTGCGCTGGCGAGGCCGGCCTCAGCCTGATCGATCCCGCCGCGTATACGGCCGAAAAGGTCGATTTCCCAGCTGGCGTCGCCGCCGAGCGTGTAGAGATCGATCGCGCTGGGCGAGATTGCACTGGCGCCGGGAAAGCCGCTGCCCTCAAAAGTCGCCGTGCCCTGCTGCTGGCGATTGTAAGCGGCTGAGACACCGCCGGCGGGGATCAGCCCCGCACGGGCCAGGTCGAGACTCGCTGCGGCTTCGGTCACGCGAGACGTCGCAGCTTCGAGGGAGAGGTTTCGTGCATCGACCGTCTCGATCAGCGCAATGAGGGCCCGATCACCGAAGGCGATCCACCAGTCAGATTGCGGCGCCTCGCCCGGGGCGAGCAGCGGCCCATCGCCGGCAACGAATGCAGGCTGGCTGATATCGCTGCCTGGAACCGGCGGCGGCGGATTGAAATTCGCACACGCACAAAGTGTGCCCGTGGCCAGGAGGCCAGCTATCCGAGAGAGAACCTGAATATAACTCGCCATCTCTTTGAATCCGCTTGAACCTGATCTTAATTCGATCAGGTTACTCGTCACCTGTCGCAATCGCGAAAGCAACCCATGCCCGTTCCCGATCGAGACGAAGATACGGCGCGCAGGCAATTGCGTGCGCAAAGAGCGTCATGGCTCTGGATCCTTGTGGGGAGCCTCTGCCTCGGCGGCGGCACCGGGATTTACTTCTTGGCGTCTGAATCCGGGTCGGCTCCGGCCGGTGCCGCCACGTCGCGCGCAGAAGATGCCACGCTCGTCGAAACGGTAACGGCAACCGCGAGAACAGGGGAATTCACGATCACTGCACCCGGTCGGCTACAGCCGCGTCAGACACTTGAGATTGTGGGCGAAGTCGCCGGTAAGGTCACCCGGATGCACCCTGATCTGGCTCGTGGTGGCCGGATCGAGGCTGGCGAGATGCTCTTGCGGATTGATCCGGGTGATTACCGCGCTGACCTTGCGCAGGCCGAGGCGCAACTGGCAACCGCGCAGGCGAATCTCAAACGGGTCGTCGCCGAGCAGGCCCGCCAGGCCCGGCTGGCCGAAATCGGGGCAACGCCACAGGCGGCCCTGGAAGCGGCCGTTGCCGGCGAAGCGGAAGCACGAGCGACTTTGCGACAGGCTGAAGCCCGGCTGGACATTGCGAGTCGCAACCTGTCGAAGACGACCATCAGGTCGCCATTTCCTGCCCTGGTGATGTCCGAGAGTGTCAGCGAGGACACTTACGTGGCGCCGGGGCGCGAACTTGCGCGGATCATGGACACGCGGGTCGGGGAAATCGCAGCCGGACTGTCGCCGGAAGATGTGGATGCGGTGCGTGCGGCAATCGCTCAATCCGGCAAGACAGCCCTGGCTGTTCGGGCGGTTCCGAATCAGGGCTCGCTCAGCTCGCTGAAGCTTGACGGATATCTTGACGGTTTCTCCCCCGCCATTGATCCGTCCTCGCGGACCGTGACGGCGATTGCGGTCTTCCCCGGCGCCTTTGCCGTTGAGAATGATGGCAGGGTCTTCGCCGATGATTTCATGACGCTCGAGATAGAAGCGCTTGCCGAGGGCACGGTCTTCGAATTGCCTGAGGGAGCCCTCCGGCGTGACAGTTTCGTCTGGCGGCTGGACGAAGACCGCCGCCTGGTCCGCACGCCCGTTGAACCGGTCCAGCGCCGTGATGGCAGGGTGATCCTGCGCGCCCTGGATGATCTCGACGGCGCCGAAGTCATGATCACACCGCTGGCCGAGGAAACCGAGGGCATGCTGGTGCAAACCGCAAGGGATGCCTCGGCGGCGGGTGCACCGTGAAAGGGCTGATCCGCGCTGCGCTGGCCAACCGGGTCGCGGCCAACCTGGTCGCTTTCCTTCTGGTCGTGGCCGGTCTCATCGCCGTGCAGACGCTGAATGTCCGCCTGTTCCCGCAGATCGATCTGAAGGCTGTGGCCATCACCGTCCCTTATCCCGGCGCCACGCCAAACGAGGTCGAAACCTCTGTTGTCAAGCCGATCGAGGAAAGGCTCGAGGGGCTTGAGGGCGTTCGCCAGATCACAGGGCTGGCCGCCAAGAATGTCGCCAGCGTGATCGTCGATCTCGAACAGGGCACCGACAACTCGGCCATGCTGGACGATATCCAGACCGAAATCGACCGGATCACCGTCTTGCCGCAGGAGGCAGAAGAGCCGCAGGTAATACTTGCCGAGGCACAGGAACTTGCGCTTCAGATCGTCATCTATGGAGCGTTGGAAGCCGACGCGCTGAAGAAGCTTGCTGAACGGGTCCGCGAGGACCTCACGGGGTTCGACAGCGTCTCGCGCGTGACGATCGGCGGCGTGCCGGACTACCTGATCGACGTTTCTGTCGCCCCGGCGACCTTGCAGGCGCTGGGCCTGCCTCTGACCGCTATCGCCGATGCCGTCGCGGCCCAGAGCCTCGACCTGTCGGGTGGAGAGATCGAGACAGATACCCAGAGGGTGCTTCTGCGCTCGGTCGGCGAGCGGCGCACCGGAACGGGCTTCGAGACCGTGGTCGTACGGTCCGGCGCCACCGGCACGCCCGTCCTGCTTGGCGATATTGCCAAGATACGGGACGGCCTGTCGGAACAGCCTGTCCGGGCTGTTTATGATGGCCAGCCGGCGGTGTTTGTCTCGATATTTCGGGTTGGCGACCAGAAGATCCTGGATCTCGCAAAAGCGGTGCGCACTTATGTCGATACCGAGCTGGATGCGGTGCTTCCGGCGGGTGTGTCCGGCAAATTGTGGCGCGACGATGCGACGATTCTTGAGGACCGGATCAATCTGCTGGCACGCAATGCGGCGCTGGGTCTGATCCTGGTCGGCCTTTTGCTCATGGCCTTTCTTGATCTGCGCATCGCTTTCTGGGTGGCGGTCGGGGTGGCTGTTGCCTTTGTCGGCGCATTCCTTCTGATGGCCATGTTCGATGTGAGCATCAATCAGTTGTCCCTGTTCGGCTTCATCCTGGCCATCGGGATCGTCGTCGATGACGCCATTGTGGTGGGAGAGAATATCCATTCCGAATGGCGCCAGCGGCCCGACGAGCCAATGGCAGCCGCTGAAAGAGGCGCGATCCGCGTGGCGACGCCGGTCCTGTTCTCTGTATCGACCACGATTGCCGCCTTTGTGCCCCTTCTGTTCGTGCCCGGCACATTCGGCCAGTTCCTTGGCCCGATCGCTGCAGTGGTGATCATCGTGCTTTTATTGTCATTGGTCGAAAGCTTCGTGGTGCTGCCACGGCATCTTTCGAATCTTCAGCCGGGTCAGCCGGGACGTTTCTCGCCCCGCCGCCTGGCCGATCCGGTTCGCGATTTCGTCGCCGCCTGGCTGCGCAGCTTCAAGGACGGGCCGTTGCGCGCGTCCATCGGCTTTTGCGTGTACCGCCCGGCAATGGTGTTGATGATGGCCGCGGGCGTGTTCGTCGCATCCTTGTCAACGATGGCGAGCGGACATGTGAAATTCATCTTCTTTCCGGAGGTCGAAGGCGATTATGTCACGGCGGAACTGGAATTGTCCGAGGCGACCTCTGAATTGCAGACCGTTCGGTTCGCTGAGGAGATTGCCAGCGCAGCCGGTCAGGCCGCCGCGCGTGTCAGCGCATCCGATCAGGCGCTCGACGGAGTGTTGTGGAGTCTCGGAGCGGCGAGCGCGGCTGATGAGCCGGTCGCACATCCTGATGGTGGGGCGGCTGCGAATGTCGCCTTTATCGTCGCCCGGGTCGAGACGGCGGCCACGCGCGATTTCACCGCTGTGGAATTCGAGAATGCCTGGCGTGAGGCGACCGGGGAAATTCCGGGCGCGCAGAAACTCAGTTTCAGTTCGAACCTTGTCGGGGTCGGTGCGCCGATCCTTCTGGAGGTCAGCGCCCGCAAGGACGCCGATACAAGGGCAGCGGTCGCCGAGATCCGCAAAGCGCTGATCGAGCGTTCGGGGGTCTTTGATGTGCGTGATGACCGTTTCCGGACCACAGATGAGATTCGCATCGAGCTTAAGGAACTGGCTCGCAGCTACGGCATCACACAGGCGCAGCTGGCCTCGGAGGTGCGCGCCGCCTTTTTCGGGGCCGAAGCGGCCAGGGTGCAGCGCGACCGTGAGGAAATCGAGGTGCGCGTTCGCCTGCCGGAGGCGGCGCGAAATTCCCTGGAGACGATAAATCGACTCAGGATTCCTGTCGGCAATGGATTTGTACCGATTGGAAGCCTGGCTGAGCTTACCATTGCCCCGGCTCCGGCGACAATCAGGCGGATCGACGGGCGCCGCGTTTATGAGATCAGCGCCGATGTCGACACGCGTGTCACAACAGCGTCCGCCGTGATCAACGAGATTATGGAAACCCTCCAGCCGGATCTCGCCAGCCAATATGACGGACTGGAGATCGGTCTTGGCGGCGAGCAGGAGGAACAGGCCCGGGCGGCCCCTGCCATGGCGCGCAATTTTGTGCTGGCGCTGTTGGTGATTTACGCCCTTCTTGCGCTGAGTTTCCGCTCATACTCCCAGCCGATCATTGTTATGCTGGCCATTCCGTTCGGCTTCATGGGCGGTTTGCTTGGCCATGCAGCGCTGGGCCTGAATCTGACACTCCTGTCGATGTTCGGGATTATCGGCCTGTCTGGCGTGATCATCAACAATGCGCTTATGGCGATCGACTTCATCAATGAACGACTGGGCCGGGGAATGCAGGCTGAAGCGGCAGTGACCGAAGCGATGCTGGACCGGTTCCGTGCAATCCTGCTGACCACGCTGACCACTTTTCTCGGGGTGACGCCGATCATTCTTGAAACCAGCGTCCAGGCGCAGTTCCTCGTTCCCACGGCGGTGGCGCTGGGCTTTGGTATCCTGATTGGCACCAGCGTGCTGATCTTTATCCTGCCGGCTCTGTCGATCCTGCACCTGAAACTGTTCGGCCATCCCAATCTTGAGAGCCAGGGCCGGGCCGGTGGGAGCAGCATGGAGGTGCGGTCCGGTCATTGACGGCAGCGTCAACGTCAAGGGTGTTGACTTGGCGCAGGGGCAGCCTGCGCATCACCCCGGTGCCAACACGACAACCGGGAGGATCATCACATGGCCGAGGCATATATCATCGACGCTGTCCGCACGCCGCGCGGCATTGGCAAGGTCGGCAAGGGCTCGCTTGCCCATCTTCACCCCCAGCATCTCGGCGCGACAGTGCTGGGCGCAATCCGGGACCGCAATGATCTCGACACGGCTTCGGTTGACGACATCATCTGGGGCACAAGTTCCCAGCGCGGGGCGCAGGGCGCCGATATGGGCCGTATGGCCGCGCTCGATGCCGGTTATGATGTGAAAGCCTCCGGTGTGACGCTCGACCGGTTCTGCGGGTCGGGCATCACGTCTGTCGCGCTTGCCTCTGCGCAGGTCATGTCGGGCATGGAAGATTGCGTGATCGCCGGTGGCTGCGAGATGATGAGCTACACCGCCTCGACGGCCGACCCGAAAAACCCGCCGATGATGGATGCGGGGAACCTTCATCTGCGCGAGATGCATCCCCAATCCCAGCAGGGCTGCTGCGCTGATGCGATTGCGACGCTGGAGGGGATAGACCGCCAGGCAGTGGACGAACTGGCGCTGACCAGCCAGCAGCGCGCCAAGCGTGCCATGGATGAGGGCCGTTTCGACAAGTCTGTCATCCCCGTCCACAACCGCGACGGCTCGCTCGCACTCGACAAGGATGAGTTCCCACGTCCCGGAACCACCATGGACGGCCTGTCCAGCCTCAAGACGGTGTTTGACATGTTCTGGGGCGTGCCTGTCGATGAAGAGGGCACGACCTATGGCAACATGATCGAGCAGAAATATCCCCAGTTGAACGGCGCGATGACTCATGTCCATCATGCCGGCAATTCTTCCGGCGTGGTCGATGGTGCGGCGGCGATTCTCGTGGCGTCGAAGGATTATGCCGACAAGAACGGCCTCAAGCCCCGTGCGCGTATCGTCGCCACGGCGAATATGGGCGACTGTCCGACACTGATGCTGAATGCGCCGGTGCCGGCCGCGAAGAAGGTTCTCGAAAAGGCCGGGCTCTCCAAGGACGATATCGATGTCTGGGAGATCAATGAGGCCTTTTCGGTGGTGGCCGAGAAGTTCATCCGCGACCTCGATCTGGACCGGGAGAAAGTGAACATCAATGGCGGCGCCATGGCGCTCGGCCATCCGATCGGAGCGACGGGATCGATCCTGATCGGGACCGCGCTTGACGAACTGGAGCGTTCTGGCGGTCGCTATGGCCTCGTCACCATGTGCGCCGCCGGCGGCATGGCCCCCGGCATCATCATCGAGCGCCTCGACCAGTAGAGATTGGTTGCCTGAGACCTGCGAAAGGCCCGGCGGATGCGCCGGGTCTTTTTTCTGGCCGGGTCTTCACCTGAAAGGCGAAGCTGCTTGAATCTGGCGCCGCGCTTGCATCTCGCTCATGCAGCAGGACAATGCTGACACAGACCGGATGCGTGGGGACCAACACATGCTGGCAGATTTCGGACGGCTTCTCGGCCATGGGACGCTCGGCCTGTTGCGCGTGTTTGCGCTGAGGGATGACCGCGGTCAGCCGCGCTGGACGCTGTCAGTCCTTGTCTATGGCGCAATTGGGGGCCTTGCCGCCTTCGCTTTTCTCGCCGGCATCATCTTTCGCGGGACATCCCATTTCGAAACGCTGCGGGACCGGGTCAGGTTGATCGCCATGGCGGCGCCCGATGATCCCGCAGCTGCCTGGCAGAGCGGCAAGGGCGACACGCTCGACCTCACCTGGGCGCCAATCGAAACCAATCATCTCAGCCTCGAAACCGTGGCCATTCCGCTCGGGCGGTTCACCCATCGCGGCGGGGGGCTGGCTGAGGCAGCGGGCCATGTCCTCTTTCTCACACCGGATGGCCGGATCGGGACAGTGGCCGGCATGTCCGGTGGCAGCGATCCGCGCGTGAGCTATTCCACGCTTCAGGTGCCTATGAACATGGCGGGCTTCGAAGACAGCGCCATCGCGCAGATGCCGCTGTTCAACCGCACCTGGATCCGCGCCTTCGACATTCTTGCCCGCCCCGCCGGCGAAGGTCGCGCAGAGCTCTTCGCGAGCCATGTGCGTTATGTCGACGAGTGTTTTACCTTTACCATCAGCCGGATCGAGCTGGATGTGTCCGCCAGCGGAGACCTGCAACCCGCAGCGGATTGGCAGGAGTTCTGGTCAGCCCGTCCGTGCATGGAGATGAAGGATCAGGGCAATCTCTTTTCCGGGCTGAAAGAGGGCGGGCGGATGGAATTTGGCGCCGCCGGCGCCATGTATGTTACCGTCGGGGATTTCGATTTTGACGGCGATAATTCCGCTGTGGCCCTCCCGATGAAGCTCGACAATGACCTTGGCAAGGTCATCGAGATCGACATGGAGACCGGCGCATCGCGGCCCTATGCCGTGGGAATGCGCAACCCGCAGGGCCTGACGCTCACCGAAGACGGGCTCATGTTCACCTCCGAGCATGGGCCGAATGGCGGTGATGAGATAAACCGTATCCGGCGCGGCGCCAATTATGGCTGGCCGGAAGTGACCATGGGGCTGGGTTATGGCTTCCCACGCCGGGAATGGCCGACCAATCCGGTGCAGGGGCGCCATGACGGCTATGAAAAGCCGGTTTTCGCCTTCGTTCCGTCAGTGGCCGTGTCCGGCCTTGCCGAACTTCAGTCACCGCTCTTCCCGCCCTGGCGCGGGGACCTGATGCTGGCCACGCTGGAGGACGAGGCCCTCTGGCGGCTGCGCCGCGATGGCGACAGAATTCTCTATGGCGAGCGTATCGAACTGGACGAACGCCTGCGTGATATCGAGATGCTGGACGATGGCCGCATCGCGCTGCTCACAGACAGTGCGCGTCTCATCCTGATCCGGCCGAAATCGTCTGAGCCTGAAGCCGCGCGCCTGACTGTGGCCGGCTATGAAGGCGTGCGCGAGGCGGTGGACAGTTTCGAGCTCAAGCGCGCCAGCCTGAACATGCATGAGGGCGAGGCACTGTTCCTGGCACGCTGTGCCTCCTGCCACGCGCTCGACAGCCGGGAAAATCTCGGCGGGCCGCATCTCGACAAGCTGGTCGGAAGGCGCGTGGGCAGTGTCGAGGGCTTTCCCTATTCTGACGCGCTGTCGGGCCGAGATGAGAGCTGGAATGAGCGCCGGCTGCGCCGCTTCCTGTCCAATCCGGAACTCGAATTCGAGGGCACCTCGATGCCGCGAGTATCGCTGACCTATGCGGAATACCTGCATCTCGCCTGGTACATCACCAATTGCACAGGCGGGCGCGACCGGCCGCAGTGTCATCGCCCTTCAGACTGAGTTGGCGGCAAACGCCGCATCGGCGAAAATCTAATTGACAATCATTCTCAACGACGCCTAATTGCGAGTCATGATCATTTGCATCTGTCGCAGGATAAATGAGAACGGCGTCCGCGAGGCGGTTCGTTGCGGGGCGCGTTGCCCGGACAGCGTGCAGGCCCATCACGGGCAGTCCTTCAATTGCGGCAAGTGTCGCTGTGCCATAGGTGACATCATCTCCGAGGAGATGGAGACCGATACGGAAGCGAGCATCCCGCTGATCGCCGCGCAATAGGCTGGCGACCCTGTTCGAATGATCCCAATCGCGTTAATCCTTTAATTGATATTGATTCCAACACGCAGGCGAGGCGGGCATGAAAGCCGATCCCAAGACTATCGAATTTCTGAATGCGGCCCTGAAGAATGAACTCACGGCCATCAACCAGTATTTCCTGCACTCACGGATACTGGCCGATTGGGGCGTCTCGAAACTCGCTGATTATGAGTACAAGGAATCCATCGAGGAGATGCAGCATGCCGACTGGCTGATCCAGCGGATCCTGTTCCTGGAAGGGTTGCCCAATCTGCAGGACCTTGGCAAGCTCCGGATTGGCGAATCCGTGCAGGATGTTATCGAGTGCGACCTGGCGCTTGAGCATGATGCCATCCCGCTGCTTCGCGATGCTATGGAGCATTGCGAAAAGCAGCGTGACTATGTCAGCCGCGACCTTTTCGGCAAGATCCTGAACAATGAGGAAGAGCATCTCGACTATCTCGATACGCAGCTCGAACTGATCTCGCGCATCGGGATCGAGCGCTATACGCTGCTCCAGTCTGAAGCCAATGCCGGTCCACCAGCCGGCTCGAGCGGCTGACCGGGCAGCTTTGCCGGCCGTCCGGTTGCGAAGCTTTTCAATATCGAAGCCTTGCTTGAGACCCGCTGGCGCACGCGCGGGTGCTCGCGAAATTCATTGCGACACTTTACTTGATGCCACCCCTCGGTTTATTTCGATAACAAATCGTTTTTCCTGATGAAATTCAAGTCATTGGGGAATTCTTCCAAGGGGAGAGTGCGGGGCATGACGGATCGCGTCAGCGGAGAGTATTCCGGGCAGGTGACGACCCGGCGCCGGGTGCGCCGGTCGATGGCCGCTCGCAGGCCCTTCGTGCCCTGGGGCCTCTTGCCGCTGCTCGGCTTGTTTGGCCTGTTCTTCTTCTCGTTAATCTGGTTCTCGCGCCATCAGGTTGAGGATATCGCCGAGATGAGTGCCGAGCGCGCGCTGGCATCTGTCGGAGCCGAATGGGCGTCGGCCACGGCGTCGGGGCAGCGGGTTCTGCTGGAGGGGGCCGCGCCATCGCGGGAAGCAGCCAACCGTGCGATTGCGGCCGTCAGGGAGGTGCGTGCCGGTACGCCATTTGGTGTCGCGCGGCCAGTCACCCGTGTCATTGACCGTCAAACGATTTCTCCGACGGCACCGCCAGCGCCCGCGTCAGAGGCCGGTACACTGCCGCAAGCTGAACGCCTCGCGCGGGCCGAGGCCGAAAGCGCGTCGCGGGACATCCCCGACTGGACCTATTCACTCTCACAGGGCGTGATTACGCTCGAAGGCGAGGTGGGCAGCGGCGATGCCCGGCGCCGCATCGTCAATGATGCTGATCGCGAGGTCGATCCTCCGCGGATTGTGGCGGTGCAAGACCGGCTCGTGATCTCCGACGTCGCGGACACCCCGGAGCTGACCGATCTGTCGCTTCAGGCGGTCCGGGCGATTTCCGAGTGTATAAGCGGTGCGACATCACTTCGTGATGGACGGTTCTCTCTCATCTGCGATGCGCCGGAAGGGCGCGCCCAGACAGTCGAGCAGATCGCTGGCGCGCCGCTCCCGGCCGGTGAATTCGGAACAATCGAGGTAACCGAAGTATCGGCTGCGATGGCCTGTGAAGGCGACCTTGCCGCGCTGCTGGCGCGATCCAAGATCGAATTCGCCACTGGCAGCGCACGGATTCAGGCCGGTAGCGGCCCGCTGCTGGACCTGCTGACAGCCCGGATTCTCGAGTGTCCCGGCAAGCTTCGGATCGAAGGACACACAGACAATACCGGCCGGGTCTCGACCAATGCCCGACTGAGCTATGAGCGCGCGCAGGCGGTTCGCGCCGAACTCATTGCCCGCGGAGTGCCTGCCGACCGGCTCACTGCACGCGGATACGGCGCCCGCGATCCAATCGCCGACAATGCCACGGCCGACGGACGCGCCCGCAACCGCCGGATTGAAATTCGTGTCGAGAGCGATCCCGACCCTACCCCATAAGCGCTTCGCGCTGAGTTCCGCGAGATAAAGTCATGTCATTCCTGCTTTTCCAGATCTTTTTTCTGCTGCTGCTCGCCGCGCTTCTGGGTGCGCTCCTGGCATGGTGGCTGATGAGCCGAAATCAGGAAGTCGTGACCGAAACCGAGGAAACGCTGCTGCGCCAGCTCAACAGCGACCGCGAGGAAGAAACCCGCGCGCGTGAACGGCTCAGCAGTGAGATCGCGAGTATCAAGCGGTCCCTGACGGGTGTTGGCCAGACAGACCTGTCGCCGATCGACCGGCGTCTTCGCGGGCTTGAGGAACGGCTTGGCCGCGTCGATCAGGTCGTCACCAATTTCCGCGTGCCGGAACCGGACCTGCGCCCTCTTTATGAGCGGCTTGGCGGGGTTGAGCGCGCAGTGACAGGGATCTCGGTACCGGAACCGGATATGCGCCCTGTGGTGGAACGCCTGCAGGGGATCGAGGCCTATCTGATGAGCGGCCATCCCGACCTGGAAGCGGTTCAGACCCGGCTTGGCCAGGTTGAAAGCTCGCTATCGTCTGTCTATTCGGCTGTGTCATCGATCCGGCCGCCGGAACTTTCCGGTGTCGAGCAGCGCCTCGGTGTCATCGAAGACCTGCTTTTGAATATCGATATACCCGATGTCGAACTCGGGCCGGTCCACAGCCAGCTTGCACTCCTGGAGCAGGCCATCGGCAATATCGAGCCGCCGGCCACAGACCTTACCCCGGTGCACAATCATATTCGCCAGCTGGAAGAATCTGTCAGCCAGCTGCGCGCCGGCCTGCCGGGCACGAGTGCGGCCGCGCTGGCCCCGATCACAAGTGAAGTCTCGGCACTCTCGGCCACACTTGGCCAGATGCGACCGCAAAGCCTTGAGCCACTGCATGAGCGGTTCAATCTGCTCGATGCGCGTCTGGCCAATCTGCAATTCCCGGTGACCGATCTCAGCCCGTTGCGCGAGCAGGTGGACAGGGTTGAACAGCGGATTGCCAATATGAGACTGCCGGCGACGGACCTGACTCCCCTTCAGGAGCGATTGGAACGGCTTGAACGTTATCTGGGCGCACCCGACCGTGAGCCTGATTCGCTGCATTCGCGCTTCTCATGGCTGGAAGCGCGCCTGTCTCATCTGCGCAATGCCGATCTCCAGCCTGTTCAGGCCCGGCTCGAAGAGATCATGGGCCGTATCGAAATGGGTGAACGCGACAGCACGCCGATTATTGGCCGGCTCGACCGGCTGGAATCGCGGCTGGCGGCGCCCGAAGCGCGCTTTGATGCACTCTCCAACCGGCTGGCCGAGCTTGAAAGCGCTGTGGCTTCGGTTTTCTCGGCTGTGTCAGCCCAGCAGGCGCCGGACCTGCGCCCGGTCGAGAACCGCTTGTCCCGGATTGAGGAATCTGTCGCCAATCCGCGCATGCCCGATATCGATCTCGGGCCGGTCCATTCCGAACTCGACCGCCTGGAACGCGCGCTTCTTGATATGCGGACAGATGTTCAGCAGATGCCGGCGCTAGACCCGCTCATCCGCCGCCTCGATGCGCTGCAGGATGCGATTGGCCGTATCCGTGAGCCCGATCTCGGTCCTGTGATCCAGTCCGTCCGGGCCATTGACAGCCGGATCGACCTCGACGCTGTCGAAGACCGGTTATCTGCCATCGAATACGGGCTGGCCGCTGTCCATCATACGCTTCGCTCCCGACCGTCATCGGCATCATCTGCCTCGGCGCTGACCAGCGAATACACCATTCGCGATGAGTATGCCCCGCGCCGCGACACGCGCGCAGCGACCGTCCCGAAAGCCGAGACGCGCACATATACGCGGAGAATGAGTGAGCGCCCTGCAGACCCGATCGAGACGGTCCGCCGCAATGGTGACAAGTCGAACCTGCTTGAAGAGCCCGCATTCGGGCGCCCCGATGATCTCGAACAAATCAATGGGATCGGGCCCATGCTCAGCGAACTGTTGCATGAGATCGGTGTGTTCTATTTCTGGCAGATCGCCGAATGGGACAGCCGCGACATCAACTGGGTTGATGACAAGCTGATGCATTTCCGCGGGCGTATCGAGCGCGATGACTGGGTTCGCCAGGCCGGTGAACTGATGCAGATGCCGGGCGCATCGCGGCGACCGGAATAGGACTTTCGCAGCGAGTGGCGAGGGCTCAGGCTCCGGCTGGGCGCGCACTCATCCGCTCGCCAACTTTGGCTTTTGCGCGCCTGACCAGCATGTCGAGCAGAACAGGCCCGTCCAGGCCGCGCACATCGACGGCGCTGGCAAGATTGAAATCGCGCAGGACCCCGCGAAGCTCCGCTGCGCTGAGACTGGCATAGATATCGCGCATGGCTGCTTCGGTTTCCCCGGCCGCCACCGTCAAAGGATTGAGCACTTCGCGCTTGGCGCTGTTGGGAAACACAACCTCACCGCCCAGCGCCTTGACCAGCCGTGCCGCAAAGCCCGGATTATCGCGTGCTTCCTCGCGGATCACGTCAAAGGCCTGGTCGAGATATTCCGCCGGGCTCAGTCCCTCACCAGGTTCCATGTCTGTCCTGTCCTCTGGCCCATGAATTCGACATAACGCTGCGCGAGGCGGCGAACATCGCCGGTCACCGATGCGTATTTTCCCCGGAAGGAACTGTAGCTGTCGGCGGCGGGACGGTCCATCGCCCGAACGACATTGATGGAGTCAGGGATCGTCGTGCCGAAGAAGCGGTCCTTGAGATAGACCTCTTCCAGTTCACTCTTGATCTGGCGTGACAGGGCCGTGTTCTTGAAACGGGTCACGACCACGAAATTGCGCTCTGGGAGGTCGGCGGTGACATGCTCGCAAACCCAGTCGGAAAACTGTTTTGTCCCCCAGGTCGAGATCGGATCTGCCAGCGTTGGCAGGATGAAGCTGTCAGCGGTTGCCAGTGCCGCGCGCGCCAGGGGCGACAGATGCGGCGGGCAGTCGATCAGGATGACATCGTAAAGCGACAGGAGCGGCTTGACCGCTGCCTTGAAATGTTCGGTGAGCGAGGCGGCTAGCGATGAGGGCGTGCCGGTGCCTGAATACCAGTCTTCTTCAAGCGACATTTCCTTCAGGCGCAGCTGGGGGTGTGATGGCAGAACAGAAATCCAGCCGAGCCTTTCGTCGCGCTCCTCCGCGCGGCGCAATTCATCGAGCGAGACGGCATTGGGAACGATAAATGGGGCAGCTGCCGGTGGCTCGCCTTTGATGAATTGCTGTAGCAGGAAATCGGCGCCCTTTTCCTGCTCATGAGCAGCCTGGACGCCGCTCTCGGTCAACAGGATCTGGCTCGCATTCGCCTGGGAATCCAGATCGATGACGAGTACCTCCAGCCCATGGAAATAGGCCAGGCCATCGGCGAGCATGATTGTGGTCGTCGATTTGCCGACGCCGCCCTTCAGATTGGCGATGGCGGCGATTTCGGCGGAGTCCTGTGAGGCACTCGCTGCGGTCACATTGAGGGTATCGACCTGCATATCGTCTCCTTTTGCGACCACATCAGCGGGGGTGTGCAACACGCAGGCCAGACGATCTTAATTTTTGCCCGAACCCATGGCTGAAAACTTGCATGCTTGCCGGTGCGCCGGCAAGCCGCAATGGTCGCTGGACGCAAAGAAACAACGGGGATCTGATCTGTGCCGAGTCTCGTTATCTGCATTCCGACCTATCGGCGAAATGACGAACTCGCCGAATTGCTGGCCGCACTGCAGGCCCAGACGCCGCCGGACAGCGCACAGGTGTCGATCCTGGTCATTGACAACAATCCAGGCGGTGACGCCGAGCCAGTCGTGCGCGAGGCGCAGACCGAGGCCTTCCACTTCCCTATCCGATACCTTCACGAGACCGCGCCGGGCGTCACGTTTGTCCGCAACCGTGCGCTGAAAGCGACTGCCGAGAGTGACTTTATCGCCTTTATCGATGATGACGAACTGCCAGCGCCGGGCTGGATTTCTGCGCTGTGGGCTGGCCGCTGCGAGACTGGCGCGGCCGTTGTATTTGGCGATGTCATTGCGCGCTATGAAGAGGACGCGCCAGACTGGATCATCGCGGGCGATTTCCATTCCAAGCGCGTGATGGAAGACGGTGCGCGTGACACGCCCGGTGCGACTGATAACTGCCTGATCGATCTTTCCGTGGTACGCCACCATGGTCTGCGCTTTGATCCTGCGCTCTCGCTGATCGGTGGTGAGGACACCTTGTTCTTCGACGCGCTGCTTCAGGCTGGCGAAAAGTTTGCCAATGCCGCCGGGGCGGTGACCTATGAGCGCGTGCCAGAGGGGCGGGCGACACTCGCCTGGCTGGTGAAGCGGTGGCGCCGGACCGGCCTGACCGATGCCATGATGATCGCGCGTCGGCGCGGAGCTGGCCCGTCAGCCCGGATGCGTGCGGCGCTCGATGGACTTATACGGGTCATTGCCGGCGGAGGGCTGGCCATGCTGGCCTGGTGCTTCGCCGGGGGCGCGGTGGCGCCCTCGGTGGCCAGGCGGCTCTACACTTTCGAGCGTGGCCGGGGCATGCTGGATTTCGCCGGCGGCCGCCAGGTGCAGGAATATGCGCGAACGCCCGTGAGCGAGGCTGCGGCCTAACCTGCCTGCGGGAAAGCGCGGGCGATTGCCTGGTTCCATTCATAAAGCGCCGTCCAGTTCTCGCGCGCATTGGACATCAGCCCGAGGCGTACGATGACGAGGTCACGCGAGGGCACAATCCAGATCGTCTGGCCTTCATGGCCCTGCGCCGAAAACGCGTCCCAGGGCGGGGTTGTCGCGCCCTGCTGAGGATAGCTGGGTCCCTCCTCTGGCGTGATCCAGAAGCCGGCGCCCCAGACATTGTGATCATCCTCCAGCGATCCTGTGCGCGCCCAGTCGACCCAGCCTTTCGGCAATACCTGTTCGCCTTCCCAGACGCCGCCGCGCAGGTGTAGATAACCGAACTTGGCAAAATCCCGGGCCGAGGCCCAGACCAGCGATCCGCCCAGGAACGTGCCTGCGGCATCGAACTCGATCACCGCATCCATGCCGATGGGCTCGAAAAGCTCCGACTGCGCCCAGTCGCTGAACCGCTTTTCGCGCGGCACGCAGGGTGTTGCCGGACTGGAGCCGCCGACATTGGCGCGGTTGCCTTCCAGCGTGCAGGTTCCGGTCTGGATCACGTCGGCCAGCGCCCAGGCGACCATGTGCAGGCCGGCTGTCGAATAGTTCCAGTGTGTCCCGGGTGGGTGCAGAAGCGGGAGTTCCTGCACCACATAGGCGGCGACATTGAACCGTCCCGGACCATACATCATCAGGGAGACATCATTCTCGATGATGGTCGGCGCATCAAGCTCATGATAATCCAGCCCGTCCGTCATCTCCAGCCATTGCCGCCAGGTGACGCGTGCGCGCGGGTCGCCTTCGGGCCAGGGGCCGGGCATGGGCGCGTTAATATCGCCGATCAGGGCCTGTTTCACGGCGCGACCAGTCAGGGCATGTGTGATCGATTTGGCCATCGACCATGAGACCTGCCGGGTCGAGGGCACAAACCCGTCGCGATACGCTTCTGTGACAAGTTTCCCGCGATGGATGATCACAACGGCCCTCGTCTCGCCCATGAGGCCGGTTTTTTCCCCTGACAGGGCTTCGTCTAAAAGGCGAGAAACTTCGCCTGACGCGCTAGCGGGCAATTCGCCTTTCGCCCAGCCATCGGTGGGCCATTCAACACTGCCGGGCTGGGGCGGATAGGTCACGAGCTCCTGTCCGCTGGCCCGACCGAAAAGGGCGAGAAAGATGCCAAGACCGACCGCCATGAATCGCTTGCGCATGTCACAGAGCTCCCCTTATCGTCGGTGACAGAGATTGGGGCAGGTCATGAACTTCGTCAAAGTGATTATTGCGGTTCTGATGGTGCTGGGGCTCATTGCGGGGCTTGCCTGGCAGTTCTGGCTGAAGGATCAGCTGGAATTCGCGAAGATTGCGAGTGCTTATGGGGCAAAGATGGTTTGTTCCTGCCGGTTTGTGGCAGGACGGGACCTGGCCAGCTGCCAGGATGACTTTACGGTCGATACCAGCCAATTCTCTTTCGAAGAGGCTGAAGACAGGATCAAGGTCAGCCTGCTTGGCGGAATCGTCTCCTCTCAGGCGGTCCACGAGCCCGGCCTCGGCTGTGCAGTGGTTCCGCGTTGAGCTCCGGGCTCAGCGCCGCGCGAAAATCCCGGCATATGTATCTGCAACGGCCTCCTGGAACAGGTCCGCTGGCAGGGTGATCACATAGCTGCCCTCGGCATAGGACGCGACTTCATACGGCGGAAAGAACACGACGAGACCGGGTCGGTCAGCGTCCCCGGTGGCGATTCCCAGCCGGTCAAGGCTGCCAGCTTCGCGGTTCACGGCATCCTCGACATCAAGGCGCAAATCATCCAGGGCCAGCCCGCCCATGTCGTTGCGTGCGGCGCGGGCCTCGGTGAGGCGTTCGCGCAAGGGCGCCATGAGGACACGATAAGCCACGTCTTCGCTGCCAAACAGGTCTGCTGCGGCCAGTGCCTTACCGCGCGTGCGATCCCAGACCAGCGTGGAAATGTCCGCATTCGGATGGGCGCCGCCTGTATAGTAAGACATTTCCCGCACCAGCGAGATCACCGCCTCGCCGCGATAGGTGACGCGCCAGTTGATTCCCAGCGAATGGGGTGGGGCATTGCCGCCCTGTCCGGCGCCCATGGATCCGGCCTCTTCTTCGAAAGTCTCCAGCATGGTCTCGCTCGACTCCGCAATCTGGCGGGCAAGGCGGGGATCGAACTCGGAAATGCCGGGAGCGTAGCTGACCGAGACGCTGGCGGCCTGGCCGTCACGTGCAAGGTTGCGCAGCTCGAAAGGCTCCATGGCGTCCGGCCCGGCGCTTTCGGGCTGGACCGCCGGCGCCGGCGAAGCGGCAGGCGGCTCTGATGAAAGCTCGGCTGAGGCTGGGGGAGCGGCGGTCTCATCGGAGGATGAGCCGCCGCAGGCTGTAAGGACGGTAGCGAGGAAGAGGGCGCTGGCGGTCGAATGTCTCATGATCGCCATTATCGGCCAGTTTGCGGTCTGGCGCCAGCCATCAGGTCAGGCTGAGCAATTCCGGATCGCCGCCCTGGGCGGTAATATTGTTGGTTACGACGCGTTCGGTCGCAAAGCGCTGGAGATAGTTCGGCCCGCCCGCCTTGGGGCCGGTGCCCGACAGGCCCTCACCGCCAAAGGGCTGCACGCCGACCACCGCGCCGGTCATGCCGCGATTGATGTAGGTGTTGCCAGCCTTCACCGCCGCGCGCACCTCGCGCCAGAAGCTTTCCAGCCGTGAATGTACGCCCAGTGTCAGTCCATAGCCCTTGGCCTCCAGCGCAGCGCCCATTTCGGCAATATTGTCAGGGTCATAGCGCAGAATGTGCAGGACCGGCCCGAAGACTTCGTGTTCGATCTGTTCGAGGCTTTCGAGTTCGATGAGGGCCGGTCCGAAACCATAGCCGGACTGGCCGATCCCGCCGGTCCCGACCTGTTTGATCAGGCGCGCCTCTTTCGACATGCGCTCGACATGGGCGCGCAGCATTTCACGGGCCTCATGGTCTATGACTGGCCCGATATCGGTCTCGGGTTTTGCCGGATCGCTGATGATCAGTTCGTCCATCGCGCCGCTCAATCCTTCGATCAGGGTATTGGCGGTGGCGTGGGGCAGGAACAGAAGACGCAGGGCCGAGCAGCGTTGGCCGGCCGATCCGAAAGCCGAATGCAGCACATCGTCAATCACCTGTTCGCGCAGGGCCGTGGTGTCGACAAACATGGCATTCAGCCCGCCCGTCTCGGCGATCAGAGGAATGATCGGCCCGTTGCGTTCGGCGAGACTGCGATTGATGACCCGCGCGGTCCCGGTCCCGCCGGTGAAGGCGATGCCGCGAATACGGGGATCGGCAATCAGCGCGGCGCCCACTGTTTCGCCCCGCCCTGGCAAAAGGTGCAACGCCTCGGCTGGCAGGCCGGCCTTGTGATAAAGCCTGACGGCCTCTGCGGCGATGAGGGGGCTTTGCTCGGCCGGTTTGGCGACGACGGTATTACCCGCGCCAAGGGCGGCCGCGATCTGGCCAGTGAAAATGGCCAGCGGGAAGTTCCAGGGAGAAATACAGGCGAACACGCCGCGCCCGTGCAGGGAGATATGGTTGGTCTCGCCAGCCGGGCCGGGCAGGCGGGTTTCGCCCTGGAACGTCCGCTCCGCCTCATTCGCATAGAAACGGCAGAAATCGACTGCTTCGCGCACCTCGTCGATACCGTCCTGCAGGGTCTTGCCTGTTTCGCGGGCCATCAGGGCGATAAGGCGCGGTCCATTGTCTTCAAGAACGTCGCCCATGGCGCGCAGGTGTTTCGCCCGCGCGGCTCCGCCAATCGCGTCCCATTCCCGCTGGAAGCCGGCTGCGGCATGGAGGGCGCGGTCGATGTCACCTTCTGAAGCCTCATGCACGGTGCCGACGACGGTTTCGGTCTCATAGGGTACCCGGCGCATCTGCCCGTCATCGGTCGTGATATTGCCCGACACAATCGGTCCGGCAGTGATCACCGGGCCGTCGCGGAAGAGTTTCACACTCTTGCGGATATGCTCACGCGTCTCTGCCTGTGTCAGGTCCAGCCCGGCCGAGTTGCGCCGGCCGGGTCCGAACAGCCGCGGGGGCGTGGGGATTTGCGGATGCCGGCGCGGCCCGGCTTCCAGCTTTGCAATCGGGTCGGGCACCACCTCATCCACAGGCACGTCCGGGTCGAGAAAGGAGTGCACGAAGCTTGTATTGGCGCCATTTTCCAAAAGCCGGCGGACCAGATAGGGCAAAAGGTCCTCATGCGCGCCGACGGGGGCATAGACACGCACTTTCCCGCCGGCTTCGGCGGCATCATAGAGCGCTTCGCCCATCCCGTGCAGGCGCTGATACTCGAAGGCGGGCGAGCCGGCCCGGGCCGCCATGAGCTCGACTGCGGCCAGCGAATGGGCATTGTGCGTGGCGAATTGCGGATAAAGGTGAGGCGCGGCTTCCAGCATTGCCTTTGCGCAGGCCAGATAGGACAGGTCGGTGCCGGACTTTGTGGTGAAGACCGGAAAATTGGGGAAACCCATTACCTGTGCATGCTTGATCTCGGTGTCCCAATAGGCCCCCTTGACCAGTCGCACCATGAAACGGCGCCCGGTCTCCCGGGCAAGAGATGCCAGCATCCTGATGACGCCGAGCCCGCGCTTCTGATAGGCTTGTACGGCGAGGCCGAGCCCGGTCCAGCCGCCCAGCGCGGGTTCGCGGGCGAGTTGTTCGAAGATTTTCAGGGAAATGACCAGCCGGTCTGCCTCTTCAGCATCAAGGCAGAGATTGATGTTCGCGGCTGCAGCCTGCTCGCAGAGACGGAGGATCCGTGGATAGAGCTCCTCCATCACGCGAACTTCGTGAACGGCTTCATAACGTGGATGCAGGGCGGTGAGTTTCACCGAGACGCCTGATGCGTTCTCCGGCGCCATGGCCGGGGGTTTGACCTCGGCAATCGCTGCAATCGCGCCCTCATAGGATTTCAGATAGCGCGCAGCGTCCTGCGCGGTGCGCGCACCTTCGCCGAGCATGTCAAAGCTGAAATGCGCCGCTTCGCCCGTCTTGCGCATCCGGTCGCCGCGTCTCAGCGCAGACTGAACGTCGCGACCAAGGACGAATTGTTCGCCCATGATCCGCATGGCCTGCAGCATGGCCGCGCGGATGACCGGCTCGCCGCTCTGGCGGATCAGGCCGGAGAGGAAGCCGCCGGGGCTTTCCTCAGTTGCGGCGGCAGGTGGGCCAATAACGCGCCCGGTCAGCATCAGTCCCCATGTCGAGGCATTGACAAGCCAGCTGTCGGACTGTCCGGCATGCGCGCCCCAGTCGCCCGACCGGATCTTCTCGGCGATCAGTTCGTCGCGTGTGGCCGCATCGGGCACGCGCAATAGCGCCTCGGCCAGGCACATGAGCGCGAGACCTTCCGAGTTCGACAGGCCGAACTCTTCCAGGAAGCTTTCCATCATGCCCTTGCGGCGGCCACGCTGGCGCGCAATCTCCACGAGGTCCCGCGCGCGCCGCAGCGCCTGCAGGCGGGCCTCTCCGGTGATCGGCAACTCGGCCAGCAAGGTCTCGACATAGCGCTCTTCGTCGATGAATTTGTGAGCGTCGAGGGCCTCCCAGTCGGGCCTCTCCGGCAAGGTCGAAAGGGGCATGATCTTCTCCGGTTGCGTTGATAGCTAGATGCATCCTCCAAGCCATCTCATCAAGCGAGGGCCTTTATTCTTGGGCTTTACCTGATGCGCGCAGCGCGCCAACTATGCGCAGGCTGCAAACGGCCGCGCGCCCGGGGAATGCCGATGAAGATCATGCTGATCACCGATGCCTGGGATCCTCAGGTCAATGGCGTCGTGCGCACCATGAAGCGGGTCATCGCTGAGACTGAGGCGATGGGCCATGAGTGGGAAATCGTCTCGCCGGCAGACGGCTTCCCCACCATCCCGCTTCCGACCTATAGCGAGATCAAGCTCGCCCTGTTCGCGCGCCGGAAGATTGAAGAGCGATTCCACGAATTTGAGCCGGATGCCGTGCATATCGCCACAGAGGGCACGCTCGGCATGGCCGCGCGCGCCATGTGTATCCGGCTCAAACATCCGTTTTCGACGGCCTATCACACGCGCTTTCCGGAATATGTCTCAGCGCGGTTTCCTGTGCCCACGGCCTGGGGTTATCGCTTTGTGCGCTGGTTCCACAAATTCTCCGGCAAGGTCATGGTGCCCACGCCCAGCATGGTCGCCGAGCTTGATGCCCGCAAGTTCCGCAATACGGTCGCCTGGACGCGCGGTGTCGATACCCAGCAGTTTCATCCGCGCTGGCGGGTCGAGCCAGGCGCCACTGACGATCCGTTCGAAGGCTGCGAGCGGCCCGTCTTTCTCAATGTCGGGCGCGTTGCGGTCGAGAAGAATATCGAGGCATTCCTGCAGCTTGATCTGCCGGGCTCAAAAGCCGTGGTTGGCGAGGGGCCGCAACTGGAGGAATTGAAGAAGAAGTATCCCGAGGTGCGATTTACGGGCGCCAGGTTCGGCGACGACCTCTCACGCCATTTCGCCAGCGCCGATGTCTTTGTATTTCCAAGCCTGACAGATACTTTCGGGCTTGTCGTTCTGGAAGCCATGGCATCGGGCGTGCCGGTGGCGGCCTATGATGCAACCGGACCGCGCGACGTGATTCCAGATTCGGGCGCGGGCATGATTGCGCCCCTTGAGGGTGACCTTGCGGCGGTGGCCGTGGAATGCCTGGAGATCTCGCGCGAGCGGTGCCGGGAATTTGCGGAAACCTATTCCTGGCGGGCCTGCGCGGAGGCCTTCGTGGACAATCTGCAGCCTTTGCCGCCGCCGGAGCGCAAGCGGTTCTGGCAGCGCATCCGTTTGCGCAGGGGCCGGAAAAAGGCGGTGGCTTAAGGGTTCCCGCGGGCGCGGCGCACTTGACCTTTGCGCCCTGTTCCGTCATAGGCCGCGCTTTCTCCGGTCCGGCGCCTGCCGGGTCCGGGGAAAGAGACATGCGGGAGGTGCCGGGGCGATGCAAGCCCATGTTCCGGGCCGGACCGCGTGACCTTCATATCCGCCACATGGAGAAGGAACATGGCGAAGAAATTGCTGGGGCAACTGAAGCTCCAGATCCCGGCCGGTGCGGCCAATCCGTCGCCGCCTGTCGGCCCGGCCCTCGGTCAGCGCGGCATCAATATCATGGAATTCTGCAAGGCATTCAACGCCAGGACGGAATCACTGGAAAAGGGCGTGCCGCTACCGGTCGTTATCGACTATTATCAGGACAAGTCCTTCACCTTTATCGTGAAGACTCCGCCGGCCTCGGTACTGCTGAAGAAGGCCGCGAAGATCAAGTCTGGTTCGAAAGAGCCGGGCCGCTCGTCCATCGGGAAGGTGACGATGGCGCAGTGTCGCGAGATTGCCGAGCAGAAAATGGCCGACCTCAATGCCAATGACCTCGACGAAGCTCAGAAGATCATTGCCGGATCGGCCCGCTCTATGGGCCTCGAAGTGGTGGAGGGCTGATCATGGCGCAGGGAAAACGCTACCGCGACGCGCGTGTGAACATCGATCCGGAAACGGCCTATCCGGTCGATGAGGCGCTGAAGCTGGTCAAGGACAATGCCAGGGCGAAGTTCGACGAGACGGTTGAAATCGCTGTGAGACTGGGTGTCGATCCGAAATATGCCGACCAGATGGTTCGCGGCATGGTCTCGTTGCCTGCTGGCACTGGCAAGGATGTGCGCGTGGCGGTCTTTGCCCGTGATGCGAAGGCAGACGAGGCGCGCGAAGCGGGTGCAGACATTGTTGGCGCTGAAGATCTCATGGAAGAGGTCCAGGGCGGGCGAATGGACTTTGACCGCGTCATCGCATCGCCTGACATGATGAGCGTCGTCGGTCGCCTCGGCAAGGTGCTCGGTCCGCGTGGCCTGATGCCGAACCCGAAAGTGGGCACCGTGACGCCGAATGTCGGCCAGGCGGTCAAGGATGCCAAGGGCGGTTCGGTCGAGTTCCGCGTGGAAAAGCAGGGCATCATCCATGCCGGGATTGGCAAGGCCAGCTTTACGCAGGACCAGCTTCGGCAGAATCTGGCCGCTTTCGTCGATGCTCTGATGAAAGCCAAGCCGTCAGGCGCCAAGGGTCAGTATGTTCGCAAGATCGCCGTCTCCTCGACCATGGGGCCGGGCGTGACGGTCGATTATTCCGAGCTGATGACCGGCGCCTGACACGGCCGGGCAGGGCGAATTGAAAAAACGGAAAACGGGTCTTGCAAGGCTCGTTCCACTCTGTTAACAGACGCGGCTTGCGGGAGTTGCCTGACCCTTTGGGATGGTGTCTCCCGCTTTCCTGTCCGAGACCATAGGCCGCCTGCCCGGCGGTAAATCCTGTGAGGGATGCCTATGCAGACGGGGCGATGCGAGACCGGGATCGGCAGTTCCTGAATTTCTGGAACGGCCCCTTCCATGTTTGGCGCGCCCTGGGCAGGCGCCGGAGGGAGGGCCTAAAATAGCCTGACTGCCGGCAGACACCCGGGCGCCCGGATGGTCCGGACGCTCTAGTCATGGAGACCGGCAATGGACAAAGCTGGAAAAGCCGCTGCACTCGAAACGCTCAAGGGCGTGTTTGAGCAGAGCGGTGCGGTCGTTGTGACCCATTATTCCGGTCTGACCGTTGCAGAGATGACGGGGCTGCGCGGCAAACTGCGCGAGCAGGGCGCACAGCTGAAAGTCATCAAGAACCGGATTGCCAAGATTGCTCTGGATGGAAAGGGTGGCGAAGCTGCCCAGGATCTGTTCGCGGGCCCTGTGGCAATCGCATTCTCCCCGGATCCGGTCGCGGCCCCCAAGGTCGTGTCCGAGTTCGCGAAGGGGAATGAGAAGCTGGTGCTGATCGGTGGCATCATGGACGAGACTGTGCTCGACGCCGATGGCGTCCAGTCGCTCGCCAAGCTGCCGAGCCTCGACCAGCTTCGCGGCAAGCTCATTGGCCTCATCCAGGCGCCGGCCACGAAAGTGGCGGGCGTGGTGCAGGCGCCGGCTGGACAGCTGGCGCGTGTTATCAAGGCATATGCCGAAAAGGATGCGGCCTGATCTGTCTGCAATGGCTCCAGACTGAGACCCCCGATAAACCCTCGCTTGCAAGGAACTGAATACATGTCAAAGCTCGAACAGATCGCTGAAGATCTTTCCTCGCTGACCGTCCTCGAGGCGGCTGAACTGGCCACACTTCTGGAAGAGAAGTGGGGCGTGTCTGCAGCGGCTCCGGTCGCCATGGGCGCCATGCCGATGGCTGGTGGCGGCGAAGATGCCGCGGCGGTCGAAGAGCAAACCGAATTCGACGTCATCCTTACCTCGGGTGGCGAAAAGAAGATCGGCGTGATCAAGGTGGTGCGCGAAGTCGTCTCCGGCCTCGGCCTGAAAGAGGCCAAGGAGCTGGTCGAAAGCGCGCCGAAGGCGATCAAGGAGGCCGTGTCCAAGGAAGAAGCCGAAGAGCTCAAGAAAAAGTTCGAAGAGGCTGGCGCGACGATCGAAATCAAGTAACGGCTTCTGGTCGGCCTGTCAGGCTGGCCTGCCGGTGTCAAATGGGAAGTCCGGACGCGCGGAACGGGCTTCAGGTTTCCATCGCGGCGGCCCCGATCGTGGGGCCGCCGTTTCCGCGTCACTGACGGCAGGCCGCGGGCCTTCCGCTTCGGACCGGTCGGGCGGCGGGCGCCTGAGGACGGAGCGGGCACAGGGTTTTCCGCGCGCAAACAGGGATCGATGATGGCTCTCTCCTTCACGGAAAAGAAACGTATCCGCAAATCCTTCGGGCGAATTCCCGAAGCCATCGAAATGCCGAACCTGATCGAGGTTCAGCGCGCATCTTACGAACACTTCCTGCAGATGCACGTCCCGCAGGCCGAGCGGACCGATGACGGTCTCGGGGGCGTTTTCAAATCTGTGTTTCCGATTCGGGATTTTTCCGAGCGCGCGGAGCTCGGTTATGTGTCCTATGAGTTCGAGCCGCCGAAATTCGATACTGAAGAATGCATGCAGCGCGATCTGACCTATGCGGCGCCGCTCAAGGTTCGCCTGCAGCTGATCGTGTTCGATATTGATGAGGATACCGGCGCCAAATCGATCAAGGAGGTGAAGGAGCAGGAGGTCTATCTTGGCGATATTCCGCTGATGACCGAAAAGGGCACCTTCATCGTCAATGGGACCGAGCGCGTTATCGTCTCGCAGATGCACCGCAGCCCGGGCGTCTTCTTCGATCATGACAAGGGCAAGACCCACACATCGGGCAAGCTCCTGTTCGCAGCCCGCATCATTCCCTATCGCGGCTCCTGGCTGGATTTCGAATTCGACGCCAAGGACATCCTGAATGTCCGCATCGACCGCAAGCGCAAGCTGCCGGCGACGACGCTGATGTATGCGCTCGGATACGATACCGATGAAATCCTGGACAGTTTCTATGCGCGCTCGATCTACCGGCTCGACCAGAAAGGCTGGATCACCGGATTCCGTGCGGACGCCTGGAAGGGCAAGAAGCCCGATTTCGACCTCGTCGATGCCGGGAGCGGCGATGTCATTGCGCCGGCCGGCAAGAAGATCACAGCGCTTCGCGCGCGCAAGCTCGGCGAGGCTGGCACCGACGAGTTGCTCGTGCCTTCGACGGCGCTTGAGGGCAAGTATCTCGGTCGCGACGTGGTCAATCTCGAGACTGGCGAAATCTATGGCGAGGCCGGCGACGAACTGACCGAGGAACTGGTCGCAGAGCTGCGTGACCAGGGTGTACAGGCGATCGAGATTCTCGACGTCGATGAGAATTCCCGCGGTCCCTGGCTGCGCAACACGCTCGTTGCTGACAAAAATGAGACCCGTTTCGAGGCGCTGTCGGACATTTACCGCGTGATGCGCCCTGGCGAGCCGCCGACCGAAGATGCCGCCGAGGCGCTTTTCAGCCAGCTCTTCTTCGACCCGGAACGCTATGATCTGTCCGCTGTCGGTCGGGTGAAGATGAATATGCGCCTGAACATGGCGCTTGGAGATTATGATCCGGCTGAAGACAGCGTCCGCATCCTTCGCAAGGAGGACATTGTCGGCGTGATGCAGGTGATCCTCGACCTCAAGGACGGGATCGGCGAGGTCGATGATATCGATAATCTCGGCAACCGGCGGGTGCGCTCGGTCGGCGAGCTGATGGAGAATAACTACCGGATCGGCTTGGTGCGCATGGAGCGCGCGATCAAGGAGCGGATGAGCTCGGTCGATATCGACACGGTCATGCCGCACGATCTGATCAATGCCAAACCCGTGGTCGCATCGGTGCGCGAATTCTTCGGCTCCTCGCAGCTGTCACAATTCATGGACCAGACCAATCCGCTTTCGGAGATCACTCACAAGCGTCGCCTTTCGGCGCTTGGCCCGGGTGGCCTGACGCGTGAGCGCGCCGGCTTCGAGGTGCGTGACGTCCATCCGACCCATTATGGCCGGATCTGCCCGATCGAGACGCCGGAAGGCCCGAATATCGGCCTGATCAACTCGCTCGCCACGCATGCGCGGATCAACAAATACGGCTTTATCGAAAGCCCTTACCGGAAAGTCGTCGATGGCCGGCTGAATGAAGAGGTCTCTTATCTTTCGGCCATGGAAGAGACCAAATACGCGATTGCCCAGGCGAACGCCACGGTAACCGAGGACGGCCAACTCGCGAATGAATTCGTTAATGCCCGTATTCAGGGCGAGGCGACGATCGTGGCGCGCGAGGACATCCAGTATATGGATGTCTCTCCCAAACAGGTTGTCTCTGTTGCCGCTTCAATGATCCCGTATCTTGAGAATGATGACGCCAACCGCGCGCTCATGGGCTCGAACATGCAGCGTCAGGCGGTGCCGCTGGTCGAGGCCGAGGCGCCGCTTGTCGGCACCGGCATGGAGTCCATCGTGGCGCGGGACAGTCGCGCGGCAATCGTGGCCAAACGTGCCGGCGTGATCGAGCAGGTCGATGCGACGCGGATCGTGGTGCGGGCCACCGAGGAGCTGGACGGCTCGAAGTCGGGCGTGGATATCTACCGGCTGGCGAAATATCGCCGCTCCAACCAGAACAGCTGCATCAACCAGCGCCCGATCGTGAAGGTCGGCGATCAGGTGGCCAGGGGCGACATCATCGCTGATGGCCCTTCGACCGATCTTGGCGAGCTGGCCCTGGGTCGCAATGTGCTCGTCGCCTTCATGCCGTGGAATGGCTACAATTTCGAGGATTCCATCCTGATCTCCGAGCGGATCGTGAAGGATGATGTCTTTACGTCGATCCACCTGGAAGAGTTCGAGATCGCCGCGCGCGATACCAAGCTTGGCCCGGAAGAGATTACGCGCGATATTCCCAATGTCGGCGAGGAGGCCCTGCGCAACCTTGACGAGGCCGGCATTGTCGCCGTCGGTGCGGAAGTGCAGGCCGGGGATATCCTGGTCGGCAAGGTCACGCCCAAGGGCGAGAGCCCGATGACGCCCGAAGAGAAGCTGCTGCGTGCGATCTTTGGCGAAAAGGCCTCCGATGTGCGCGACACTTCGCTGCGCGTGCCGCCGGGCGATGCCGGAACTGTGGTCGAGGTGCGGGTGTTCAATCGCCACGGCATCGACAAGGACCAGCGCGCTCTGCAGATCGAGCGTGAGCAGATAGAACAGTTGCAGGAGGACAAGGAGGACGAGCAGTCCATTCTTGAGCGCAACACCTATAACCGCCTGCATGAATTGCTTGTCGGCAAGGAAGCCGTGGCCGGGCCGAGAGGCATCAAGGCCGGCAAGATCATCCAGAGCCAGCTTGAGGGCCTTGCCCGGGCTGACTGGTGGGAGATTGCGCTGAAGTCTGAAAAGGCCCAGGCCGAACTGGAAAACCTGAAAGACGCGTTCGACGGCTCCATCCGGGAACTGGAGGCGCGGTTCAATGACAAGGTGGAAAAGGTCCAGCGCGGCGACGACCTGCCGCCTGGCGTGATGAAGGTCGTCAAGGTCTTCCTGGCGGTCAAGCGGAAGCTGCAGCCGGGTGACAAGATGGCCGGTCGCCACGGCAACAAGGGTGTGATCTCGAAGATCAATCCGTCTGAGGACATGCCCTTCCTTGAAGACGGCACCCCGGTCGATATTGTGCTCAATCCGCTCGGCGTGCCCTCGCGGATGAATGTCGGACAGATCCTGGAAACCCATACCGGCTGGGCCTCTGCCGGGCTGGGCCGGATGGTCCAGGATGCACTGGAGGCCTGGCATCACAATCATGATGCAGCCGCGCTTCGCGAAACCCTTGTCACGGTCTATGGCGACGATCAGGAACTGCCCGAGACCGATGATGAGATCGTCGAGCTGGCCGGCAATGTCACGCGCGGCGTGCCGATTGCGACACCGGTCTTTGACGGCGCGCGCGAGCCGGACATTGTCGAGATGCTGGAGCGTGCGGGGCTTGACGGGTCCGGTCAGGTCACACTTTTCGACGGTCGAACCGGCGAGGCGTTCCGCCGCCCGGTCACTGTGGGCTACAAATATCTCCTGAAGCTTCACCACCTGGTCGATGAGAAGATCCATGCCCGTTCGACCGGTCCTTATTCGCTGGTGACGCAGCAGCCGCTGGGGGGCAAGGCCCAGTTTGGCGGCCAGCGTTTCGGTGAGATGGAGGTCTGGGCTCTTGAAGCTTATGGCGCAGCCTATACGCTGCAGGAAATGCTGACGGTGAAATCCGACGACACGGCTGGCCGGGCCAAGGTCTATGAAGCGATCGTCCGCGGCGACGATACGTTCGAGGCCGGCATCCCGGAGAGTTTCAACGTGCTCGTGAAGGAAATGCGCTCGCTCGGCCTCAATGTGGAGCTCATCGAGGAAGACAGTGATGAAAATGAACCGCCAATGGCCGCCGAATAGGCGGCCCTAAAGGCGGGCAAGACGCCCGATCAGCCGATATTCCGGCCGGATCTTTTCAGACTGAAAGCCCGGCCATGACCCTCCCAAGGAGCGGAAGCACCCCATGCGCCAAGATGTAGCCAGCATTTTCAATCCGAACGCCCCGACCCCGACCTTTGAGGCGATCAAGATCACGATTGCCAGCCCGGAGACGATCCGGTCCTGGTCCTCAGGTGAGATCAAGAAGCCTGAAACCATCAATTACCGGACGTTCAAGCCCGAGCGTGACGGCCTCTTCTGTGCCCGTATCTTCGGTCCGAACAAGGACTATGAGTGTATCTGCGGCAAGTACAAGCGCATCAAGTATCGCGGTATCGTCTGTGAGAAGTGCGGCGTGGAGGTCACCCTCGCAAAGGTGCGGCGTGAGCGGATGGGCCATATCGACCTGGCCGCTCCGGTTGCGCATATCTGGTTCCTGAAGTCGCTGCCGTCCCGTATCGCGACTCTGCTCGACATGACGCTCAAGGATGTCGAGCGTGTCCTTTACTTTGAGAGCTATATCGTCACCGAGCCGGGCCTGACCAGTCTCGAACCGGGTCAGCTCCTCACCGAAGAGGAGTATATGGACGCCCAGGACGAGCATGGCGAAGACGGGTTCACGGCGCTGATCGGCGCTGAGGCGATTCGTGAGCTGCTCTCTTCCATGGATCTGGAGACCATCGCCGAGGGGCTGCGCGAGGGGCTGAAAGAGTCCACGTCCGAGCTCAAGACCAAGAAGTATTCCAAGCGCCTCAAGGTCGTCGAAAGCTTCCTGACCTCTGGTGCCAAGCCGGAATGGATGATCCTGACAATCGTGCCTGTGATCCCGCCGGATCTGCGCCCGCTGGTGCCGCTGGATGGTGGCCGGTTCGCCACCTCAGACCTCAACGATCTCTATCGCCGAGTCATCAACCGTAATAACCGGCTCAAGCGGCTGATGGAGCTGCGCGCGCCCGACATAATCATCCGTAACGAGAAGCGGATGTTGCAGGAATCCGTCGATGCCCTGTTCGACAATGGCCGTCGCGGCCGCGTGATCACGGGCACGAACAAGCGCCCGCTGAAATCGCTGTCTGACATGCTCAAGGGCAAGCAAGGCCGGTTCCGCCAGAACCTGCTCGGCAAGCGCGTCGATTATTCCGGCCGTTCGGTCATCGTGGTCGGGCCCAACCTGAAGCTGCACGAATGCGGGCTGCCCAAGAAGATGGCGCTGGAACTGTTCAAGCCCTTCATCTATGCGCGGCTCGACGCGAAAGGGCTCGCCGGCACCGTCAAGGCGGCCAAGAAGCTGGTCGAGAAGGAGAAGCCGGAAGTCTGGGATATTCTGGATGAGGTGATCCGCGAACATCCGGTCCTGCTCAACCGGGCGCCGACGCTGCACCGTCTGGGAATTCAGGCGTTTGAGCCGAAACTGATCGAAGGCAAGGCGATCCAGCTGCACCCGCTGGTCTGCGCTGCGTTCAATGCCGATTTCGATGGCGACCAGATGGCCGTGCACGTTCCGCTGAGCCTTGAGGCGCAGCTGGAAGCGCGCGTCCTGATGATGTCGACGAACAACATCCTGTCACCGGCCAATGGCAAGCCGATCATCGTGCCGTCGCAGGATATCGTGCTGGGCCTGTATTATCTGTCGCTCGACAAGGATAATGAGCCCGGCGACTATGCCGAGAATGAAAATGGCGCGCCGGTGCGCGGCCTTTATTCCGACTATGCCGAGATCGAGCACGCCCTGCACTCAGGTGCGGTGTCTCTGCACGCCAAGATCAAGGCCCGGATTGAGACGGTCGATTCCGATGGCAAGGCGCATTCGCGCGTCATCGAGACCACGCCGGGGCGCTATATGATTGCCTCGCTCCTGCCCAAGGCGGCAAGCGTGAATGTCGATATCGTCAATGAGTTGATGACCAAGAAGAATATCGCCCGGCTGATCGATGAGGTCTACCGGAACTGTGGCCAGAAGGCGACTGTGATCTTTTGCGATCAGTTGATGGCGCTCGGTTTCCGTGAGGCCGCCAAGGCCGGCATCTCCTTTGGCAAGGACGATATGAAAATCCCGGCCGCCAAAGCGAGGCTGGTAGAGGAAACCCGCAACCAGGTGGGTGAGTATGAGCGCCAGTATGCCGACGGCCTCATCACCCGCGGTGAGAAGTATAACAAGGTGGTCGATGCCTGGTCGACCTGTACCGACAAGGTCGCTGACGCCATGATGGACGCGGCCGGCACCGCCGAGATCGACCCTGAGACGGGACGCCAGAACGAGACCAATTCGGTCTTCATGATGGCCCATTCCGGCGCGCGTGGTTCGAAAAACCAGATGAAGCAGCTGGCCGGCATGCGCGGCCTGATGGCTAAACCTTCGGGCGAGATCATCGAAACCCCGATTGTGTCGAATTTCAAGGAGGGCCTGACCGTCCTTGAATACTTCAACTCGACCCACGGCGCACGAAAGGGCCTGGCAGACACCGCCCTGAAGACGGCGAATTCGGGTTATCTCACCCGCCGCCTTGTGGATGTCGCGCAGGACTGCATCGTCTCCGAAGATGATTGCGGGACCGATCAGGGGATCCAGATCAATGCGGTCATGGACGGCGCTGATATTGTTGTGCCGATCTCCGAACGCCTGCTCGGGCGTACGCTGGGCGAGGACGCCATCCATTCTTCGACCGGCGAAGTGATCTATCCGGCGGGGACTTATGTCGATGAGGCCATCTCGAAGGCGATCGAACTGGCCGGGATCGACCAAATCAAGGCTCGCTCGCCGCTGACCTGCGAGACGCGGACCGGGGTCTGTGTAGCCTGCTATGGCCGTGACCTGGCAAGGGGCACGGTTGTCAATCGCGGCGAGGCGGTCGGCGTGATAGCGGCCCAGTCAATCGGTGAGCCGGGGACGCAGCTGACGATGCGTACCTTCCATATTGGTGGCGCGGCAACGGTTGCAGACCAGTCATCTATTGAGTCGACTTATGAGGGCGAGCTGTTCTTCGAGAATGCCGCAACGGTGACACGCGAGGATGGTTCGCTTGTCGTGATCGGCCGCTCGATGGAAGTGAAGATCAATGATGCGGACGGGCGCACGCGTCAGTCCTTCAAGCCGGCTTATGGCACGCGTCTGCATGCGAAGGCCGGCGAGAAGGTTTCGGCCGGCGACCGGATTGCCGACTGGGATCCGTTTGCCCAGCCGATCGTGTCGGAAGTGGGTGGCACAGCCCGCCTGGTAGATGTGATCGATGGCGTGACATCGCGCGAAGAGACTGACGAAGCGACGGGCATTTCCTCGCGGGTCATGGTCGACTGGCGGTCGGCCTCCAAATCGGCCGATCTCAAGCCGGCGATCCTGATTGTCGATGCTGATGGAGAGCCAGTTACCCTGCCGAATGGGTCCGAAGCGCGCTATCTGCTTTCGGTTGGCGCGATTCTGTCGCTCGGTGAGGGCGAGGAGGTCAAGCCCGGAGACACGCTGGCACGTGTGTCAACCGGCGGCGCCAAGACCCGAGACATTACCGGGGGTCTGCCGCGTGTGGCCGAACTGTTTGAGGCTCGCCGTCCGAAGGACCATGCCATCATTGCCGATATCGACGGCAAGGTGGTGTTCGGGCGAGACTATAAGAACAAGCGCAAGATCTCGATCCAGCCCGAAGAGGAAGGTCGTGATCCGGTCGATTACCTGGTGCCGAAGGGCAAGCACCTTGCTGTTCAGGATGGCGACCATATCAAGCGCGGTGAATACCTGATGGACGGCAACCCCGCCCCGCAGGACATCCTCTCCACGCTGGGGATCGAGGCACTCGCCAACTATCTCATCGAGGAGGTTCAGAAGGTCTATCGCCTTCAGGGCGTGCCGATCAACGACAAGCATATCGAGGTTGTCGTGCGCCAGATGCTGCAGAAGGTCGAAATCACGGATGCCGGCGACACGGGTCTGCTCCGCGGCGAGCAGGTCGATCTGCTGGAATTCGAGGAAGCCAATACCGAGGTGCGCAAATCCCGCAAGAAGGACCAGCGCGAGGCCACTGGCGTTCCGGTCCTGCTCGGTATCACCAAGGCGTCGCTGCAAACCCGCAGCTTCATCTCGGCGGCCTCCTTCCAGGAGACAACGCGTGTGCTGACCGAAGCGGCGGTGCAGGGCAAGGTCGATACGCTTGAGGGGCTCAAGGAGAATGTCATTGTCGGGCGCCTGATCCCGGCGGGTACGGGTGGCTCGCTGCGCAATTACCGGCGCGTGGCGACCGACCGCGATACCAAGATCAAGGCCCGTCGCGAGGCGGCCATGGCCAAAGCCGAGGAAGAGCAGCGCGAACGCGAGGCTCTGCCGGCTCCGGATACGGCTGCGGAATAACGCGTCAGACCGGCGAAGCAAAAGGCCCGGGACGGGATCGTCCCGGGCTTTTCTTTGATCGCCGCTGCATTCGTTCTGGCGCCGCCCACGGTGACGGAAACGGCCAGCCGGCGTGCGCGACCCGGCCTTTGCTCGGCTTTCTGAAGGCGGTCTTTCTCGGCGAGCTGAAGCTGCAGACGGGCGCAACGCTCGACACCGGCGCGGACAAAAGCTCCGTCCATGCGCGGGATATCACGATCTTCGGGAAATTGAAGGGAGATGAATGGGTTCGCGGCCGCCTTGCAATGGGGGTGATGGCCTGACCATACGTCTGGAAGAGAATGTGGTCCGTTTCGCGCTGATCAAGGCCGGGCGCGGAGGTGCAATCCGGCGCCCGGTTGTGCGCCTTGATATATGCTTCGGCTGGCGCTCGGGCGTTGCTCAGTTCAATCTCACTGATTGCGAATGGTGAGAGGTTAAAGGCGCGGTTGCGCGCACTCGACAGCCTGAAAACCGGCCAGCCCGACGTGCATGCATGCTTCGGCCTGCGCCGAGACTCGCAGGGGCCTCAGGGATTCGCAATCCTATGCTTGACGCGGGCGGGCCAAGGGCGTATCACCCGCGCTTCTCATAAACGCTCGATACAGGTGTACTGCCTGCCGGGCCATTGGGGAACACCCCGTGCGTTCGCGGCGCTTTGAGCCCTCAGGTCCGGGCGGCTCATCGCGCCATTTGATATTCATGACAGGCCTTTGCGCCGAACAGACAGACGTTAAAAAAACAGGCGCCCATGCCCACGATTCAGCAACTCATCCGAAATCCGCGCAAACCGAAACCGGAGCGCACCAAGACGCCGGCGCTCAAGGCCTGCCCTCAGCGGCGCGGCGTATGTACGCGGGTTTACACAACGACGCCGAAAAAGCCGAACTCTGCGCTTCGCAAGGTGGCGAAGGTGCGCCTGACGTCCGGCTTTGAATCGCTCTGCTACATTCCGGGCGAGGGGCACAATCTCCAGGAGCACTCGGTCGTGCTCATCCGCGGTGGCCGCGTGAAAGACCTTCCCGGCGTACGCTATCATATCCTGCGCGGTGTGCTCGATACCCAGGGCGTGAAAGACCGTAAGCAGCGCCGTTCGCATTACGGCGTCAAGAAACCGAAATAAGGCTGAGATCCCATGTCCCGTCGTCACCGCGCCGAGAAACGCGAAGTCCTGCCCGATCCGAAGTTCAAGGACGTCATCCTGTCGAAATTCATGAATCAGATCATGATCGACGGGAAGAAGTCTACAGCCGAGCGCATTGTCTATGGTGCGCTGGATCTTGTGGAGCATCGCGCCAAGAAGGATCCCGTGGAAGTGTTCCGCGAGGCGCTGGAGGCCATTTCACCGGCCGTTGAGGTCCGCTCGCGTCGCGTGGGTGGTGCTACCTACCAGGTGCCGGTTGAGGTTCGTCCCGAGCGTCGCCAGGCCCTCGCGATCCGCTGGCTTGCGGCCGCCGCAAGGGCGCGCAGCGAAAACACCATGCGCGAGCGCCTCGCCGGCGAGTTGATGGATGCCTCGCAGGGCCGCGGTAACGCGGTCAAGAAACGCGAGGATACGCACAAGATGGCGGAGGCCAACCGGGCTTTCTCGCATTATCGCTGGTAAGCTCTCGCGGTCTGGCACTGGCGCGATTGCGCCAGCGGTGTTAAGCGCCCGCAAAATCTCAACGACCTGCTTCCTCCCGGAACGTTAAACGAAGGACCGTCCCCATGGCCCGCGACTACAGCCTGGAACGCTACCGCAATTTCGGCATCATGGCCCATATCGATGCCGGCAAGACCACCACGACAGAGCGGATCCTGTTCTACACAGGTCGCAGCCACAAGATTGGCGAGGTGCATGATGGCGCCGCGACGATGGACTGGATGGAGCAGGAGCAGGAGCGCGGCATCACGATCACGTCGGCGGCGACGACCACTTTCTGGTTTCGCACCGAGGATGGCGATACGCCAACCGGCATTTATGGTGACACGCCCGATGAGGCGAAATTCCGCTTCAACATCATTGATACGCCCGGGCATGTGGACTTTACGATTGAAGTCGAGCGTTCGCTGGCCGTACTGGATGGCGCGGTTTGCGTGCTCGACGCCAATGCCGGTGTTGAGCCGCAGACAGAGACGGTCTGGCGCCAGGCTGATCGTTACAAGGTGCCGCGTATCGTGTTCGTCAACAAGATGGACAAGACCGGCGCGGATTTCTTCAATTGCGTGAAGATGATCAAGGACCGGACGGGCGCCGTGCCGCTACCGATCCAGATGCCGATTGGTGCGGAGAACGAGCTTGAGGGTATCGTCGACCTGGTGACCATGAAGGAATGGGTCTGGGAAGGCGAGGATCTGGGGGCGTCCTGGCAACTCCGCGATATCCGTGACAGCCTCAAGGATCAGGCCGAGACGATGCGCGCAGAGCTCGTCGAGCTGGCTGTTGAGCAGGATGAAGAGGCCATGGAGGCCTATCTCGAAGGCAATGAGCCCGATGAGCCGAAGCTTCGCGGGCTGATCCGCAAGGGGACATTGTCAATGTCCTTCGTGCCGGTGCTGGCGGGTTCGGCCTTCAAGAACAAGGGCGTGCAGCCGATGCTGAACGCGGTGATCGACTATCTGCCGGGGCCGCTGGATGTGCCTGCTTATATGGGCTTCAAGCCGGGCGATGAGACCGAGACACGCGATATCGCCCGCTCGGCTGATGATGGTCAGCCCTTTGCCGGCCTGGCCTTCAAGATCATGAATGACCCGTTTGTCGGCTCGCTGACCTTTGTGCGCATCTATTCCGGTACGCTCAACAAGGGCGGTTCGGTCCTCAATGCCACCAAGGGCAAGCAGGAGCGCATCGGGCGGATGATGATGATGCATTCAAACAATCGCGAGGAAATCGAGGAGGCTCATGCCGGCGATATCATCGCGCTTGCGGGGCTGAAGGAAACCACGACGGGGGACACGCTTTGCGCCAAATCCGATCCGGTCGTGCTGGAAACCATGAATTTCCCTGATCCGGTCATCGAGATTGCGGTCGAGCCGAAATCAAAGGCCGACCAGGAGAAGATGTCTGTCGGCCTGCAGCGCCTGGCCGCTGAGGACCCGTCCTTCCGCGTCGAGACCGATCATGAAAGCGGTCAGACCATCATGAAGGGGATGGGCGAGTTGCATCTCGACATTCTGGTCGATCGCCTCAAGCGTGAATTCAAGGTCGAAGCCAATATCGGCCAGCCGCAGGTCGCCTATCGTGAAGCGCTCGGTGTGGCCGCTGAGATTGATTATACCCATAAGAAGCAGTCTGGCGGGTCGGGCCAGTTCGCGCGGGTGAAAATCCAGTTCGAGCCGCTCGAGGCTGGCTCGGGCTTTGAGTTCGAGAGCAAGATTGTCGGCGGCTCGGTGCCGAAGGAATATATTCCCGGTGTCGAGAAGGGCCTCGAGAGCGCCAAGGAAAACGGTCTCCTGGCTGGCTATCCTGTGACCGATTTCAAGGCGACGCTGATCGACGGCGCCTTCCACGATGTGGACAGCTCTGTGCTGGCCTTCGAGATCGCCGGGCGGGCGGCTTTCCGCGAGCTGAAATCCAAGGGCGATCCCCGCCTGATGGAGCCGGTGATGCGGGTCGAGGTGGTCACTCCCGAGGAATATATGGGCGATATTATCGGTGACCTGAATGCGCGCCGCGGCCAGATTCAGGGCTCCAATCCACGCGGCAACGCTGTCGCTGTGGAGGCCTTTGTTCCGCTGGTGAACATGTTTGGCTATGTGTCCAATCTGCGTGGGATGTCGCAGGGGCGTGCCCAGTTCACGATGCAGTTCGCCCATTATGCCGAGGTGCCCAAAGCAGAGGCTCAGAAGGTGATCCAGGAACTCGCCGGCTAGGTATCGATCCAAGGACCGGCCCGGCGGGCGCCATCATGGCAAGAGCCGCCCGGCCATAACAGAGTGTGAAGAGGAGGCCCTGATGGCCAAGGAGAAGTTCGAGCGTTCCAAGCCGCATGTGAATATCG